>JAFLJS010000044.1 GCA_022712895.1 Desulfocapsa sp.
CTCAGGTTATAGAGCTTATGTAAATGAGTTAAAAGAGAAGTATAGCTCAGATGAGTTTGAGATGGCTCAAACAGATAAACAAGCTTGGATATTTGAGAGGTTTGAAGCAGAAGATAATTTTACTACCCAAATTCAAAACTATTACACTTCAAATTTAAACAGAGGTAGTATACCAACAAAAGCAATTATAGATGATGCAAATATGGATATTAAATACCAATCATTAGCAGATAAACTAGAGAGTAGCTTTGCAATGCAATCAATCTTTAAAGATGTGAATCTTGAAAATGCAACACAATACTTTAACGATAATAGCAAAACCATAGATGAGAAACTCTACACCATACCTTCACCACAAAAACGAATTGTGATACAACTAAGTGATTATAGTTACAAAATAACACATAAATTAATAGCTATATTTGAAAATAATATTTTAAAACAGAAATCATTTGCTTGTATCACAAAACAAGATAATATTAAAAAGTATTTAAAAATAATGAATAGTTTGGATTTTAATAAAAAAGAGGTGGCATGATGGAAGAAAATAATATGTATTTAGACGTGAAGAATGATAAAGAGAAAGTTGCTGTAAAGGAAAATATTACGTTATTAGTTGTAACAACGGAAGAAATGAATATAAGTATATTTATACAAGGCTTTTTTTATCTCTTAATTTTATGGCTATCTTATGGGCTGATTTTTATAGAAGGAGAGTTGTGGTCTATTATAATTGGTATTACTCTTGGAATGATAATGTTATTTTTCATCAGGGCTTTCTTTTTGAAAAAAGTAGAGTTTTATGAAGATAGAATTGAATTTGAATGGCACTTATTTGGAAAGAAAACTATTAAAAATGTCAATATTAAGAAGGTTAACAGTACTGGTTCAACATATATTATAGAACGCTCTTTCGCATTTATTGTTTATGATAGCTTATTTTCTAGGTTTATGTTTTTTATAAATGGAAATTTAATAGGTAATGAGCAAGCATTAAAAATTAAAAAATTATTAAAAATATTAAAGATACAAGGAAATTAAAATGAGTATTCAAGAAGTTGCAACGATTAAAGTAGAAGATCAGAACTATACAGTCTGGGATAGAAATATAACATCTGATGAAATAGCTTTATCATCTTTTAGTGGAATGATGGGATTTGTAGGTGAACTATCTTCTCAAGCATTAGAAAAGTACGATGATATTCTTGTAGATATCATTGGAAAAAGAATAAGTGTTGTTTTTTCTGTAGTTGATGGAGTTATAAATGGTGTGTTTGATGCAAACATGAATCCTGATAAAAGTCTTGACACCTTAATAGGTACTCAAGTTCTTGCATGGGGGATGGGAGAAGTTGGTGCAGCAATTGGTGGTGTAATTGCTGGACCTCCTGGTTTTGTTGCAGGAGCGGTTATTGGTTCTATTATCGGAGGTATTAACGCAGATGATTGGTATGCTAATGGAGAAATATTTTTTACTGAATTAATAGAAAAAATAAATGATGATTTAGAATATTACGACTCAACTATATACGGCAAAGTTACTCAAGACAAATTTATCCTAGATGGCGACCGTAATGTTATGGATGCTTTTCCAGACTACGTAAACTACCGCCAAATTACAGAAATAAAATCAGGTACAGAATCTTTTCTATATAATCAACTCACAAAAGATGCAGTTATAACTACATCAACTACATCTGAAAAAGATGCTGTAGAAATTATTTTAAAAGAAACACAAGCTGATAAACTAACCCTAAACGGTAAAACCTTCGACATCCAAAACCTCTCCCCAATCCAACTAACAAACGCAGTCCAAAACATAGATAAAGTTTCATTTTTACTTTCACAAATACACATAGAGGTAGGAGAATTAATAGATATAGGAAATGGGGGAGTTTATACAGTCAAAGCTAATGATTCACTTTCAATGATAGCCCAAAATCTAAACAACGGCACAACTACAAAAGATTTAGTAGCACTAAACACTTGGCTATTTGATGATAACCGTATAAAGTTTGACTACCCTACAAAAGTACTTATAGATGCAGGCACAAAACTAGATACAAACACAACCCACACCCTAACAGGCGAAGCAAACGCTTCAAATGTACTCATAGACCTAAACGGTGGAAATGATGTACTAGTAGGTGGAAATCAAGCAGATACTCTAAAAGGTGGAACAGGATTTGATACATACCTAGTAAACAACCAAGATGAAATAACAGACAGCAACGGAAAAGGAAAAGTTCTCTTTGATAACATAGATCTAACAGGTTTAAAAAAAATACTACCAAACACACAAATGTATGAAGATGATAACTTTGTATATGAAGATGTAAATGGAACACTCACAGTTACAAAAAAACAAAGTGCAGAGAGTATCACTATCTTAGAGTGGTCAGATAAAGATTTAGGAATAGAGTTTGATGATAACGAAATAGAAGTAACTATCTCAGATGCAAGTGCAGTAGAAGCATCAGAGAGTATGTTGTTTGATATAAATCTTTCAAGAGCTATGGGAGATGGTGAACAACTAAGTGTAGATGTAGGTGGAGATACAGTAGTATTTGAGAGTGGAGAACAAAGTAAATCATATGAGTATACATGGAGTGATAATAGTACCGATAACCCAGATGTAGAGTTTACACTTAGTACTTCAGGAAGTTATACAGGGGATAATAATCCAAATATAATTACTGATGATACAGGGGATGGAACGATTATAGATGATGATCCAGCTTCTGGAGGTAATAATAGGTATGACCCCCTAGCTCTGGATAGCAACAAGGATGGCTTTATATCTACAAGCTCACTACAAGACTCAACTACATACTTTGATATAACAGGCGATGGACTAAGAGAAAGAGTTGGCTGGATAAAAGCCGAAGATGCACTTGTAGTTTATGATAAAAATGAAAACGGACAAATAGATGGAATCGATGAAGTATTTGGTAACCAAGATGAAAATGGTTTCCTTGAACTAAAAAGAATAGCAGATTCTAACCATGATAATAAAATAGATAGAAAAGATGAACTTTTCTCAAACCTACAAGTATGGCACGATTATAACCAAGATGCAAAAGTACAAGATGGAGAACTTACAAGCTTAAAAGATGAAGGAGTACTCTCAATAGACTTAAACTATGTAGAAACAAATATAGAAGTAAATGGAAACTTACTAAGTGAGGCTAGTAAATACACAGATAGTGATGGTAACAAAGAGTTAGCAGCAGATATACAACTAGCAACAGACGCTAAAGATACAAAAGTATATATAGAAGATATACCAAACTTCACTATAGATGAGTCTACAAGAGATTTACCACAACTAAGAGGAAGTGGATTAGTTTATGATAGTTTTATATATTATAACTTAGATGCAGAGTTTAAAACAGTAGCTAATGATATGAGTACAGATATATCTAGAGTAGCTAAGGAGTTTGAGACATTCATAGACTACTACTCAGGTTATAGAGCTTATGTAAATGAGTTAAAAGAGAAGTATAGCTCAGATGAGTTTGAGATGGCTCAAACAGATAAACAAGCTTGGATATTTGAGAGGTTTGAAGCAGAAGATAATTTTACTACCCAAATTCAAAACTA
>JAFLJS010000031.1 GCA_022712895.1 Desulfocapsa sp.
AATCGCCAAACCAACGTGGATTGGCAATTCAAGACGGATGATGCTCGCATTAAGCTAAAGCGACTTTACCCGAAACTTTAAATTATACTATGTACTAGTATGTTTTCAAAATATTCATTCAAGCTCTTGCATTATTCTGGCATGTATAGCCACTGTAGCTGTATCAACTTTTAAGATTCTGGCCCCAATTGAAAAAGAGGACATTCCAACCTCTTCAAACTTGTCCAGCTCAAAATCAACCCACCCTCCTTCGGGACCAATGGCATAAAGTATCCGGCCCTTTCTACCTCCCATGCTGGCGGTTAGTGTTTGTCTTCCCTGGGGATGTGCTAAGAGTTGATGGGTATAGTTTTGCACAATACGGGGTAGTTCATCTTCAATAAATGGGCGAAAATGACGATAAATATGAACTTCTGGTAAATGCGTATCGACAGCTTGCTCCAAGCCCTGAATTAAATGCGGTCTATACTCCACACGCCGTAGAATTCCCGCTTCCCAGAAACTTTTTTCAACCCTGCATGCATTAATAATAAAAATTCTACCGACACCAAGGGTTGTCACCTGACTCAATATCCTTTTCAGCATGATTGGTCTTGGCAAAGCAAGAAGCAGATCAATTGCTGGAGGAGAAACGGTTTTATCGGTGAATTCGACAATCAGTTCCACAACAAATGGAAACTTCTTTTGAATCCTCTTTATTTTTCCAATACCAATATCTCCTTCTATCACCCCAACACGAACCGAATCACCAACCTCACTGTGCAAGACTTTTACAATATGTTTTGCGCGGTGATCAGCCAAAATGACACGTTTTTGTTTGACCTCTTCTTTTTCAAATAAAATTATATTCATAGCATCAGTAACAAAAGTTTTTGACTTTCTTCATTGATTTTCTATACAATTAAGCAAACATCGACAAAAACGCTCCAAAAGAATACAAAAGTCACGGTCAAACCGGGCAAATAAATAAATGAAGCAAAAATCTCATTTCAAAAAACTCTCTCTGTTCTGGGGTATCCTTCTTATTCTTGGTATATCGGTCAGTATTGGAACTATCGATATTGTTGTCTCCTACCGTGATTTCAACCTTCAATCCAATAACCTACGCTCTGCTTTCATAAACAATCAGAAGAAAATCATCAAGCAGGAGGTTTATCGTGTTGCCGAATTAATCGCTCACGAAATTGCACAAACTAAAGCTCTCACCAAACAAACTATTAAATTAAGGGTATACGAAGCGTGGAATATTGCCCGGAATATTTATCTGCAAAACCAGAAAACTGAAGACGAAAGCAAAATTCTAAAAATGATAAAAGACGCTTTAGAACCCATCCGTTTCGAGAAAGGAAATGGATATTTCTTCATGACTGCCCTAGATGGAACTGAATTGCTTTTTGTTGACAAGCCCGAATTCGAGGAAAAGAATCTCTTAAAAAGACAAGAGACTCAAGGAAAGTATGTTGTTAGAGATATGATAGAAATCGCCAAAGAGGATGGTGAAGGTTTTTACTATTATCATAGGAGCACGCCAGGGGCTACACTAAACGATTTTGGAAAAATATCTTTTATTAAAAATATCGAAGTAATGAACTACTTCGTAGGTGCCAGTCTCTATTCTGACGACATCGAGGTCAAAGTTCGAGAAAAACTCCTTGCCACAATCAGCCGAATTCGCTTTGGCAAAGAAGGATATATCTTTATCAACAGGTTAAATGGCGATGCCCTGGTCTCAAGTGGCAGACAAATTCAGGGAAAGAAAAAATTATGGGAAATTTTCAATAAAAATCCCGAAAAAATGAAACATTTTTTTGAGAAAGAGCATACGGCTGCGTTAATGCCTGACGGAGACTATATTTACTATACTTTGCCCAAATTATCTTCTCCGGCAACTGAATCACCCAAGACCTCATTTATCTTAGGGCTTCCTGACCTGCAATGGCTGATTGGTGCCGGTATCTACCTCGATGATGTTGAAAGTGAAATCGCTATCATGCAGAAACATCATAAAGAGCAAATTCAGACTAAGTTGCTCTCCTTTAGCCTGCTCACTCTTGTCGTCATCATATTCTTCCTTCTGCTATTTCGTAAATTTAACATCAATATGATGGAAGACATAGATTGTATTACAACTTTCTTTAACAACGACACATCTGTAGACAAATCCATTAATCGCGAACAGCTCAAATTCCATGAATTTGACCAAATGGCCAAGGATATAAATACAATATTTACAGAGAAGATCCTGGCGCAACAACACCTCTATGACGAAAAAATTGCATTACTAGAAAGCGAAGAAAGGTTTCGTAGTACTATGGATTCAACCATCATAGGGGTATATATTATTCAGGACTTTGTCTTCCAGTATGTGAACCCTGTAATGACTTCAATGTTTGGTTACACTAAAGAGGAGATGCTGCACAAAATGTCTCCACTTGATCTCGTAGTTCCCGAACAGCGTGAACAAATTAAACAGAATTTAATACGCTGGGAGTCTGGAGAGTTAAAACGTATTAAGGACATCAAATGTCTGCGTTCTAACGGTGAAACTTTCGACACAATGGCCCTTGGAGGGGCAATCATTCACGAGGGGAAACCCGCTTCTGTTGGTACAATAATCGACATTACTGAACGAAAGGCTGCTGAGGACAAACTACAAAGGAGTGAGAAACGTGCCACGGCACTGTTAGAAGCAATTCCGGATATGGTTTTCCGCTTAACTGGAGATGGCCGTTATATAGATGTTAAAGCAGAGTTGAAAGACCTGTATCGACAATCTATTAAGGATATTATTGGAAAAACGAGTGATGAATTATTGCCAGCAGAACTGGCGAAAATCATCCGCGGCCAGATTCGGAAGACCATTAGCTCTGGAGAAATGAACACCATTGAATACCAGCTCGAAATCCCCGGACAAGGGCTACAGGATTTTGAAGGCCGGATGGTTAAAAGTGGTGAAGACGAAGTCACTTCCATTGTCCGCAATATTACAGGACGCAAAAAAGCCGCTGCAGAAAAGAATGTTCTTGAAAATCAACTCAACCAGGCAAGACGTATGGAATCCATCGGTCTGATGGCTGGAGGTGTTGCCCATGATTTAAACAATATTCTTTCAGGGATGGTTGGTCATCCAGACTTAATTTTACAAAAGTTACCAAAGGACAGCGAAATACGAAAACAAATTGAAGCAATTCGAGATTCCGGGATGCGTGCGGCAGCAGTGGTCGATGATTTACTCACCGTTGCCAGGGGAGCTGCCAGTACAAGAGAAAACCATAAGCTCAACACCCTTATCCTTGAATACTTGAATTCCCTGGAATGCGCAAAACTCAAATCTCTCCATCCTAAAGTGCTAGTCTCTCATGAACTGAGTGCAACGGCATCCACCATCTCCTGTTCACAGGTTCATATTAAAAAATGTATCATGAACCTTGTTACTAATGCTGTTGAGGCCATTACCAACTCCGGTACAGTTACTCTTTCAACGAGTACAATATTTATTGACGCGCAGTCAAGTATTGAGAAAGGATTAAACGCTGGAGAATACCTGGTACTAAGTGTTCGTGATAATGGTCCTGGGATCAGTAAACAAGATCTTGGCTATATCTTTGAACCTTTCTACTCAAAAAAGAATATGGACAGAAGTGGTACCGGGCTTGGTCTGACAGTGGTTTGGAACACAGTCCAGGATCATAAAGGACAGATTTTTGTTGACAGCAATGCCAGTGGAACAAACTTTGAACTCTACTTTCCCAGTCAAAAATCTACAGAGAACAACCTTACCCCAGACGTAGAAAAAGTAGGAAGAGTTCCATCAAGTTGCGAGGGTGAGCACATTCTTGTTGTTGATGATGAGTCGCTCTTACGCGATATTGCATTTGAAATGTTACTTTTTTTCGGCTATAAAGTTGATTCTGTAGCCAGTGGTGAAGAAGCCATTCAATTTGTAAAATCAACAAAAGTTGACTTACTGCTATTGGATATGCAGATGGAACCCGGTATAAACGGCTATGAGACGTACAAAGAAATCAGCATTCTGTATCCTGGACAAAAAGCTATCATTGCCAGTGGTTTCTCAGAGAACAAAGATATAAAAGCCTGTTTAGAACTGGGAGCTCAAGAATTTATAAAAAAACCTTATACTCTTGACCAGTTAAGGGAAATTGTACAAAAAGTCCTGCAAAGTTAACCCTCCCAGACTAGCTCTATCGTACAAACATTTATCATACCTACAAAAAAGAATATATGGTACAGTAGCTTACTCCAATTAGCCCACATATTTAGACCATGATAATTCTTTACAACACACTACAACTGCTGCTGTCTCCATTGCTGCTCGCGTTCCTTTTTCTCTCTAAAAGCAGACCACAAAATTTTAGGAGACTTGGAATTGGGTTTCATTGCAGGCCCAAACAAATAGGCAGACGAACTTTTTGGATTCATGCACAGTCCATTAGTGAAATCACCTCTTCTTTGCCGCTCATTACCGGGATTAAAAAAGACTATCCTGATGCTGAAATATTTTTTTCCACTTTAAATTGTGAAGGTGAGGAGCTGGCAAAAAGTATACTTGCCTACACTGTCGATCACTTTATTCTCCTACCACTCGATATTCGTTTTGTAATCAATAGGTTTCTACGACTCATCGAACCGGATCTGTTTGTTCTGGTTAATGCAGATTTGTGGCCCAATATTCTTGGATGTATGAAGAAAAAGCAGATTCCTACAATGCTTGTCAACTTCAGGATTTCTGTCCAATCAAACAAATCATACAAACGCTTCGCATACTTCTTTAAACCTCTTTTTGCATCTTTCGCCGCTCTTTGTGTACAAACTGACAATGACCGACAAAAACTCATCGAGCTCAGCGTTGACAAAACCAGGATACACACACTTCCTAATCTGAAATTCGATACTGCGATCCACACTTCTTCCCTGAAGCAGCATTCTCTTCCCTTCACTTTACCTGAGAACAAACAACTTATTGTGGCGGGATCTACCCATGCTGATGAGGATGAAACCATTCTCCACTGCTTAAAAAAACTGCAAGACGAATTCCCGGACATCTATCTTATCATTGCCCCAAACAACAAGATGCGTGGTTCTGCTATCCATCACCTTGCACAGGAAATGGGACTCATTGCAAACCGGCGCAGTCAAATTAATGTTGGCGGTAAAGACCTCTTTATCCTTGATACCTTTGGCGAATTGAATCGCGTCTATAGCCGTGCAGATATCGCTTTTGTGGGAGGTAGCCTGGTGGCAAAAGGTGGCCACAATCCGATAGAACCTGCGATCTACGGAATTCCTGTTTTATTTGGGCATCATATGGAGGACTTCTTTGAAATCAGTGGCGAATTGATGCATGCCGGTGGAGCCATTATGGTGCGGGATCAGATAGACCTTATGTCCAATTTGGAGGCATTGCTCCGCAATCCTGAATGGTTGCGAAAAAAAGGGACTGCTGCCAGAGAGTACAGCAAAACAAAATTGGGTGTTGTAGCGAAACATCTTTCTATCATCAAAACATTGCTGTGAAACACTATTGGCAGAATATCCAACAATATCTGCTCATCTCGATCAGCCTCTCCTTTGTAACCGGCATCATCCTCCATCATTTATTTCCATTTCCACAGAATATCACTACAAATCTTGCTCTCCTGTTTTTCATTCCAGCCCTCTTTTTTATTCGAAAGCCACCAGTCTCCAGAACCTTGTTTTTTCTTCTGCTTTTCGTTTGTTCCCTCGGCTTTTTAAGAATGGCTCACTATCAGGAGCACTTTGTTCTGGAAACAAATATTTATTCTACCATCACGGATGAAACTGACGTAGTTCTCAGCGGTACCCTGCACAGTATGCCACTTTTTGATGGCGAAAAATCCATAATTCTATTGAACAGCCGAGCATTGCGAAAAAAACAGGACGATCGATTCACACCAGTCACAGGACTTGTAACATTAAAACTTTATAAAAAACTCCCTGATATCTACAGTCCAGGTGATGAATTACTAATCCGTTGTAAACTCTCACGCCCTTACCGATTTGGCAACCCAGGTGGATTTGACTACCCTGCATTCCTTGCCGCCAAAGATATCTCCCTCATTGGCCGTATTGCGTCCACAGCTCATATCCATGCTCTACAATATGAGGGTAACCTGCTACGCAAGCTTCGATATCTTCCTGAACAGATTCGTCGTGATATTAGAGATTTTCTGGACACACATATAGCCCCTGACCATGCTGCCATATACAGAGCATTGCTTATCGGCGATCGGGCTGGTATTGACAGAGCTCGCCTTGAATCCTTTAAAGGTTCAGGAGTGATGCACATTTTTGCAATTTCAGGAATTCACCTCTCTCTGGTCGCTTCTGCACTTTTTCTTGTTTTTTATTGGCTGCTGAGAAGATCATCATTTCTGTTGTTACGTTTTCCCTGTAAAAAGCTTGCACTTCTGAGCACTATTCCATTCCTTACTACGTATGCATTACTTGCTGGTGCCCAGACTCCGGTACTGCGTTCACTGATAATGGTGGTTGTTTTTATTGTCGCATTTTGCGCCCAGCGACAACGCTCATCTTTTACCACACTCGCTTTTGCTGCACTTCTAATTCTCATCGAAAACCCATTGAGTCTCTTCACTGTGTCTTTTCAGCTTTCTTTTATAGCAGTTGCATCTCTCATTTTTGTTTTTCCAAAACTTAAACAATGGATACAGGTTTCGAATGATCGAACTTCGATTTCCATTCCACTCCATAAAAAGATTTTACCATGGATAGTTGCAGCATTGCTTGTCTCTATAACTGCAACCTTTGGAACAGCCCCTTTATTGCTCCACTATTTTAATAGAATTTCAACCGTTGGCCCTTTGGCAAATCTTCTTCTTGAGCCACTCCTATGCCTATGGAGTCTTCCTATTGGACTAACTGCAATTCCCTTTATGTATATTGCACCCTCATTTGCAGAGTTTCTTTTATCAATAGGAAGTGGAGGGATTACAACAGCACTCTACTTGAGCGATTTCTTCTCAAATCTTTCATTTTCCACTGTATGGTTTGCCACTCCATCCATAGCCCTGATCCTGTGCTATTATTTTGCGATTTTCTTCTGTTTCTCCAAATACTCACTAAAATTCTCGATCCCATTGTTCTTCCTGGTTTGTATATTATTCTTCTTTCCACCCAGGTCTTTCCCCCGTTATTTCAGTACAAAATCAGAATTAGTATTCATTGATGTGGGCCAGGGAAGCGCAACTCTCCTTACTCTTCCACAAGGCAAAACAATACTGGTTGACGGAGGAGGAGCATCCTCCAAAACTTTTGATGTGGGAGAAAGAGTTATTGCGCCCTATCTATGGCACAGAGGAATTATTCAATTGGATGCTATCCTTATCAGTCATCCTGATGCAGATCATTACAATGGTATTCCTTTTTTACTGAAGCGTTTCAGGCCAGAAATTTTGTGGATAAACGGAGATAGTGATTACGACCAGAATTATTATAATCTTCTGAATCTTGCCAAGAGTCTGGACATTGAAATACGCAAAACAGAGAACGAAATGATCGTATTGAAAAAAAAAGGGGCCAAGTTACAAAATATTGCCAATCCATTTCAAAATGATGAGAAAGCAAGTTCAAACGATAAAAGCTTAATCCTCCGTTTCAGTCATGGAAATTTTTCTTGTATTCTTCCAGGCGATATAAGTAAACGAGTTGAGCAAAAACTCCTGCATAACGGAGCTGTACTACAAGCTAATACACTTCTATCCCCACACCATGGCTCGAAAACTTCCAGTTCATTTCCCTTCTTGAAGAAGGTAAATCCTCAACACATAATTGTCTCTGCTGGCCGTTTTCGTCCGGAGCATTTCCCCTCTGTAGAGTTACGAAAGTATTGTACTACCCATACAATTCCTCTGTTCAATACTGCACTCCATGGAGCAATCCGCATAAACATTACTCACGAAACTATGACAATCACACCCTTTAAAAAACAGCCCTACACAAAATAAGGCTTACCTCCTAGACCTCTGTTACTCTTTGACATATCGAACAATCAGAAAAAACATTCCTCCAGAGACGATACCAAGTCCACCTAATATTAACATATTTACTGACGGCAGAAAGATAGAATCAAAAAGAGTAAATAGTTGCCCGGCAATGAGCATACTTGAAAAAGCACAGAAATTATCAGCCGCTATCACTTTCCCTTTTTGATACGATTTGGGGCGAACCTGAATAAACGCCGTGAGAGGAATCAGAAAAATTCCTCCACAAAACCCTGCTCCTGTAAGGGATAGAAATAAAAACAAAAATTGATTATCCATTGCTGTCCCACCCACAAATCCAGTACAAAGCAGAAACAAACCCATGCCAAAACTGGCAGGCGCCATGACATGAGACCAGCGACTTGAAGTTGTAATTTTAGCAGCAAGCAAAGAGCCAAGACAAACTCCAACCATAAGAGCCACTGCAAGAAGACTAGTACTGCTTTTAGATATCTGTAACTGACTTATTCCTAGAGTATTTATCACCATTACCGCGATAAGACTGATAAAGTAAAAAAAGCAGTCTCCGGCAACAGCGAGGGCTAACAAAGGATCAAAACGAAAAGCGAGCGAATCCCGCAATGAAACAAGGGGACCACTCCAAGGAAATGGTGTATCGGATTGATTTTTTGGGAATTGTTGGATACCCAATGAACTTATAAGGCCAATGATTGCTATGATCAGCACAAGAGTTGCGACAAGCACTTGACCAAATGGAGCAGAAGTAACAAACCAGTTCTGATCAAGACAGATACCTGCCGCGGCCATACCCAGAAGAATGGCTGTAGTTGTAACGAGTTTCAATAACGCATTCGCTTTTGTGACGTACCATTCGGGATATAACTCAGGGATGGAACCATTTAAAGATGGGCCAAATATGGCAGACTGCAAACCCATCAAAAAGAGCATGGCCAGAATCCAGTCCCAATTCAACGTGACCAGGCCATATGCTCCAATGGCCATGGCGAATAGTTCAAGTATTTTTACAGAAATTATTACCTGACGTTTTGGAAAACGATCAGCAAGCCAGCCGCCATGGGCTGAAAAGAGAATAAAGGGCAGTGAAAAGAGCATGGTTGCCTGGCCTTGCAAGCCAGACAAACCAGCAGTTACGGCAAGAAGTAAGACAGCCTGTTTAAAAAAATTATCGTTGAATACACCAAAAAAATACGTTGCTCCCATAGCAACAAAGCATTTACGCCCTGATTGTACGGCAGCCAGGTCCTTGCTGGAAACAGGCATCTTTTCAGTTATAATTTTTTAAACTTCCGTAAAATCGGAGGGTGGTTTACGAAGAAATTTCAAAAATTTAGACTTCTCAACAGCATTCGAGTACGCATCATCGGCACTGATCTGTCGTTTTTCGAGATACATCATGATCGCATCATCAAGGGTCTGCATCCCATATTTTTTACCAGTCTGCATAACCGAGGCAATCTGGTACGTTTTACCTTCCCGTATCAAATTTCGAACTGCAGGTGTGGCAATAAGTACCTCAAGAGCTGCGCAACGTCCCTTGATATCGGTTCGTTTAAAAAGAGTTTGTGAAACAACTGCCCGTAGAGCATCTGACAACGTAGAGCGTACCTGCCCCTGTTGATTGGCCGGGAAGATTTCAACCACACGATCAACGGTTTTCATAGCATTAATGGTATGCAACGTGCCAAAAACCAGATGACCAGTCATGGCAGCCTCCATTGCCAGGGCAACGGTTTCAAGATCACGCATCTCACCAACCATGATGATATCAGGATCTTCACGCAGTGCTCCGCGAAGGGCTGCGGAGAAACTTCTGGTATGCTGCCCTACTTCCCTGTGATTGATAATGCATTTCTGAGAGCGATGAACAAATTCTATCGGATCCTCAATGGTAATAATATGATCTTTGCGGTTACGATTGGCTTCATCAATAATTGCTGCAAGGGTTGTCGACTTACCTGAACCTGTGGGGCCTGTTATCAGAACGAGACCTTTCGGAAGATATGCCAATCGGGAAATAACCTTAGGCAACCCCAACTGTTCACAGCTTAAGATTTCACTTGGGATTTCACGAAAAACAGCACCAATACCAAATTTTTGTCTAAAGAAGTTACAACGATACCGGGCAAGCCCTTGTATTTCATAACCAAAATCCACATCACCTTTTTCTTCAAAAATTTTGATTTTATCTTCAGGGCAAATCTCATAGAGCATTGCTTTCAGCTCTTCGTTTTCCATTTTTTTAAATTTAACACGTTCCATGTCTCCACGGATACGAAGAATGGGTTGCTGCTCGGCTACCATATGTAAATCCGAGGCACCCTCATCATTCATTAATTTAAAAAATGCATCTATCTGGGCCATTCGTTGCTCCTCTACTAAATGGGGGAAACTACCGTCTAAGGCCTATTATACAACACTCTTTCTTATAATTTCAATGACTTCTTCGGTATCATCAACGAGCTGAATGAGATCAAGGTCTTCAATACTAATGGTCCCGTTAGCAACGAATTGATCTTTCATCCAATCGATCAATCCTCCCCAAAACGAACTTCCCACCAGTAAAATTGGACAGGGTTTTATCCGTTGTGTCTGGATTAAAGTGACTGCTTCAAACAATTCATCAAGAGAGCCAAACCCTCCCGGCAAACAGATAAAGGCAAGGGAATACTTCAAAAACATTACTTTTCTAACAAAGAAATACTTAAACTCAAGGGGGAAATTAGCGTATGGGTTTGGATCCTGTTCATGGGGCAAGGCAATATTCAAACCGACAGAAATCCCACCAGCCTCATGGGCACCCTTGTTGGCAGCTTCCATTATTCCTGGGCCACCACCTGTTATTACGCCATATCCGGCTTTTGCAAGTTCTGAAGCGATATGTTCAGCTTTTTCATACCATGGATCATCTGTCTGAGTTCTTGCGGAGCCAAAAATTGAAACAGATGGCACATTCACTGCCGACATTCCATCAAACCCTTCAACAAACTCTCCCATAATACGAAACATTCTCCAGGAGTCGCCAATCACATCATTTTCAAGACAATACTTGGGTTCTCTTGTCAAACGTCTACGCTCTTTTGAATCCATTCCCTTACCTTCCTTATATTTTTGCAGCAAATTGTTCAGCTTTCAAATGCCATTTGGCTGCTGTTTTACTTTTTCCCTGCTCGTTCGCCAGAATTACTTTTTGCTGAAGAGCTGCTAACCTGGTTTTTTTATTTCTTAGACAACATTGCAAAGTTTTTCCAGCAGCCGATAGGTCTCCACAATGGATTTGAGCCTTTGCCAAACGAATTTTCAGATCAAGTGAATCAGGATTGAGCTCCACGGCTTTCTCACAAAAGCGCAAAGCAATATCATCACCTTCATTTTCCTGTAAATAAATTTCACCTAAAAGCCCTAATACTTCAGCATCATATTCATTATAGCGCATGGCAAGCTGAAGATATTTCATCGCTTTTTTATAGTTACCAAGCCCACTATACAGCTCGCCCAGATATTTAAGGGCTTTTCCGCCTGCTTCACTGGCATACCAGGGCTGTAAAAGTGCCAGACCCTTTTTATACAATTTCTCCTGACAGCAAAGCACAGAAAGCTGAAAACATATATCCTTGCGGGCCACTTCCTGATTTTCACTCTCAGGACAGGCAAGTGCCCTGGTGAAGGATTCTATAGCAGCAGATGTCTCTGCATACTGCTGCAACTCTAAGCCGAGATTATATAAGGCCATAAAACGATCATCTCTGCTTGTACATGCCTGCTTAAAACAGAGCACAGCATCTTTATGCCTATTCATCTGAGCATAGCAGACACCAAGGCTGTTAAGAAGATTTCCATCTTCGGCATTCAGTTGCAATCCCATCTTATATTCTGTTACAGCGCGAACAAGATCACCATCACCATAATAGATATCACCACTGATATTAAAACTCACCGCATCACAAATAACGATAGAACCCAGATCAAAAAACGCTGCATGACAGAGTGCCTTTCGGCAGTTCAACAACATATCTGATTTTGATCGATCTTTTGTGGAATAGATTGCAATGCCAACATTGGGTACTTGCTCTTCTGCCACGCTCTGCGATTGTACTGCTATTATTTTTTTAGCAGTTTTTTTGAGCGTTTTCCTGTCCACCGTTGGTAAAAACAGGTAGCAATCATTTTCCACCGTGACAACCTGCCCTTTGCTCCCAGCCTGAGCTTGCACACTTTCTCGCAACTTGGCATCTCCACCAGTAAATTGCAGCAACGAAAAGCTATCACTGTTTCGGGCTACCCTTTGTAACCATCGTTTAAGTTGCTTTGGGGCAGGAGCTAGTGGGTGAGCAGCAAGGTTTTCAAGAACCGATGCATTGCAAAATGAAAAGGGTCCACGCTTACTGGCAATGTGCAGGGCAGCCCATGCCTTTTTCATAATGGCCTCAGAAACAGAAACCAAGCTATCAGGATTGAGATCAAAATGTGCAAGATCCAATGTAGCAACATGTACTCGTGAACAGGCTTCCCTTTTAAAAAAGTTTACTAAAAGTGGGGAAAACTCTGCTGAGAAATTCTGCTCGGTATCTTTGCAAAGCAAAGCAAAACATGACTGTCCTATATAATAGAGAGGAAAACGTTCATTGATAAATCCTTTTAATAAAGATACGGTTTGATTAAGATACGATCTGGCATAGAAAGTGTTTGAACCTTTGGGAGAGACTGATAAGAGAACCAGCACTCCAGAGAGTTGATCTGTGTCAATGCTCAGTGATTCGTTCAGATGCAAACAGCTAAGCAACCCTGTCAGGGAATCAATGTTAGCGCGTTTAATGAGCAGGAATTCTCTCAACAACAGGGGTTGGAGTCCATTCAACCAGTCACTTCCTACCTTTCGAATCAGATACTCATCAAGTCCTTTTAATTCCGCAATTACCGTTGTTTCTTCAACCAAAAGAGGTAAATAAAGCGCATGAGTGGTGAAAACTGGCCGATCTGTATCTGCCGCCTCCTGCACTGCCTCTCTCACCCGTCTGACCTCACTACTTTCTTCGGTTGAATCCGCTGGTTGCTGCGATACAGGATCAAGAAATGTTACAGATTCAAGAGTTGGGATATTTGCATATATTGCTTGAAGAAACTCAGGTGCAAAACGGATAAAATCGTTTCTTTCAAGAGTATTAAAGAGATCATGATGAAAATAATCCTGCATCAGTTTGAACACTCCAGGGAGAAGGACTTCAACATGGCAACCAACACGGGAATATCACCTTGTTGAATAGTTCGTAAATCGAGAATCATCTTCTCGTCTTCTATTCGTCCGATTATTGGAATATCACGGGATCGCAGTTGTTTTTCTAAAGTAGCGGCATTGCAAGAACCTGGATGCAATACCAAGGCCCAGCTGGGAAGCCCATATTCAGGCATCGCACCACCTCCAACCTTCGAGACTGTTTGCTGAAGTTCTATGATTTTTTTGTTTTTACTCGCTCCACCAAGACGTCGTAAAATTGCCTGCCCTTTCTTCTTAATCGTCTTGGCATCAGCAGTTAACATATTGAGTGTTGGCACATTGGTAATGGCCATATCGAGGTCATAATAGTTACGTAGAACAGTCTCAAGAGCCGCCAGGGTAAATTTATCTATACGCAGCGCTCTATTCATCGGGTTTTTCTTGATTCGATCAATGATTTTCTTCTTCCCAACGAGAATGCCTGCCTGAGGCCCACCTAATAGCTTATCACCACTGAAGGTAACAACATCAGCTCCATCCTGAACGATCTCTTGAACAGTAGGTTCTTTTGGCAGTCCCCAAGGGGACAGATCAATTAAAGATCCACTACCAAGATCCTCCATAACTGGAACTCCATGTCTTTTGCCAATTGCAACCATATCTACTACAGGAACCTCTGAGGTAAAACCGATCACTCTGAAATTGGAAGTGTGAACCTTTAATAGAAGTGTAGTGTCTTCAGTAATGGCATTCTCATAATCATGAATATGCGTTCGGTTAGTGGCTCCGACTTCCACCATCTTTGCGCCACTTCTAGACATTACGTCGGGAATCCTGAATGAACCGCCAATTTCAACTAACTGCCCTCTTGAGACTATAGTCTCAGTATTAAAAGATAGTGTATTCAAAGCAAGCAAGACTGCTGCTGCATTATTGTTAACAACTATGGCAGCTTCAGCTCCGGTAAGATCACAGATAATTCCCTCAACTAGACTGTAACGACTACCCCTCTTGCCAGTTAACAGATCAAATTCGAGATTTGTGTAACAGCCTCCAGCTACCTGCAAAGCGTTTATGCTTTCAGGACCAAGGAGTGAACGACCAAGGTTTGTATGAATAACAACCCCGGTACCATTAATGACTCTTTTATAGTTGAGACTATTCTTTCTGGTAATTGCTTTAATAAAAAGACTATTCCATTCATCCTGCCCCTGAGGCAAGCTTGAGAGCTGTCCAGAAAGAATCATTTTTCTTTTATCTTCTATACACTGCTGAACTGCAGACTTTACAATGGCCAGGGGAATAGTTTCGGATAGCGTGCGTTTAAGTTCATCTAAAACACGGTCAACTTTGGGAAGGTTACGAAGGAGTTGGTTTATATCACTCATATTTTTTCTCACGATTCAGATTATATAGACAGCACAATGGTAAGCTTTAACTACATGAAAAGCAATTAGTTTACAAGCAGGAGGAGTGCCATGAAAAAGAAAGGGGAAAGAAAAATCAAAAACTTGAACTTTACTGTTGACACCCCCCTCTGAATTGAGTAATTTGCCGCGGCCTTGAGGGGAACCTTAAAGGTCGTGATCGTCACCGGTAAAAAAGAGCGAGTCGAACATTTTATATGTTGACAGCTTTTGAAAAGCCGATTAGATTGACGAACTCGCCGCGGGGTTACCCGCACAGTGAATTTTCGGATACACTGGAACGATCCTTGAAAACTGA
This sequence comes from Desulfocapsa sp., assembly GCA_022712895.1. Lineage (GTDB taxonomy): Bacteria > Desulfobacterota > Desulfobulbia > Desulfobulbales > Desulfocapsaceae > Desulfocapsa. Next base: position 14,962 of record JAFLJS010000031.1, read on the forward strand.
ATAACAATATACAAAAGCAAACGGGCCCAACCGACATATTTATATGTCAACTGGGCAAACTTTGTAATTCAAAGTAATTGCCTTTATTCACTCTGA
>JAFLJS010000063.1 GCA_022712895.1 Desulfocapsa sp.
CCTACGCGCGCTTTAAGCCCAGTGATTCCGAACAACGCTCGCCACCTTCGTATTACCGCGGCTGCTGGCACGAAGTTAGCCGTGACTTCCTCTGGGGTTGATCAATCCGAAGACTTTCTAACCCCTGACAGTAGTGTATTACGTGGACTTTTAAAAAATCAACTTTCTAATAAATTTACTCTGGTAGGTCTCCAAACTGGAATGCTATTAATATATGTGGATTTTTAAATTTTGTTTCTATTGTTTTTGACAAATTTTTTTAGTCAGCGTAAAGGTATCTTCATAATCCGCAACAGAACTCCATTTACCATCGACCATTAAACCATTATCGTAACCAATCCCAGAACTCCAATGCGCAGTTATTGTAAATATTAACGTTGCACATTTGATATGCAGAGTCTGACGGTATTTGGTTGTACCTTCTGGACTTGTAACTGTTGAATATGTTTTAACTTGGAGAAGATTTGGATTTTCCGGATTAACTCTTTTAAGGCTCTCTTTAATATAATAAGCTTTTGAAATCTGCGGCCCTGCTATTTCCGATCGGTGGTAAAGAATTTTTGTTCCTTCAGCATTTACCGATGCTGGAATTATCAATGCAAACAATACTAAGAACCATAGGCTTTTCATGTTTTCTCCTTTTCTCTGCCCGGAATATTTGAATGAAATGTAACGTTAGAGCGGAGAATGCAACGGGGCTATGTTAAACGCCTTGTTTATTTCTATCTTCTTGGTTTAGTAATTGCCCACTTAATGTCGTGAAAGTTATTGTGCAAACTTCTGGCAAAACCATCAAGCCCGGGAAATAGTGTTGCATCAGTTATATTCATGCTCCTCAATTGGTTTGATGCTTCGTAAATCATTTTTTTTGATAGGACCAATTTCACAATAGCTATACCATCTCCAGAAAGATTTTTTAATTTTTTCTTATTTGTTTTTATAATTAAATCTTTGTTAATTAATTCTTTTTCTATACCTAACGATGATAACAGATTAGATTCGAACGACTTTTTAATATTTGTGGGAAATAAGAAGAACCCCTGTTGAATTCCTAACCTTTGCTCTTGAATAAAAGGTTCTACGACAAAAACTTTTGAACCAATATTTGCTTGCTTTTCATTATCAAATTGACTATTTGCATATTCAACATATTTTTGAATGGTACCATGGTAACCAAGCTTACGAAGATGCTGATAAAAATACTCATCTTTTCTAATAAGGTTGTTTACATTAACTCCCCAAATGGCTGACTCAGATAGGCTGTTATTAGTTGCAAAAAATGCTGCTACATAGAAAGAATAGCTGAAATCTAGTAACCGTGTTGGACCGCCGAAATGTTGAATCTTTGAAAGCCAATCTATTGTGTCGCTCTCTTTTGGCAACACAGAAATGTGTTGGGAGGCTTGTCTTTTGAAGGCTCTAATTATATTTCTTTCACATGTTTGATAAAAATCCAAATACAAATCATGTTTTTGGCCTTCCCTTTCAAATTTAGTACTCAATGGCCACTTTTTATCAGACTGACCTCTAAAAGCCCAAATAGGGGTTTTCTGTGAGAGGATGTTAAATATTGAAATAGCTTGTTCCCAAGTATTTATAGCCATTTCATATATCATTATATATACCTCATTTGAAATAACAGTGTTGATACATAGAAAATTTGATAATTTAGTGTTCCATGTTTGTGTATTAACCCTAATCTTGATTTATCGATATCAGAATTAGGGTTAATACACAAACATGATCTTGTAAACTTTATAGAGATAAGCTGATTAATAAAGCCGACTAAAAATCAAGATAATTGGAGAATATCCTTACCCTGTCCGAAATTGCAACAGGAAAGATAATCTTATAAAACATACACCGATCATATGGTGGGCTTTTTATGCGAGTGCCTGTGATGAACAAAGATTTTAAAAAGGACTGCCATTGAAGACAAAAAAAACAGGTTAAGAAAACCGTATGCAATTGCTATGTTTACGAAAAATATATTCAAATTTTTCCAGAATACCTTTTCAGGCATATTCATATTCACCCACCGAGAACTGCTGATAAAACCGGATAAAATCAGGCCCGCGGGTCAATCGATTTGAGCCTGACGGTTCAATAGAAAAAAAAAGGTGATGGTGCCGGTTGCCATGAAGACCATACCGCAGGGAAAGGCAAATTTGAGACTGAAAAAATCCATGGCAAGCCCGGCGATAAGAGAACCGGTGAGCATCCCTAAGGAATGGGCCACCGTCATGACGGCCATCACCGATCCCATGGCCTTTTTTTCATCCCCATTGATCACGGCAAGAGCGGTGATGGACGGCATGGCAATGCCACCGCCAATACCAAAAAGGGTCACGGCAAAAAGAAGATCATAAAAAGAGGTCGCAAAAAAAGGCAGGAGAATTCCCAGGGTTGAAAAAGCACCGCCCAGACCCACCAGAATTTTCTTGTTCATCCGGTCGGCGGCATATCCCATGGGCAATTGGAGAATACCGGAGACAAAAACCCCCAGCATCACCAGCAGACCAATCCTGGAACCGGACAGGCCGAATGTCCTGTCGGCAAACAGGGGAAGAAAGCACCAGATAATACCGATGCAGGCGGTATAGGCATAGCGAAATGATACCAGAGCTCCCAACTCCCAGTCTTTGAGAACCCGGGCCCAGGGGACAGGAATTTTATTTTTTAACCGAATCTTTTCCATGGACAGGGGCGGCAGAAAAACAAGGCAGAGCCCAAGGCCCAGGGAGGAGAAAAGGCCCATGCAGACAAAGGCGGCATCCATGGACCAAAAATCATGGATAAACCCGCCCATCACCGGCCCCAGACTAAGGCTCAAAAACATGGACAAATTGAACAGCCCCATGGAATACCCCTCGGATCCTTCCGGGGTAATCTCTCCTACATAGGCCTGGACCACGGGCATCACCATGGCAGATCCTGCCCCCTGGATAAACCGGATAAAAATCAGCCCCTCAACCGTGGTGGAATAGACAAATGCAACCGAAACCAGGGCGTAAGTGGCAAGCCCGACCAGAATAAAGGGTTTCCTGCCCTTCTGG
>JAFLJS010000048.1 GCA_022712895.1 Desulfocapsa sp.
CCCCAGAAACAGGATGGGGTTGTAAAAAACTTCATATGCGAGGCACGAAATATTTCTATCATTTCGGCGTACTAAGGTACGTCGTAATGATAGAAATATTTCAGTAACGAAGCAGATGAAGAGTTTTTACGACTCCATCAATAAAGAGGATAATTATGAAAAAGATTCAAGCCATTATTAAACCCTTCAAGCTCGACGATGTAAAAGATGCACTGACCGAAATCGGTATCAAGGGCATGACCATTTCTGAGGTGAAAGGATATGGGCGTCAGAAAGGACATACTGAGATTTATCGTGGTGCTGAATACGTTGTCGATTTTATACCTAAGATTAATATTGAGATTGTAGTGACTGCAGATATGGTGGATCAGGTTGTTGATACAATCAGGATGGCTGCCAATACTGGCAAGATTGGTGATGGCAAGATTTTTGTTATCCCAATTGAGCGTATTGTTCGTGTGCGAACCGGTGAGGAGGATCACGACGCCATCTGATGTCAACTTTACGTACCCAAAGAGAAACCCTTGAAGAGTTGTGGACGCAGGGGCTAAGTGGTCAGTCTCTGCTTGTGGAACAGAGCCGTCTGGCTGATGCTTTTATTGTAGAGCATTACGAGAAGGCGTCCGCAGATGATTCACCTGAGTCTGTTGCCATTGTCGCCCTTGGCGGGTATGGCCGGAGTGAATTGTTTCCCTATTCTGATATCGATCTGCTGATCCTCTTTCGAGAAGAAGCAAAAGAAGAAATGGAGCGGGTGGTGAGTGGGGTGTTGTATCCACTCTGGGATACCGGCCTCGATGTGGGGCATGGAGTGCGTACTGTTGAAGAATGTTTGAGTCATGCGAAAGAAGATTTCTTCTTCCAGGTGGCCATGCTCGATGCCCGTTTGCTTACGGGTTCTAAGTCCCTTTTTGCCGAATTGCAAAGTCAGTATCGTTCAGCATTTGTGGAAGGGGCGCGGGGAGAGTTTGTGGAGACCATGAAACGTTTCAAGCGTGATCGGCGCAAGCGTTTCGGGAGTCACAGTTACCTCCTTGAGCCGAATATTAAGGAAAGTAAGGGGGGCATGCGTGATATCCAGGCAATGCTATGGACAGCCACGGTTGTTTTTGGTTTGCGGGATATTGAGGCTATTGCTGGTGCCGGAATTTTGCTGGAGGATGAAAAAAACGATTTCGTAGAGGCATGGAATATGCTGGTTAGAATTCGAAATCGCCTCCACTATATTAGCGGTCGTAAGAATGAACAGCTCTTCTTTGAGCAGCAGGAAGAGATGGCTGCTGCATTTGGATACCATGATAGTGCCGGGGTTCTTGCGGTTGAAAGTTTTATGCGTGAGTTCTACGGGCATTTGCAGACCATTGCTGTGACAACAGATCTGTTTTTCGGCCATGTCGAAGATGTGCTTGGTCTTGCTGATACGGGAGGCGAAGAAACCAGAAAGGTGGAAAAAGGGATTGAGATTCGAATGGATCGTATCCATCTGGTTGCGCAGCATGATGAACTACAGGCCAGGCCATATCTCTTGATGCGTGTGTTTTTGGCAGCGGCCAAAAATGGTTTAGAAATCCACCACAGAAGCAGGAAGATTATACGTGGAAATTTAGGACTGGTAACGGATAAATTGCGTTCTTCCACCAGGATGTCTAAACCGTTTTTTGAAATTCTTGAAACTGGTGATGAAGTTTTGGCAGTTCTTGAAGTGATGCTGGAAACCGGATTGCTTTCGGCGTACATTCCAGAGTTTGCACGTATTGAATCCCTCGCCCAGCATGATGTGTATCATATCTACACTGTCGATAGGCATCTTTTGCAAAGTGTGGCGGAGTTGCGCCTTATTGCAAAATCTGAAGAAACTGTCTGGCAAAGAGTTATGTCTCTCAAGGTCTTGTTTCTCGCAACCTTGCTTCACGATATTGGAAAAGGAGCAGGCGGCGATCACTCTCCCATTGGCGCTGACCTGATAGGTAACGTGGGTCGGCGGATGGGGCTTGATAGTGACGAACGTGCCCGGTTGCAGTTTGTAGTGCGCTATCATCTCTTTATGCCTGAAAACGCATTGCGTCGTGATCTGAATGATGAGTTGTTTATTCGGCATTGTGCAGAAAAAATAAAAGACAGTGATCGGCTGGCTATGCTCTATTTACTATCTGTGGCCGATTCGCGTGCAACTGGGCCATCAGCATGGAGTGACTGGAAGGCAACGTTACTCTTTGAGATGTATTTAAAAGTGCTTCCCTGTCTGCAATTTACGGCGACTGCCGACGTGCGGCACCAAGTTGGTCAGGGAGTTGATTGGTTGCGGTCTCAGGTGGATTCGCTGCTGAGTGCAGAGGCGCAGGCGAGAGTGTTTGTCGAGGATTTACCCTCGGATTATTTGCTTAGCTTTACTCCTGAAACGGTGGCTGCTCATGCCAGGCTGCATGCTGAAAACAATAGCTTGCTCCAGCAAAAAGCCTTGTTGTTTCCAACCGAAATGCGATCACAATGGTCGTTGCTGGTTATGTGTCGTGATCAGAGTGGGCTGTTGGCAAAAATATGTGGTGTGTTGAGTTTGCATAACCTGTCAGTGCTGAATGCTCAGGTCTTTACCTGGAAGAACGGAAGTGCCGTGGATCTGCTTGAGGTGCGGGCGGAAGATGGAGTGACCTTTGATGAGATGGACTGGCAGGCCGTGGAAGGTGATCTGAATCTGGCTCTCAGTCACCGTTTGGGGCTTGGGCACAGGTTGTACAACAAACTGAAAAACAACCATAAAAAACGAAAGCGCCCGTCGGGGATAAGTGAGACAAGAGTTCTGGTTGATAATGATGCGTCTGAAAAGTACACAATTGTAGAAATATATTCTGTGGATAGTCCCGGGCAGTTGTATCGTATCACACAAACTTTGGCGGATTTCGGTATCGCGATTTACCGGGCTTATATAGCCACAGAGGTTGAGCAGTTGATTGATGTGTTCTATGTGCTCGACAGTCAGGGGCGAAAAATCATGGAGGAAGCTTTTATTGAGGAGTTGCGCGATGGAATTCTCTATGGAATTGGTGCGTCATCTTGAAAAGCGGAATCTGACAAATTTGTAAACAAACTATTTTTTATTGAATTTTTCTCTCAAAATGGTAAGGAGGAGAGGATTGCTTTTTGTTCAGTTTTAACCGATAATTCAATTATAAAACCCGTTACGGGAACTTCTTTTGTTTGGCTTGTAAAAGTGTAAATAAAAGAGAATTTTTAAACTTCAGTAAGGAGACATTGCAATGACTAGAGACGAGATTATGAGAACAATCGAGGAGGAGAATATTCACTATTTCCGCCTCCAGTTCGTTGATATTTTTGGTTTTATGAAGAATGTTGCTATTCCCCGCAGCCAGGTGGAAAAGGCACTTGATGGCCAGATGATGTTTGATGGCTCTTCCATTGATGGTTTTGTTCGTATCAATGAGTCCGACATGTATCTCAAACCAGACTATAATACCTTTACTGTTCTCCCCTGGAGAAATCAGGACGGTGTCGCTGCTGCTCGTATCATCTGCGATGTTGCTAAATCTGACGGAACTCCTTTTGAGGGCTGTCCTCGTAACAACCTCAAGCGTGTTCTCGCTGAAGCCAAAGAGATGGGTTACACCATGAATGTCGGTACTGAAGCGGAATTCTTCCTCTTTGAGAAAGACGAAGATGGTCGTGCCACTACCATCACCAACGATGTTGCCGGGTACTTCTCTCTTGATCCTGAAGATACCGGAAATGATTGTCGGCGTGAAATCATCGAGACTCTTGAAGAAATGGGCTTTGAGATTGAAGCCTCTCATCACGAAGTTGCTGAAGGCCAGCATGAGATAAACTTTAAGTACTCTGATGCTCTTACCGCAGCAGACAATACCATCACTTTTAAGTGGGTTGTCAAATCTGTTGCTGCACGTTACGGCCTGTATGCCACCTTCATGCCAAAGCCAATCTTTGGTATCAATGGCTCCGGTATGCATACCAACCAGTCTCTTTTCAATGCAGATGGTACTAACGCCTTCTTTGAAGAGGGTGCACCGCTTCAGCTTTCTGAAATTGCGTATCAGTACATCGCAGGATCTCTCAAGAATGCACGTGGTTTTGCGGCCATAACCAATCCGTTGGTTAACTCATACAAACGTATGGTTCCTGGTTATGAAGCTCCTGTTTACGCAGCATGGTCTGCATCCAACCGCTCAGCGCTTGTTCGTATTCCAGCGTCTCGTGGGTTGGGAACTCGTACCGAAATCCGCTGCCCAGATCCAACCTGTAACCCATATCTTGCTCTGGCCATGATGTTAAATTCAGGCCTTGATGGTGTGAAAAACAAGATGACTCCTCCACCATCTGTTGATAAGGATATTTTTAAAATGACTCCTGCTGAGATGGATGATGCGGGTATTCAGGTAATGCCAGGGAGCCTGGAAGAGGCCCTTGAAGAGTTCAAGAAAAATCCAATCGCTGAGGCGACCCTTGGGTCTCATATCTTTCATAAATATATAGAAGCTAAAGAAGATGAGTGGGATCGTTATCGTACTGCCGTTACTGATTGGGAGCTTGATGAGTATCTTGATGTTTATTAGTATGTAGCAAATTTTTTCTTGTTGCCATGAAAAGGTTTTTCTGAAGTAACGTAAAGCCCCGCTGATTCCTTAATCAGTGGGGCTTTATTGTTTTTGTGTAATTTTAAATAATAATTTTATCTCCTTTCCAGCTCTGTAATGTCCGGCGATTTGAATTGAAGCTAGCGCATGGCGGTTGTATGTCGCGAGTGAAGTGTTAAAAATAACCTGTCGAATTCAAGGTGTTTGCGCTGACATATTTGCCAGTGGATGTATGTAGTCAAACTGACTATTTTCCATATATTCACGTCAGTAGGTGTTTTTACCCATTGTTTTTTAGACTGAGATCGCTTAAAGTTGATGTATGGATAATAATTATTAGAGTGGTATGTTTATAGGAGGAATAAATGAAAATTAAATCATTGTGTTTGTTACTTTCTTTTGGTGCTATGGTCGTAGTTGCTTCAACAGCTTCTGCCGTTGTTTTTACTGGAAGTGCTACGGGCTCGTGGCATGATGTTCAGAGTAACAACTCTAACGATCTGTATGGAATTACAAATAATGATGGCGGCCCAGCCTTGAGTGATGAGTCACTTTTCTGGTGGGGTGATCCCTATACTGGCACGATTTGGGATACGGGCTCAACCAGGAATGAGTTTAATTTCAATGGAGCTGGTAGTAATTGGGATGAAAGTGCTGGTACTGGAACCCCTGGGTATATGGACACTAGTATTAACAATCGTTTTCTACTGGGTTGGTTCACCTATGTGAATGGTGACGTTTGGCTGGCAGATGGTGTTGCTGGTGTCGAGCTCGCTGTTGATGTATATATCTCTCAGTTAGGGTCTACTTTTAGCCTGAATAATATTTTTGAGATTACTAATACAGATAATAGTACGGGTGATCCAGTTCTTGATGGTGATATCGTAACGTCGGTAGGTGGAAATCTTTCGAAAAGATTTGATTATGCTGGTGTAACATACCAGTTTGATATAATCGGTTTTTCTCAAGATGGCGGAAGTACGGTTACCAATAATTTTAGCAGTCCTGAAAACAGTGGTACTGGAGCAGGGTTATATGCAGAGATAAATCCTGTGCCTGAACCAGCCACAATGCTCCTCTTTTTTACAGGTCTTGCTGGACTTGTTGGAGTAAATAGCAGGAGGAAGAAAAAATGATGTCGGAGAGAAAAGTAATGTCTGCCACAGATAGTCAGGATACGAAAAAGGAAGGATCGTTGGCGACATATTCTACGCCTCGTCTGGTACGATTTGGTTCAGTTATTGAATTAACAGCTGGATGTCCAGGGTCTGGCTCTGATAGCGGGGGGCCTGGTAACAGTGCTCCTTATGGCCCTGGTGGAAGTTGTGGCACTACTTAGTGCTTTATTGTAGTTTCTCCCCTTCCCTTTTTACAGAAGCTTCAGGTAGAGTTGATAGTGTCTAGCTATCGACTTTACCTGTTGTTGTTTTAAGAACATTCTTGTACCACACCTCCACTGCGTAAACCATCCATAATTCCCAATTGTTGTGTCCTATTGAGTATTTATCTGCTTGGAAGTGATTGCGTTTCTTTGCTATCTGCCTTAATAGCTTTCCATGATCGATCCAGCCTGCTTGAGCAATAGTCATATCTTCAGTTTCTTTAATAAACTTTTCGCTATGGAATGTTTTACCAAAAAAGTATGAAAAGTCAGCCTTACTATGCCTTGTTTGCAGTCGCTTTGGGAGTAGTGGGTTGTCTTGATGGCGTAGTAGTCTTTTTGTGATGCCACAATATTGGTGCTGGTACTCTGGAATGGAGATTGAAAACTCAAGCATTCTACGGTCAAGGAATGGGGAACGATATTCAATGCCACGAAGTGCATGGTAGCGATCCATTGTTTCTAAAAAAAATTGTTCGGCACCAGAGCTTATAACTTTGGAAATCAAAAATGAGCTTAAATTTGACAGAGGCAGGCGTGGATCAACATTTTCAAATTGTTTGTAAAGGTGTGTTGTTTGAATGAATTCATCAGTTAGCCAGTCCGCGTTGATATGATAGCTCTTTTTGCATAGGGCTCTTCGTAATTTGATGGGAACGGCTGGCCACAGCAAGTTAATTAGAAAACGCTTCAAAGCATAAGGTTTGTTGTAGGAGAGCGAGAAACGTAGCTGTGAAATGAGGGCGCTATATTTTTTATCTCTAAGCAGGTCAAGGTAAGGGTATCCAGATCCGGTAAACCATTCATCTCCACCGATTCCAGAGAGCAACACCCTTGAGTCACTGTTACAAACCTCACGAACCAATGCGTCTCGCATCACGATATTTGGTATATCTGGTGGTTCAAAGGTAACCATCGTTTGTTGAAGGCCCATCGGTTCAGTGAAGTGTTGTGATTCAACATGTTGAACGGAGTGTCCTAAGTACGAAGCAACCAAGTTAATATAGTGAGACTCGTCGAATTGAAGATTCGGAAAAGTCATCCCGAATGTTTTTAATTCTGGTTGTTTACGTCTATCCAGGATCTTGCATGCCATTGCAACAACAGAAGAGGAATCAAGTCCTCCACTGAGTTCCGCACTTACTCTGGTATTGCATCGTAGGCGGCATTCGACTGCCTGCTCAAAAATATGTAGAAAGTGTTCTGTGTAGCTCTTACTTTTTGAGTAGTAAATTTTGTTTTCAGTATTAAGTGACCAGTATTCCTTTTTTGTAAGACCCTGCGGTGAGATTTTTAAATAATGCCCGGGAGAGAGGCGTTGGATATGTCGGAAGAGTGTTTCAGTTTTGCTACAGAATGAGAATGAAAGGTATTCTGCAACCATTTTTTTATTTGTATCAAGTTGTATCTCTGGATGTTCAGCAAGTTGTTTTATTTCAGAGCTGAAAAGGAATTTTGTTGGAGAGTAATGGTAATAAAATGGCTTAACACCAATATAGTCTCTGACACATAGCAACACCTGCTTGGATGGATTCCAGATGACGAACGAAAAATCCCCAAGAAGATGAATGAAGCTTTTAGTACCCCATTTAATATAAGCAGCAAGGATTAGTTGACTGTCTGATGTAGTGACTTGTGGCCGTAGGTTCAATTTGTCGAAGAGTTCACTACGATTGTCGATTCTGGCATCTGCCGTAATTACTAATCCATGAGTCGGATGGGTGTATGGGGACTGTTCATGAGTCGATTCAGGAGTGGTTTGAAGCATACTGTGCCCGAGGCCGATAAAGTCATGACTGATGGTTTTTGTTCCGTCTGGACCCCTGTGAGCGATTGAACTGGCCATTTTTTGTAGATGAATTGTATTAATCGCTTGTCTGTCAGGGTGATAGATGCCGAAAATTCCACTCATATCTTATGGATCGCTCGTTGGTGTTCTATCGTTGTGATAATTTTTTCTACAACCATTGGCAACGACTCTTTTTTTCGGGGATAGGCAAGTTTGAAAAATAGAGGACCATTAGAATTCATAAGATTGGCGAGATTGGTGAACTGGTTTTTCGTTCTTGTTTTATCCGTTATATCCAGTGGAAAACAGTTCTTGATCATTTCAATGATACCGTTGGCTTTTGATATCGGTGTCGTTGAAATGGTCTGGTCGTCTGATCGAGTTATCGGGTCATCTAAAATAAATATTGCAGATATTGAAACAGAGCTAGCTGCATTATGATTAGAAATTGGTACACGCTTTTTGGATCCGTAATGGGCAACTGCGATGGCTGAATCTTTTTTATTTGGCAAGAGTGTTAGGCTATCAGCAAGAAGTCGAAGGCTAGTATAATTCGGTGTTCCAGATACGACATTATCGTTATTTTCAAGGAGTAAACAATCGTCTGTGACAAGAGAATATCCCTGACTATAGAAAAAAGCGGCAAGAGTTGATTTACCCCAGCCGGATTCGCCACAGAATGCGATGGCAGATGAACCAATTCGAATGCAACTGGCATGAAGTATTATGTTGTCTTGATGGCTGAGTAGTCGTGGAATAGCTTGGTCAAGGAGAAGGTGACAAATAGTAGAGTCAGGGATTTGTGATTGTCGGTAACAGATGATTTGATTGCTTTTGGGCTTGAGCAGAAAGTCAGCAAGTTGAGGAAAACGTAGCCAGTAGTTGCCTTTCTCTTTACCAACTGAAATGCTGATCTGGCCATCTTTAAGTCGCCAATGGTGGCACCATTCAATATGGGTTTCAGGACACTCGACAATTGGTAAGGACAGGAAAAAAAGGGTAGGTGGCGTATGGCTATCAGCTTGTAACTCTGGAAGCTCGATATTGCTCTCTATGGTGTGATTAAAAATTGAATAGTTCAATTCTTTTGACTCCGAGAAACGATGTCAGGTTTCAGTCAGAATGATAAGCCCGGAATTAAGCAACTCCTGAAAGAGATCACAAATATCTTTCTCCAGCTCTTCTCTCCCAACATTAAATTCTTCCAGGAGTATAACTGTCACATTGTTTATGTTGTTTCCAGATTGTAATATTTCAATTACACGACTTCCAACATCGTTGAGACCAAAGTAGTTCTCACTTTTAATATCAAGCAGAATGGATTCCCCGTCAATTTCCTGGCTGAGAACCTCTTTTGACAACTGGAAGATTTGTTCTTTACTAATCATATTTTGTAGTTCAGCTAGAAGGAGAAAAATGGATATCAATAATGGAGCAAGGAACCTTCTTTTTTTGCAATCTTGAGTCCATAATATATGGAAACCACACCTGTTGCCAGGGAAAAAATAGATAGAACGGCCAGAATGAGCAACTGTTGACTGATATCTGTAATTCCTGCACCATTCAAGAGGACTTGTCGTATTGCCTCTAAGCCATGGGTGATTGGGAGAACAACCGAAAAAGGCTTAAGCCAACCAGGTAATAGGGATACCGGATACATTACACCACCCAGTAATCCGGAACTCATCGCCATTAAACCTCCAATTGGATTGCCTTGCTTAAAGACAATTATAAAGGCGGCAGAGACAAGCCCAAGGCCAAAAAAAGGGAGTAATGTAAGTATGAATGCGGAAATTAATGCAAAAATATTCAAAGGTTGCAGGAGCATCCCGAAGACAAAATATCCGATGAAAATATAAAACAGAATGCGAAAACTGGTTGAAAACAGTTTGTAAAAATAGGATGAGAGAAGAATCGTAAGAATGGAAGTCGGAGTCACAAGAAGAGACTCAAGGGTACCAACCATTTGCGAGGTACGAATCTCCGTGGAAAAGGCACTGGTAGAAATAGTGAAATAATCAGTGAGCGCTATCCCAATCAATACAAAAGAAAAATAATCACCACCGTATGGTTCAAGCTCAGTTATCGCATTCCCGGCAAACAGTTTTGAAAGAAGAAAAAAAGAAAAAGTGGTGAGGATAATACCAAATCCTTGGCTAGCGTATTGAAGGCGGTAGCTGGTTGCCGTTTTGAAATCACGCTTGAAAAAGGCAATTGGTTTAGCAAAGGATACTTGTTTGGATATCATATTGACTTCTTCCTTGTAAGGGCGATCTCTGCGTCTGTAAATGGTGCATTTTGAGAAAAGCTTACAAGGGCACTGAATGCTTGTTCGATATTTTGGGATTCGGAGATTGATATCTCATCTAATTTGCCAGTGTACAGTACCTTGCCTCTATGCAAGATAGTTACACGGTCGCAGATATCTTCAGCTTCATGTAAATTATGTGTACACCATATAATTGTCTTTTGTTCTTGTTTGGCAAGAGTTTCATTTGTGAAGTTCAGCAGCTTTCTTCTCGCAATGGGATCTAGGCTGGTCGTGGCCTCATCCATCAGTAGAACTTCGGGGTCTGCGAGCATTGCCCGTGCTATGGCCAAACGCTGTTTTTGTCCCGAAGAGTAAGACATAAATCGTGATTCCGCTTTGTCTTCCATGTCAATGAGTTGCAGTGATTTTTCTATTTGTTTCGTTTTCTTTGTACCACGTAAGTTGTAAAGTGTGGCGAAAAAGTCGAGGTTCTCACGTCCACTGAGTCGCCAGTAAAAAGTCCGGTCATTGGTGCTGACCATTCCGATTTTATTTCTTATGGCAAGGGATTGTGTGGCCAGAGACAGGCCGGAGATTGTACCTTCACCACTGTCAGATGTTACCAACGTTGAAATAATCTTGAGAAGTGTTGTTTTACCAGCACCATTTGGGCCAAGCAATCCCATGATTTCCCCTTTTTTAACAGTGAGGGAAACATTGTCAAGAGCCAGTGTCTGGACGGGTTTACGAAATAGAAGTGTCTTCCAGTTCCGTTCGGTGAAAGTTTTGGAGATATCTTTGAGTTCAATTGCTGGAGGCATGGATTATTGTAAAATAATACCTCGTTCGCGCAGCTCATTGATAATATCATTTACGCAGTCCCGTAAGGGGCGGGTACCAGTGTTAAGCTCAATATCCGGATTCTCAGGTGCTTCGTAGGGTGATGAGATTCCAGTGTAATTTTTAATCTTTCCCTCACGTGCTTTTTTATATAATCCTTTGACGTCCCGTTTCTCACAGATTTCAAGGGAGCAGTTGCAGTACACTTCAAGCAGGTTCTCAGCTCCTATTATTTCCTTGACCTTATCACGATCCGCCTTGAGTGGCGAAATGAAAGCAGTGAGCGAAAGTACACCGCAATCAAGGAATAGTCCTACCATTTCTGCAATTCTTCGCATGTTTTCACTACGATCGTTAAGGGAGAAACCAAGATCTCCACAAAGACCATGGCGAACGTTATCTCCATCAAATACATAGGTGCGGCAGCCCATCAGGTGAAGACGTTGTTCAACGGCGTGGGCCAAGGTTGATTTCCCGGAACCGGAAAGGCCAGTGAACCAGAGATTTATACTCATGTGTCCATTCTGAGTTTCGCGGCGAGGACGGGTAACAGCAGCTTGATGTCTGATCACGTTTGGAGAGTGGCTCATGGTGAATCCTTAGCAGAACATCTTTTTTAGATATGGAAGCAGTGTGTCTTTGATTTCAGGGTGCTCAAGGGCAAAGGCAATATTTGCCATCTGGAAACCGGCCTTGTCTCCGCAGTCAAAACGGGTGCCTTCAAAACGATAGCCAAAAATAGGTTGTTCCTTAAGGAGTTGAGACATCGCATCTGTGAGCTGTATCTCACCACCTGCTCCACTTGCCTGCTGGCCAAGGATCTCGAAAATACGTGGTGTGAGGATATATCTACCAATTACAGCCAGGTTAGATGGTGCTTCGTCAGCGGGTGGCTTTTCAACCATGCCACGAATTCGGAACGTATCTTCTGTTGAATTGTCTGCGTCGAGTATGCCGTAGCGGAACGTATCTTCTTTGGGGATTTCAATCGCAGCGACGGTAGATGCTCGAACCCTATCGTATTGAAGCATCATTTGATGGAGAACAGGGGTTTCACTTTTAATAAGATCATCAGCCAGTAATACGGCAAAGGGCTCATCTCCGACAATATCTCTTGCACACCAGATGGCATGACCCAAGCCAAGTGGTTCGCTTTGTCTTGTGTAGATAATGGTCCCAGATTTAGGGACCAGTGATTCAATTTCTTTGAGAAGCTCAAATTTTTCTCGTTTACGAAGAGTCTCTTCAAGCTGGAAGGAACGATCAAAATGGTTTTCTAGGGCTCCTTTTCCACCACCAGTCACAAATATAAGATGTTCAATACCTGAGGCCAGCGCTTCTTCTACGGCATACTGGATAAGTGGTTTGTCAACAACAGGGAGCATTTCCTTGGGCATTGCTTTGGTAGCCGGAAGGAACCTAGTACCAAGTCCTGCTACTGGAAAGACAGCTTTTTTGATTTTCATAGAGATCCTTTGAACAATAGAATGCCATATTGATGAAGCGCCGAACCCCGTTTGGAATGATGTACCTATCAATAAAGAGGGTTCTTAAAAAGTCAAAACAGGGATGGATTTATAAGAAATTCATATTCTAGGCTCACCTGTATCCTTTTTTCGGGTGTAAAAATAAAAATATTTTAGCGTACTCATGTACGTCGAAATGATTTTATTTTTATAGCACGAAGAAGATGAAGAGTTTTTATATATCCATTAGGTATTTTAGTGAAAATTTATCAAACAAGCCACTATTAAAATTTCTAATCCTGAAGTAAATAGGTATAAAAATCTATTTCGAAAAAAAAACTTGCTATTACCCGCTAACTTACGTTCTTATTATAGTAAGAATTGTTAAACCTTTCACCATCAGGAAAACCTATGAAATATCTGCTTACCATTTTGGCCCTTGTGGCCATAAGCAGCATGGTCACGCTGTATTATTTGTGGCCGGATACTCCCCCTGAAGTCAATGGTGACGATAATGCTCTCCATGCGTCAAGCTATCATCAGCCAGGTCAACAGGCCAGGGAAGCTGCAAGTGTAACAAGAAAAATTCTTGTTCAGGAAGCGCAGCGCGTCGGAATTGACAAGGAAAATAGCTTTAGAAAATCACTGAAGGAATATTACGAACAATCTCTGGTGAAAGTGTTAACGGACAGAAAACTAGCTCAAATGAAAGTTTCGGTAAGTGAAGATGACGTTGACCAGTATCTTTCCCGATTTGGACATGTTTTCACTTTTACCCGTTTTTCAATAGAAGGTGGCACAGTACAGGAAGACAGCGGTTATCAAAGCACTGTTTTGTTTGGTGAATTGTCTGTAACGTTACGGTTGTTAATTGCAGATCTGAATCCTGGTGAGAGTGCAAAACAGTTCGAAACTGGAACTGAAATAAGCTTGATTCGGCTTGACAAGATTGAGTTGGCAGATGCGCCTGCGGTGGTGAAATCAGACCGAAGTAGAGTGCGTGAGCAGTTGGAGAATCATCAGAGAAGTCTTCAGATTGACCGTTGGATTAATGGATTACAAAAAGAACATGATCAACAGGCGAAAGGGAAGCGTTGAAGATATTATCTTTATGAATTTGCCGGGGAGAAGGGGCGATAGCGGATGAGTAATAGTCGATATAAACGAAAGCAATATTTTATTAAAAAGAATTTTCAGGGAAAACTGATCCTTGGGTATTTTCTTTTTATGGTGGTTGGTTGTCTGATATTTGTACTGGCACTATCCTATCTGGCCGCCGACAGTATGACGGTGGTCTACAGCAACAATGATCTGCAGATTGGACAGACCCCTCTGATGCTTTTTAAGCAGGTAATCTTCGCGCATTGGTTCGTTATTGTTATCGGTGCGGCAATGGTGGTAGTCATTGCGACCCGTATAACACATAGGGTGGCAGGGCCGATGTTCAACCTTGAACGTTCGCTCGATTTTATGATTGATGGCACGTTAGACAATGTAATTTATCTGCGTAAAAAAGATGCGGGCCAGGAACTGGCTGCGAAAATTAATCAGTTTAATGCCGATCTTAGCTCCAATGTAAGAATTATAGAAAAACGTTCTACAAACATACAGGAGCTACTTTCCAGTTATGCCGTACTCAATCCTGAAAGCAGAAGCCAGGACGATCTCGAGTCGATTCACGCCTCCATCGAGAAGCAAAACCAAATGATCGGTGAAATTGTTAACAAATACAAATTGCTTGATGAATAAGCCCTTACCAATAGTTTTTCTACTGCTGTTTTGCTGGTTACTCTGTGGTGTAGGAAGTATATGGGCTGGTCAACAGAAAAGTAGATATGCGACGATACTCTATCCTAATGGAGAGGTCCTGCAAGAGTTTAATGAAAATCTTCGCCTGAATAGAAAGCTGAACTATGCCATGCGCAAAAATGTGGTTACCGTGGCCGATGAAGTGCTGGCAAAATTGGATATCATTATTGATAAAGTGCAGATTGTTCTTGATATGTTTCCGGATTATTACCACATTCGGGTTGTGCTCTTACCCGATGATGATGATGTGGCACGTGTCTATAAAGAGAAATATGGAAAACGTGTAAGTCATATAGCCTACTACTCTCTTTCTGAGAAAACGATTTATGTCTCAGTGGATGACACGAACCTTCGGGTGATTTCCCATGAGATTGGCCATTCTGTGGTAGCTCATTACTTCAAGGTTCGTCCACCTTATAATATCCATGAGTTGATGGCTCAGTTTGCTGAGAAGCATGTTACTGATTAATACTGCGCATTGATTTATATTGCACGTTGCTTGTCGGAGCTCGCCCCTACGGTGGTTATTAGTATTAACCTGGGGGGCCCGCGCTCGGCGGGCTGGTTTTATCTGTTCTGTAGCCTACGTATTCGACGTTGTGTGTTCAGGTTGCCGGGTTCCAACAACAGGGCTTGCTGGTATTCTTCCATGGCACGGTATGGAATATCCTTCTTCTTGTAATAATCCCCCAAGTAAATATGAAATGGAGAGTAGTTGGGAAGATGTACGATTCCTCGACGGAGGATATCTGCGGCTTCATCTTCTCTCTTCTGTTTTTTATAAAACTTGTAGATCTGGTTGAAATGCGAAGGCCTGATTTTCTCTTCTTTTTCCAGGAAGTCCAAAGCGTGTAATCGAAAGTATTCGGCATCACCTACTCGGCCCATTTTTTCGGCAAATTTACCTAGGTGAATCCAGGCAGATATCTTTTCAGGAAGAATGGATACGATAGCTTCCCTACTGAAGCCATTGCCGAGAAGAACAGGCGGAAGCTTTGATGCGAGGCCAGGAAACTGTCCAATTCCTTGTTGCAGCGCTTGTGCGGCCTCCTCAGTTCTATTTTCCTGGAGTAGCCACTCAACCCAGGTAAAAACAAGCTTTTCTTTATTCTGACTGCGGAGATATCCTTCTGCCATAAGTTTTGTGGTTTTGGCACTGCTCTCAATGGGCAGGGATAATGCAAGCCGTTGTAGGTAGGCACCCTCAAAAGGGTCTTTGAGTGAGGCTTTTAGGTATTCATCGTTTGCGGCATCAGAAATCAGCTGGGAAGAATGGAGGCTTCCTTTGTAATAGGAATAATACCCTTCCAGTGGATCATAGCTGATCGCTCTGTCAATTGTTGCGTGTTGTTGAGCAAAGAGTTTCTCAGAGAGTTGGGGGGTGACGTACACTTTTTCAGCTTGAAGAAGTTCTTTCTTGCCTTTGATAATTCCACCTTGCAGAGCAATAGTCAGCAATAACAGGGGGAGAGCAGAAAGACATATTAATCGTAATTTAGGGGAACTGGTTCGCAGCAGAGTTGAACGTGTACGGTAGTGTAGACGTGTGTTACCGGCAGAAACAAGCAGTCCGCAAATGAAAAAGAAATAGAGTCCATTGGCACCGTTATGCATATTGAAATCGGTGAGACTATGGAAGAGGATGGAACAAATAGCGGTGATGCCTGCGATGAGCAGGAGAATCGAATAATAATCTCTTCTTCTGCCAAGCATTTTGAATCCATTTTTCAATACCGCTAAGACAAACCATGCTACAAGTCCAAAACCAATAAGTCCTCCATCGGTCAGAAGCTCTATGTAATCATTGTGGGCATGATCAAAAAGCATATTTGTGGGGATGGTGGAATAGCTGGGGAAAATATGGATAAATGTTGCAAAACCTGAACCTGTGAACAGAAAGTCACGGATGATGGGGGCACAATCCTGCCATATCATCAAACGTCCATCTTCAATACCACCAGTTTCAGTTACGGTTGCATTAAATCTTGCAAGAATCGGATCCCAGCCCATCCAGCTCACGGCAAGGAACACTCCGCCAACAGTACACAGAAAAAGTAGTTTTGCTGACTGTTTTCTCTTTCTTGTGAGCATTGCCAGAAAGAGAAAAAGGCCGAGGTTGATGGCTATAGTTCCACCACGGGAAAGGTTTATAAAAACAGAACTGAGGATAAGTACTACTCCAAATCCTAGCACAAAATAAAGGTTAGACCCGGGTGCTGAAAAGAATGCTGCTACACGTACCCGGAAGGAAAGGTTTTCGTCAAATCTAGGTCGATAGTAAAAGAAAAGTGCTAGAACCAGTGGGAATACAAGTTCCATAAATCCGGCATAATGGTTTCTATATACAAAGGGGCCCCCGGGATAACTACCTTCAGGGGCAGGGCGAAACCAGTAAATGGCGTCAGGTGAGGTGAATTTTTGGAGTATGGCAAAAAATGCGATGGTAATTGCCATAAAACCGACAATGTGTACTGTTCTTGTCAGTTTGTCCTTCTGGCTGAGTAGCTGTACTGTAAGGATATAAAACCCAGCATAACAACTTATACGGATAAACTCGAGAAGTGTAGATTTCTGATTAATTGTTAATGGAATCCATGCTTTTGTTTCTTGGAGATCAAGTACGGGGGCGTACGCTTCGTAAATTTTTGGTGCCAGAAAATTGACAATATCAGCAGGCAGTGGAATAAGTTGTAGGAAAATATAGCTTGGCAGGAGGAGCAGCGGGACAATTCCGGGGACATGTAGAAAGTCTCTTCTTTCCCTGCCATTATCCTTAAAAAAACAGAAAATAAGGCTGGAAAAAACGAGCAGTTCCACAATTCCAATTGACCATGTTTCAACACTGCCAAAAGCTAAGGGGGAAAAGACCAGTGTGATCAGAAAAAGTGGAAAGGATAGTCTGCTCATGGAATCCTGTCGTGTTTGTTATGAGTCGTTCTCTTCTTTTCCGTCCTTTTCATAATAATCGTAATACCCGTAGTAGCCGGCATCCGTACTGGCATGTCGTTTTACTCCGTTGACCACAATGCCAAGGATTTTTGCATGGATTTCCCTGAATTTTCTGAGTCCAGAATCCATTGTATCGTAAGTGGTTTTACCGCTACGGACGACGAGTAGTGTTCCGTCGACCAGTTTGCTGAGAGTGAGGCTGTCGGTTACTCGTTGTACAGGAGGGGAGTCAAGGAGAACATAATCGAAGCGTTTTTCCATCTCCTTGATGAGTGTTTTCATCCTTTCAGACTGTAATAGTTCTGCAGGGTTTGGTGGTATATCACCGGCTGTGATAAGGTAGATAGCACCTTCTTTAATTGTTTTGACAAGCTGCGTATTAGTACTGCCTGTGAGATAATTACTAAGCCCATGGGTGTTTGGTATGGCAGCAATGCGATGCATTCTTGGACGCCGTAAATCGCAGCCTATGATTAAAACTTTTTTTCCATTTTGGGCAAGGATATGTGCAAGGTTACTAGTGGTGGTCGTTTTCCCTTCTTTTGGTGATAGACTGGTCACCAGAATAGAGCAAGGTGGATTGTCGGGAGTTGAAAGCAGAAGATTTGACTGGATCAGACGATAGCTCTCGGCGGTTGGAGAGAGAAGATTCTGTGGTAGCCAGGTATCCAGGACTTGACCATTCTTTTCCTTAAAATCTTCAACTGTACCAAGTACAGTCAGGCCAAAGCGATGTTCCAGCTCTTGTCCGTCTTTTACACTGTTATCCAGATATTCAATAAAAAAGGCAAGACCAATACCGCCAAAGAGGCCAAGAATCAGGCCAAGCATAAGGTTACGCTTTTTTTGTGGTTTGGATGGTGCACCCGGTAAACCTGCTTTTTTGACAACCCATATATTGATGTCGTGAGATTGTTCAGTAACTGAGGCTTTCTTAATACTTGATGAAAGAGCATCGTAAAGAACACGTGAGGTATCTACGTCACGCTTCATAATGGAGTATTGAGTGAACCGTTCGTTGACGTCCAGCATTTCACTTTTTGTATTTGCAAGAAGCTGGGTGAGGTTTTGTTCTCTTGATTTTGTCAACTCATAGGAGTTTCGTGTGGATTCAATAATCCTGTTCACTTCGAACTGCTTCTCTTTTACGAGAAGATTTCGTTCTGCTTTGGCGTTGATCATCACCGGATGTTTATGACCATATTTCTTGGAGAGATCCTTTATCTTCTGTTCTACTTGAAAAAGTTTTTCCCGAAGCCTTTGCAAGACATTATTATCGGCAAAAAGCGGAATCATCTCGATATTGTCATAGTTCTTACCCAGCTTTTTTATCTGGGCATAGAGGGCTTCATATTCTTTGAGTTCAGCTTGGGATTTAGAAAGCTGGGAGCTAAACTCTGCGAGACGCTGTGGGTAAACTGCCAGCTTATTTTCGACAGTTACCAGGTCGTTGTCACGGACATATTTCTGCAGGGCAAGTTCCGATCCTTCAAGTTTGTTACGTTCTTCATCGGCCTTGGTCGTCATCCATTGTAATGAGTAATTGCTGTTTGCCAGTTTGATCTCCAGGATTTCGTCAATATATGCCTGGACAATAGCATTGGCAACTAGTTTGGCCATGGCTGGGTGTTTGTTGCTGTACGTGATATACACAGTTTTTGTGTTGGCAACAGGCTTAATCGAAAGGCCGCCTTTGATTATGTTGGCTATGATATCAGCGTCGGACACGGGTTCTACTGCAATAGATAAAAGACCACTATTGATTCCGTTCTCGGAAGTAACCTCGTCCGATGTAATAAGGCCGGATAAAAAATCCTTCAAGCTACTTTTTACGGTGGACAGGTAAGTGGAAAACCCCTCTTTTTCAGGTTCGAAAAAATAGTGTCTGTACTGTGTGTCAAGCTTAAGAGCCTTAACAACATTATGCGCAACATTGGTACTTCGGATCAATTCAAACTGGGTGGTGAGAAACTCGGGATCCCAACGGTAATAAGACCTCCCATCAATCCCACCAGATTCATTCCGTTCTATAAGTACCTGAGAGGAGGCAGTAAAGTAAGGTGTCGCAGTATAGGTAGCGATAAATACAGTGAGAAAAGTAATAACCAAAAAGGTTATTATTGTGGTCTTCCGTTTTAGGATTACCCGCCAATAATCCCGGAGATGGATTTCGTGTTCTTCTGGATACGGATAGGCATGAGTGGTATTATTTGTCATGTGCGGCATATTTGTGCAGAAGTAAAGTTTTGTAACAGCAGTATTGTTCTACCTGTAAGTCGTCCCGCATATGATTCGGGATCTTTCTGTCGGAGTCATGTAGACATACCGGGTCTGGTAAGCGAAAACGCCGAGTTCAGAATGACAGATGAGTGGAGATTAAAGTTCCTGCAATTCTTAAAAGAAACTTTCAGGAACAACGATAATATCATTAGCTCGTACGTCACTGTGTAAATCAACATCTTTATAAATGGTCTTTTTACCGTCAACCAATCGTACAATACGTACACTTGATTTAGAGGCTTTACCTGTAAAACCACCAGAGCGAGCGATGAGTTTTAAAACAGTGGTGTCTTTATTACAGGAGTAAGCATCAGGATTTTTTACTTCACCAGTTACATAACACATGCCACCCTTGGATATATAGATGGTGTCACCGTCATGGATGGGGATATTATGGCTAAGATCACCGCCTTCAACCATCGATTTGATATCGACAATAATAACTTCCTGTTTGTCTCCGGATATTCTTTTGATAGTGGCAACATCACCAGCAGCTTCTTTTAGACCTCCGGCGCTGGAGATTGCCTCAAGAAAAGTTGTAGTTCCTCGGAGTTCGACTATGCCCGGCCTGTATATCTGACCGAGAATAACTGCTTTTTTACTGCGGAAGTCTTCAATGAAGATATTTACTTGTGGATTCACAAGATATCCATCTGCAAGCAGACGGGTAAGCTTTTTGGTAAGATCAGAGACTTTTAGCCCACTGACTGTAACCTGTCCGAGGAGCGGCATAACAATCGTTCCGTTGGTCGTTACACGAACGGTAGTCTTAAGGTCAGGATTGTCGTAAACATCAATTTTAAGCACATCGCCTGAGCCAACAAGGTAATCTTCAGCATAACTGGTAGTGGGGAGTAGAGTGTAGAAGATGGCAGAGAACATCAGGAGGGAACACAAAAAACGAACAGAACGCATAATCAGTTATTTCCTTTTAGTGCCTTACTCTATATAAGCTGTAATAAAAAAACAAAAAATATAAAAGTAGCGTAAAATCAAACTTCAAGAACAGCAACAAGGCACTTATACTGGCCTTATTTGCCGGTGGCTAGTACCGTACTCCATGGAAGCTGTAACGAGAGAGTAAAACTTGAAACCAAAAGCTTAACAAATACCAACCTGGCTGATTATAGCGCACCGTTTAGTGAAATGGAAATAATGTTTGTTTTATAATTGAAATAATCGTCGGTTGAGTCTCTCACGTCATAGGTATAACTGAGTTCTGCCATTAGCCAATCTTGAAAAATGTACTGTAAGGCAGGGCGAATCAAATAGCGATCGTCATCACGACTATCCTCTCTTCGGATCTGGGTGTAATCAGCATTTTCGTACCGAAAGTCGCAGAGGCCAATGAAATTTTCTTTAAATTCCTGTTCGTAGTGAACATTACCAGCAAGTACTTTTTTGTCGAGAGAATCGTAACTATCAGTTTCTTCTATACTGTGATTGAGTGAAATGATAAGTTTTGTTTTTTCGGTGAAGTAGTAATCAAAAGCGCTTTCTAAGGCCCAGCCAGTGTTGTCTGCATCTTCTGATACTTCAACCAGATCGTTAACAGTCTGATTTTTGTACTCTCTTTTTTGGTAACCCAGTTTGAAGTGCAAGGCCGTTTTGTCAGTGGTTACCCAGGTGAACCCACCAAAAAGAAAGTGATGGTCAGAATCTTTGAGCGAGCTAACATCATAAGCTACATCGATATAACGGTACTCAACCAATAAAGATGTCTTCAGGCTGTATTTGTAAAAACCGTAGAAGGCAACGGCGTTATCCGTACGATTCAGCCAATCATCCTCTTTCTCATCATAATCAAGATAATAGTTGGCGTATTCGACTTTGGCGCGTAACTTTTCGGTGAATTCCCAGTCAGCATCACCAACAAGTAGGTTTGAGTGATATCTCCGGTTTTTTTCTGCCGCGTCATTCTCAATATCAAAACGATCCTGATTGCGATTATAACTGTCTACAATCTGGAAGGAAAGTCCTGTGCGCAGATTATATTTAAATAACCCTTCAAGGCGAGCATCGTAATCGTTAAGATCCGAATCACTTGAGTACATTTTGTAATCAATTCCACCAAGTAAGTAGATGTTCATTCGGTCAAAGGTGGTAAAGTCATCAAGGGAATTTTGCAAGCCACCAGCAGAGGTGTTATTGGGAGCAATTCTTAGGGGTATTTCCTTTCTACTTGGAATAGCCATCCAGATCCCAGGGCTTATTGTGGTAAGGAAGTTTTCCGTTTCAGGGTTGTCAATATTATAAAGGTTGTCTGTCCACTCACCAGCAATGGAAATATATGGGTGAAAATAACCACCACCCTTTACCCCAAACAGGTCGCCCTCATCGGATAAAGTATCATCTTCGGGGAGAAGTGACCGAGAACCACTCCCGCTCTGCCCCATAGGTATGTCAGGCGCAGCCTCTACCACGTCTAATCCCTGAAGAAGAAGTTCGTTGGCATGCATAGTATTAAGAGGCAAAAAAGAGGTGAGTAAAAGAGCAGAAAAAAAGACTTTTGGTGAGAACGGCATAAACTTGCCTATAGTAAATATTAAAAAAATGACCGATTAGCATGGCCACACCAATCGGTCAGGGAACGCTTTAATTAAAAAGTAGATACGCTCGCAGTTCTAATGTTTGTACGACTGGCAGGTGAAGGCAAGCCAGCAAAATTTAGTCCCACTGGAGTATACGCTTGGGAATCTGCAACAGCATCACCACATTCAGCCACACTCTTATCAAAGGCAGCTAAAAGAATTAATTCTGAGATACCAGCAGTGTCAGCAGCAATTTTAATATCATCACCAGCAGCACCTTCACAATACAGTGCTTTCAGAACGTTTTGTGGGTTGAGCCCCTCAACCTGAGTTGCTCTGTCTACAATTTCAGTTGGTGTCTTGCCCTCTTCCAGTGCTTTCGCAACTGCAACCTCAATGCCCTGGTCGTCAAGGTTGACGCTAAAATCTTCGATCCAGTCAGCAAAAGCTGGGGACGCCAGCAAAATGCTCAGAAGGGTTGATATTATTATATGTTTCATAGCCTTCTCCTAGTAATTAGTCTTAAGTGACTATCGTTTCTATCTGTACTATAGGCTCTAAGTACGCAATTATCAATAGTTAAAACGCCTATTTTGTCTCAATTGTCACAAGCTTAGCACTAAAGGAACTCATTTTTAGGCTAGGAATAAAGGGGAGCATTTCCCAGCACACCCTTTATTTAACATGTTTTGTGTATTAATGAATGGGTATATATACTAGGTTTTTGCAAATAATAGAATTTTTCAGGTAGTCGGTCGTCTTAAGCTTCATGGATGCTATGTGTCATGGGTTTGTTGAGACTTTCCATGAAGTAAAAGGGCATTAATGCTCTCCCTTTGTGCGTCATCCAGTTGTAGAAATCTGTAACCATGTATTTTCTTGTCTTGAAATTCGGAGATCCAAATATGTTGTGCTGCAACTGTGAGGGTTTGAACGTGGGGGGGGGGCTGTTTCATAATGATTGACAGTTCAACCTGGGAGCCAAGAGATCTCATTTCAGGGATAAAAGCCATAAAGCCATCCATGGACAGGTTGAGTATTGTTCCTTGAAAATCCAGATTCTGACTCAGGTCGTGGCAAGTGAAAGGGATGGACAGTTTGAGACGAGGAGATTTTCGAAATATTCGCATCCAGTCAAAATATTTGAAGCAGAGTTTGATTACATGGAGCGGAATCCCACTCCGGGTTCTCTTACGTCTCAATCGTCGGGAGCAGCGGATTAGATTGAGGATGTAAAAAGAGGTGCAGAAATAGAGAATAAAGTAGCAACTGAAAATTCCAAAAAGTATATAATCTTGTAGATCATAAATCGGGCCGAGCAGGCTCAGTGATCCAATAATAGCACTAATTCCAATAATAACTTTGGTTGTTAGCTTACGGCTTAACCCAAGTCGTAAAAAGATATGGTGTAGATGGTGCTGATCTGCTTGGAACGGGCTCACTCCGCTAAGGACTCTTTTGCTCATAATTGTTAACGTTTCAACAATTGGTATAGCTAAAATGAGTAATGCTGTAATTGGGCGGGTTAAAGGATCATTGCCCTGGCTCATCGAAATAGCCATAAATGCCAGAGTGAAGCCAATACATAAGCTACCCGCATCTCCCATAAACAAACTGGCCGGTGACCAGTTGAATCGTAAAAAACCAAAAACAGCACCGGCAAAGGCGAGATTCAAAAACATATAAGTTTCGTTGCCGGCAATGGAGGCGTGTGCTGCAAAGAGCATAAAGGCTACAAAAGAAATACCTCCGGCCAAACCATCCAGGCCATCGATCAAATTTATAGCATTAATAACTCCAACCACACAAAAGATTGTTGTTGCCCAGGCAAGCCATACCCAGGGAACAACAATATCTCCAAATCCAAGAAGATTCCCAAATGAAATAAGTGTTGTCTGGCTGAAATAGATAAGAAGGGCACAGGCTAAAATTTGAGCAAGAAATTTCTGTCGATGTCCCATTTCTTTGAAATCATCTAGAAATCCTATCAGCAAAAGAACAGATAAGCCGGCAAAAAAACCTCTTAAGCCAGCAAGTGGAATAAAGAGAAGAGAGGTGAAAGTGGCAGAAATCATCATCCCGATACCGCCAACCAGAGGTTTTGGGGTAGCGTGAACTTTTCGCTGATTGGGTTGATCAAGTAATCCAATTTTTCTGGCAATTATTGAAAGCTTAGGGAGTACGAAGAGTGCTCCAAAGAGTGCCACCAAGAAAATAAGAATTGATTTTAAATCAGAGTGCATATTGTGGATACCGAAGAAGGAAATGGAAAAAATGAATGTGTTGTGTCAGCATGTTCGTATTATGATAACATACAATTATGTATCCGTATATTTACTAGTTTGTGCACTTGGAAATGGCGTGCTGTATTGCTTGAGCAATACGTTGGTAATCCTGAATCAAGTTACTATACTCTCTATGAGTATCTGAAACAGTCTCCAATACCTGGTGAATGGCCTTGTCCGTTTGCAGTACCCCCTATGCGTCAATCAAAACGTATTCATTCTTTTCCTTCGGGAAATGTTTTTTGTGGCCATTCATCTTCAAGGTCGGTATTTCGTTTTTCAGGTATGGCAAGGAGGACACGATGTCGTAAGCGGTCTTTAGCCGAATTGTCTTTGGCTAGGTTTGTGTAATATTATTTTTATCCCTTCCCAGCCCAATCGAAAGGGACGGATTAGATAGTGGAGTAAGTAAAGGTTCGCAGGCAATGGGTGGCGTTGCCAGTCATAACGGGTAGGGGTGAAAATCAGTCTCAATGCATATCGGATAGTCAAAAGCGGGTTATCCATACTGAGTAGATGATATTTCATGAATCGGTGGCTGACAAAATCTGATGATGATTGTGTAGAGGAGAGCAAACTCAAGGCTATTTGCTGTGCCAGTTTAATTGCTCGTGGATCTTCTTGAAGGCGTATCGATATGTGCTCAGGTATGACGATATCAAATAGATCCTGTGTTAAAAGCAACCCTATAAAAAGCATTCGTAAGCCGCTGTATTTTGAAGCTGTCAGAAAAACAGCAGACCAGTCAATATTTTGGTTTTTAGTTATCAAGGCGGCAAGACAACAGACATGATCTAACTGCTTCCAGGTATGTTGGTTACCATGGACACAGAGATAAAAGAGAAGATCTTCATCAGAAAAAACAGTTATAGGTTCATCACCTATTTCCATCGTTTTGTGATTTACGAACAGATCATCAAAAGTCATTTGAGAAGGAAAGTATCCACCGCTGATCTCCCATTGGAGGTCGAGGGTGATTCCGTTCGTTTTGTGTATTAACGGGAATTCATTATCCGTTTTGGAAAGTTTTTGCAATTGTTGATCGTTTAATGGAAAAACAGGCAGGAACCCCTGAATGGCAAGAATCTGAACAGCATGTATTAGATGTTGCCGTTGGATAAGTACATCAATATCACCAAAAGTACGTAGAGCAGAATTCCCATACAATGTAATGGAAAGAACGGGGCCTTTGAACGGCATAGCTGGTATATCATGCTTTCTCAGAAGTGATAAAACACGAGTCAGATATCCGGTCATCAAAAGATTTCTGGCACCGTTGTTTCTGTAAATATGTTTTCCTTGATTCAACAATTCCTGTGGGACAGAATCAGAACAATATTTACGTAAATTTCTATACACCAGTGGTAATACACGATGCTGCATGGCAAGTTCATAAAAATCATGCCATTTATTTTGCTTACGACACAGCTCATTTAGCAGGTTAACTTGTCTGGGGGACAAAGTCTCTCTAGCGCAGAGAATGATTATTTCCAAATCCACTGGCCAATTTTCCGTGCTGGTTTCATCCATAGCGTCCACGGGTAAGGTCTGAGTCCATTTATTTTCCATGCCTTCCGGTCCATTATATTCGCCGCCAGTCGGTTTTTTACTGAAATGTTACTGATCCCACCAGTTCGCATCTTGACTAGAACTTCTGGAATATAAGCGGCTTGAATTCCATATTTGACTAAAAAACGGAGCATTATTTCATAATCAGCGGCAGATCCAAGGTCTGTATTGAATAAACCGTATTTTTCATAAACAGATCGCCTTACAAAAAACGTAGGGTGAGGAGGCATCCAGCCCCAGTAGAACTTTCTAGGATTGAATGAACCCGAGCGCCAGTTGCGAACGGTTTTATCCCTGTTCGCACCGTCGACATAAAGCAAATCGCCATAACAAGCGTCAACTTTTGGATCAACAAATACTCGTGCCACTTTGGCAAGTGTATCACTGGTAGGATAAAAATCGTCAGCATTAAGAATCCCGACGATATCTCCACTGGCAATTTTCAGCCCTTTATTCATCGCATCGTAAATTCCGTGGTCCGGCTCAGAAATTACGTGTGTTAAATGGTTGGTATATTCATTTACAATACTAAGAGTAGAATCGTCAGACACTCCATCAATCAGAATATGTTCTACGGCTGTAGTTTGCTCTTTTAGACACTCCAGACAATCACGGATGGTTTTTGCAGCATTGTATGTGGCCGTTATTATGGATATGCTATTCATTACTTTTTTTCAAAAGCTTTAGCTCTTTAACTTTACAGTTAATCATAAATTCATAAAAGGCTCGGAGAACACTAAATATAAATCCTGCTCGACCATCCAGGAAACCCCTTTTTAGAATGTACAAAGCAAAAAACATAGCCAGTGGTCTTCCGGGCATCCGGTAGACAAGCCCTTTTAGTGCCCGTCGCCTGTCGGTGGGATCATTGCTGAAGAACTCACTAAATGAAGGTGGCGCCAACCCACCCTTGATTAATAGCTTCGCTTCCATCGTGGAATAGCGATTGTGTTTGTCAATCCATGACGCAATACCTTTGTTAAACGGGTAGTGGTAGAGATGTTCCTGTAAATAACCAACCGTGCCACCTGTGACATACTCTTCATTTATTTCCCGTTCAACCTGTACAGAACCAATTTTAATTAACCTGCCAAACCAGGTTGGATAACCGCTACTGTGTTTGATCCATTTGCCCAAGAAATGATCTTTACGCCGCATGCGGTAAATAGTTGTGTCATTTTGACAGTTTTTTAACTGTGTTTGTATTTCAGTGACCAGTTCCAACGGCACAGCCTCATCTGCATCCACCATAAGTAACCAGTCATATTTGTAACTGATATCATTTAAACCATAATTACGTTGAGCCGAATAATTATCAAACGTTCTTTGTACAAAACGAGCGCCAGAAGCAAGTGCTAGCTGTTCCGTCTTGTCTGTACTGTATGAGTCAAGAACAACAACATCATCGCACCAGGAAAGGGAAGGGAAGCATATGGGAAGATTTATTTCTTCGTTTAATGTGAGGATAAGGACAGAGACTGTCATAGCAATTTACCCAGCGAAGATTGATTTGCAAAGATTAATGACGTCGTAGTTTTCACAACGTAAAAAATAGCCTCATCAATAGTTTTGTATTTGGCAATAATAGTAATATTATGCCCCCAGGGAATTGAACTGATTTTTTGAATTAACGGTGTTTTCTCGGGAGCAGACAATTGGCCAACGGGTTGTTGGCCAATTGCAGAGTGTTCGTTATAGAAGAGATACCACTGTCGCATATATTTAAGATTAGTGATCGAGAACCCTTTCATGTCTGGGAATTCAGCCATAAGGTCATGGCTAAGCTGCTTAAGCAAGCCATTGCCCCATTGGCTCTCATGTTGTTTGGTGATAATATCCGCTCCAAGTTGCCAGTAAAAATTCAAAAGCTCCTTATTGACTGTTACTGCTGCTTTGAGCTGGACAGTCAGTAGTTTGGTTTTTAGTTCAGCTAGCCATCATTTATACGCCTGGGATTTAATTGAAGAGCGCATGCTATTTTCTTTTAAGTAGTTAGATATTGACGATTTGTTTTTCCTCTATTTCTATTCGTTTAGCATCAGGGATAATTCCTAAAGGTTTCCCAATGCCATTTACACCTATTCACACAAAGCCGCCCTTATGGTTGGCAAAGGCACAAATCGTCTCAATTACTCCCTTGCCAAAAGAGGATTTGAATTCACCCCTCTTCGTTTCGCTATTGGTAGGGAGAGTTTCAATGCAATCTTGTGAAATTGTCATGTGACCAGCTTGACGATTTGCCGGATCGTGTTCTCTATAGTGCCATTGTTGTCAATAACTGTTATATTCGGTTCATTGGAATGACGCTCATAAAGTTCATACCGTCTAGGGAAATTCCGATCGTTCATGCTTTCATTTCTAGTTTGACGTACGACATCAAATCCACGCTTAATAATGAAATATTGATTGTTCGTTGGTAATAGCGATTTGAAAAGACGAGAGACAAATGATCCATGAGAAAAATTTAGCCTCGTATCAACTTCAAGATCAATCAAAATATCTATAACCCAACGATCGCAAATAATAGTTTTTTCAGAACATATTGCAGGTAAATATACTTTGAATATTGACACCATCAAAGTATCAATAAACGTTGAGCCAACGAACAGCCAGGAGACTAT
Organism: Desulfocapsa sp.; assembly: GCA_022712895.1. Taxonomy (GTDB): domain Bacteria; phylum Desulfobacterota; class Desulfobulbia; order Desulfobulbales; family Desulfocapsaceae; genus Desulfocapsa. The sequence goes on from JAFLJS010000048.1 coordinate 28,376, forward strand.
TTTGGAGGTATGGAAGTTATGATAACCAACTCTTGAAGCTTTGAAATGTTCGTATTTTGTCAGGCCAATGATCCTGCAAAAAAGCAAAATAAATTTTGTGAGATAGTGGTTATAGCGTAGCCAGACATAGCGACTTCCACGCCCTTGCTTGCGAAGTCCTTTTTCCACAGCTTCAATGATGGTCGTTTTGCCTGAGCCATCAATGCCGCTTACAATTATGACTTTATTCATCTAGAGATTGAACTCATATCTTTGCTAACGCCTTATTTGCAACTTCAACCCATTGCCTGGAAACAGACTGCCAGTCAGGGTGATTTGAATAGGCGTCGATAGTGTTTTGGCATTTCATTTTATAAAAAGCAGTGTCTTGATGAAGCTTTAGCATGGCATTGGCGAGTTCCTTACAATTTCCAACCTTGGGAGATAAACCAATATGTTTTACAAAATCACCAGTTCCTCCTGGAGAAGTGGTAATAATAGGTTTACCCCAAGTCATAGCCTCGATAATAGCCAGTGGAATTTCTGATGGAACAAGGATGAACGGCATTGTTACCGCATGGCATGTGGACATAAAACTATGTAGTTCTTCAGGCTTGAGTGAATCCCAAATTGAGTAAATTTTTTCACTGTTTCTACAGTGCTTAATAGTGAGTTTTACTTTTTTACTATCTAGGACTCCATCTGATCGAAATAAACAAACGAGACGAATACCTGGATCAACACCAGCAGCTATATCGAAAGCTTTGAGTAGCTTAAAAATACCACGAATGCCACTAGGCGGCCCCATGAAAAGATAAAAACATTTATCCCCTAGCCAGTTTTTGAAATCGTTGGGTAAGGGGGAGATTGTATTTGCGGAGGGAGTATTTTCTTTTCCAGGAGGAATAACAAAGGTTTTTGTCCTAGGCCAGCCAGATGTGATAGCGCTGTCTGCTGTGGCTTGAGTCATTGTCAGGATAGCCTTAACTCTAAGTCTCTTGAAGTTGTTGATCTGTCTTTTTTTGTTCCAAAACGTTTCAAGTAAGTATGGTAAAGTGTTTCGTATGCCTATAGTCTTAACCGCTTGGAAACATGCTGGAAAAGAGTAAACTCCACCCGGAAACCAGAAGATGAGAGGTGCCTCGATTTTCGTAATGGCTTTTAGTCTCTTGGAAGATTCACGCCATGCTATTGGCCAAAAGATAACCTCCGGTCGTATTCTTTCTAGTTCTGTATTCAAATCAGAAATGAGTGAATCTTCTGGTGACTTACGGATTTCTCGTGTCCCTTGAGGGATTAAATGCCCCTGTAATTCACATTTCCGACAACCTAAAGAGATTAAATGAGCTTCATGCCCATCGTTTTGCATATGGGTTACAATATCACAAACAGTCCGCCATGGCATAAGGTGACTTTTTTCAATAGTAAGGTTATGAACTACAATGAGAATTTTCATGTAGGATTTCCCTCATAGACTCCAGCCTTCTTGCCGCAGTCAATGAGCCAGTCAGCAGTTTCACGTACCATTGTTTCTACTGTGAATTTCTGCAAAAAACGGTCTCTTGCCTTAGCCGCAAGCTTCTCCTGCAGAACTTTGTCACTCATCAATTGCTTAATTGCCTCGGCAAGGCTGATGGAGTCGTGGGGCGGGATAATAATGGCCTCTTTCATATGCCGGACTGATTCGGTATTCCCGCCGACATCAGTGGCAATAATCGTTTTTTTGGCCCGCATGGCTTCGATAATAGCTATTGAGTGGTTTTCTGCCAGGGACGGTAGAATAAAGATGTCAATAGCCCCAAGACACTGATCAATATCGGATCTGAAGCCAGTGAATTTAATCTTGTGGGTCAAACCCAATTGCTTAACTTGTTCATTGAGGGCTTGATCTAGAGTGCCTGTGCCAACAATTACCAGCTTGGGCATTGGCCCATCTTTCTTGATGAGTCCCATGGCCTCAATTAAAAAAGTCACTCCCTTTACCGGGGCAAGTCGACTGGCTATTCCTAAGAGAATTTCATCTTCCCTGACCCCCCACTCTTGTCGTAAACGGTCTCGTTGCGAATTGTCAGGTGGCCTATTCTCAATGCCGTTATGGATAACGGTCAGTTTAGCAGGGGGGATGTTTTTATTCGAGAGGTATCTTTGTGAATACTCAGCTACACAAACTGTGTCCACGGCCACATGGCGCAAAAAAAACTGAGTGAACGTATCCAGAGCAGTGGCCACAAAGCGCCTGCCAAATGTGGTGGCATGGTACAAGCCATGATACGAGGAAACGATAGGTATGGGTTTTCTACTAACAAACCTTGCTAATAGGGAGATGAAGTGGCCATTAAAACCATGGGTCAAGATGAGATCTGGAGAATCTTGTTTTATCAGTGTTGACAGGCGGAAAATCCAGGAGAAATCTAAGCGTGATGATATATTGATTGTTTTTGCGTTGAGTTTGGCTAAATTGTTCTTGTCGGTTTGCCAACCTTTCCCGATAACGCAGGCACTTTTAATTTTTACTGGTGCGTATTCGTTGACCAACTGAATAAGAGTTGCGTATTTGCCTATGCCTCCTATAGAGAAGCCCCAATGGATGCTTAAAACATTTAAGGAATCCATTATCTCAGACTCTTGATTCCGACTTCTTTCCCCTCAGGGTAAGCCACGTCGAGGCGGAGATCATCTTTAATTAAAAAAAGAGGATATTCATCGTCACGCATCTTCTGTAAAAAAAAGATGCCATCTGCAAGGTAAATATCTAATGGCTGTTTGTTAAATACAGCTATTATTCTTTCTCTGACTAGAATTAAATAGGCTGCCATCCCATTTAATATTCCGGGGTGGCGAACCAAACGCAAATCAAGATCACTCCTGTCGTGCCATTTTCCTCTTACAACACTACCAAATACCAGGAGACCAGAGATACTAGAATGTCGCTTTAGGCGTGTAGTCATGGAGTTCAAATAGTGAACAGTTTCTATTTCTCCAGGGTTGGTCAGTCGGGGAAATGCGAAGAGGAGGCAAGCCCACCAGTTATTATTGAAAACCCAATTTAACGTATGGATTATTATGATAATTATTGTAATTCTGATATAAATTGAAAATACGTATGGAAGTTGATCCTGTATTGTGAATAAAATGAAGATTAATGGAGAAATTTCAAAAATAATCCTCCAGAACCGTTCAGTTTTGTCTAGGTAGAAGAATCCTTGATGCGCCCAATTGCGTAGAAGATTGAGCAGCTTTGCTGGCCCACCTTTTGTTGCCTTTCTTGGCTTTTGTTTTGTTGATGTCATGGGAATACTTTTTATTGTCTGTTTTTACCAGAACAATTGTTTAATGCTTCAATTAGTTTAGGTATGACTTTTGTGGGAATATGGTGTTTTGCGATATATTGTTTTGAGTTTTTTCTGATGCTGGAGATTCTCTCATTGTCGTCAAGTAGTTCTGAGATGTGATGTTTTAATTGAAGTGCTAGGTAGCGATGGTCGTTTACGTGTGTTTTAGACAATTTTTTGTCAACAATGACTCCTAGAGAGTTGTCTTGTATTATATTATCTGGGTCAATGTTTAAAGACACGACTGGTTTGCCATTCATCCAGGATTGTAGAAATGTGTTAGGAAAACCTTCTTGTGTCGAAGTATTTAGGAAAATTTTTGTTTCTGAAAAAAAATATTCCATTTCTGAAGGTGGTAGCATGCCAAGAAAATTCAGGTTAGTCGTGTTTTTGCAATCTTGTCTCGCCTGGGAAAACCTAGCTTTATCTGATATGTTCATTGCTATAGCAAATTTTGTTTCTGGCATTAACTCTGCCAGATGAACTACGATTTCATACCGTTTTTTTTCAGCTGAGTTACCGACCCATAAAACGTCAATATTTTTATGAGTACTTCTTGTTTCTATAGGGGGGGGGCTGTGAGTATCTGTTAATGTCGTACAGATACTGTTAACAACAAATGATCTTATTCCATAATTATCTAGGAAACCACGCTGTTGTTCTTTTGTCTGGGCAATTACCATATCTGTCTGCTTGAGTCCCCAGTCTTGGAGCCATCCTGCAAGTGCATTTACTTTTCGAAGTGATGGTATTGCATCAAATGTCATTTGACCCCAAAATATGAGTTTTTTATTGAAGAGACGACAAAATATAGACAAAGGAGTTAGTAAATGTCCGGGAACCTTAATTACAAAGTATTTACTATTTGTTTTTTTCATTGCAAAAAACAAGCTGAGCCAATCTAAAGGCATGCGGAAGTTGCTTCCTCCAAGATATGAAAAACTACAAGGATAAACAGGAAGGATGGTTTTTTGTCTCGTATGGCTTTCAATGGGGTGTTCAGTAATAAAAGAAACATCCCAGCCCAAAGATTCTAATTCTTTACCAAAAAGAAGGAATTGTCGTTCAGCACCGCCAGCTCCCTTTTCATTAGGGATGAGTAAAGGATATGCATAGGGAGATATAAAACAGATGCTTTGCAAATTAGTGTCTCTTAGGGGACTGGTTGAGAGAAAGATATGTTAAGACAATATCTTTTTTGTCATTAAATTTTTCAACTTTGTATGGATGCATTGAGGAGAGCGCCTTTTTATAAAATCGGTCATAGTGCTAATAATGCGAGCTGGGGAGCCTACGACAATACAATCTGATGGGATATTTTTTATTACGATTGGAACGTGTGCCAATCACAACATTATCTCCTATGGAAATCTGAGGCATTCTTAATACCCTGTTTCCGATAAAGACATTATTGCCGATGATGATTGTACCCAAAATATCAAGTGTGGGGGCATTTAGCAGGCGTCTTATTATCCATGTAGCCCATCATGAGTAAATAATTGCACATCTATTTCAATTATGAACATAATTACCAATTGTTATTAGATAAGCTTATGGAATAGAATAACCTTGAAGCCTACAATGTTTGCCAATTTGTGCACCTTCTTTTCGAAGTAGTCGTATTGGGTTTTTATAGATAAAATTCTGTAGCCAACTCGTTTAAACTTATCACGATGCTTAAAAAATATAGAAAAGAGCAAGTTCTCGATTAGAGTTGGGTTATGCATTCGTTTCTAGGTACAAGTCTATGTGCTTATCTGTCATGGTCTGGAGAGAGAATGCTTCGTCAATTGTTTTTTTTGCGGAAATGGATGACTCAATCCATGAATGTACATTGGTGTCAAGCCAGCACTGTATCGCTTTTGCTGTTTGCTCTGGTTTCTGTGGAGGAACTAAAGTGCCAAAAGAGGTGTTTCGTATTAACTCAATAGAACCACCTACAGCAGTGGATATAACAGGGACTCCATTGGCAAGAGCTTCAAGGATAGAATTGCTATTGCCTTCATGCAATGAAGTGCTAACCAGTACACGGGCAGTCTGGAAAGGTATTTTCTTTTGGGGGACATTACCTAGGAAAATAAAGTGGTTATTGTATCCTGACTTGTGGCATATAGATTCTAATGTCTCACGCATATTGCCATCACCAGCAATCACAAATCGGCATTGATATCCTTTTTCTAGAGTTATAATTGCACTCTCAATGAAGCAAGTAGGGTCTTTAATTTTCTTTAGACTACCAACAAAAAGCACGTCTGTTCTGCTCAGGGTTGATAGTTCTGAATAGTTAACTCCCCGTGATACCACCCCATTATTAATGACGTTTATTGCACCATTTTTAATAATCGTTGCTTTCTCCAGTTGTTTTCTTATTTCCATGCTATTGCAGGTTCTTCCATCTGAATAGTTAAGTAATCTTTTGAGGTTTGTACGGTATTGATAGTTATACGTAAAATGCATATTCCTCACACCACTGATAATTGTGGGCCCATTGGGGTAGTTAGCGGCTTCGGCACCGAAAAACGGATCTTCAATACTAATATTAAAAAGATGTAATACTTCAATGTTGTGTAATTTTAATTTAAAGCGGAACCACCATAAACTAAATGGTCGAATAAGTCGTGAAAGATCCCAAAGGTACCAGACTTTAACCGGAGAGAAATCCACGCGTTGGGTGTGGTTAAACCGGAAGGGTCTATCCATGCAGAAAACGTAGACTTGTACTTCTTTTTGCTTAAGGCTTTTTGCGAGGAGGGCCGCTTGCAACTCACTGCCACCAATTTTGAGAGAGCCTATCAGGATTGCTATACGCGGGCATATCATCAGGGGGACCCATCCTGTGCTGGGAAAGAAATTACGGAAAGAACACTCATAACATAAAGCATGTGGAAACTTAAAAATATATTTGATCCAAATGATGAGATGATAAAAAAGCATCCTATTCCAAGGCCGTGATAACCAAATAGGCGATACATGTTTTTTGTGAGGCTGAATATAAGGTATAAATATATAATGAGTCCTAGGGTTCCTAATTCTGCAAGCACTTCAAGGTAAGTGTTATGGGAATTAATTGAATAATAGTGCGTATGGTACATAAATTCTCCGTACCCAACACCAAGTAAAGGTTTTTGTTTCCAAGCTTCAATGGCAGCACGTTGAGAAGGTAGTCTCGATTGCATCGTGTCCATTTGCTCGATTCCGGTTCCTGATGCAGCATCCTTCAAAGAAGCGATTCTCTGGAGGGGTTGTTCTAAAAAGCTGATAGTAGTAATTATAAAGAAGATACCAGCGGTTGTTATAATCGTAAAGGCAGTATTGCGGAGTAGTTTGGTTAAATTTTTATGAAAGAAAAATCTTGGAAGTAGACCCCATAGTGACAGGAAAATGGCGACAAGAAAACCTCCACGGGAACCTGTCGCAATTGCAGCAATGAGGATGGAGAGGAATAGTAAATAATACGTAAATGTTTTAAACGTTGTATCGTGGGTAGTGTTGTCTAATTTGTAAAATATCAGAGGGACAGAAAATGCGAGGATATAAGCTTGTACATTTGGATTCATTCGTCCTGAAAAAACAAGTCTGTCTACATCGTTTAAGATAATCCCATGATAAATCATTGTACCAGCAATTATAAAAGAGATGCCTAAATAGAGACTGAAAAAAAAATCTAAATTGCTACGAGTTTTTATAAGTAGTAACGTCCAAAGCATTAAGACAAATAGTGTGAGCTCATCTCGTATAATGGGATTAGCGCTAGTGCTGGACAAAAGGTAAGATATGGCAATATAGAGCAGTAATAAGATGGCTAAGAGGGTCGTTTTTTTTTTGAAGAGAAAAGAAATTGCATCAAAATAACAAAATGGATGGAATAGTACCATCATTACGCAAGCAAAAAATAAACGTATTCGAAGTTCTGCCCCTGGGATAGTATCACTGTTTGTTAGCCATAAAAAAAGGAGTACACCATATAATGTCCACCTCAGGTAAATTAGCCAAGAAGGGGGGACATATTTTCTATTACGGATGTTGGAAAATCTATGAGGATATTGTGAGCTCGTCATATATACGTAAATGGTTGGATAAAAAACTTTGTGGCGCTGCTTTTTCAATTGCTGTCTTGCGGCCATTAATTGAAATCTTCCTTGCTAGATTTGGATGCTCTAATAAATAAATTATGGTTTGTGCTAAAGATTCTGCTGAGCCATTACACACCAGGCCGTTAACGCCGTGATTAATTATTTCACTAATCCCTGTTGAATTTGTGGCGATAGCTGGTATCCCAACTGCCATTGCTTCAAGTAACGAAAGGTCACTTGAGTTATGTTGATCTGATAGAGCTGTGAATATAGATGTCTTTAATAAAAAAGGAGCAATATCAGTTACCCACCCTTCGAAATCAATAAGATCCTCAATTGCTAACTTGCTAGCTAACTTTTTCATATCATTTAATAACTTTCCGTCACCAAGAAGGATTGCTCGGATATTGTAGCCAGAGTATTTAAGTATACTGATGGCCTTAATAATCAACCATGGCTGTTTAACGGCTTGGAATCTACCGGAAAAAAGTATCGTCGGAGTTTTCTTGCTATCACAACAGTATTTTTCTCCGAGTTCGATAATTCTTGTTTGGATTGGACCAATGATCTTGAAGATACGATTTGAGGGATACCCCCATTGTTCTAATTTGTCCCTGGCAATTTCTTTTTGACAAATTATTGCAGATGCGCCCATGAGAGGTTGAAATTGTTTTGGTGGAGTGGGGCTATCAATGTTATCTAGTTCCATTCCATGGATGGTTACAACAGATAATTTGTTGAGTATTATACTGATAGTAACAGCCTGGCTTCCACCATGAGTTGAGTGGTGTCCATGGAATATGGTTTTTTTTGCGGACCGAAGTTTTATTAAGGCAGTGAAGATAGAAAAACTAGTAAAGAAAAATTTTTCCAATGGTAGGAAAAAACGCCCTCCTTTTTTTTTTAAGAAAAGAGGGGACTCAATTTTTGAACGGTAAACCACAACGTCAGTTGGGTCGTGGAACTTTTTGTTACGTGCACTTTGAGCGATTACTCTACAAGAGATTCCTTGACTAGACAACATAGCGGCTAGTTGGTAGACGTGGTTAGCAACGCCTGCTTTTGCACCTGGGGGGAATTTATGGCTTACCAAAATTATTTCATATTTTTGCATATATTATGTTTTGTATAATTTAAAGCGATATCTTTATATTTGAGGTTAATTTTGTTGTAATTAGGTTGTTCAATTGTTGAGACTCTTCTATCCGGGCTCGTTGACAAAGGAAAATGTAACTTAAAAGATACAACATAATGGACAGTACTACTAGAATAATATTAGGCAATTGTGATGTGCAAATCTGAGAAATATACAATATGGGTAAACATAAAAACGAGATCATTATAAGGGAGAAGTCTTTTCTCCAGTACAAGACTGTAGATAGGGTGATTTGAAATTTTTTTATAACAAAAAAACATGAGTAAATAGCAATTAAAGTGTCTGCAAAGAAGAATGCTATAGCTGGGCCAATTAGGCCGTAAAGTTTTAACAAAATGAAAGCTAGGGGGATATTGATTAGTGCTGAAAGAAAATTAGCATAAAGCAAAGGCTTAGTGTAATTTAATGCCCTTAATGGTGAGGCGAATTCAAAGCAATTCCTAATCAAAAACAACAATGATATTTGAAAAATTGATGCTGCAGCGAGGTATTTTTCTGTAAAAAGTAGCCCTACAATTTCATTTGAAAAAAACAAACAAATAGTGAACATGGGAAACGTTAAATAACAGTATATAACGTTTGTTTTTTGCCATATAGCTAGCCCTTTTATTGGGTTAGTACGGATGGCTGTAGCCATATCAGGAAATATTGTATCTGAGATGGCTCCTCTTACAATTCCCACAAATGGAATTTGATAACACCCGATAACAAAAATGGCTAAGGCTTCAGGGCCTAATTGGGCATTGATAAGTAACTTGCCTAAATCTTTGTTGAAATAAAATATGACTCCTGCGAACCCAAGTGGAAAGATATATTTTATCTGGGAGATAGCTTTTTTTCTGTCAATCTCAAATGTTAGGAGTTTGTGACGCCAACAGTAGGCTAGAGTATAGATGGCTTTCATCCCTTCTGTGGCAATAAGTAGTAATATTACAGGTTTAGTGTCATTGTAAAAAAAAGCTCCTGCTACAACTAATGTTAATCTTACAAATGTCCTGACTGTTGTGTATATAAAGACTGCAGTGGTCTTTTTCTTGGCTAGATAGTAGGATTCCAAAAAATCAAAGTTAACATAGAAGAATATGAATATAACTAATGTTGTTATAAAATCATAACTACTGTTTTCTTTGATTAAATACTGAAAAGTAAGAATTAGAATAGTTCCTACGATCCAGCTTAGCAGGCTAAAAAATACAACATTTGTAACATATTTCTTTTCATTGTGTGGGTCGTGTGGGATGAAATATAAGAGACTTCGATTTATTGAGAATCCTATAAAACTAGAAAACAACATTGCATAAAGAAGGAACTCTCTGTATTGGCCATAAGATTCAAGATTCCACATTCGGACTAATATAATCGGGCTGCCTAGCATCAATGTATAGCTGAGCAGTCTGGTAATAATTAGTATGATGCTACGGTTGGCTAAGTTCTGTAAAGCCATGTTTTTTGACAGACATTAAGAAAAGGGGAAGGAAAATTTAGCATCGGTAGGATTTTGTTAGGCTTGTGAATATCTTGCGTATTGTTTTTCTGTCGTTTTTCCATGAGTTGTGAGCCATGCTTGTACTGTATTCAAAGATCATTTCCAGGGATTCTGAAATGCCTTCTATTCGGAATGTCCAGTTTCTAGGCGACACGAATTGCCTCTTGTAGGATTTGTTTACGAAGTTGTTTTTTTAGAGCCTTTTCAGTGACGAGATCAACACGTTTCCCAAGCAATGTTTCCAGGTATTCTTTTAAATTTAGGAATTCAAAAAATCCTGGGGTTTTGGTGTAGCTGACCAATATGTCA
>JAFLJS010000060.1 GCA_022712895.1 Desulfocapsa sp.
ACCCAGAATTTAGATGGTTAAGTAAAAAACTTCATATCCGAGGCGCAAATATTTTCTATTATTTCGGCGTACTAAGGTACGTCGTAATGATAGAAAATGTGCAGCAACGAAGGAGATGGAGAGTTTTTACGACGCCATCAAACTTAACGTTTCACTATCTTCTTTCGCTTGCACTAGAGAAAGGTGGAAAGAACATCCTCTACAAATTTCGGATAGCTCTTTTCTGCCATTTCCTGATGCCTTACCCAATTAGAGCCAAAGTCTGATGCGCAATCTCCAGTTCTTCATTTGTAGGAACCACCAAAATTTTACAAGGACTGCTGTCACTCTGAATTTCCATAATCGCATCTGAACGGTTATTGTTTTTCTGAGGATCAAGAGTGAGACCGAGATTTTCAAGACCTGCCAGACAAGTAGCCCGAACTGACACGGCATTTTCACCAATTCCACCAGTAAATATCAGACAGTCAGCCCCCCCAAGAACAGCCAAATAGGAACCGATATACTTCTTGATCCTGTAGCAGAAAATATGAAAGGCAAGGAGCGCCTGCCTGTCTCCCGCCTCAGCAAGTTTGCTTATGGAGCGCATATCATTATTCCCACAAATACCTTTTAACCCGCTTTTTTTGTTGAGCAGTGTATCCATTTCATTGATGTCCATTCCGATTTCACGGACCAAATAAAAGAGAATTGCAGGATCAAGATCGCCACAACGAGTCCCCATAACTAAGCCTTCAAGAGGAGTAAACCCCATGGAGGTGTCAACACATATGCCATGGTCGATGGCGGCCGCACTTGCACCATTACCGAGATGGAGTGTGATACATTTCAGATCTTCATAGGGTTTTCCCAGATACTCTGCTGCTGCTTTAGAGACAAAGGCATGAGATGTTCCATGGAATCCGTAACGACGCACCCTCTGCTCTTTGTACAAACTATAGGGCAAAGCATACAGATAGGCATGCTCGGGAATAGATTGATGAAAAGCAGTATCAAACACTGCAACCTGTGGAACACAGGGAACCTTCTCCATAACCACTTCAATACCGGTAATATTTACGGGATTATGTAGAGGCGCCAGGGGGGTCAGCTTGTGAATCTCTGTCAGTACATCGTTTGTGACCAGAGTCGGTTCATGAAAAGCTTCCCCGCCATGCACCACACGATGCCCGACTCCGGCAAGTTGTGTCACATCACTGAGAATTTGTTTTTCCTGAAACAGTTTCATCATTATTTCAATAGCATCCCGATGATCAACTATTCTATCCTTCAATTCGATATGTTGCTCATGCCCTTTACCATCAAGATAGCGGATAGAAACAAGTCCCAGGGGTTCGCCTATCGCTCCAATTAAACCAGAGGCCACAACGGTCAGCCCCTCCTTATTGAATAGTTGAAACTTCAGCGATGAACTTCCCGAATTCATAACCAATATTTTCATATTAAACTCTCTATCTTTCAAGAAAACCAGTAGTGGCAAGGCACGTACATAATTCAATAATTATTACTAGTCATGTAGCAGGTAGCCGAAGGAAATGTCAAGTAACAATTCGAAATAAGGCAGAAAGCAAGCAGACTGTATAAAAAATATTCTCTAGTAAAACAGGGGGCAATTCGGTATCATTAAAAAAGTTATTTTGTCAGGATTGAAATTTGCTCACCATAGCTGATATATGGTTGCAAACGTTGAGCAAGTACATAGAGCGTCTGCAAACATCTTGGATTGCCATATGTTTTTTAGCAAACCTCAAGTGGTTTATCAGTGTGGACTTCTATCCTGAACGAAAGAACCACCATCACCCTTTATTTTCGGGCAGGCGGGTTTCACGAGTTGATGAAACTGATAGTTCTGCCGGCCAGCTTAAACGACTGTCTGGGAAAGAAGTCTTTATTGAAATGAAAAAATTTGATCCTACGGTTAACGTTATCCTCACCTCCAGTTTTCTTCAAGATGACCGGATGCAGAAAATCCTTGATCTTGGCGTTTGCGGCTATATCCAGAAGCCCTACTCAGTATACAAGTTAATAAGCGAGATCAAACGAGTACTTGCAAGCTGATGCCTTTTATTTTCTTCCTATTTTTTATTGTTATCTCCATCCTGAATGGCTCCGCAACAGCCGCAACAAAACCACAACAGGTATACACTAAAGAGAGCATTCAGGAAGAAATCACACAAAAAGCTACGAGAGAGCGTGAACAAGCAGCCTCAGAGGATCCATTAGACCAGCGTCAATCTGAAAAGACAGACAACCCAGCACTCCACGAAATCATGCCCAACAGGTATACGTTTTATGGCAGCCTGCGCCTACGCTATCGGGAAACAGACCTAAAGTCGGTATTAGGGGACGGTGGCACTCGGTTAGGGACGGATGGTGCATGGCAATTTGTTCCAGACTACTGGTTACTTGGCCGAATAGAGGCTGGATTCAAGCTTTTTGACAATCTGGATCAACTACTTGACCCTGGTAGTCAGGGCGATGGAACCATCACCGATGATATCTTTTTACGACTGGCTTATGTAGGGATCGAATTCCCTAAAGCCTTTTTAACTTACGGAAAAAATTGGTCAACATACTACCAAGTCGCTTCTTTTACCGATCGTTTTCAAGGAACTGGCGCTGATGCCAGTGGTACCTTTAATGCAGGAACAGACGGTGGCGCCAGCGGCACAGGACGTGCCGATCAAGTCTGGCAAACCCGTCTCCAGATTGACCATCCTTGGAAATTTGTTGCTCACCTCAACCCCTTTAGCATCAACCTTCAGTATCAGGCGGGAGAAAAAATCCCACATGCCCGAGGAATAAGATATAACGATTCCTTTGGGATAAGTGCTATTATCGAACGGACTGACAACTTCAAAACTGGGATCGCACTCAATTATGCCACCATCGACAAAAATGATTTACCCCATTTAAAAACAATCGGCATTGATGGTAACGATTTGGCTCTGCTGTATGGGTTTCAATGGTTTGGAGAAAAGTGGTATGCTTCCACGGTGTTTTCCTACCTGGCTAATCATATGGCCACCGCCGATGGTACATATTTCGACGCCTGGGGTACTGAAGGATATGGCCATTACCAACTTTTTGATCATATCTGGCTCACAGGCGGCTGGAACTATCTGGAACCAATGGGGGACCAGAAACAGGTAAGCCGTTACGTTCTGCGCTACGCGGTGTTAGGACTTCGTTACACTTTTAAAGAGTTTCAACGAATGGTTTACGCAAATATCCGTTTTGACAATAGTCGGCTAACCAAAACCGATACCGAAGATGTCGGCAACACCTACACCATAGGTATACGATGGGATTTTGACTGGTGAGCCCATCGAGAGAATAACGTACTCATGTAACAATAAAGAAATGGACAAGTAATGACACCTAATAGACATCTGTTAAAGATTTTTTTCTTCATCTGGCTGGCAGCCACCATTTCTCCCACCTCTCTACTGGCTGGCCAGGAAAATGAACAAAATGTACAGAACCCTGCCATTTTTGAAACCATCTGGAAAAGCCCAAAACTCTACAACAACCCCTCAAGCCCATACGTTCAGCAATTCAACCTTGTGGGTCGTTATCATGGGCAGTACTGGTGGGCAAACTCAGAAGGGAACAGTGCCAGAGACTGGGAAAACAGACGCATGTATGTGGGTGTTAATGCAAAGCTATTCAATACTATTATAATGGAAGTGCAAATCAACCTCAACGATGATTTTGACCCGGCATATAAAGGTCTGTACGACGCGTTTATCAAATGGCAGCCGTCAGAAAGCAATTTTGCAATCAGTGCTGGTCGTCTCGACTACGTGTATACCGGGATGGAACGCAGTACCTCTTCTAAAAGAATTAAAACCATGGAACGGGCAATACTCGTTAATCAAATCATGCCTGGTGAAGTCATTGGTGTATATATAAACGATACTATCGGAAACTTTTCTTACCAGACAGGACTCTTCAGCGGCAGTATAAAAGATGAATTTACTGATTTCAAGGGCGGCTATGGTGCCCTTCTCGGTATGCAATACAACTTGGCACTCTTCTACGAAACAGGCTCCCTGCATCTGGATTATCTCTACAACAACGGAAACGTAAACAATAACGCTTTTAAACCATACAAAAACATTATCTCACTGTGGTATGAAGGGCAGAAAGGAGCAATGAGCCTGGGCATTGACATCACTGCCGCCACAGGACTGGCAGAACAAAGCGATCTCTTTGGCTTCACCCTGTTGCCGGCTTTTGATCTTGTTCATAACCTGTTTATTGGAAACGACAAACTACAACTCTCCATGCGTTACCACTATGCCACAAGCGCTGACCACCATGGTCTGCAATTCAACAAGCGTTACGAGCAACCTGTGACTTCTGGAACTGGTGACTCCTACAATTCTTTTTACCTCGGTCTCAATTATTATCTGTATCAACAAAAACTCAAGTTTATGGCAGGTATTGAATATTTTCTGATGGATGGGGTTAGCGATATGGATAGTGAGATTTTTGACACTCCGGGCAAGAGCGTAGATGGCTGGGTGGGCAGCACCGGTATCAGGCTCTACTTTTAGATAATATAAGCTCAAGACTTCCTGAGCACACCTTTTTGTAACAAAAATGTCTCCATTTTGCCCCTCACTCTGTCGTGGACAAGTTGACGTCACGTTCCTTCCTATGATAGGATTTTTCTAATTGAGAATAATTCGTCAAGTGCCGAAAATCAGGTTCTTACACATATTGCTGCACACGGACAAGAATGAAGTGGTAGTTATTGCGGAAAAGCTACAAAATCCGTTAGAAATCCAGCCCTGGAATTCACTGTATCACTACAACCACTGGAATTTCTCACTATTTCAACTCCACAAAAGCTTACCGCAAGCCCTGATGCTCTTTAAACTCACTCTCAACTCTACTGCTATCTTCCGCATTGTAGAGAATAATATTTTGCAATAATTGCAAACTGTCCGGGCTAATTGAAGTAAATTTTATGGCTGCAAACTTATTGTCACGCCACACAAACTCACCTTCTATCTGAACAGAAAGATTCTCTGTTGTTCCAGTGATGGGAATTTGAAAAAAGCATTTTGTCAAACGATCAAATTTCTGTTCACAGGGAATAAGAGCACCGCCAACACTCAAGTTGACAATTTCTTTTACTGAAACAATTGTACCGCCAACAGTGATAACCGCCGGGACGGCAAATTTGACACGAGTAAATCGTCTATTTTCTTCTGACACGGTATTTCAATCCTTCTTAGCTGGCAACACAACAGTGAAACGCAATAATTCTTAACTTTGATGGACTCGTAAAAAACCAGAATTTAGATGGTTAAGTATTTATGCCCTTTTTTCGGGTGAAAAACCTCATATCCGAGACGCAAATATTTTCTATAATTTCGGCGTACTAAGGTACGTCGTAATGATAGAAATTGTGCAGCAACGAAGAAGATGGAGAGTTTTCACCCATTAAATCACAACTGATTTTATTTTAACAGCACTTTGGGAAAAGCACTTAATCAAAACAGAAGCCCGTCTCCATTTAACACACCGGACATGTATATTGTATAAGCCCAAAAAAATTTATTTATTCTTGTACATTTGTTTTTTTACAATTACGTATTATTCGTATATGAAGAATTCAACACACTGCTTTCTGATCTCAACAATGCTGCTCTGCACATTTTTATGGACAAGTTCAGCAAATGCTGCCCCTTCGGCTGATCTTTGGCCATTGTGGCAAACTACAGCAGAAGAGAGTACAGAGCATGTTGACCACTCCCCCTGGGATGCCTTGCTAACCAAATACCTTGTTACAGATCATTCCACTGCCATTAATCGTTTCAAATATGCAGCGGTTAACGATGACGATCTGCGGTCTCTTAACACCTACCTGGCGCAACTCCAGCAGATCAATGTCAGGGAACTGAATCGTAGTGAACAAAAAGCGTTCTGGATAAATTTGTACAATGCGCTGACGATAAAGGTAATCCTTGATCACTATCCAGTCAAAAGCATAATGGACATTGATATTTCACCCGGTTTTTTCAGTAACGGCCCCTGGGATGCCAAGCTATTGGTCATCGAAGGCGAAAATCTCAGCCTCAATGATATTGAGCATCGAATACTGCGACCAATATTTATTGATAACCGGGTACATTACGCCTTAAACTGTGCCAGCCTGGGATGCCCCAATCTTCAGCCCAAAGCCTTTACGGCAACAAATATAGAACAACTCCTTAATGCAGGAGCCACAAGCTATATTAACCATACCCGGGGAGCACAACTGCAAAACAACAAGCTACAGGTATCGAGTATCTACAAATGGTTTCAGGCTGATTTTGGTGACTCCCCGCAACAGGTAATCGCACACCTGCAGCAATACGCCCAAGGAGACTTTGCCCGCCTGTTAAAAGCCTATAATGGAAAACTCAGTTTTTCGTATAACTGGGATTTAAACGAAGAATAACAGTTTATCCGTTCATTTCTAGAAGATGCTTTTGCCCTCAACAATAAAAACCAGCCTCTACTCTTTGAATCCGTCGCCAACTGTGGTTGTTACTACAAGATTTCCCCAACAGAACGCCTGGAGAGATGGAGCCGGGACGAATATTCTGAGTTACTTGATGGAAAAACATTCTATCTTGAAAACCTGCCTTTCCATGACTATCGAATCAGTCTCTTTGATGAGAACGGATTGGTAAGAATGGCACATCGGGATGAATGCTTCCCACTGGCCCCCTCCGGGCTTTTCCATGCCGGTCACCCACGCCAGAGGAATACGCAGATGATCTACTTTGATCAAGCAGTTTTTGATGATAACAAACTGCTTGATGAGTATATGCGCCTCCCTGCAAAGGCTTTTTCTAGAGATTAGCAGCAGAACGGGTTTTTGAAAAAACAATATCTCCGTACCATGCCATGGCCTGATCACCAGTGTTATCGCTATCAGTCATGATAGCAACACCTGATATCTGAGGTATTTCCCCTGCACCAAAAGCTACACGGTAATCTGCTCGAATATTACGCTTTTCAGACAACCATCGCCCCTTTTTCGCAGCACCTGACTCCAACACAATAATCTTCACCCTACTGGTGTATGGACTATCGACAATTGATCCCAGCTCACCATGGCTGGCCCACACATAAACCAGGGAAGCAATGGGAGGATATTCACCGTAAAAAAGTTTGATCACTTCAAACTTGATGGCGTCGTAAAAACTCTCCATCTCCTTCGTTGCTGCACATTTTCTATCATTACGACGTACCTTAGTACGCCGAAATAATAGAAAATATTTGCGCCTCGGATATGAAGTTTTTTACTTAACCATCTAAATTCTGGGT
>JAFLJS010000010.1 GCA_022712895.1 Desulfocapsa sp.
GTAAAAAGTAAAAAATCAGATGGCTAAGGAAAAACCTTCATATTCGAGGAACACAAATTTGATGGAGTGAGGCGTACTTAAGTACGTCGTAACGACAGCAAATTTGTAGTGACGAAGAAGATGAAGAGTTTTTACGACGCCGTCAAGGTTTAGCAAGGTGACAAACACAATGACACAGGCAAGAAGTTTTTTTACAGGCTGGCGGCTTGCCGTCATGTTCGTGGCCCTGCTGGTTGCAGTGCCTCTTGGTGTCATTCTGTTTTCTTTCATGTCCCCTGAAAAGGAGATCTGGCAGCATCTTCTGGAAACACTTATGGCCAGACTGGTACTCAATACTGTTTTACTGGTAACTGGAGTTGCAGTCTGCACCATGCTGCTTGGAGTAACCCTTGCCTGGCTGACTGGCGCCTGTGATTTCCCGGGCAGGAGTCTTTTTTCCTGGTCACTGTTGCTGCCCATGGCAATGCCCACTTATGTACTGGCCTTTGTCTGGTTGGGATTATTCGATTTTACCGGTCCTGTGCAGACCCTGCTTCGTGATATGTTCGGACAGGGTCTGCGATTTCCCGATATTCGTTCGACTCCCGGTGTTATCCTAGTCATGAGTTTTGCCCTCTACCCTTACGTCTATCTTTTGACCAAGAATGGGTTCAGCACGCAGGGGGCAAGGGCTATTGAAGCAGCCCAATCCTTGGGATGCGGCCCGCTTGCCGGGTTTTTCCGTGTTGCACTGCCCATGGCCCGCCCCTGGATCAGTGCCGGAGTACTGCTTGTCATTATGGAAACTCTGGCTGACTTTGGAGCGGTTTCAATTTTTAATTACGACACCTTTACCACAGCCATCTACAAGGCATGGTTTGGTTTCTTTTCTCTTGCTGCTGCCGCACAGCTCTCTTCCATTCTGGTGCTCGTAGTTTTTGTGCTCATGGAACTCGAGCACTACAGCAGAAAACGATTACGCTACCATCAATCAGAACGTCAACAGAGTAAAGCTCCACCTATTATTCTGACTGGTTTGTGGAAGTGGCTGGCCACTGCTCTGTGCAGTCTGGTACTTCTCTGTGGTTTTGTGCTGCCGCTGATTCAACTTCTGGTCTGGAGTGCTGAAGCATACGGAGAGGAGTTCAGTAGTAGCTACCTGAGACTGCTCGGTAATTCCCTGCTTCTCGGAGGTGTTGCAGCTGTAATTATTGTTTCTCTGTCATTCGTGCTGGCCTATGCCAAAAGACGCCACCCCGACAAACTGACTCAGACACTGATTCGTCTGGCGACTCTTGGTTATGGCCTTCCCGGTACAGTATTGGCCGTTGGGATTTTTATTCCCATTGCCGCCACTGATAACTTTCTGTCAACTCTTCTTACATCAATCTCAGGATACGAAGTGCGGCCTTTCTTACAAGGAACCATACTTGTTATGCTTCTGGCCTACACCATTCGATTTATGGCCGCAGGGTTTAAAGGTGTTGACAGTGCCATGCACCGCATCACCCCAAGCATTGACGAAGCTGCAAGGCTTATGGGATTACGTGGTCTAAAAATACTTGGCAAAGTCCATTTACCTATTCTTAAAGGTGGTGCCCTCACTGCCCTGACTGTGGTTTTTGTTGATGTGATGAAGGAAATGCCCATCACTCTTATGACCCGGCCCTTTGGCTGGGACACTCTCAGTGTGAAGATATTTGAACTCACCTCAGAGGGCGAATGGGAACGTGCGGCGATTCCCGCTGTGAGCCTCGTTCTGGCCGGAATTTTACCCATTATTCTTTTTATGAGAAACAGCGAAAAATAGGTGCACCATATGAATAGCATACTGAACATACAACATATTGAAATGTCATACGGTGCACAACTTGTTATCGATGACTTGTCACTGAACCTAGAAGAGGGACAGATCGGTTGCCTGCTTGGTGAGTCTGGTTGCGGCAAAACGTCGGTCCTTCGAACAATTGCCGGCTTTGAAAAAATTACAGCAGGCGAAATCTGGCTTGGCGGCCAACTGCTCAGCGACAAAAACATCTGTACCTCTCCAGCTAGACGGAAAATCGGCATGGTTTTTCAGGATTACGCGCTGTTCCCCCACCTTTCCGTATATGACAATGTTGCTTTTGGTCTGATGGAGCTTACAGCCGCACCAAAACAGCAAAGGATTCATGAAACACTGGACATGGTCGGTTTATCCAAAGAAACAGACAAATACCCTCACGAACTCTCCGGTGGACAACAGCAGCGTGTAGCATTGGCTCGTGCACTTGCCATGCGCCCGCGGCTCCTCCTGATGGATGAGCCCTTTTCCAACTTGGATGTTACGCTGCGTGAAAAACTCTCAACAGAGGTGCGCTCCATTTTAAAAGAATGCAGGACCAGTGCATTGTTTGTCACCCATAATCAGCTAGAAGCCTTTGCACTGGCTGATGTAGTTGGCGTTATGCTGAACGGCAAAATAATGCAGTGGGATTCCTCGTATAACTTATATCACAAACCCGCGTCATCCTTTGTGGCCAATTTTATAGGTGAAGGGCGGTTTTTACAGGCCTCCATTAAAAATGGCTGCAAGGTACATACGGCACTAGGCTGTCTGAGCTGCGAGTATAGCCAAGCCCCCAACGGCAATGAATTTATGGGGAAAGTGTTGATTCGCCCCGAAGACGTGATCCACGACGATAACAGCCAGGTGAAAGCCAGAGTTATGCGCCACAGCTTTCGCGGCCCCAACATCATGTATGAACTGCTTCTAACCAGTGGAGAAACTGTCCAGGCCCTGGTACCTAGTTACTGCGAACATGAAGTGGGAGAATCCATTGGGATTCGTAGTGATGTGCGCCATATTGTTCTCTTTGCGGATACGACACAGCAATGATTGTGGGATTGCTATCTGACAATTTTTGAATTAGCCTCCGAGTATGAAAATTATTTTGCACATGGTGTTGTGAAAGATGAAAATATCGACCAGGTTTTTTCTCTACATTTCCACATTACTTATTCTCAGCTCAGTTGGACTGGGAATCATATCTGTACGTGATGAGCGTTCCCACCTGATGAATGAGATTAGGGGACAAGCCCGGACACTTGCCAAAATTTTGGCAACCACTTTCAAATACTACCATATTGGTAACAGTCACCAGCGTATTGGCGAATTGATTCATGCGGTCATGCCCCACGGACAAGAGGGCAATAACTTACTGATCAATATTTATGATCAGCAAGGTCAACTAATGGATTTTTCATTTGCACATGGGGTAAATGAAAGAATTCCTCATCAAACTGAAATACCAATAGAGATAGCAGCGGGAACCCGCGAACAGCTCATCAAAGATGGTTCTCAGGAATACTTCTCTGTTGTAAGTCCAATTCTAAGCAGTACCGAAGATCTTCAGGGCGTTGTTGAGGTCTTGATTTCCCTTGAGCCTATCAACAAAAACCTTGCAGGACTCATTCGTAAATTTATTGCTATTATCCTGCTCACTGCCTCTCTACTTGGTATACTCATCTACCTTGTCACACGTTGGAGCATTTTACTTCCCATCGCCAGACTGAAAGAGGCCTCTAAGAAATTAGGCCATGGAGACTTGGGGTTACGGATGGAAAAAAGTGGAGTAACAGAGCTTGATAACGTAATCGAAGAATTCAACCGCATGGCCTACAACATTGAACAGCAACACCTCACGCAAGAACAACTGTTCACCGAAAAAATCAATCTTGAGAAAACACTTCGCCACACAGACAAACTCGCCTCCATTGGTCAGCTTGCCAGTGGCCTAGCCCACGAGATTGGTACGCCATTAAATGTTATCAGTGGCCGAGCTGAACACCTTTTGAACAAATTACCTGCAGAGCAACCGGGTACAAAAAATCTAGAAATTATCATTCGTCAATCTGAACGCATCACAAAGACCATGCAGCAACTTCTCGATTTTTCGAGAAAACCTGCCGCCCACTTTGCAGAAATCAGTCTCGAAAAAATAATTCTTGAATCATTTTCACTGTGCAAAATGAAACAGCGTAAAACAGATCCTCAGATAAAAATCATACTTAACCTCCTCAAAGAGACGATTATGGCAGACGAGGATGGCCTGCGCCAGATTTTTGTCAATCTCATGCTGAACTCCTTCCATGTATTGGTGGATGGCGGTACAATTAAAATCCATAGCTTTCATAGTCCGCAAAACAATCAGGAGATCATCATCACCTATGAAGATGATGGTCCCGGTATCCCCCTGGATAATAAAGAGAGGATTTTTGATCCTTTTTTTACCACCAAAGATGTTGGAGAGGGAACTGGGCTTGGCTTGTTTATGGTGACGAATATCGTACAAGAACATCAGGGCCACATAACCCTTGATGCCAATGCCACTGGTGGAACAAAATTTATTATATCTCTTCCTCACTCACCTTCAGGAAAAGCTCTACAAACAGATATTGCAACACCTGAATTGTAAGACTACTTCTTCATACCACGCCCTGGCACAGTGGTGCTTTTTGTCCCACCGCGCCCCTTTATGTCCCACTTCTTTTTTCTTGCTGCCCTGGATGTTCCCCCCAGAACATACGCAGAGACGGATTATATCGACGTTACACCACATTCTGAGTTATCTTCTTTGCTGGCACATCTTTTGCTCACCAAAGGTGACCCGATCATTTCAAAAATCCACCACTTACTTTTGGAGTTCTTGCCATGTCCCATCCTGATCAAAAAACTAACAGCAGTTGGACTGTTCTTTTTTGCTGCTGGCTTCTAGTCAGTTTATCCACCTCGATTAGCATCTTCTTCAGTTCTGTAATGGAGTTTGAACCCTGTGTTTTGTGCTGGTATCAGCGAATATGTTTATTTCCTCTAATCCTGATCTTGGGTGCAGGCCTTATATCCTTTGACAAGAGCGTGGTCAAGTACTCCCTTCCTCTGGCCGTTGCAGGCTGGTTGACAGCTCTCTATCACACCTTGCTCTATTCAGGTATCATTCCCGAGAGCATACAACCTTGCAGCCAGGGAGTTTCCTGTACACAAGAATATATAGATATCTTCGGCTTTATCACAATCCCCATGCTTTCCCTACTCTCATTTTCAACAATTATTGCACTGCTACTTATCTTACAAAGGAGAACATCTCGATGAAAAATGCACTACTAGCCGTGGCGAGCCTTGCCCTGATCTTTGGATTTATGTTTGCCAGTTCCTGGTACAAAGAACAGCAAGCCGAGAAATCAAGTTTCATGGCCAAAGAAAATATATCAACGTTTGTACGAGGGCACTCGCAGACACTTGGCAGCGACGAAGCGAAAGTGTATATTGTTGAGTTTATGGACCCTGCCTGTGAAACCTGTGCCGCATTTGCACCATTTGTTAAGCAGATGATGGACGCAAATCCTGGCAAAATTAAACTTGTCCTCCGTTACGCTCCTTTTCATGAAGGAGCTGACGTTTTCGTAACAATCCTTGAGGCTGCTAAAAAGCAAGGAAAGTATTGGGAAACTCTCGACATTATGTTTAAGTCACAGCCATACTGGGCTAGCCACAGCAATCCCCAGCCACAAAGGGTTTGGGAGTTTCTTCCCCAGGCAGGACTCGATATAGAACAACTTAAAAAAGATATGAATGATCCTGCGATTGCACAACTCATTGCTCAGGACGTTGCCGACGCCAAGACCTTAAATGTTCGAAAGACTCCTGGGTATTTTGTCAATGGCCGACCTCTACAGGAATTTGGTTATCGACAGCTGGAGGAACTGGTTCAATCGGAACTTAACGCTGTTTATGGAAAATAAAAGGCTAGACATCTCAGCCACCAACAGGGATAACTAACTATAGTTTTATATCTAATTATGAAAATTTTATCATTTCTGCAGGCAGTACTAATATGTTGCTCGCTCTTTTTTCTAACGTCTTGTGGCCCGGGTCCCCAAGTTGCAACAGTTGGTAAAACTGCTCCAGATTTCACTCTGGTTGACAGGCAAGGAAAGAGCTGGACACTCTCTGAGCTCAAAGGGCAGGTGGTTTTTCTCAACTTCTGGGCAACCTGGTGTGCCCCCTGTCGTGAGGAGATGCCTTCCATGCAGGAGCTTCACGAAAAACTGCCAAAAGATTCATTTAAGATGCTGGCCATACTCAACAAAGATGAGCCAGCCCTTGCAGATAGCTTTGCATCAAAGCTTGGCCTGACCATGCCAATCCTTGACGACCAGGCCAACACGGTAGGTGTACAGTATGGCCTCACCGGCTTACCTGAGACCTTTATAATCAATAAAAAAGGGATCATTGTCAGAAAATTCATCGGCCCTGCCCAATGGAATATTCCCAGGTACACACAAATGTTAAAACAATTTATAGAGCAATGATGAAGAAAAAACATAAACGCCCGGCAGCAAAAATCCGAAAAGCTCCCTTTGTGGCCATATTTATCTTTCTTGTCCTAGGTGCCATAGGGATCAGTTTTGGTGAACCGTCACGAGTTCTTGAACAGGCAACACAGATCTGTCTCTCCTGCATAGGAATTGGATAATGGACTTCGTACGTAAATGGGTCCAGGGCTTGTTTTTCCTTATCACAAACGGATACTGGAGCTTTCCCGTTAGCAAAGGAATCTATCAAGGACCGCTCAAAGTTATCTGTTCACCGGGGCTCAACTGTTACTCCTGCCCTGCCGCCACAAGTTATTGTCCCCTTGGTGCTCTGCAACAACTCATGGGAGGAATCCGTCTGGCCCTTGAAAACGGACAGATCTATGTGGGTTTTTATGTCATAGGTGCCATGGGTGTAATCGGAAGCTTTGTCGGTCGTATGATCTGTGGCTGGGCCTGCCCATTTGGTCTTTTCCAGGAACTCCTACACAAGATCCCTTCTCCAACCTTTGGTATATGGCGCCCTTTACGTTTTCTCAAATACGGTTTTCTGCTGTTTCTGGTGGTCCTTCTTCCGCTTTTTGCTGTGGATGCCTACGGATTTGGACAAACATGGTTTTGCAAGTATATCTGTCCCGCTGGCACTCTTGAAGCCGGGTTGCCTTTGCTGATCCTACAACCAGGATTACGTGAAAGTCTGGGCCTGCTCTTTTTAAACAAACTTGTTATCCTCATCTTTTTTGTAGGCTGGTCGATTCTTGCCAGTCGTCCTTTTTGTCGAACAACCTGTCCTCTCGGAGCATTCTATGCACTGTTCAACAAAATAAAGCTGGTCAAGTTGAGCCTGGATACTGCCAGATGTACAAACTGCGAGGCTTGCCACGATGTTTGCCCAATGGGTGTACGTTTCAATGAGTCACCTGCCGATATGGAATGCATCACCTGCCTTGCCTGCACTAAGGTTTGTAAAGTTAA
>JAFLJS010000072.1 GCA_022712895.1 Desulfocapsa sp.
TTTTTGCAAAAATGATGTTGGGTGAAGGCACAATAGAACAACCGCCATTGGCTATAGTTGGTGCAGGTCCCTGTGATATTGAGCTTATCACTGTGAAGGGCAGGCGGCTACTGGACGAGGCTGATACCATAGTTCCGGGAGTTAATCGCAGCCGCCGCGCTTAAGGCTAAATTAACCCTCCCCGAAGTTGCTCAAACAGTGATCATTACACGGCAGGAGGGGCGGACTCCCGTGCCGGGATTGGAAAAATTAAGACTTCTTGCGTCCTACCCAGACTACCATGTTGATTTTCCTTTCCGTTTCCATGATGGAGACTGTGGTTACAGAATTATGTAAAGGAGGTTATGATCGTGATACTGCGGTGGCTATTGTTGAGAAGGCAACCTGGGATGACGAGAGTATATTGCATGGAACGTTGGCTGATATTGCGGAAAAGGTAAAAATGCCGGTATTAAAAAAACTGCATTGATATGTGTCGGTAAAGTCTTTGCAAACAGTGAACTTACTGCCGTTTCAAAATTATATGACAGGAGTTTTAGTCATGGTACACGAAAAGCCGTCTAAAGCAAAAGGGCTGGTTGCTGTTTTTACCGGCAATGGTAAGGGGAAGACCACGTCTTCTTTGGGGCTTGCCTTTCGAGCGCTTGGCCATGGGCATAAGGTTTGTATTATACAGTTTATCAAGGGGAGCTGGAAGTATGGCGAATTAGATGCTGCCAAATATTTTCCGGAGTTGCTGGATTTTCATGTGATGGGACGTGGCTTTACCTG
Organism: Desulfocapsa sp.; assembly: GCA_022712895.1. Taxonomy (GTDB): domain Bacteria; phylum Desulfobacterota; class Desulfobulbia; order Desulfobulbales; family Desulfocapsaceae; genus Desulfocapsa. Next base: position 772 of record JAFLJS010000072.1, read on the forward strand.
GAAGTCTGATGATCTTGAAAAGGATAAAGAGGTTGCCAGAGAGGCCTGGGAGTTTGCGAAGAAGGTTATCTCTGAGAATGAATATGCCATGGTTATTCTGGACGAGCTCACTTATCTACCGCATTACAATATTATTGATGAGCAAGAAATATTAACAGTTCTTGAGCAGAAGCCGAAAGAACAGCATATTGTTATAACTGGCAGATATGCAAGTGATAAGTTGATAGCGTTGGCTGATCTCGTTACTGAAATGAAAGAAGTTAAACACCCCTACAAGAACGGTATTAAGGCGCAAAAGGGTTTTGAATTTTGAGCTATATTCGCGGCTGATGTCTCTTGCTATTCCAGGGGGGCGTATGGCACTTGTTGACACAGGCTTGAGAGGTTGGTATTTTGTACAATCTGTTCTTCCTTTTTAGGAAAAATTTGGAGAAAGTACCTATACTGGGGTAACATTCTCAACTGGTGTTTGCGTTGTTACCGTTGAAGTTGTATTTAATGAAAATCATATAGACACGAGGATATCATGGAATCATTTGAAGTGCTTCTAGAACGTTCAACCACAGTGCATGGACATATCTGCCCGGGGCAGGTAATAGGGGTGCGAATGTCCATGATTGGCCTTGAGGCGATCGGTATTCAGGATCCGAGAGGTTTGGATAGAAAGAAACTCTATGTTCTTGTGGAGATTGATCGTTGTGCAACTGACGCTGTACAGTCTGTGACCGGTTGTAGTCTTGGCAAACGTTCCATGCGCTGGATTGATTACGGGATTATGGCTGCAACTTTTGTGAATCTTGATACTGGCAAGGCCGTTCGAGTGGTTGCCCGGGAAGAATCCCGTGAGTTATCCAAAAAATATTGCCCCGAGATTGAGCATAAGTATAAACAACAACTGGAAGCGTATCGAGTGATGCCCCAGGATGAATTGTTTACCGTTACAGAAGTAGCAATTGAAATTCCAAAAGAAGATATGCCAGGCAAACCTTTAAAGCGCATACAGTGTGAAGGATGTGGCGACTGGGTACAGGATTGCCGTGATGTAGAAAAGGACAAAAAGATACTTTGTCGCGGTTGTGCCAACGGGAAGTATTATAAGCCTTTAAAATAAAGTGCTTTTAGCACGGCTTTATAACAAAAAAACTATAAAATAAATTTAGAATGTTTGGATAGGGTAAGCGTAGCCGAACATTCACCTACAAGCTTATGATTACTTTACTTGATTATGGCGCCGGCAATGTTCGCAGCGTCCGCAATGCTATACGAAAATTGGGATATGAGGTGCAAGACGTAAATGATGCATCTGATATAATAAGTGCAGAACGTTTGATTTTTCCAGGAGTCGGCAGTTACGGCTCGGTGATGGATCGTTTAAGACGTGACGGCCTTGTAGAGCCATTGATTGAACGCATAAAAAGTGATAAGCCTTTCCTTGGCATTTGTGTGGCTCTGCAAACGCTCTTTGAAGGTTCTGAAGAAAGCCCAGGTGTTGCAGGGCTCTCAATTTTGAAAGGACAGGTAAAGCGTTTTTCCCAGTCAGATCTCTCTGTACCGCAAATAGGGTGGAACGGGGTGAACCTTCATAAAGAGTCTCCGCTTTTTACCGGGTACAATGACGAAAAACTCTACTTTGTCCATTCCTATCGAACCACCCTTGAGGAAGAAGATAGTGACTGGTTGCTGACAACCACCAACTACGGTGAAGAATTCGTCTCCAGTGTGCAGAAGGGAAATGTTGTAGCTTGTCAGTTTCATCCTGAGAAGAGTGGAGAAGCAGGGCTTGGAATCTTAAAAAATTATCTGCAGGGTACTCGGGAAACAATCCAAATTTCAGGGAAGAAAAAAGAGACCCGAATTGCAAAACGGGTAATTGCTTGCCTCGATGTGCGTACAAATGATAACGGTGATCTTGTCGTTACAAAAGGCGATCAGTACGATGTACGTGAGTCTGGTGAGGTGAGGAATCTTGGTAAGCCCGTGTTGCTTGCTGCCCGTTACTATGAAGAAGGAGCCGATGAGATTACATTTTTGAATATCACTGGTTTTAGGGATTTCCCCATGGAAGATCAGCCCATGCTTGAGGTCCTGCAGAAAACCTCAGAGCAGGTTTTCGTCCCTTTGACCATTGGTGGTGGCATTCGTGAGTTTACAGACAGTAATGGTAAAGAGTATACAGCGCTTGATGTTGCTGCTGAATATTTCAGGTCAGGAGCCGATAAAATATCCATCGGATCGGATGCCTGTTACACCGTGGAAGAGTATTTGAAAAGCGGAAAGAAAAGCGGCAAAAGTTCAATTGAGCAGATTTCCTATCATTACGGTGCCCAGGCTGTGGTTATTTCCGTTGATCCACGACGTGTTTATGTGAATTCGCCGGAAGATACAGATCATCATGTTATCAAAACAGCAACACCTGGTCCTGCTGGCGAAGAGTATTGCTGGTATCAGTGTACTGTCATGGGCGGACGTGAGGGGCGTGATCTAGACGCTGTACAGCTCGCTTCTACATGTGAGATTCTTGGTGCCGGAGAAATTCTGCTGAATTGTATTGATAAGGATGGAACTAATTCCGGTTTTGATATGGAACTCATCAATATGGTGAAAGCTGCTGTTTCTATTCCGGTGATTGCCTCATCCGGTGCCGGATCTGCTGCTCATTTTGTTGATGTATTTAATGAGACCGAAGCGGAGGCAGCACTTGCTGCGGGTATATTCCATAGGAGGGAGGTGCCGATTGCTGAAGTGAAGCAGGCGCTTCGTGATGATGGGGTTGAAATTCGATAGGAATTCCATTTTGAGGGATAACAAAAAAGGGGGCTGACAGTATATATGTCAGCCCCTTTTTGCGTTACGAAAAGCTACTATTGGTGTTTAGAATTTATCGCCATTCACTAGAAAATGGGTGACAATGGAAGCGGCGTAGCCAAGGGCAATCACAGGTGTCCATTTCAGGTGAGCACCAAAGGTATAAATACCACGTGCCTGGCCCATAAGTGCCACACCGGCAGCAGATCCAATGGAGAGCAAGCTGCCACCCACTCCGGCAGTAAGTGTGACCAGTAACCACTGGCCATGTGACATATCCGGAAGCATGGTAAGTACAGCAAACATGACGGGAATATTATCAACGATGGCCGATAGTACACCGACAGTGATGTTTGCAGTGGTTGCGCCCCAACTGCCATACATAATATTGGAAACCAGGCCTAAATATCCCATAAAGCCCAAACCACCTACACAGAGAATTACACCGTAGAAGAAAAAGAGCGTATCCCATTCGGCTCGTGCAACTTTTTTGAAGATATCAAAGGCAACCGGGTCACCAACACGTTCCTCGGCTTTCTCTGGATCGTAGACGACACCTTTGGCTTGTCTGTTGTGAGTCTTTTTCAGATAAAAACCATAGAATTTTAAATAGGAAAGTCCCATCATCATACCTGCCATTGGGGGCAAGTGCAGGAAGTTATGGAAACTTACTGCCGTGATAATTGTCATAAGGAAAAGGAATATAACTATGATACCACCACGTTTCATGGTGACGATTTCTCCGTCAGACTCAGGCTTACTTTTCTCTATGGCAAAACTCATAATAACTGCAGGAACAATCCAGTTAACAAGAGACGGCAAAAAGAGGGCAAAAAATTCAGAAAAGCTGACAATACCTTTCTGCCAGACCATAAGCGTTGTGATGTCACCAAAAGGACTAAAGGCACCACCAGCATTGGCAGCAACCACAATGTTTATACAGGCGAGGGAGACAAATTTTGCTTTGCCTTTGCCAAGTGCCATAACAACGGCACACATAAGGAGGGCAGTGGTAAGGTTGTCAGCAACAGGAGAGATAACGAAAGACAGTGCACCCGTTATCCAGAAAAGCTGTCGGAAGGAGAGTCCTGCAGTCACTAGCTTCGTTCGAAGCGTTTGGAAAACAAGTCGTTCTTCCATGGCGTTGATATAAGTCATAGCCACCAACAGAAAGAAAAACAGTTCAGCATACTCAAGGATATTGTGTCGTATTGCTATTCCAGCTGCATGGGGCAGATCATTCTGAGTATAAACATACGCAATGAGAATCCATATAATACCAGCAGCCAGAAGAACAGGTTTGGATTTACGTAAATGGGTGACTTCCTCGGCCATGACCAAGAGGTAGGCAATGCCAAAAAGCAGCAGAGCAATGTAGCCTACCGGACTGCTTGTCAGATCCAGAGTCTCTGTTTGTCCTGTCGATGCGAAAGCACAGGCTGGCAGGAAGAGTACCAGAAATGCTGTTAATGGGTAAAAGAATCTGGGGAGACCAGTCATAAAATCCTCCAAAAAAATTGCTGAACGTAAGTGGGAAAAATAAGAATTTAAAGGAACATATCATAGTCGTTATTATTATTTCAAGGTAGCTAAATAATAAAAATTAAACGATGTTATGGGCAACTGTATGATGTGGCGAACTTATGTTGCGAGTGCTGGAGTAGGAGAAAAGAGGTGCAAAGGTTAAAAAAAGAGAGGGGATAGATGGCCTCGATTGCTTTTAGTTCGCAACTTAACGAAGATATTATCACTAAGCAATAAAGAGGCGGATGAAAAAAATGCAACTGCTGTAGAAGGTCAGGTGCAAGTATGTCGGGTGGTAAATTGTCAGGATGCGTGGGCTGCGCGGGGTCTCTGGTACGATTGAGGGACAAAAAATGGCATAAACTGTTGTCCCATGGCTTTTGTGGTTGAGCCGATTTGATGGAGTACGGAGTGGTTTCCCTTCGCTTCCATCTCAACGATCTCCCAGGAGTCGTCGGCGGCGATCAGGGTCTTCATGAACGCAAGGTGTTGTGTGTGACCGGCACGTTTGGCGATAACATGACCAAGAATAGGACAACCCATCAGGGCAAGATCACCAATCAGGTCCAGAACTTTATGACGGATAAACTCGTTGCTAAAACGTAATCCACCATCATTGAGGATAGTTGTTCGATCCCAGTGGATGGCAATTACATTATCCAGATTGCTACCCTGCGCGAGGCCTTTGGCCCATAATTCTTCAACCTGTTCTACGTAACCAAAGGTTCTTGCTTGTGAAATCTCTTTATTGAATTTTTCGGGGTCGAGCTCTATGGAGTAGGACTGGTTGTCGATGAGGGAATCTTCGAAGTGGATTTCACCACTTACCTTGAATCCGTCATAAGGGAGAATTCTGATTTCTGTATCTCCTGATTTGAAAACCACTTCTTTGGTAATGCGTAATACATGCCGCATAGCTTTCTGCTTTTTTAACCCTGCTCGTTTCATAAGTAGCATAAAAGGTCCGGCACTTCCGTCCATGATAGGTACTTCGGCACCATCAAGTTCGATATCGGCGTTATCCACACCAAAGCCCTGCAATGCAGCCATAAGGTGCTCAGTGGTGGAGACCATAACTTTGGCGTTTGCTATGGTTGTGGCAAGGCGAGTATCAACAACTTTATCCATATGAGCAGGAACTCCTACTGTGTCGTCAAGATCTGTACGGTAAAAGCGAATTCCTGAATTTTCTGGAGCAGGTTTGATGCACAGATTAATCTCATTACCAGAGTGCAAACCAACGCCAGTACAACTAACCATTTTTTGTAAGGTGTGTTGGTGTGGGTTAAGGGGTAGAGATGCCATTTTAAGTCCTTATATATGAATGAAATAGAGTTCTTCGTTATATTCTAACATTCTGCTATGCAAAAACTATACCATATGGGTGTGTGTGGACCTGCTTCTCTTGCAGGATAGGAAAGGATCGTAATGCCAGGCTGATACGGTGTCGCTGAGCTTTTATGCCTACAGTACTGTTCTGTGGGAACTTTGACACAGTTGAGGGAAAAGTGACATGATTTCAGGCTTTGAAGCTATTAATCTGTTCCTCAAGGTAGGTGGTAAATTCATCCTCTGGCTGTACTTCCATCTGAAGTGAAAAAACAGGAAGGCTAAAATGTTCTTTACGGAGTTTAACAAGATCTTTTTCTGTGGTGATAAGGGCTTTAGCACCACTGGCTTTTGCTCTTGAGTTGATTTTTTTTAGAAGGGATGGAGTGAATGGTTGATGGTCTTTGAGTGGCATAAATCCTGTCAGTTCGATCTTCTGTGCAGCAAGCGTTTTTTGAAAGAGGAGCGGCTGTCCAATGCCACAGAAGCCAAAAAGAGGTGTGGGTAACGATGCCGGGAGATGCAGGCTTTTATCTGTAAGAGACTGTGCCATTGTCGCTTCATAAGAAGCAAAAAAAACAGGTTTGTTCGGAAAACGTCGCAGGAGCAGTTCTTTGAATTTTGTTGCACGTTCTCGTAATTCTTCTGTAATACCAGTGATTATAAATGCGCTGCAACGCTTTAAGGCAGATATAGGCTCGCGTAAGTCCCCTCCTGGGAATACTCGGCTGTTGCCGGCAAGGCTTGCAGCACTGAAGAGCACAAGATCGAGATCTCGAGCAACTGCCATATGTTGAAACCCATCGTCTAGAATAAGAATATCACAATTCGCTGTTTCGGCAGCGTAGCGGCAGGGGAGAATGCGGACAATACCGGTAAGCACATGTACGCCGGGCAGGCTGTGTCCTAAAAAACAGGGCTCATCACCTGCTGCTTTCGCATCCAGAAAAACCTCTCTTCCATCAGAAACAACATTTACCTTATTCTCAGATGCCCCGCCGTACCCTCTGGATATGATGGCAGGTGTGAATCCATTTACCAGCAATCTTGAAGCTATATAGGCTACAACCGGAGTTTTGCCGGTGCCACCCATTGTCAGATTCCCAACAGAAATAACAGGTACGTTAAGCGAATGGCTCTTTTTTAATCCTTTCTGGTAGAGAAACTCTCTGCTTTTCATAACAGTGCTATATAAAGGGCTGAAAGGTCGACCAAGAAAGTTAAGAAGTGAGAATTTTTGTGACATAATTTGAGGAATGGCTAATATGGGTAAAATTGTGGCAATAGTTTGGATGAAGATTTTTTATCGAAACAAGGCTATTCTTTTTAATACCTTATAAAATATTGTCTTTTCTGCCTTGTAAAGGAAATGTTCTAATCAAATTTTTATGCCGGCTTTCTATGAAGGTATGAATACTTAGCCGGCAAAAAATAGAACGTGACATTTAATCGTTTACGATTATTCTCCACTTCCTTTTGACTAATTGATACGTTAATGATACTAACATTTGTAGAGAGTTTCAGCCCTATTCTCCATGCGGTTGTCTTTTGTTTGAAGAGCAGGGTAAGATTAAATTATTAATTTGGAGATGAACATGCAGTCAGGATTGAAGAAAAAACTATTAGTTGCAGCAGTTTCCCTTGGTTTTGCTATGGCTGCACCCGTTGCTGGCATGGCAGCTGATACCATTAAACTTGGCGTTGCCGGTGCCCAGAGTGGCGATCTTGCCTCTTACGGCCTTCCAACTGTAAAAGCTGCCGAGCTTGTTGTTGCCATGTATAATGCTAAAGGCGGAATTAACGGTAAAATGATTGAGCTTCTCATTGAAGATGATGTTTGTAAGCCAGAAGTTGCAACCAATACTGCTACCAAACTTGTAACCGATGGTGTTCATGTTGTCCTTGGTCATATCTGTTCGGGTGCCACCAAAGCAGCTCTTCCAATCTATAAAGAGGCAGGCGTTGTTGTTATGTCTCCCTCTGCTACCAACCCTGATCTCACCCAGTCAGGAGATTATCCCAACTTTTTCAGGACCATTGCTTCTGATGATGCTCAGGCTCAAACAGAAGTAGATTTTGCCATCAATGTCATTGGCGCTAAAAAGATCGCTGTTATCCATGATAAAGGTGATTACGGTAAAGGACTTGCAGAGTTTGCCAAGAAATTTATCCAAGAATCTGGAAAGGCTGAGGTTGTTCTTTTTGAAGGTGTAACACCAGGTGCTGTTGACTATACTGCCATCGTTCAGAAAATTAAGCGCAAAGGCGCTGATGCCGTTATCTTTGGTGGTTACCATCCAGAAGCTTCCAAAATTGTTTCCATGATGAAGAAGAAGCGTTTGAAAATAACCTTTATCTCTGATGATGGTGTTAAAGATGACACTTTTATTAAAGTTGCCGGTAAAAATGCAGAAGGCGTTTATGCATCAGGGCCAAATGACAACAGTGCAAACCCTCTTTCTACAGCTGCTATAGATGCTCATAAAAAAGAATACAATGAAGATCCCGGTGCTTTTTTTGAAAACGCTTACTCTGCAGCTCTTGCTCTGTTGAATGCAATTGAGAAAGCAGGATCCACCGATATGGCTGATATTGTGAAAGCTCTGCAGACAGAAACAGTGGCTACTCCTGTTGGAAACATTCACTTTGATACAAGAGGTGACGCTGTAGGTGTAGGCTTTGCCATGTATGTAGTTAAAGATGGCGCATATGTAGAAGTAAAATAATAGAGAGTAGGCTATTATTTGAACCATGCCCGGGACGGAATTATTCTGTGTCGGGCTATTCTTTTTTCTGTGGTTTGTAGACAATGGATTATTTCATAGAACTTCTTTTTGCTGGCCTGACAAGGGGCTCAATTTATGCACTCATTGCCCTTGGCTATACGATGGTATACGGAATCATTGGGCTCATTAACTTTGCCCATGGTGAAATCTACATGATAGGGGCCTTTACCTCCTTTATTGTGGCGACGGTACTCTCTATTTATGGTTTCCCCTTGTTGGCCATAGTGATTATTGCTGCAGTTGCGGCTGCGGTCTGGTCAAGTGCATACGGTTTTACCGTTGAAAAACTTGCTTACAGACCACTTCGTAAGGCACCACGATTGGCACCGTTGATTAGTGCCATTGGAATGTCTATCTTCCTCCAGAATTATGTGCTCCTTGCCCAGACTTCTGATTTTCTTCCCTTCCCGGAACTTATTCCTGAATTTGCCTTTATGGAGCCAGTGGCCCATATTGTTGGCTCTTCGGATATGGTTATTCTGGTCACCACAGCCATTGTCATGATAGCGCTGACCTGCCTTATTAAATTCACCAAGATCGGTAAGGCAATGCGTGCTACGGCACAGGATAAAACCATGGCCGTACTGGTCGGGGTCAATGTGGACAGGGTGATTTCAGCAACTTTTATTATAGGATCTGCACTTGCCGCCATTGGTGGTCTGCTCATCGCCTCCCATATCGGACAGATTAACTTTTATATCGGTTTTCTTGCGGGCATCAAGGCATTTACAGCCGCAGTTCTTGGGGGAATCGGTTCTATCCCCGGTGCTGTGCTGGGCAGTCTTGTTCTTGGACTCACAGAGAGTTTTGCCACCGGCTACATCTCCTCAGATTATGAGGATGTTTTTGCCTTTTCCCTGCTGGTACTGATTCTGATCTTTAAACCTTCCGGTCTTCTTGGTAAGACCGAAACCAAAAAAGTGTGAGGCTGTGAATGTTTCCTGTTAAAGAACTCAAACGATCAGCCCTCACCTCCCTCTGGTTTGCCTTTCTCACCTTTCCCATCATGGTGGTTAAGGTCGATCCAATCGAAAGAGTTGTTAGCTGGCGCTGGGATAATATGTTTTTTATTGCCTTTGGCAGTTTTGTTTTTTCCATCCTTGCTAAAGTATTTATAATCCAGAAAGAAAGACGGGCTTCAAAGAAAAAGCAAAAAACAATTTCTGAACCACTTGTACAGCGAATAGTTAGGGAACCACGATTCCTTTATCCACTTGCTCTTGCCTGTTTTATTTTTGGTATTTCCTTTCCCTTTCTATTTTCCACCTATCAAACCAATATTATGACAACGGCCCTCATGTATGTGGTGTTAGGTCTTGGTTTAAATATTGTGGTGGGTGTGGCCGGATTGCTGGATCTTGGTTATGTTGCCTTCTATGCTGTTGGTGCATACAGCTACGCCCTGCTTAATTATAATTTTGATATGGGGTTTTGGACTGTATTGCCAATAGGAGGTTTGCTTGCTGCTCTTCTTGGTATTATCCTCGGTTTTCCTGTGCTGCGGCTTCGTGGCGATTATCTTGCCATTGTAACCCTTGGCTTCGGTGAAATCATTCGTCTTGTTCTTGAAAATTGGAATGATTTTTCCCAGGGACCAAGCGGTATTGCAAATATCCCAAGGCCTAGTTTTTTTGGTATGGACATGACTTTTGCTGGTGGCATAACGTATATCTATTACATTATTCTGGTTCTGGTGGTTTTAACGATATTCGTGGTCAACAGATTGCAAAACTCGCGTCTTGGCAGGGCATGGCTGGCATTGCGTGAAGATGAAATTGCCTGCGAGGCAATGGGCATTGACAAAACAAAAACAAAACTGATCGCATTCAGCCTGGGGGCTTTCTGGGCTGGATTTGTCGGTGTCATTTTTGCCGCCAAAACAACTTTTGTAAATCCCGCCAGTTTTACCTTTCTGGAATCCGCTATTATTCTTTCAATTGTTGTTCTGGGAGGTATGGGCTCCATTATTGGTGTTGTCATTGGTGCCCTTATCCTTATTCTTCTTCCTGAATATCTTCGGGCACTCTCAGAATATCGGATGCTTGCCTTTGGGGCAATTCTAGTGGTGATGATGGTCTTTAAGCCTGGTGGAATTATTTCTAATGTGAGACGAAATTATAAATTCAAGGGGCTTAGTGTTGTTGAAGGAAAAAATAATGAGTGATTCTCCAATAATACTGAAGGTAGAGGGGCTCAGTAAATATTTTGGTGGTATCAAGGCCATTGATAATGTGGACATCGATATCAGACAGGGTGAAATTGTAGCACTGATCGGCCCTAATGGTGCAGGTAAAACAACATTCTTTAACTGTTTGACGGGGATCTATACTCCCACTGCCGGAGACATTTATTTGTCGGATCCCAGAAATGGAAAAACAACTCGCTTAAACGGAAAAAAGCCAAATAAGATTACTGAAATTGGAATGGCCAGAACTTTTCAGAATATCAGGCTTTTTCCAACAATGAGTGTTCTTGAAAATGTGATGATCGGCAGGCATTGTCGCACAAAAGCCTTAATCTTTGGAGCCGTATTTAGAAATAAGGCAACCCGCATTGAAGAAACTCAGATCATTGAACGCAGCTATGAGCTTTTGAAAAAAATAGGCTTGCATAGACAGGTAAATGAAGAGGCAAGAAACCTCTCCTATGGTGCGCAGAGGCGTCTTGAGATTGGACGGGCTCTTGCTACTGATCCGTTTTTGCTGCTGCTTGACGAGCCGGCAGCAGGCATGAACCCAAAAGAGACAGAGGCTCTTGTGGCACTCATTCGTGAGATTTGTGCAGAAGGGCACTCAATTTTGCTTATTGAACATGATATGAAGCTGGTAATGAGTCTTTCTGATCGTATCTTTGTTATGGACTACGGGAAAAAAATCGCTCAGGGAACTCCCGAAGAAGTCCGGGAAAACCCAGCAGTAATCAAGGCCTACCTCGGGGAGGATGTCGATGCTTGAGTTGAGAAATGTGAATGCAGCTTATGGCAATATTCAGGTTCTGCATAATATTGATCTTGAAATTCATAAGGGTGAAATTATTACCCTGATTGGAGCCAACGGTGCTGGGAAGTCTACGACTCTAATGGCCATTTCAGGTATAGTCCCAGTACGTTCCGGGAAAATCCTCTTTGAAGGGAAGAATATAAGTAAGGTTTCTCCGGAAAAACTAGTGTCCATGGGAATTAGTCAAGTTCCTGAAGGTCGGCATATCTTTCCTGAACTCACTGTAATGGAAAATCTTGATATGGGTGCCTTTTTGCGTAATGACGCCAAGGGCATTAAAGATGATCTGGATTATGTTTTCTCACTGTTCCCAATTCTTGCCGATAGAAAAAGTCAGGATGGTGGAACACTCAGTGGTGGTGAACAGCAGATGCTTGCCATGTCGCGGGCACTGATGGCACGGCCAAAACTGATGTTGCTGGATGAACCCTCCATGGGGCTTGCTCCACTTATCATTAAGCAGATATTTGAAATAGTTAAAAGAATTAATAAAGAGCATAATACAACGATTTTTCTTGTGGAACAGAATGCAAATCAGGCATTACATGTAGCGGATCGTGGTTATGTGATTGAGAATGGTGTAATAACTATTAGCGACAGTGCGGAAAATTTGTTGAAAAACCAGGATATACAAAAGGCATATCTAGGAATATGATGGATTTGTATTTTTACGGGTTTAGTAAAATTGGATGAACTTAAAAAAAGAATTATGGAAGGTTAAGTAAGGCCCATAATTATATAAGAATAATTTGGAATATATTATGAAAGTTGGCGTTATAGGTGTTGGGTACCTCGGGAAGTATCATGCCCAGAAATATGCAAATATAGATGGAGTCGAACTCATAGGAGTAGCTGATATAGATATTGCTGCGGCAGAGAGTGTGGCAAATGAAAACGGTTGTAAAGCATATGGTGACTATCTTGATCTACTGAAAGAGGTAGACGCTGTGTCCGTGGTAGTTCCCACAAGTCTTCACTATAAAGTTGCCCTTGATTGTATTGCAGCTGGTGTTGATATGCTTATGGAAAAGCCTATTACCACCACCGTTGCAGAGGCTGATGAGATAATTGAAAAGGCTGATGCCAAGGAGCTCGTTCTCCAAGTAGGTCATCTTGAACGTTTTAATCCAGCCGTTGAGGCAATGCTGCCCTCGCTCACTGTTCCTGTTTTTATCGAAAGTCAGCGTATTTCAACCTTTAAGAATCGGGCACTTGATGTGGATGTTATCCTGGATCTTATGATTCACGATATCGATATCATACTCAATATTATCAAGTCACCTCTGGAGACGATTCATACTGTTGGTGCGCCCGTGGTAACAGATTTTACTGATATTGCCAATGCCAGACTCATTTTTGAGAATGGAGCAACGGCTAATGTCACAGTGTCACGCATAGCAAGAACCAATACCAGGCGTATGCGTATCTTTCAACCAGGATCGTTTATCAATGTTGATTTTGCTAATCGCAAAGTTATGACTATGAACCTGAAGAAAGGTCAGTTTCGTGAGAATGGTATGCCTAAGCAGGATGTGAAGGTCAATCATTTTCCGGAAGGTGATGCTTTAAATGCTGAGATATTACATTTCATCGACAATGTTCGTAACCGTACCACTCCTCTTGTCTCCGGGGCTGAGGGAAGGCGTGCACTGGATGTTGCAATGCAGGTGATTCAACAGATCAAAGATCATCAAAAGCTTGGAGTATATGCTGAAGATATGTCAGCACAAGAATGAGCAAAAAAAAGAAAGTAATGATTATAGCCGGCGAAGCTTCCGGTGATCTGCACGGGGCGCGTCTGGTATCGGCAATGCTTGCCAAAGAGTCAGAGCTTTCTTTTTGTGGTATGGGCGGTAAAGAACTTGCCGCAGTTGGCGTAGAATTGCTCTTTGACGCGAAACGTATTGCAGTCGTTGGAATTGCCGAAGTTATATCGCATCTCCCCGATATTTTCCGTGCCCAGAAGATTCTAAAGGCCAGAATGAAAGAGGATCGTCCCGATCTTCTTATCCTTATTGATTTCCCTGATTTTAATTTCATGCTGGCCAAATATGCCAAAAAGCTTGAGATTCCAATTTATTATTATATCAGTCCTCAGGTATGGGCCTGGCGCTCCGGAAGAGTGGCAACCATGAAAAAACTGGTTGATAAGATCGGCGTTATCCTTCCTTTTGAAGAACAATTCTTTCGAGATCGTGGAGTCGCTGCGAGTTATGTCGGTCATCCCTTACTAGATTCAGTAAAATCTGATTGTAGTAAAGAGGATTTTTGTCAGCAATATGGTCTTGATTCGGGTTCTCTTCTCATCGGGCTTCTACCAGGTTCCAGAAGAAAAGAAATTGCTTCACTCTTGCCGGTGCTGTTACAAACAGCCAGACAAGTACAGGCTGAATCAACAAAAAAAGTGGTTTTTCTATTACCCGTAGCGTCAACTCTCACCGCGGAAGAACTACTTGCTGCCGGAGTAAATGAATATGGTCAGAATCTGGAGTTGCATCTGATTACAGAAAACAGATACGATATGATGGCGGCTTGTGACGCGGCACTTGTCGTCTCTGGAACGGTAACTCTGGAACTGGCTCTCCTGGATACACCCATGGTGGTCTTTTATAAAGTTTCTCCCACCACGTATCGTCTTGGAAAACTGTTTATCAATAAAGATCTGCAATATTTTTCCCTGGTGAATCTTATTGCAGATGATGCTGTGGTTGCTGAACTGTCACAGGAAGATGTGACTCCGGATAAACTCTTTGCAGAGTTGAACCCTCTCTTACAGGCAGGCAGCAGAAGAGAAAAAATGCTGCAAGGCCTTGCGCTCGTTCGTAGCCGTATGGGAACAGTCGGAGCTTCTGAAAAAAGTGCCGAATTGGCACTGAGTCTGATTTCCTGAGCATTCAAGATCTGAATTCTTTTTCCTGAAAGTTAAAAAAAAATCCCTATAATATCTCACATGAGCTAACTTGTTTTTGTGAACAGTTTTTTGTTCCGTTATCTTTAGTTGTAATAGTTCTTGACATTAACCGTAGGTTACTGAGAGACTTAATTAAGCATTTACATGGCCTTGCATCCTGCTTATCGGAAGTTTGTTCTGGCTAGTAGTGGTGAAAGGCTATAATTATTCCACCAATAAGTGGAAGTCATTTAACCGAAAGGAATTCTCATGGCTAAGAAAAAAGATAAGAAAAAAGATAAGAAAAAAGATAAATGTAAAAAATCTGATAAGTGCAAAAAAGGATTGAAAAACAAAAAGAAAGACAAGAAGAAGGGAAAGAAAAGCAAGAAGAAGTAGTTAACTTTCGTGCTATTCTATGCTCGTTGAACAAATCTTCAGCCCCTGATTTGTATAAAGACAGATCAGGGGCTGAAGTCTTTTAACCACAAGAAGAATGATTTCTGTTCGTCGCTCTTATAGAGAAACCAGCCATGTTTAAAAAAGTCCTCTCCCTACCTATCCTGCTGTTACTCGGATATGGTCTGATGACCAATAATGATTTTAAAGCAATTGCTTCAGGGATTGCCATCTTTATTGTGGGTATGATTTTTATGGAAGATGGATTCAAACTTTTTACCGGTGGAACACTGGAAAAGATACTACAGAAAACCACCGATACTGTTGTTAAATCAATCTTCAGTGGTTTCGTTTCCACAGCTATCATTCAGAGTTCTTCGTTAGTGAGTGTTATCGCCATCTCCTTTTTATCAGCAGAACTCATTACTCTGGGGCAGGCTATTGGCGTAATTTTCGGATCAAACATTGGTACAACTGCCACTGCCTGGATTGTAGCCGCTTTCGGGGTGAAAATAAAAATAGCCCATTATGCCATGCCCATGCTTGTCTTTGGGGTCATTTTCACATTTCTTAAGAGTAAACCTTTACGAGGGGCTGGCTTTATTCTCTTAGGACTCGGTTTTATATTCCTTGGTATCGGGTACATGAAGGACGGTTTTGAGACCTTAAAAGAAGGAATTGACCTGGCCCAGTATGCCATGGATGGCTATCTTGGCATTTTCGTATACATACTTATTGGTGCAGCTGCCACAGTAATTATTCAGTCGAGCAGTGCTACCATGGCTATTATCATCACAGCAGTGGCCACTGGACAGATTGAATATATAAATGCCATCTCGTTAGCCATTGGTGCCAATGTCGGTACCACAGTAACAGCAGTGTTAGGTGCCCTAACATCGAATGCGGATGGCAAGAGGCTTGCTACTGCGCATTTTATCTTTAACATTATCACTGCTCTGTTCACTGTTGTTTTTATCTATAAGCTGATGGATTTTGTCGATTCTATCAGCAAGGTTGTAGGTATTGGAGAGAATGATATCGCCCTTAAACTGGCACTCTTTCACACAGTCTTTAATGTGGCAGGTGTCCTTCTTGTTGCTCCTTTTATTGGGAAAATGGTCGTTTTTTTAAAGGGTCTTTTTGTCTTCAAAGGTGAGAAAAGAGGTAAACCGATGTTTCTTGATGAGGAGGTTATTAAGACTTCAGGCCCTGCTATCAAGGTACTTTTAAAAGAGACTGAGCACCTGTATGACAGTGTTTCCCATCTGACTATTCAGGCCTTACGGTTGCATCGGCATGAAGTCTGGTCAGAAAAAGAAATGAGAAAGGTCACGGAAACTGTAAAAGTTGATAATGTAGATGTTGATGCTGTATACGATGACAGAATAAAAGCGTTGTATAGTGAGATAATACGGTTTGCATCGATGGCGGAAGCGTATATGGATGAGGATGAAAGAGAAACGGTTTTCCAAATTAAAATAGCCAATCGGAAAATAATTGAGGTTACAAAGGACATCAATGATATCCAAAAGAATATTGCCCTTTTTATGAATGATAAGAATGGTTTTATTGCAGAACTGTATAATTCGTTGCGAACGAGATTGGCAGAGTTGTTGAGAGATATTGACCTGATACGGCAAGATCCTGAAGATTTGGCTGCAGCTATTAAAATTGTGGAAATAAGAGATTCGATCAAAGAGTTTGATATGTCTTTGAATAGAAAAATTAGCAGTTTGCTAAGGCATCATAAAATTGATGACAGAATGGCATCTTCCGTGATGAATGACAGCTCTTTTGTGAAATCAATATCCAGAAGGTTTTTGGAGACGGCATCTATTTTATGGATAGATGATGCAACAATACAGGAATTACAAGAGGACACAGGAGGAGAGGCGTGAAGGTAGCAAAGCTCATAAAAAAAGCGGGTGATTATTTCAGTGATGAGAAAAAAGAACAGAAGAAAAAAATAAATGATCTCGAGGAAATCATCGAGCAACTTGGTGCTAAAAGAAAAAAACTCCATAAACAATTGAAAAAAGAGTTAAACAGGAGAAGGAAAAAGGAAATTAACAAGGAGTACAAAGCCGTGGTCAAGCTGTTGCATAAGGCCAGGACCAGGCACTGTACGTTATCTTAGTCTGTACGTAGCTTTTTTTGTTTTCCTGTTATTACATTACAAGAGGAATGAAGGGCGTAAATCGTTAGGGATCTGATACACACATTCCTTCTTCGTGAAAGGTGATAGAAAACTAATTTTCCAGGCACAGAGATGCAGCTGAGCGTAAACCTTTCCTTCAGCGTTTCCGTACTGAGGGTCTCCAAGAACAGGATATCCCAAACTGGAAAGGTGGCGTCGAATCTGGTGCAGTCTTCCGGTATGCAGACGGATATCGAGCAGGCTGTTCTTCCTTGATTTTGCTGATCGTGATGTCAAAATCTCTGTTTTTGAGGGTTTTTCATCAAGCTCCTCAGTGAGTAGCAAGCCTCCTTTTTTTATCTCCAGAATTCCTTCCACTTCTGCAAAATATCTTTTTACAATTTTATTATCCTGAAACAGATTAGATAAGAGTTTTGCAGCATTGCGATTGTGGGCAAGTAACATTAGTCCCGATGCTTCACGATCCAGTCGATGGATCAGTTTGTAATCAATATCCCGGTTTTCTTTTTCAGCAATACGCAGCAACGAGCAGTGGTCACCGTAGCGTGTTCCCTGGCTCAGCATCCAGGGTGGTTTGAACCAGACGCTGTAGTCACTGTTTTCGGCAATACACGTGGTATGCGGTGGGGCCATGGCGAGTACTTTAGGGTCATAACAGAGTTCTACGCAATCACCTTCCTGTAGCTTGAATTTGGCTTTGCGCAGCCTCCGTTCTTTAGTGCCGGGGCGATGCAACCATACAGCTCCTTTGACCATTGCATGTTTGATACGTTCTTTTGGCAGTCCACTGACGTCGGCAAGGAGCTGGAATGCTTTGGCAGGGCCCTCAACGGTTAGCCTGCAATGTACTGTCTGATTATTTTCCAAAGTTACACACCGGATATTGACATTGTTTACAGTTACGGCATAATCCGCCGTGTCCCATTCGGGCAAATTCTTCACGACCTATGGTTTCACCACTTAAGATTCGTGGCAAGATAAGATCAAAGACTGTGATTTTGTGAAACATTCCGCAAGCGGGTAGACCGAGCACCGGAACAGAACCAATCCAACCACTTAAAAACATGGCACCAGGTAATACGGGTGTTCCGTAATAACAGTCAGTGGCACCAGCTTCTGCAATACCAAGGCGGGTAACATCGTCCGGGTCAACGGACATGCCGCCGGAGGTTATAATCATATCAGCGCCATTAGCTATGGCTTCTGTGATGGCTGTTGCAATTTTGCCGATATCGTCTGGTGCAAATCTTACTGAAATGACATCTGAACCAATTGCTTCAAGTTTTTCACGTAGCACTTTCTCAAACTTGTCTTCAATTCGTCCTGAAAAGATTTCATTGCCGGTGATGATAAGGCCTGCGCGTGCTTTGCGTAACATTTTCACCTCCACAATCGGACCATGGGTGTTTGCAATGTTTGTGGCCTGTTCAACGATGGCGCGTTTTGAGAGCAGTGGGATGAGGCGGGTTGCGGCAATAGTTTCGCCTTTGGTGACCGGGGTATTGGTTTGCAAGGTGGAACACATCACCTCTCCAAGCAGGTTAAACTGGTAGAGAGCCTCTTCATTTACTTTCAGTATCCCATCATGGGCAGCGTGGATTGCAATTTTTCCCTCTACGGGCTCGGTTGATAGGGTGGCACCTGCCCCTGCAAGAGCTGAAGCCAGAACTTCCGCTGCCTCATTCTCATGAATTTCTTCCGGGCCTAGGTGCAGCACATAGATATGTTCTTTCCCAAGCCGCTTTAAGTGTTCGATATCTTCCGTGCGGATGATATGTCCTTTTTTAAAGGCACGTCCTTTGAACGTATCTTTGACTATTTCGGTGATGTCATGGGGAAGTACCATACCCACCGCCTGATCTACTGGTATTGTGTCTGTCATATTGTAAGTATAATAAAAGAAATGTTAGACGCCACGAGTTTTATCGGGCCAGAGAATTGTATGCAGTTGTAGTTGGAGCCGAATAGCGAGATTAGTCTCCATAATCCAGTCAGCTAGTTCCTGGGGGGAAACACGTCCATGAACCGGTGAAAAAAGAACAGGCAGCAATGCATTCAATGTATGTTCTGTAATAAAGTTGATGGCCCAGAGAAAGTCATTTTTTGACGAGAGTACAAACTTGAGTTCACAGGAGCCGGGTTTTGTATAGATTCTTCTTTTTATCTCATCAATATTGTCTATGCAAAATGAGTCGTGCGAACCACTATCAGGACATTTTACGTCGAGAATGGCTGTTGTCTCCTCCGGTACAGAGTTGATGGAAATGGAACCATTGGTCTCAAGTAACACGCTGTACCCATCTTTTGAAAGAACACGGAGCAATTCCAGGCACTGTTCCTGCTCCAAGGGCTCGCCGCCTGTAACCTCCACCAACTTACAAGGGTACTCCTGAATGGTGGAAAGGATCTCGCTAATCGTGAAAGGGGTTCCTTTTTCCCAGGTGTATTCCGCATCGCAGTAATTGCAACGAAGGTTACAGCCACTCAAGCGAATGAAAATACAGGGTAAACCTGCAAAAGTAGATTCACCCTGAATGGAATAAAAAATCTCGCTGATATGCAGTTTACTTTGCATCTGGCCCGTAATAAATAAGTCCTGAGGTGTCTGTTTCCCAGACTTCTATACAGTGCAGACCGTATCGATCATGTTGCAGGTCGGGTTGCAGGACACCAAAAAGAAATGCTGCAATATGTTCAGATGATGGGTTCCGATCCTGAAAGGCGGGATGTTGATTCAGATCTTTATGGTCAAGCTCATCAACAGCAGCGTTTACAATCTTTTTTAATAGCTTGAAATCTATTCCCATACCAAGTTCGTCAACTTTGGAGGCCCGAACAGTTACCTTGATCTTCCAGTTATGGCCATGGGGGTTTTCACAGTTACCGGGGTAATTCCGCAGATGGTGGGCACCAGCAAAATGTGTTTTTATGAAAATATCGTACATATTTATCTCCTGGGAAGAACTAACTTCCTAAGTCCCTTGAAAAGATAGTTCTAACCGTGTTATGAATTGAATTTCATTCTGAAGTTGTTCCAAGAACAACTCGATTCTTACGACCATAAACATTCTGCTCATTGATGACAAGTTAGTTAGCACTATAATTCACCAATGCTTAAGTAAATAAGGAGTTATTCGTATGGCCTTTATCGCACCCTTCAAGGGCATATCTTTCAATGTGGACAAAGTTGGCAGTCTTGATGATGTGGTGACTCCTCCCTATGATGTGATCAATGAAAAAGCAGTGGATTCGTATAGTCAGAAAAACCCCTATTCAATGATTCGGCTAGATATTACGAAAAATCCTGGGGGTACAGTAGGAGACGATTCCAGATATCAGGATGTGGCAGATCTCTTTCAGCAGTGGTTAGGTGAAGACGTACTGCTTCGTGAAAAATATCCCGCTTTATATCTGTATACCGTCCAATACAAACATCCCTCTGGACAAACGCTTATCCGCAAGGGACTTGTCTCACTGGTTGGATTAGCTGAGTTTACTGAAGGTATTGTAAAACCCCACGAAGAAACCTTTGAATCTGTTATTGCTGATCGCTTGCGGTTACTCGATAGCACCAAAGCTCAGTTTAGTCAGATTTTTTCTCTCTATTCTGATGAAGAGAACAAAGTTCTGAATTTACTTGATGCTGCAAAGGAGTCAGATGCTGTTGGTTCCATAACCGATGGTGATGGCTGTGTTCATAGTCTGCACCGGGTGAGTGACGGAGCTGTGATCATGCAGGTGCAGGAATTATTTAAGGGTAAATCGGTCTATATTGCCGATGGACATCACCGCTACACCACGGCACTTGCTTACAGAAAATTGCAAAGAGAACGAAACTCTGATTTTTCTGATAATGATCCTGCCAATCATATTATGATGTATCTCTGTCCCATGGAAGACCCGGGTCTGTCTGTGCTTCCCACCCATCGTCTGCTGCAGTGGCCTGGAATGATTAACATGGAGGATCTGCGTCTGCGGCTTGATCCCTGGTTTGAGCTTGAAGAGATGAAGGAAGGAAACCGCGAGGTCTTGCTTGCAGAAGTACTTTCTCGTATGGATGAGGAAGAAAGTACAACCGCATCGGCCAGTACTTTTGGAGTGTATCATCCTGGTGAAGATCGCTGTTTTTTACTCACTATGAAACCAGCAGCAAAAGAGTTGCTAAAAGAAAAACCGGAACAGATGCAGGAACTGGATGTTGTGATCCTCTCCGAAGTGATTATTAACAAGGCAATGGAGTTGGGTCATGAACGTTGTGAATCGGAAAATCTGATCCACTATTACAGTGATCCCGATGAGGCCATTGATGTGGCCGTCAAGGACTGGAACGGGCAGGATGAAATGACACCGTTGCTCTTTGTGATGAATCCAACCCGTGTCCGGCAGGTGAGACAAGTTGCCGATGAGAATCTGATAATGCCCCATAAATCTACTTACTTCTATCCAAAGGTTATGACTGGACTGCTCTTTAATCAATTGGTAGACGGGGAAAACGTGTCTCGCCTGGGGTGACATCAGTCGTGGAAATCAGTAATGATAGCCTCTTTGATGGAGAGTTATGTTGTGCGCAGCATGTAACTGGCTACCGCTTTTCCATTGACCCGGTTTTACTGGCCCATTTTGTACGTTTAAAAAAAGATGAACGGGTTCTTGATCTGGGCGCAGGATGTGGCGTTCTGGGACTTATCCTGCTTTATCGGAAGCCAGACTCTATTCAAAAACTTGTAGCCTTTGAATTGCAGGAAGGTTTAACAGAGTTGATTAGCCAAAACGTCATCACAAACTCCTGTCAGAATAAAATGGAAGTTGTGAAAGGGGATTTACGTTGTATTGCTGACTCTTTTGCAGCCAGTTCATTTTCAAGCGTTGTATGTAATCCTCCTTTTTATGTTCCCGGTAGTGGCCGGAAATCAATAAATGAAGAAGCTCTGATCGCCAGGCATCAGGTACGCTGCAATCTGAGTGAGATTTTGCATTCTGCGGCCTACGTTCTTAAAAACAGGGGGAGGTTTTTTCTGGTGTACCCGGCAGAATTCCTGGCTGTTTTATTTACCCAACTGAAAATAAGTGGATTTGCCGTGAAACGGTTGCAGACGGTTTATTCCTATCCTGAAAAAGAGAGTGAAGCACGCCTCGTCCTGATCGAAGCCTTAAAGAATGGAGGGGATGGAATGCGTGTTGAATCGCCACTCTATATTTATTCTGAAAAAGACGGTGAATACTCACAAGAGTTACAGGCCATGTACCAGGGGAATTCGTAGATGTTAGCAATTGTTCATAGTGGAACCGTACAGGGTGTTGATGGTTTATCCGTTGAAGTTGAGGTAGACTTGGCCCTTGGGCTTCCCTTATTCACAACTGTGGGGTTGCCAGATTCCAGTGTCAGGGAGAGTCGGGATAGGGTAAAGGCGGCAATCAAGAATTCAGGCTATGAATTTCCTCCACGTAAAATAACTGTAAATCTGGCACCTGCTGATGTTAAAAAGGCTGGAGCGGGTTTTGATTTACCCATTGCTCTTGGAATTCTTGCCGCATTCGAGTTGTTTGTGCCTGACAAATTGAAAGACTATTGTGTGTTTGGTGAATTGTCTCTTGATGGAACTGTTCGTGGAGTTCCGGGGATCTTACCGTTGACATTAAATGCCAGAATGCAAGGTCTAAAAGGTATTATCGTACCAGATACGAATAAACACGAAGCTGCGGTGGTGAATGGTATTGACGTCATAGGTGTCAGTGCTCTGCATCAGGCTGTGGAGTTTCTTGCTGCTGAAACAGATATTGAGCCAATTGTTGTTAATCACGATGAACTGTTTAATGCGGGTCGGGATACGGCAGTAGACTTTCAGGATGTAAAAGGGCAGGAACATGTGAAGCGGGCCCTTGAGATAGCAGCTTCTGGTGGGCATAACGTAAGTTTAGCCGGGCCTCCGGGATCTGGAAAAACCATGCTTGCCAAGCGTTTTGCAACTATTCTAACTTAATAAAACATGCACTGTTGTTGAGTTGTAGAAGGAAAAAGACGTAGAAAAAAATAATAAATATAGTATATGTTCAGCGGATATAAAATTTGCTGTTAATTAAGAGGGTTACATCTTATCGGTGTAGCTCTCTTTTTTTTGTTTTATACCGCAAGGTATTTGAATTATTTAAATAATTGCAATAAGTAACTCATCATATTATCATTGTATTATAAACAAAATCAAACCAATGAGGTTAATTATGGCAAGGCAAGCAATGAAGGCACAAATTAGTTGTGCAGTACATGGGAATATTTACGAGATGATCGAACTTAAGGCGGATACTTTGAATATCTCTAAATCTGACGTTATCAGACAGGCACTTTCAGATTATTTAAAACCAAAGAAGCTCGTTAAACGAAAGTAATCTGCAAATAATAACGAGCAAAATATGAAAGTCCAATATGGTTTAGATAAGATTGAATTTATATCCAAGGAACCTTTTGACTCGGTATTTGCTGAGATAGATTCATTACGACCAATCAGTACCAAGGCAGGGAGGGTTGAAGTATTAAAAATAAAAAAATCGTCTCAGGAATACAAAGATGGTTTTAAGGCTATCATACGCTTAACAAAATTCACGCCGAAGATATTTGATATTTTGAAATCAGCAGAAAAGTATCTTGGTAAAATCCGTATGGTAGAGATTTATAAAGATACACTTCAAAAAAATGAAGCAGAGGCAATATCCGGTGCTGATCATTTGATAGACACAACATATTTAAGGTATCAAAGTTCAGAAAGTTTTACCTATGATAGGCGACATGCTCACACTATGGTTAAGCATAAAAATCCGACTACGGATACATTGTATAAATCTTACTGCAAAATTAAAAAAGGTGGGATAGGCAATAGTCGGATGCTGTATTTGGGTGAAAAAAATGTTTTTCAGTTGGTGATTTATGCGAGATATTCAAAAAAATCAGGGAAACCTGTTATTCGACAGGAGTTCAGATTGTACTGGCGTAATGTTCAGTTATTCTTAGGGAAAATAAAAGAAAACAATAGTATTTTAGATGGATTGAAAAAAATACAAAGTTTGAGCGTATCTTCTTTGTATAAAAAACTTGCGGAAAAACATGTTAAAGTAGCGAATTTCGACAAAAAAAGATTATCAAGGTTCCTGCTGAAGATGCACAAAATTAAAAACCTAACGAATAAACAAATAAAACAAATAAAACTTTATAGTAGGCAACTAGAGAACAGCTACAATCTATATACAACAAGCGATTACGTCAATTTCTGTAAGTGCAATGGGATAGACTTTAGAACGTTTTTAAAATAGATCGTCTTAATAGCAACGCACTCTCTCTATTATTTTAAATATATTAATTTTAATTATTTTGTTGCTAAATATTTCCCCGTCGATACCATCTATGTATAAGGACAATTTAACTAGGGGTATTTTCTCATGAGCAAGAAAACAGAAATCATTGAAGCAGAATTAGTTGAAGAGTCAGAGGGAGCAGTTCAACTTACGGATAAAGAATCCGTTCTGGTTGAACAAGCTGTTACTGATATTCAAAATATTTATATAGGTCATGCTTTACAAGTCTATATTGATGTTGGAAAATATTTACTTGCAACCTTTTACGATGATGATCTTGAAAGGTTCAAGGAAAAGAAGCCTGTCGAGGCTTCTAGCTTTAATGAGTTATGCAAAAGATTTTCTGAAATGAATAATGCTCCAAAAAAATCATGGTTATATAATGCCATGAACCTTTATTATGAAAATCATTATGAAATTGGTCTTTTCCATGCGCATGGAAAGGATATTGTTGCTACGAATCAATTAGCTCTCTTGACTGTTGAGGATGAGAAAATTCAAGAGGAATTAATAGTTGAAGTAGCTGAGAATAAAATTTCTACTCGGGTTTTGAAAGAAAGGATTAAATCTTTTTCTGAGGGATCACTGACAAACACTAAAAAATATCGTAAAAGTTTAAAATCCATTAAGACAATGTTGAGGAATAAAAAAACTCATCTTGAGGGTACTGCAAAACAAGTTCAAACTTTAAAATCAAAATTGTCTGCATGGGAAAAAGAAATTGAAGGCTTACTGGAAGAGTCAAAGTAAGACTTTCTAAGCTCTTGCTCTTAGTTTCTATAGCAGAGTGCATAAGATCTATTTCTGTCGAAAACAGAGACTGTCTTGACTCTTATTGTGTCGGTTCTCGCAAAGATTAAATGATCTTGGAATGCTCATCACCAGAAATTTCGACAATATCTTGTCATTTATAGGTGTTGGATATTATATACAAATTCGTTGCATTATTTTAACTAAAGCAAACAACAGGAGAATAAATGTGGAAACTGAAGGCTCGGTAGTTGAAAAAAAATGTGTAGTTAAGGAAGATGAAATACAAAAAATTAAAATTGTTGGTGTTTATATCAGTTGGAGCAATATGTTTGGTCTTATGTTTCAGGCTGGAATGTGTTCAATACCCGTTGGGGTTGCAGTCTTCTTTGCGTATACTGCCATTATTAGGACTTTAGGAGAATTCTTGTAATGGAAGAGTTGAAAATGGAAAAAATATTTTAAAACTCTGGTTGGTGATGAGAAAAATCCATTTGAAATCTTCAGAAATGAATTACAAAAAACACAAAACACTATTCCTTGACTAACTGTTGGATAATATATTAGTTTTTCAAGTATGAAAACAAATGCAGCACTTCTTGTTTTAACCTTCCTACTTTCCTCGTGTGCTTTCGAGCAATGGCCAACAGAAATCATTCAGAGGAATTTGACACAACCTATTATACCAAGGATGAATATGAATAAATTGCTGAAAGTTTCTAGTTTACTAATAGTTCTTACATTTCTTCTTGGTTGTTCAGTTGATCCGGAGAAGAAGGCAAATAAATTATATGTTACAGCGGCATCGCAACTTCAAAATGCGGCAAAAGAGGAAAAAACCTTAGAATTACTGGAAAGTACGGAAAGCAAATTGCAAGACCTGATATCAAAATATCCATCTTCAAGTATCGCTGTGTCATTGCTTTCTGGTCAAGCAAAGGTCGGAGGACTTAGTTTGCAGGAACTTCAGGTAGCAATTGAGCTTATAAAAAAACAAAAAGAACGATTAGTGGAATTGCAAACAGAATCCATACAATTAAAAGCGTCTAATGCTGCAATAAATGAAGATATTAAAAGACTTCAAACAGATCCAGAATATTTGGAAAAAGTTGCAAGAGAAGAGCATGGAATGCTAAAAGACGATGAGATGGTATTTGACTTCAAAAAAAAGATTAAAGAAAAATAAAACACTATTTCTTGACTAACCTATGGATTGTATGTTATTTTTCATATATGAAAAACGGAATTACTCTTCTCATTTTAACTTTCCTTCTTTCCTCGTGTGCTTTCGAGCAATGGCCAAAAGAGCGTTGCGATAGAGCAAAAATGGAAATAGCCTATTCAGGGGAGTTCGGTAAAATTCTTTACTACAATAATCATTGTAAGGATTATCCTTTTAGTAGCTCATCTCGCAAATCTTATGAGTCAGGTACAATCACCATAGACGGTAAATCTCATAGGTACAGAATTGAGAAGAATTAGTGCCTCATCCGTACATACTTTTGACCTTGAAAGTACCACCATCTATCTTTCTTGAACCTTTTCCAGTGTTGCCAGTCTTGAAAGATTCCACGAATGATGGCTCTTGCTCAGGAAAAGGATCATAATCAGTAAGAATCTCTTTATCAGTTCTTACTTCCCTTTTGGGAGCAGGAGGAATTTTCAAGTGCTCAACAGCTTTTGCTTGCTCTTGAAAGAAAGACTCCCAATCCTCTGCAAGAACTTTTGGGACTAACAAAACACCACTTTTATTGTACTGAATACCATCTTCAAACATGGGATCACCATTAGAATCCATAAAAACAACACTCTGGATTTTCTCTTTAGGGGCATGAGTTCCAAGTTTCTTCAATAATGTTTTGAGATGTTGTACCCTAGCTGGCATATTGTCCTCTTGTATTATTTTCATACTACTTGGGTTTAGATTCGCTTGCTGAAAACACGCATTTGACAAACTATAGCTACACGTCTGTTTCAAACAAAGCCCTTCCTCATCCTCTGTCATTAGCAAGAACAAAATCCAGAAGGAATCAAAACTCTGTTCCAGTTACCAGCATGTATTCTTTTATGATATGACAAGATACAATCCTGTACCTCGATTTCTTTTTCTCTGTGGTGAATGTGTTCAGCTAACTTGTTTACAAATGTATCAGTGAATTCTTGCACGAATAAAGTGAACATGATTTCTTTCTTGATTCTCACTGCAATTGTTCCAGCAACTCTGACATTTTTTGTTCAAGCTCAACCACAGAAACTGAAGCTGTGAACTTATCGAGAATACCTGATACAATATTTCCATCATGTGGACTTATTTTTCCTTCACTTATTGCCTGAACCAAATATGCAATTCCTTCTTTGCAATCTTGTGCTGAATTTATTCCCGGCATCCCGGCCAACTTTACTTTCGCATGAACTCTTGCAGGAACAAGTCTACCAAGTAACCACTTTGTGCTGTTGATATTTGGTTGAGTGATTTGTTTACCGTCACAGTCTGTACCAAGTGCATGTTGAACCATGATTCTGTTAAGTTTAGGAATCTCTGAATTCAAGATCACTTTGCAGGCTTCAGTTGCTTTATTCTGTGAGCCATTTTTTCTGCCTTTAGGATTTAAACTTTTACCGCTTTTTCTGTGGTTGTGATTCTTAACCCAAGTATTCTGTGCTGGAATTTCAGTTCCACATCCACATTTGCAGAATTTAATTTTCTTTCTTTTTTTGAACTGTAATTTTCTTTTCTTAATTATTTTCTTCTTAATTTTCATTTGGAATCTGACCTCCTTTCATTCTGCTGCGGTGTTGTTCACAGTTCAAAATTCTTTGTGATATTTGATTGTTCTCTGTTAGAGATTGCATGATCTCATTCGAAGAGTGCTGAACTACATTTGCAAGCAAAACAATATTCTCATTTAGCTTAGTTAGCTGGTATTCCAATTTTAAAGCTACATTTGATTCTGGCATTTCAATAAGATCTGACATTGCTTATCCTTGTCTTAGGTTAAAGTGCGAGACAATCAGCGCACGTTGATATCTGAACTACGCTGAGTTGTCTCTAATGACAAGAAAACACTGCAACCGATAAACAGTGAAAAGGAGGCTCTTGTCATGTTTCTTTGTTCTTTCATTTACGCCTTTGCATATTCAGCACGGCATTTTCGATAAGCGTCTTGATTGCCAATCGTACTGAAGTAAATTAATTGTTGGTACAAGGATTCCTTCTTAGCAATCCGTTCATCAACTGCGGCCTGTGCAGATTTAATAGCTACTGTTTGGGTACTATTGAGAAATCTCTCCAAATCTTTATGCAATCCCGTGCTCATTACGGTGCCATTGTCTCGCATCATGAACCGAAGTTTGACCTGTTCTGCGGTATCATCCGTGAATTCGATACCATGAATTTTTGCAATCCTCTTGGCTTCATCGACAAGAGCGGAATCTTTTGCAATCATGTTCTGGTCAAAAGTAGATTCAACTCTTGTGTTTTCTTGTCCGGTAGCGGATTCGTTGAACTCAGCTCTTTTGGCTTCAACCTCTTCCTTTGTCAACAGTCCTAACCTCTTCTTTTCAAGATACGGAAGATCTACGACATTTTCGTCAATTGCTTCCGGTTCCGTTCTGTTCATTTTGTTCTCCTTATTTATGATTAAATGCGGATTCATTCCTTTCATTTTGATTCCTTCTCTGCCCATAAGGCACGTTGAATGACGCCAAGAGGTGCATGGATATAGTTTCGCTTCCTGTCTACCTTCACCCCTGCCGCCTTCAACACTTGGCTGCAATAGGGTTCGGACACGCGAAACAATGAAGCTGCCAACTTGATAGGAACGCCAGCTAATGCGTTTCCTATGCAGCAGTCAGTAAGAGCTTGCTGGTCAATTTTGTTTTTCATACTACCTCCTATCTGCTGGATAATGTTCATCTTTTCTGTTCTTAAGTGACTAATCGCATTAATTCAGATATATGTCAAGCATTAAATAACACGAAATCTAAAATAGTGTTACTGGATGTGCGGGGAGGATAGAGGTTGTCTTTCAATCGTTCAATTGCGAGACATTAGAGAATAAGCGAAAAAACCATCG
>JAFLJS010000030.1 GCA_022712895.1 Desulfocapsa sp.
CCTTAACGGGTCCGTGGGTTCGAATCCTACCTCCTCCGCCAACACCAACGGAGAAATGGCCGAGAGGCTGAAGGCGCTCGCCTGCTAAGCGGGTATGGGGGTTATACTCCATCCAGGGTTCGAATCCCTGTTTCTCCGCCACTACCAAAGATTACAAGGGTTAAGGGCTTCGGCCTTTAACCCTTTTTCTTTATCATTTGGGGCCTTTTCTTTTTTGAGACACTTTTTGATTCAATATCAAACAAAAAAAAGAGAGCCCCGAAAGACTCCCCTTTTATAAAAGCTGATCAGGCCCTATGCCTGAAAAATCATATCACGATTATTCCACCATAAAAGCTATTTAGTATTTATCTGAACGAGCTATAGGCCTCTATGTTTGAAAAGTGTATTGTCATCGTTTTGGTTTTTTGGTATTCCCTCAGAGATGGTTGAATCTTATTCTTATTAAGAAATATCAAACTTGCGAAGGATAACATTAAGAGCAAAAAGTAGAGGCTGACTATTTTGAAAAATATAAAATCATTACAAAAAGCACATGTAATTTACAAGCAAAAAGCTGTAAAAATAGATACATATCGAAGTTTAACAAAGAGTAACACTGACTCTATTCATAATTCTTTGATACAACAAAAAGAAAACATTAAAGCCAGGAAAGACTTAAAAGAGGATATGGAGATCTCTGGTGGTTGTACTATGTGTCGTTCTCCACTAAACGGTGAAATGATTATCATAGGCACTCATTCAAGCTCTATTAATGAAAATTTAGAAGCTTTAAAATTCCATCAAAACCAACAATATCAATGGCTGTTAACAGAAGTATATGAGAATTTCGAAGACTATCTGGATTTATTGTATGCTCACATAGGTTACATTGATAATAATTTTTGGCCTTTAAATGATTTTGGAGCAATTTCTTTTGATGAAATAGAGAACAAAGATATTGAATGGTTTATCTCTCGGGTTAAAGAGAAGAAAGGAAGACCCCAAAGCATTATTAAACAAATTCGAAAAAAAATACCTGCCATGTTGCATTATGAGAATAACGAGCTTTTGACGAAAAATTTCAAATTTATAATCAATTTAATTGAATCAATCCGACATATTGTGGTTCATAACAATGGTTTTGTTAACCAGAAAACCGATTTTATCGCTAAAGTTTTTAAAGATACTGGTATATTTAATAATGGGAATTATGATGAGGATCTTTTAGAGTATCTCAATGGTTTTTTTGGAACAGGGAAATATGAAAATTTGATCGCTCTTTTAGAGATAAATACTGATAGAATGGGGCCGATTAAAACATACTACAGTCGATTTA
The DNA here is from genome assembly GCA_022712895.1 of Desulfocapsa sp. Lineage (GTDB taxonomy): Bacteria > Desulfobacterota > Desulfobulbia > Desulfobulbales > Desulfocapsaceae > Desulfocapsa. The sequence continues at coordinate 1,319 of JAFLJS010000030.1, forward strand.
ATGAATTGTTTGCAAACTTATGCAGCTATACGATTTTAATTCAGGAACTTGTTGAATGTCATTTAAAAGATAAATTAGAAAACTAAAGGTACAGCATTCCACTCAATTTGAAGATAATTTTTCCATCTGAAAATTGGCAATAGGAAACTCAACACTTTGCTTTAAACAGTTTTTTTATACCCCCGAGGAATCCATTTCCGAAGGTCCTCCCCATCCTATCTCTTCCCATCGACAAGGCCTCTTCCTACCTAAAGTTTAGAAATTTGAGCGTATGGCAGTTTGATGTTACCCCATTAAACCTGGAAGCCACAATACAAGTTGCGGCCATATGATAATCATGATCATGGCCACCATATCGCATCCGATAAACGGCAGGGCTGCATAGCAGATATCTTTTATGCTGATATCATCACTTGCCACCCCTTTCATGACAAAAAGCATCATTCCGAATGGCGGCGTTGTCATCCCCATTTCAAAATTTATCAACATAATAATACCAAACCACACCGGATCAAATCCAAGCATATGGACGATGGGCATAAATATGGGAAGGCTGATCATCATAATGGAAATGGTTTCCATAAACATGCCCAATATAAAAACAGACAATTGCATCCCCAAAAGAATGAGAAGCGGATGCACCTTAAGCCCCTGAATAACTTCAAGAAGCCCCTGGGTGGCACCTGTATAGGCCAGAATACTGCTGAAAGTTTTAGATGCTGCGATAATCATGAACACCATGATGGTAATCTCTAATGTTCCGGTCAAAGAAGCCTTCAGCATTTTCCAGTTTAAACGACCAAAACAAAGCGTAACAATCAAGGTTGCCACAGCACCGGAAGCCGCGGCTTCCGTGGGAGTTGCAAGCCCTAGCAGCATCAGCCCCAGAACCATGAAGATGATAAACACCAGGGGGCATGCGTATTTGATCGTACTGATTATCTTGCTTTTTAAACTAATTGTGGCGACATCATATCGGGGAGCAAGTGATGGGTTAAGCCAGCAGCGGACAATGATATAAGTGGTATAGAGAATTCCCATGAGAAGCCCGGGAACAGCCCCTCCCACCAAAAGTTTTCCCACGGAAATATGGGCAATGCTTGCCAGAACAACCACCAGTGAAGAAGGCGGTATCAACATGGCAAGCCCCCCCACGCCAATGATGGGCCCCACAGCCATGGATGTCTTATATCCCCGTTTTTTCATTTCAGGAAGAAGTGCTGTCCCAAGCATGGCCGTATTTGCAATGCTTGACCCGCTTAAAGCTGAAAAAAGAGTCCCCCCTGCTGCCGCAAGAAGGCTCAGGCGACCCGGCAGCCGTCCCAACCATGTATCAATCACATCAATGGTATTGTTGGCAAGCTTTGACTGAAACATTATCTCACCCATAAGAATAAACATGGGAATAGGGGCCAGGGTAAAGGTGGACAAAGAAGAGAAAATCTGGAGGGTGACCTGTTTAAAACCTCCTGTGCCCATAAAAATGAGAATTCCCAAAAGATCAATGGCTAAAAATGAAAATGCAATGGGAAACCCCAGCAACAAAAGGAAAATAAGACCAAAAATAAAAAAAGCTAAAACTAAATACCATTCCATATCGATTGATCTTCCATCTCTATTGAAAAATTTTATTTGTCCACAGATTCGGTTTTTTCTGGTCCATGGCCAAGTTGTTTTAAGGTATTAAAAAACTGCCGCACAAATTGTATGACAAGAAAAAAGAAGCCAATTGGAATGATCATAAGAATCAAATATTTAGGCACATCAACTGCCTGGACATCAATAATCCCCCTTTGGTATTGCCCCAGGGTCACCCAGAACCCATACCAGAGGAAGATAAGGCAGACAATTGTTCCCAGCAGGCCGTGAAACAGGCGGAACCAGGATTTTTTTTCTTTTGAAAAGCGCCCGGTCAAAAGGTCAATGGAGACATGCTTGCCCCTTGAAAGGACCCAGGCCGTTCCAAGAAACGTAACCCACAGCAGGGCATATTCATTAAATTGTACAATCCACACAGGAGTGTAAAGCCCTATTGCCCTTGAAAAAATGGTGTAACTGATGGAAAAAGTAACAAAAAGAAGGAGGACGCCTGCAATGAATGCCATGAAATCCAACAATTTATCAATCCCTTTATTCAACAAGCCCCCTCCTTCCCTGGTTTTAAAAATCACCCTGGATTATTTTGAAACCATCGCTTTGAGTTTGGGTCCATTTTCAGGGGCCTTTTTTACTACAACCTTCCACAATTGCTCATAAGCCGTAGTTTTAAATTTTTCAGCTTCAAAAGCCGGCAGGTCGATGAATTTAATTCCCTGTTTCCTAAACGCGGCAAATTCCTTTTCAACATGGTTTATTCCTCTTTCAACAGCATAATGTTCTGCCTGCACCTGGGACTTAACCAAAAGCGTTTGAAGGTGTCCGGGAATCGTGTCCCATTTATCTTTGTTCACCAGAACCACATTCACAGCCATATAGAAGTTGGTGGTGACAATATATTTTGTTACTTCCTGCCATCCCCAGTCCCTGATGAGACCGGCAGGCCAGATAAAACCATCCGCCAATCCGCGTTCAAGGGCTGTATAAACATCCGGCGGCGGTATAACAAGCGGCTGGGCACCCAGTTTTTTAAGAAAATTAATATGGGTGGGAGAACATCTGATTTTAAGGCCGGAAAGATCGGCACTGGTAATGGGTTTGTTCAGATACAAGACAAAGGGTATGCCAGATCCCATGCGGCCCAGGTAAAAACTGTTAAGTTTGGTTTCATGGCCTTTGTTTAAAAAATCATTCACCCCACGGGCTCTCTCTTCCCAGGGTTTAATTTGGGTCAGGCTCAAGGCATTGACCTCGGGCAAAGCTGAGGTATAATAACCATCTGTTGTAAATACCATATCAACCAGACCGTTTCTTAACGCCTCCACCTGTTCACGATTGGGAATCACCTCGGGACCGCCTGTATATTGAATTTCAAGTTCCCCTGGATATTGCTTTGCCACATTTTGCCTCACAATATCCAGAAACTTCATAAAATTCTGGACTTCAAATACGGTTTTGGGCCAGGCAGTAACCGCCCGAAGTTTGATTGTTTTCGAAGCCGCCTCACCAACGCCCGTGAACAAGAAAACAAATAAAACAGCCACACACAAAATGATCCATTGTTTCAATCTAACAGGTTTAAACATAATCTTCCCCTTTGGTTAAAAGACTTACATTTGCCCAAGCAAATCTTCATATTAGATATATTACAGCCATATTATAACCACAAATGACTATAATAATCTGCACTTATGCTTGTCAATAAATAAAATCTTAGAAAAGAACTCAACCAACCAGCACCTTGATACTAAGGATGACAAAAAGATTGAGCGAGTGAATACCAGAAAACCAAAGGTCAGACTTACAAAGAGTGACAGTTTTTTAAATGAAGGCTTCTCCTACAAACTTTTTTTTGGAAAAATGCCCGGGCATATTTCCCGTTGACCCCGGGAACCACATTAATATATATAGAAGCACCTAAAAAAAGTATTACAGTGTGGAAATCATCCATGGGTGATTTTAAATAAAGACAAATCAAACAGGAGTCTGGTGTTGAACCAAAAGAGAA
>JAFLJS010000053.1 GCA_022712895.1 Desulfocapsa sp.
AAGGATTCACCATGAACATGACATTCACCATGCCCGCACTTGGCCCGATAATGCCAGAGATACTCTTGGTCTGTATGGCCATTATTCTCATCATTGTTGATCTTCTTGATCCGCGAAACAGGGAGCTCCTGACCCAGCTCACTCTGATGTCAGCTTTAGGTCTCATTGCACTTCTTATGAACCAGAAACCGGCGATAAGCTTTGGTACGATGTTTATAGTGGACCCCTATTCCATCTTTTTCAAGGTGATCTGTTTAGGTGGTCTGTTCATCACCATGCTCCTGTCCGGACACTATCTCAAGGTAGAAAAAATCAGGCAGGGGGAATACTTCAGCCTTATGATGTTCTCCGTTGTCGGTATGATGGTCATGATTTCAGCCACCGATTTCATCGTTGTCTATCTTGGTCTTGAACTCATGGCCCTTTCTCTTTACTGCCTGGTTGGTTTACTTAAAAGAGATTCACGTTCTACCGAAGCGGCAATTAAATATTTTCTCATGGGCGGCTTTTCATCTGCGATACTTCTTTTTGGTATTTCACTCCTTTACGGCCTGACCGGAACCACAGGACTTGCAGATATTGCCAAATACTGCAACGAGACAAACATCATGGCTAATCCTGCATTACTTACAGGCTTTGTTCTGGTTCTCTGTGGATTCTGTTTCAAAATTGGTGCTGCACCATTTCATTTCTGGACACCTGATATTTATCACGGCGCCCCAACATCCATAACCGCCTTTATGTCTGTTGCACCAAAGGCAGCAGGTTTTGCTGTGCTGGGCCGCTTCTTAATAACAGGCTTCCCTGAATTACATGGTCATTGGGACTCTATTTTGGCCATTATAGCTTTACTGTCAATGGCCATTGGTAATATTATCGCCTTGTCTCAAACAAATATTAAACGGATGCTGGCCTACTCGTCGATTGCCCATGTCGGATACGCTTTGCTCGGTCTTCTTTCCGGCACGAGTGAAGGGTACTCTGCATCCATGAGCTATCTCTTTATTTATGGCTTTATGAATATGGGAGCATTTGCCATTGTGATTCTTCTCTGCTCTTCAAAGAATCGAAGAGAATCACTTGATGACTACAAAGGTCTGGCAAAAAGTAACCCGATGGCAGCTCTGCTCATGTTGATTTTCATGTTTTCTCTCACCGGAATCCCACCAACTGCGGGCTTTATCGGGAAGTTTTACCTCTTAAAATCTGCCCTTGCCGCAGGGTACACTTATACCGTACTGCTGGCTGTTGTGTTCAGCGCCATATCCGCCTATTTTTACCTGCGCCTGGTGCGTTATATGTATATGGAAGAGCCACAAGAAGAGTTTACTGCCACGTACTCACCTGGACTTAAGGCCGCCCTGGCGATATCAACAACAGGAGTGATTGTGATTGGCATCCTTCCTGGGTCACTGTTGGATTGGGCCACCAAAGCACTTATCGGATTGTAAGCAACAGATCACTTACAGATTGGCAAATCAAACAATAGAGTTCTAAGCAGTGATTTTTCTATTTTCGAAAAAGTTTCCATAGTACCCTTGGCCACTTATAATAGATTAGGCATGGATTCAGCCACATAGGTCAAGTGGCCTGCTGATACAACTCTCCCGCCTGGTACGAACTGCGCACGTGAGGACCTGCGGCAACACCTGCAAAACCCAGTTCAAGTGCAATTTCACGTATAATCTCAAATTCTTCCGGCGGCACATAACGACTCACCGGCAAATGAGCTGCCGTTGGCTGGAGATACTGACCAAGCGTTAACAGATCGCATCCCGTATTTTTAATATCGGCCATTGTTTTCTTCAGCTCCTCTCTGCTTTCCCCAAGGCCAAGCATCAAACCGGATTTTGTGACAATGGAAGAATCCAAGACTTTTACTCTTGCAAGCAGCTTAAGGGATCGTTCATAAATGGCCTGGGGCCGGACTGTTGGATACAGAGAGGCAACTGTCTCCACATTATGGTTCAGCACTGAGGGTTTGTGCCGTAGCAGGGATTCAAGAGCAGTCTTATTTCCCTGTAGATCGGGAATCAGCAGCTCAACAAGGGTTTGCGGACACAATTTCCGAATGGCCTCTACGGTTAAGGCAAAATGCCCCGCACCGCCATCAGCAAGATCATCACGGGTAACGGAGGTGAGAACAGCGTAGTTAAGTCCCATATCAGCAACTGCCTGTGCAATACGGGTCGGCTCTTCTGCGTCAAGTGGCTCAGGTTCAGAATGTGTTACGGCGCAAAACCTGCAATTTCGCGTGCAGTTCTCACCCATAAGCATAAATGTGGCGGCTCCTTTGCCAAAACACTCGAACTGGTTTGGGCAACGTGCCTCCTGGCAGACCGTATACAACCCGCTTTTTCGCACAAGCTGTCTTATTTTTTCATAGCCGGGGCCGGAAGGCAACCGCCGTTTCAGCCACTTGGGCTTTGCCAGCCGAACGCTGCTTTTCCTAGGCAGCGGACGTTTAAAGACTTTCTCTATTTCCTGACTCATGGCCTCCTCAACCTCTTTCCAGGGCAAAGTTTGCTGCAATTGCTTCTCCATTGAAGTCATGGACACTCCGCTAAGACCACAAGGGTTCATCCAGCTAAACGGCTCAAGATCCATATTCACATTCAGAGCCATGCCGTGATAACTGATTCCATGCCTGACAGCGATGCCAATGCTGCCAAGTTTTTGATCACCACACCAGATACCATGGTTTCGGGCATCTCTACTGGCCACAATACCAAAACGCTGTACAACCACGAGCATGATTTCCTCGAGGGTCTGGACAAATTCAGCAATAGTCAATTTCTGTCGACGCAGATTCAGAATGGGATAACAGACAAGTTGACCTGGCCCATGGTAGGTCACTTCTCCCCCGCGCTCAATGCGAATCAACTCAATATTACGCTCCGCAAGAAAGGTTTTGGAAACCGTAACATGTTCAGGAACGCCATTGCGGCCAAGGGTGAAGACCGGGGGATGCTCCAGGATCAGGCAGACATCATCTTCTTCATCGTTGTCATGCAGTTTTTTCAACAACTGCATCTGCCTGTCATAGGCCTCCTGATATGGGCTCAAGCCCAACTGTTCAATCTGTAAGCTCATCCTGTGAGACAGGGGCTCCGGGCTGCCAGTGTTTCGTCAAGACGTCTTACTTTGCTGTGCATCGGCGATTGCCGTAACCGTTCCCCATCTTCTCTCGCTTCACGAGCAACATCTTTAAATACCGTAATGAACTGATCCAGATCGTCCTTGTTTTCCGTTTCTGTGGGTTCAATCATTATGGCACCCGGCACCACCAGTGGGAAATAAATAGTTGGCGGATGATAGCCGTGATCAATCAGCCTCTTGGCCATATCCAGAGTACTTATCTTGTGCTCCTGTTGTTTTTTATCAGAGAACACACATTCATGCATGCATGGTTTATCATAGGCAAGGTGGAGTACATCACGCAAGGATTCACGTACATAATTTGCATTTAACACGGCCAGCTGGCTTGCCTTTTTAAGGTTCTCTGCTCCCATGGAAAGGATATAACTATACGCCCTAACAAGGACACCGAAATTGCCAAAAAATGCATGGAGACGACCGATCGAATCAGGGCAGTCCACCTCCAAATGATAACTGTCTCTTCCTTTTACAATACGCGGCACAGGCAGAAACGGTTCCAGCTCCTCAACCACACAGACAGGCCCTGCACCAGGCCCTCCGCCACCATGGGGTGTTGAGAATGTTTTATGCAGATTAAGATGCATGATATCAATGCCGCAACGCTTGAAATCAACCAAACCCATCACCGCGTTCATGTTGGCACCATCTCCATACACCAGTCCACCTTTGCCATGGACAATGGCCGTAATCTCACGAATGGATTCCTCAAACAGGCCAAGGGTATTGGGATTGGTGAGCATAATCCCCACCGTTTCTTCATCCATCAACTCTGCAACGATTTTTGGATCAAGAATCCCATCTGCGCCAGATTTGACTTGTACGGGTTTAAATCCACAGAGGGCAGCACTGGCAGGGTTCGTTCCATGGGCTGTATCGGGAATCAAAATCTTATTTCGTTTTTCCCCTTTTTTACGAAAATAGCTAGCAAAAACAAGCATGCCAGCCATCTCTCCCTGTGCGCCCGCAGCAGGTTGCAAAGAGACTGCGTCCATTCCGGTGAGAGTTGCCAGAAAGGTCTGCAACTCAAACATGACCTGCAATGCCCCCTGGGACAACTCGTCTGCCAGCAGCGGATGAGATGCGGCAATACCCGGAGTGGCTGCCATCTTTTCATTAATTTTTGGGTTATATTTCATGGTACAGGAACCCAAAGGGTACATACCGGTATCTATACCGAAGTTCCATGTGGAGAGACGTGTGTAATGGCGAACGATATCCATTTCACTGAGATCCGGAAAGTCAGGACCATTCCCCAAAAGTTCTCTGTCTACTTCTCCACTGCACTCTGGAACATCCTGCTCAGGCATGCTGAACGCAGTACGTCCCTCTTTTCCTTTTTCCCATAACAGCGGCTCTTCCAAAATTAAACCGCTTCTTCCTGGCCCTGGCATCATATGCGTAACTCCTTAATAACCGTATCGAGCACTGCTTTGGACGTGGTCTCGGTGACACAGAAAAGATAGGCCCCTTTATATTCTTTATAAAAATTGCCAAGCTCCATGCCTGCAACGATTCCTTTTTCTAGCAGTCGATTTCTCACTGGCTCAAAATCATCATCAAAGCACAGGACAAACTCATTAAATGTAGGCGTACGAAACAGCAGTTTGGCACCCGCTTCAACCAACCCTTTTCGCAAATAGGCGGCCTTGTCGTAATTGAGTCTGGCTATACGGCGCATCCCCGTTCCTCCAAGGCTTGCCATATAAGCCGCAGCTGTCAGGGCACAGAGCCCCTGATTGGAACAGATGTTGGACGTGGCTTTTTCACGACGGATATGCTGTTCCCGGGTGGCAAGAGTCAGCACATACCCACGCTTTCCCTCCACATCAACTGTTTCCCCCACCACACGACCGGGAAGAGAACGTTGATATTTTGTACGACAGGCAAACATACCAAGCCCTGGCCCACCAAAGGATCTCGACATTCCAAAACTCTGCCCCTCTCCACAGACAATATCTGCCCCGCTTGCCCCCGGACTGCGAAACAAACCGTAGGCAAAGGGTTCTGAAAAACAGCTGATAAAGAGTGCATCCGCGGAATGAATCGTTTGAGCGGCTCGTTCAAGATCTTCAATTACACCAAAAAAATTGGGTGATTGCAAAGCAACAGCAGCAAGATCATCAATGTTGGCAAGTGCTGAAAAATCTGTTCGTCCGTCTTCTCCCACTGCAAGCTCAACAATTGTAAAAGGGCCTGCCTGCAGATACGTCCGCACCACTTCCCTGTAATGGGGGTGAATGGCGGCAGAAATAGCCACGGTATGTTTTTTCCGTGTTAAACGCAAGGCCATAAGAATTGCCTCAGCCAGCGCTGAGGCACCGTCATACATCGAGGCATTGGCCACTTCCATCCCCAGCAGTCGGGCTGTCAGGGTCTGGTATTCAAAAATTCCCTGTAGAGTTCCCTGTGACATTTCAGCCTGATAGGGGGTATAAGCGGTGAGGAATTCTGAACGATTTATCAGACCTGGGACAATCGCAGGAATATGGTGGGAGTAACTGCCTGCACCAAGCAGTACAGCTTTTGCCGAGGAGCTGCGAATATTTGCGGCAAGGTTCTGAAAATGGTCGGTTAGAGCCCACTCTGAAAGCGGCTCGGGAAGTTCCATCTCTCCCTGATACCGGCATTCTTCTGGAATATGGGCAAACAGATCCTCCACCTGGTTATGTCCGCTTACAGCCAGCATCTCCATAATCTCAGTATCTGTGTGTGGTAAGTAACGCATAACTATCCCAAAATTTTATTTTTAACTGATGCCCATTGAAACTCAGTTTCAGTAGCAATCAGGATTTTTCAAGAGCATATTATCCCTGCAAGATTTGCAGATATTTATCCCGGCTCAGTAACGCATCGTATTCACTTGCAACAGTTGGTCGAATTTCAATAATCCAACTGCCATACGGATCTCCATTCACAAGCTCCGGGGCATCCTCAAGGGCCTCATTGACAGCGACAATCTCACCACTCAGTGGAATAAATACCTCTGAAACCGCCTTCACTGATTCCAGGGTGCCAAACTCATCACCCTTCTCGAAAGAATCACCAACATCCGGCATTTCCACAAAAACGATATCCCCCATCTGGTCCTGAGCATAATCGCTGATACCAATTTTTATGGTGTCACCGGTTTTTTGTGCCCATTCATGGTCATCGCTGTACTGAAGATCCGCTGGTAAATGTAACTCACTAATTTCTTTCATCCTTGCTCCTTTCTCTTACTTCCTCTTCAGACCGGTAACGCCACCTTCATGTTAAAACTCTTGTAAACCACAAAGGTTTCCACCGACTGCACATTCTGTATCTTAGACGCTTCTTCGGTATAAAATTCCAGAATTCCAAAATCCTTTGTCAACATTACGGTGATTATCAAATCAAAACGCCCTGTGACCACCGCAACGGAGATAACACCACTCAGCGCACTGAACTCTTTTCCCTTTTTAACAAGGTCCATATCTTTCACCCGGATACCAATCATAACCACCGAGTGATCGAGAAGTGCTTCAGGATCGACCATCCCGGAGATATCAAGCTGCCCAGCCTTGCGAAGCCGCTTGACTCGCGTGCGCACCGTACCCTCTGCAAGACCCAGTGTCAGTGCAATTTTCTTGAACGATATGCGCCCGTCTTTCAATTCGTTTATTATTTCTATATCTGTTCTATCCATTCCGACAATTCTCCTTTTCGCATACCCTACAAAATAGCACCAACTGAGGAATAAGTCAATATTCGCATCTTATTTTGACCATTTCACCAAAATGAACAGGTTTTCCTAACGGATATGCTTCAGACTAGCAAAGTGGAGACTCCAAGTTTTCTTTTTCTTTCTTCCTGTTCACTTTTTCTCTGACCAATATTATTTGCTAAACTCGTAAAAACCCAGAATTTAGATGGTTTAGTATTTATGCCCTTTGTTCGGGTGAAAAACTTCATATCCGAGGCGCAAATACTTTCTATCATTTCGGCGTACTAAGGCACGTCGTAATGATATAAAATGTGCAGCAACGAAGGAGATGGAGAGTTTTACGACGCCATCTTATTTGATTTTTCATATTTCTACAGTAAAGTGAACCATAATCAACTATTTGATATCCTATATATTTCAATCCCGGCAATCTAAATGACTAAAAAAAAGAAACTTGAAAAATTAACAGAAGAACTGGCAAGTCTGGAGCAAAAAGTTGCCAGTCTGCAGCAGCAGAATTCCACCCTGAGTAATGAAAAACAAATGCTGGATGAGATCCTCAATGAATTGCCCGGCACTTTCTACATATGGGATCAAACCCCTCGGCTTATCTGCCGCAATAAGAGGCATGACGAAATCACCGAATACGGTGAAGACGATTACGCAAAAATGAATCCCCTGGATTTTTTTGATAAAGTCGACCATGCCAGGGTTGCGGCTGCCATGGAGGAAGTCTTCACAAAAGGGGAAGTCGTGATGGAGGCAACCCTTCTCACCAGGAGCGGAAAAAAGATTCCCCATCTGTACACGGCAGTGCAAACCATAGTGGGTGGAAAGCCGGTTCTGATGGGCTTTGGAATTGACATCAGCAAACAGAAACAGGCCGAGCAACGGCTTCGTGACGCATTGACAACCATTGGACAACTGAAAGATCAACTGGAAAAGGAATGTGTCTACCTGAGTGAAGAAATCAAACAGATGCATGATTATGAGAACATCATCGGGCAGAGTGAGGTGATGCAATATGTTTTCTATAATATAAAACAGATTGCTCCCACCGATACCACGGTGTTCATTCAGGGTGAATCCGGTACAGGTAAGGAGCTCATTGCCAGGGCCATTCACCACGGGAGTAAAAGGGATCAGCTTCCTCTCATTAAAGTCGACTGTTCCTCTTTACCGGCCAGCCTCATTGAATCCGAGTTGTTTGGACATGAAAAGGGCGCCTTTACCAGTGCCTCAGAAAAACGAATCGGTCGCTTTGAACTCGCCGACGGAGGAACCATTTTTCTTGATGAAATTGGGGAGCTTCCCTTGGAACTGCAGCCAAAACTGCTAAGAATTCTCCAGGACGGTGAGTTTGAACGACTGGGCAGTTCTAAAACACGTCACACCAATGTCCGCGTAATTGTTGCAACAAACAGAATTCTAGAAGAGGAGGTACAAAAGGGGCGATTCAGAAAAGATCTCTGGTATCGTATTAATGTATTCCCTTTAACTGTCCCCCCGTTACGAGAACGTGGAGAGGATATTAGTCTGCTGGCTAACTGGATGACTCAAAAACACCAGCGATCTCTTGGCAAAGATATCAAGAAGATTCCAAAGAAAGTTCTAGATAACATGCAATCCTATGATTGGCCGGGGAACGTGAGAGAACTGGAAAACGTGATTGAACGCTCAGTGATCGTTACCTCAGGCGATACACTCAGATTGGCCTGTTCGTTGAAAGGAGTTAAAGCAGAAGCAAAAATATCACAGGATACTCCAATTAAAAGCTTGGCTGAACTGGAAAAAGAACATATCCTGCGTGTTCTGACTAAAACCCATTGGAAAATTGCTGGAAAAGGCTGTGCGGCAGAACTTCTTGGCTTAAATGCCAGTACCCTTCGTGGACGCATGCGAAAACATGATATCAGCCGACCGAAAGTATAACAGACCTTCTTAGCACTTGAGGCATATGCCACTGCAAATGCAGTCTTTTGTGCTCCTCCTCCCAGCCACCCCTTTCATATACGAACGCCGTATTTGACAGAATATTTCAAATACGGCGTGCCTCTTCTAATTGCTGTAAACAAAGCGCACCTTTTTTATCCAGATGTTCCCATAAATTTTCACTGAGCTCTTTTATTTTCAGGCGACTCAGCCCTTTCAATGCCCTCATTCACATTTTTGAGACCATTCTATATTTTCTGGCACACAAGATGCTTTAACAAAAGAAACTATTGTCATTCACAGATTCTCTTTTTCTACTCACGATCTACTCTCCGGTTATCTGATGGAATCATTAGAAATATCAATCCACTATCATCAGAATAAAAAAAAGGAACTGCTCCGAACATGTCAGTCAATCGCTGACCAGGTAAATCTCGAAACAAACTGTTTACAGAGCAGAATTGAGGAAGATAGTGAAAACGAAAAAACCATTTTACTTACCCAGTTATGGCAAAGCTGGCCTGAACTAAACACCTATTTCAGTTCAGATCAATTCAGGGCGTTACTTGGAGCGATGAAATTATTTGGACGAACTTATACAATTCAGATCAATGGCAAGTCCATAGATCTTACTGAAATATCGTCAAAAAGCATATAGGGATCATTCATGGATACCGTGGTAGAGAAAAAACAATTCGAGCAAGATTTCTCACGTCGTCAGTTCATGAAGGCCACAATAACACTTGGTGCTGCCACTGTTTTGTCTACAGCTGAAGTCAGGCAAACACACGCAGCAAACACAAGCAAGGGGCTATCTCTTTCCATGTCAGGGTACAGGCTTGATCGTACCAAGGCGCTTATTGATGGAGACGTGAAGATTGAAGGTTGTGACATCCAATTCCAGGAGTCCGGTATTGGAGATATTAATACTAATGTATTCAGCGGCCCACAGACACTGGATGTAACCGAGATCGGCCTCCATCCTTTTATGCTGGCTTACGCCAATGACAGATTCAGGGACTATGTCCTTCTTCCGATCTTTCCTCTTCGCCTCTTTCGGCATAAGAGTATTTTTATTCGTACGGATCGTAACATTAAAAATCCAATGGATTTGCGTGGTAAAACCATTGCCACGGCAGGATATTCATCGACTTCACTGACCTGGATACGTGGAATTCTTCAAGATGAATACGACGTACAAGCAGAAGATATCCAGTGGATCATTTCTGCAAAAGATTCATCAGCAAAAGATGCGGGAAAAGCATCCAAACAGGAGAATACTTTTCCCAAAGGGATTCCGATAGAAATGGGTCCTCCTGGGAAAGATGAATCTGACCTGCTGGCGTCTGGTGAGGTCGATGGCGTTTTTCATGCCGGTGAACCCAGGGCCTATACCGAGGGACATCCCATGGTCAGTCGCCTCTTTCCCGACTATCGGACAACAGAACGCACCTACTTTGCCAAAACTGGCATCTTTCCTATCATGCATGCGGTGGCAATCAGAAGGAGTCTCGTTCTGCAAAACCCCTGGCTTGTAAGGGCAGTTTTTCAAGCATACTCTCAGTCCAAAACAAAGGCCTACGAGTACATGGCTAAAATCACCTGGTGGAAAGATTCACTGCCATGGTTTGGGCAGGAATTGCAGGAGACCAAAGAGTTAATGGGCGACAATTATTATTCCTATGGCATCGACCCGAATCGAAAAACACTGGAAGCGTTGTTTCGCTACTCCCAGCAACAGGGTTTATGTAATCGTGAGCTCACCGTGGAAGAGATTTTTGCTCCAGAGAGTTTAGATTTTATAGAATAAAAAACAGAAAACTGAATATACGAACACATTAACAATGATGGATTCTTCAGAACCCAAATTATCAGATGGATTCGTAAAAAAAACTCCAAGGTAACAAACAACCTTGGATTAAAAATGGCAAGGAACCTTTCACGGTTCATACAGAATCGTGAGTAACCAGATGGGGAACAGTATGAAAAGATACAGATTGGGTATTGCAACCGCTATCGCAGCCGTTGTCATGTCCAGTACAGGTGTGCAGGCATCAAAGGAAGTCATCCATGATGCTGAGTATTATATACTCAAGGCGCAGCATGGTGAAAAATGGGAAAAACAGGATAAAGAGCTCAATGCCAAGCTAGCTGCTTTGCAAAAAAAGTACGGTAGTCCACCGAATATTATCCACATTATGTGGGACGATACAGCAGTTGGCGAAATAGGTGTTCCACAAATTCAGGCAAGCCGGGGTTTTAAAACTCCCAATATGAATAAGTTTGCTGAAGAAGGGCAATACTACTCTCGTATGTACACAGAACCGTCATGTACACCAACAAGAGCCGCTTTTCAGACAGGACGACACGCCATAAGAAATGGTATGTATACGGTGAGTTTTCCTTATGAATACGGCGGAATGAGCGAAAAAGAAACCACCATTGCGGAAGTACTGAGCGAAGCAGGTTATGCAACGGCTTTTTATGGCAAGGGCCACCTGGGAGACATCGAACAAAGCTACATGACCAACATGGGCTACGATGAAGCACTTTGGGCTCCTTATAATCAGGTTCCAAGTATGTATGTGCCACGTGGTGATCTTGGGCCAATGTTCCCAACGTCTGTTATGCCGGAATTATACCCGAATGATCCCTATGATATGGATCCTGGCTGGCGGCCTAGAGGCTATGTTTGGGCATTGGAAGGCACAAAAAATGGACCCGTAAGGGAGTGGGGTACACCACCGAATGAAGATGACTACTATGCAATGGAAGCTGAATGTCAGAAACGCACACTTGATTTCATTAAAAAAAGTGTGAAAGCAGACAAGCCTTTCTTTATCAGCTATCAGCCTATTGCAGCTTCATTCATGGGTACTCAGCCTGGCGTGGCAAAACAGACTGTTTCCGCAAGCATTCTACATGAATTCCTTGTAGGTTTCGACAAATGGATACCCACGCTACTACAAACACTTAAGGATGAAGGTGTGGAAGAAAACACACTGGTCGTTCTTATGGCAGACAATGGGCCAATGACACATTATGGCCCGGACGGAATGGTTGAAACACTCCACACAGGTGGTAAAGGTGATTTTACTGAAGGTGCTGTCAGGGTTCCATTTCTGGTTCGTTGGCCTGGTGTTATCGCTCCACACCAAATCGTTGGAGATATTATTCATGTAACCGACCTGTATACGACCTTTGCCCATCTTGGCGGAGCCACTAAGTACATTCCAACTGATCGCATCATTGATGGCATTGACCAGACTTCATTGCTGTTGAATGGCGACACAAACAGCCGTCGTGACTATGTCCATATTTATACGGGAGATATCTTAGCAGCTCAGGTAAAAGGCCGTTTCAAGAGACATTGGGTTGGGGAATTGCCGGGTCTTAGTGGTGCTTCATTCTATGACCTTTACAACGATCCGCGTGAAGTTATGCCTAAAATGCTTCCTGGTTTCACTACGAAAACCATGTTTGACATCATGAGAGCTCGTCACGAGTTATGGATAAAAAAATATCCTAATGAAAAACATCCAAGAGGAATGCCTCTAAGAGGTCTGGAAAATCCAAGACCTGAAGTTGTAAAAGCTGGAGAATTTCGTATTAATCCAAAAGACCTGCCGTTTGATCCAAAAGAGTTCCTTAATCATGAACTTCCTTACGATCCTGCAATGGAACAATGGGGTTCAGGACGATAGAAAGCACAGAAAAATACGGGGCTCGTGAGTCCCGTATTTTTCGTATGAATATGGCCGTAGTAAAGTAAAAAAACATTCAAAGGAACTGATAATGTACCAAAAAATACTGCTTTGTATCGGGTTATTACTCATATTTTTCCCAGGCCACTGCTTTGCATCGGATGAAGATCTAGCTAAAAAATCGCAAAATCCCGTTGGCAATATGGTCAGCTTGCCTCTGGAATATTGGCACCATGATGGGATGGCTCAAGACGGAAGTGCTGATGCCTTGATTTTGAAACCAGTTTATCCCGTTGGCATCGGCAGTGTTACTTTAATAAATCGTTTTATTCTCCCATATGTGGGTATTGACGTAACTGGTGTCAGTCAATCTTGGGGGAATATCGAAATCCCACCAATAAGCTCCAAGGGATCGGGCCTGGGTAATTTTTCATACCAGGGCTTTCTAACTCCTTCCAGTCCAGGAGATATTATCTGGGGAGTGGGAGCAGCGCTTGAATTTCCTACAAATACCGATGGCCTTGGCTCAGACAGATGGTCTGCTGGACCGAGTCTGCTAATCTTAACCATGCCGGGAAACTGGGTTGTTGGCGCTTTGCTGCAAAATATCTGGTCCTATGCCGGCCCCAGTGATCAGCCCACTATCAACAAACTGACCTTCCAGTATTTTATTAACTACAATATGGGTAATGGCTGGTATTTAACCTCAACTCCGATCATGACTGCAGACTGGGAGCAAGCAAGTGGCAATCAATGGACTGTACCGGTTGGTGGTGGTCTCGGCAAGTTGACACGTTTTGGTAAGCAGCCTGTTGATTTCAAGTTACAGGCGTTTTCAAATATTGAAAAACCTGAAGGCGGTGCAGACTGGAGCATGATGTTTGCTGTAAAGTTTTTATTTCCAAAATGATTGCTGAATGCATGTTTAAGGGCTTTGCCTTCCTTGAGCAACATGTAAACTCAAAGAAGAGGAAAAGGGTTAACCCTTTCAGATAAAAAATGAAAAACAGTTTTATACTACTGATTATCCTGCTGTTCCCTACCATTATTTTCGCTGCAGAGCCAGGTACTACAGACCAGAAAAGCTGGTCATTTGACCTGGAGCCGTATCTGATGGCAACGAGTATTGCAGGCATCGCCAGTGTTGGTCGGGTAACAGGTGTGGATGTGGATGTCGAGTTCAGCGATATACTGGAGACACTGAATATAGCAGCCATGATTCATTTTGAAGCTCATCATGAAAGCGGCTGGGGAATATGGCTTGATTATGGCTTTATGGATCTTTCACAGGATACAGCAGGACCTGTGGGTGGAGTTGCTTCCACAGATATTCGCCAGGGTGTTTTTGAGGCCTTTGCACTCTACCGCCAGGAACTGACACAGGGGAAAATTGATTATATTGCTGGCGTCAGGTTGTGGAAAAATAATATAGATGCCACGGTGGATGCTGCAATGTTTCCAGGATCACAAAGCATAAAAATCCGTGCTGACTGGCTCGATGCTGTTGTTGGAGCCCGTTGGATACATTATCTCAACGATACCTGGCAGTTCAGGCTGCGTGGTGATATCGGCGGACTTGGACTGGCGTCCAATTTTACCGGAACGGCTTCTGTAGGCATTATCTATGTGATTAACGATCTTATGGATATTGACCTGACTTACAAAGCAACCTGGGTTGATTACGAAGAAGGTACAAAACATACCACCGATTATTTTGAATATGATACCGTAACCCATGGCCCTATTCTTGGTCTTAACTTTAAATGGTAACTTAACCATCTAGATTCTGGGTTTTTACGAGTTTAGCAAACTATTACAAAGAAGGAATATATTGTCATATAGAGGTGACTGCCTGGCAACAAGATCACAACCAAAATGTTCCAAATTTGATGAGATAGCCCTTAATTTTGAATTAATGGATTATACCGCAAACAAATCGACATTCAAAAACCTAAAAAAGGATACGCTGATGTCAAGATTCCATTACTGACAAAACAGTGAATGTCTGCCCATCCGCCAGCCAGCGCACGTTTCTATCCCAGAGCAGCATTCCGTATTCCCGTTTTTTCTGTCGCTGACTGGCAGGTCGTGGGTCCTGGATAAGGATTTCCTCAATCAATGTTTGCAGCCTTCTTCCGGTTTTTTCTTCATATTGCAAACATTGCTCTCTGGCAACAGAACTAAAAGCAACATCGATAGACTCTTCCGCAAATCGGACAAAACCACTGGAGGCAGCTTCTACTATATCGCTGTATGGAACGTAGGGTTTGATATCAAAAACAGGTGTTCCCTGCAATAGATCCATACCACTTATATCCAGAAACAAACCATTCTTTTCCCTACGCAATCCATGGTGGCGCACAACCGACATCCCTAAAAAATTAGGCCGATGGGGACTGCGACTGGCAAATACTCCCACTCGTTTCTGCCC
>JAFLJS010000045.1 GCA_022712895.1 Desulfocapsa sp.
CCACCTTCGACCTGCTTCAGCACCTTTATTATCTGATGCTCTGTAAATCTCTTTTTCCGCATATGTCATTCTCCTTTTTGGATTAACAATATGACGGAATTTTCTAATTCTTGCTGGTACTATTTTAAGGGATAGGGACACACCATCCGCTCAAAAAAAATGTCTTGATCTTCTGTGGTACTATTTTGCATCCCACTTGCTGGAAGGTGGAGCCGAGTTGTATGTTGTCTCAAAATTTGATGACGTCGTATTTATGCCCGTAGTTAGGGGGAAAACTCTCCATATCTTTCGTTACTGCACATTTTCTATCATTGCGATGAACCTTAGTACACCGAAATAATAGAAAATATTTGCGCCTCGGACATGAAGTTTTTTACTTAACCATCAAAATTTCATTAATCAACTTATTTACTTCAGACAATTGAAACGGTTTTACAATGGAAGCTATGAAGCCATGTTTTTGATAATTAGCCATAATTGGGTCATTTGAATAACCACTTGCCACGACAACTTTTGCATCTGGATTGATTTTTAATATTTCCAACACTGTCTCTTTACCACCTTTCTCACCAGGGATAACTAAATCCATAAAGACGATATCAATACAACGATTGCTATTAACATACTCGGTGTATAGTTCAATTGCTTCGTGGCCATTTTCTGCCATAAGAACTTCATGGCCTGAGTGGGAAAGCATTTGTTTTACCATGTACCGCACGATGGACTCATCATCCATCACCATAATGGTGGCTTTATGCTCGGGCTCGGCAATATCATGTTTCGACAAAGTAGGTTCTTCGAGAAGATGAGAAGAAGCTGGTAAAAATATAGTAAAGGCCGTTCCCTGGTTTATTTCTGATTGCACGGAAATGTTGCCACCATGTTTGCAAATAATTGAATGACAAATTGCCAGACCTAAACCACTTCCTTCTTGTTTAGTTGAAAAATAAGGGTCAAATATTTTATCAATATTTTTTTGCGGGATACCAGAACCGGAATCAACTATAGAAATTTTGAGATATTGTCCGAAAGGTAATGATGATAATTCCTTGCTGATATCTGGAATGTTTTGGCAATTTATTTCGACTACGCCTCCATTGGGCATAGCATAACAGGCATTAAGAATTATATTCTGGATTACTTGGCTTATCTGACCGGTATCAACTTCAGCGGGCCACAAATCGTTTGGAATGTGGTAGTCGCATACTACTGAACTACCATGCAGAACAAAATTAGCAGAATCGGTTATAATCTTAGCAATTGAAGAAGTGCGCTTTACGGGTTCACCACCGTTTGCAAAAGTAAGGAGCTGCTGACTAAGTCCTTTTGCTCTGATTGCAGCTTTTTGGGATTCTTTTAAAAGAGGATGTGCTTTATTGTTGGAGTCTGTGTACGTTTCTGCTAATTCGATGTTGCCTAAAATTGCTGTAAGGAGATTATTAAAATCATGCGCAATACCACCGGCTAACACACCCACTGATTTCAGCTTCTCCTTGGTTATATATTGGTTTTGTTCTTCACGAGCTTTACGTACACTGATGTCACGAATAACTGCCCCAAGAAGTCTTCTTTCCTCGATTAGCACGAAGAAACCTTGTACCTCCACATCAAGGTAGCTACCATCCTTTTTTTTGAGGCGAATTTCTCTGGCTGGAAGGACGTTGTCCGGCGCAATGATTCGCATATCCTCCTCAATGAGATGTCGGTCTTTCTCATGGATAAGGTTAAAAGCAGGGGTGTGTAACAACTCGTTTTCAGGGTAGCCTAGCAACTTCTCACTGGCTTGGTTGGCATAGAGGATATTTCCCTGCTCGTCATTCAGGTGGATGATGTCAGAGGAAGCGTCGGTGAATGCTTTAAATAAGGCATCGATAACGGGGCTTGATTGAGATAGCATAAACGGAAGTGGATTTTGTCAGTAAGAGACTGAGGTAACCTTGTGCTCAGAAATTAGTTATGAATTCATCCATTATCACATTCTTAGGATTTTTGCTGTACTAAATGTTTGTCGGCAATAATGGTAAGCCGCTGGAGAAGCCTACGCCTTATACTTCTTCTGATGTTCTAAAATTTCGAGCAGAATTTTTTTCGGGCAGGAAAAACCGTACACCATTTTACTGGTGGAAGATGATCCAGACCTACTGCAACTCCTGCCAACTTTCTTTCCATCGAAGACGTCTTCTGCTGAACAAGGATGGGTGCTGGCAGTAGAAAAGATACCTGATCTTATGCTACCAGGGGAGTCTGGTTTTGATCTTACAAGGAGATTAGAAGAGGATGATCGTACCGCCCATATCCCTGTGATTATTCTCACTGCCCTCGGGAACGAGGAACAACGACTCACAGGACTGGGACTTTCTGCAAAAACTGCATGCAGCCTTTCCCACAGACAGCGAGCTCTCTCTCTGGCAAGCCTTGATGATGCTGCAATGAAGCTTGCCATGTCTAAACGAACTTTAAGGGTCTTCTCACCCGCCTATATCAGCCGCCCCTCCCCCCCCCTCAGTCAGTACTTCACTCAAAGAGTCGTATTGCCATCCTTGCGTGAAGCACGGTACCAATAAATCATTTAAGAAAGATACAGTTCATCCAATAAACGAAACAGCTCAACCCGTGCTGCTTCAAAATCTGCCAATTTTCTTTGAGCTTCTTCTGTCATATCCTTATTATAGAGGTGGATAATTTCCATGGCGGTTTCGTGTACCATTTTATGAGGGACAGCCATTGCCTTAAAAAGATCACTCTTTGTGAAATCTCCAGTGGCACTGTCGTACCATTTCCCAAACTGACAATCATGATGATTTACCACGTCTTCAGCTTGCATTCTCCTTCGCCCGACAAGCACTGCTTCAAGCTTGAGTTTCCATTGCAGATGAGCACTTTTTATCGCGCCGATTTCAAAGGGTATCTGCGTAAAGGTGAATTGCTTGGCCGATTGATTCATATTATCTGCAATTCCATTCAATTCTTTGGCAAACTCCTGTAATTCAATACTGTGAACAGCAATATCATCGGCTGTGCTGGAAACCATGCTTACTTCTTTTGCCACCTCATCATTTACAGATGCTGCCTGTGCAATATTTTCATTTACCTCCTGAATGCCGATTGCAGCCTGAGAAATGTTGCTTGCAATCTCCTTGCTTGTGGAAGACTGTTCTTCCACCGATGAGGCAATATCGTTTACAATTTCGCTGCTTCTATCAATAGTTGTCGCAATACTGTTTATGATGTCAATGGTTTTGTCAGTCGATTTCTGAACGCCCTCAACATGCTCGTGGATTACTTTTGTGGAGTCACTTGTTTGCCGAGCTAATTCTTTAATCTCATTGGCGACAACTGCAAATCCTTTACCTGAGTCTCCTGCTCTGGCAGCTTCAATGGTTGCATTTAAGGCCAGTAAATTTGTCTGGTCAGCAATATCATTTATAGTTTCCGTTACTTTGTTGATTTCCTGAGCTGCTTGCCCAAGGGCACCAACACTGGCCGAAGCCTTTCTTGACTCATCCACAGCATCAAGAGTAACAGTTCTTGCTTTGCTGGCATTAGAAGATATCTCCGTAATGGTGGCCGTCATTTCTTCGGCTGCGGCTGCGACCATGTTCACATTGACACTGGACTCTTCCATTGCAGCTGCCACAGCATTCATATTACTGCTCATCTCTTCTGCCGCCGTAGCAGTGTTATTTGCCGTTTGCTGAAGTGTTTCCACTCCTTTTGCCATATCCTCTGACAAATTTGTCATATCCCGGGATGAATAATCAATGGTCTCACTATTTCCTTTAATGCCACGAAATGTCCTGCTCAATGTATTGTTCATAGCATTTAAAGAGATGACAAGGTCATTAACTTCATCCTTCGAATTTCCGGTAAGTTTTTTGGTGAAATCACCGTCGGCAATGGATTCTGCAAAAGTGACAGCCTGAAGAATTTTTTTCACAATTAAGTGATCTGCAATGTAGCGTATGGCAAATGAGACGACTAAAAACATAAGAGTACCTGCCACCAGAATATTGATAAACAGTGTTTTGCTGTTAGAGGTAATCTGCTCAATTTTAGCTGCCACAGCGGTATCAATGGCATCGATATAGACGCCTGTACCTATAACCCAACCGAATGGGTCAAAGTTGCGGACATAGGAAAGTTTGGGTTGCTCCTGTGTCATTCCGTCTGCGGTTGGTTTTGCCCAGAGATAATCAACAAAGCCATCATCATTTGCATTACAGGTTTCAACAAAAGCCTGAAACATGTTCTTTTTTTCCCCAAGGGCGCAATTGTATTTTGCATTGTCCAAAACTGTTCCATCCAATTCTGGAACAATGGGATGCATAACCATTTCAGGATAAGGCAATGTCTTATTATTAATCCAGAAATAGCCTGTTCCGTTATTGTATCGCATTCCTTTGATATCCTGCTTACTTTTCTCAAGGGCATCTTTTACAGCATCATCAACATATATTCCGGTGCCAATAATCCAATCCCATTCAGGAACTGATCGAACAAAGGAAAGTTTCGGTTGTTCTTCCATCAGAGAATCTTTGCTTGGTTTTGGCCAGAGATAATCGACGAAACCTTCGCCATTATCTTCGGTAACGTCAACAAAAGCCTGAAATAAATTCTGCTTTTTCCCAAGAGCACAATTATATTTTACGTTGTTTAAGAGTGTTCCGTTTAGAGACGGAACGGTTGGATGCATAATCATTCGAGGATATGGTTTTGCTGTATTGTTAATCCAAAGATATCCTGTTCCATTGTTGTAGCGCAGTTTTTCAATGGAGTCAGCGGAACGCTTTTGTGCTTCAGCCATACTAATTGTGCCGTTGGCAACTAGTTGCTTGTTTTCCCGGATAAGGCTCTCTGCCATGTCGACAACATTTACAAGACCAGGACCATATTGTTTTTCAAGCCACTTTTTGTCCTGGCTGTTTCTATAATTTGCTTCGATGCTTTCATAGGCGATGTCCACGTAATTTTTTAAATTTTGCTTTACCTGATCCATCTGCTCGATTCTATAGTTAACAATCTCTTCTTTACTGTTTTTGCTCATGTAATAATATTGAATCCCTCCAAGGCTTATCGCAAAAATCGTCAAAACAGATAACATGGTAACTAATAGTTTTGTATGCAGTTTCATTTGTTTCCTTCAGAAGAAATTAAACATCATATTGTTTTACAGATACAAAAGCAGGTAACCTAGATACCCAGTAAAACCCATTGGCCAAAATGGTTCCCATAACACTACCAAACGTACACAATGCGACCGTTGAATTAGAGGCAAGAATGTGTAGTAATTTAATGATATCAGGCGATACGGGTGAAAACAACTAAAATGATAACGGAGGTGAATATCTTTCTTCTTGTTCAATTAAGACGCAACTGGAATAATAACAATGTGAATGCAACGCTATTGATTTTCTAGTAAGGGAACTTGACAGCGGAAGGAAATGAACCTGTGATGAGCTCTTTTATTGAACAATCCTTTTGATAAGAAAAGCGGGAATAATTCTGCAAAGGATAGTGTCGTTAACGTGTTAAGAGGTCGGGTAGTAACTCGGAAAAATGTTAACCATGAAAAGGATATAATTCTGAAAACGGAACAGGAAAGTTCATTTCTTGTGGATCTTGATTTTGGTGATTGCAGGATCAGTTGGAAATGTTTTTAGAGTGATTGTAAGTGGTGATATGCTTAGTAATTCTCTCCTTCCCACATGGATGGGGTAAAACGTATTACCTTGTTTCTGCCGGTATCTTTTGCCTGGTAAAGAGCAATGTCAGCGTGTTTGATGCATTCCCAGAATCCTTCGCCGTCCACAGGATAAATAGAGACACCGATGCTCAGGGTTTTGCGAATACTGATGGCTTCCGCACGGAATAACTGTTCTTCCACGGCTGTCCGTATCTTTTCTGCGACCTCTGTTGCTTTCTCTGCCTCGCAGTCGGTGAGCAGTATCAGGAATTCTTCACCACCGTATCGGATTACGATATCTGAGGCTCGCACACCTTCTTGTAGGATGGTGGCAAGAGTTTTTAGGACTTCGTCACCTACGTCATGCCCATGTTCATCGTTTACCTGTTTGAAGAAATCCATATCACACATGAGAATGGCCATGGTGCTGTTTCGTCGTTTAGTACCAGCAAGCATTGGGTTGATATTTGTTTCCAGAAATCGTCGGTTGGCAAGGCCGGTTAAGGCGTCTTTGGTGGCCATTTCATGAAGATTGGAGGCCAGGCGCTTAGCGTGCAGTACCGGAAGTGCCTCGGCAAGATAGAGGCCGGCAAGGTGCTGGTTTTGCCGTAATTGTGCTGCGCGTTCACTACTGTCGACAAAGAGCGTGAAGAATTGAACAACCCCAAGTACTTTTCCTGAAACGATCATGGGAACACAGGTATGGGTCATGACATCAGAGAGGGGAAACACGGGGCAAATGTTGGGGAAACCGGCAGATGAAATCACTTCTCCTGTTCGTCGTGCCCGACAGATTCGGGAGGCACTCATTTCGCACGTCTCGTATTCCAGTTCGGGTGGCCAGGTATATACTGGTTCTATGGAGTCGTCTTTTTCCCGGACTTCCCAAATAATAAATGTGCTGAGATGTAATGTTTCCTTAAAAACATAGGCCAGTCGGTTGTAGACTTCACCAACGGTCTCGTCGGCCTCGATGGTTCTTCTAAACAGGGATATGTCACGGATATGACGTGTGAGTCCGTTTACCAGTAAAGCAACTTCTCCGATTTTGTCCTGTGTAAGTACCGGTATTTCTGTACCGTGGCGGCATGTTTGGTTTTTATCGCCCCTGTTGATCAGGGTTTGGAGTGAGCAGATCATCTGGTCAAGAAAATCTACCAGGGTTCGTATGCATAAAAAACTCGTCAGGCTCATAAAGATCATAACCAGAATAACCAGGATTATCACATGCGTGAGATAACTATCCAGGAGAGCAAGTGCATTTGCTAGATGTTCATCTCCACCACAGGCAAAATGAAGCTCCTGTCTCAGACTCGCAATAAATAAATAACTGTGGAATCCGATGGCGAGATAACCACAGAGAAAACTAGCCAGAACCAGTAAGAATTTTTTATAGACAGAAAGGGCAAGAAAAGGTTGCCAGAGGCGAATCCAGAGAGATGAGTCTAGCTGTGTTTTGTTTAGCATGAAAGAGAACCTGTTCAATAAATGAGAGCCGAAGCTCTAGTATGTTAGGAGTCTTTGTGGCACTTGATACCGATAGGTAGTTAAAGGGAGGATATCAGAGAAAAAGAGGCTTGTCAAAGAACAGAGTAAAAAAATTATTTCTTTTGCAGAACCGCTGCCAGGGCAGAGTCAACAAACAACTGGAAAAAGTGGAAAGCCAGGCAGACAACAATTGCACTGCCGGTCTCAAAATTAATATTTGCAAGGACTGCCAGTGCAATGGCCAGTGTCTTTTGCGAGGTTACAAAGAGTAAGGCTTTGTTGTCGGCAGAGCTGAGGTTTAACCGTTTTCCTGTCAGGTTATTAATGACAAGAAGCAGAAGGTGCACCAGTGCAACGGCAGCGAAGATTTGAAAGTAGTCTGTGGTGGTGAGTCCTGTAAAAGCATTGTTGGAGATGGATGCGGAAGAGTAGACCATAAGAATAACACAGCTGGAATTAATGTAACTCCAGAGTGGCGACACAGTTTTTTTACCGCTGATACGACGTATCATTTTACCGATTACAAAGGGGAGGAGAACAAAGAAGAGCATTTTTAGCAGTAGGGCCGTCTGGTCAATGTCGATGGAGCCTGCAGCTCGGAGACTGATATCAAGGACAAAGGGCATGGTGAAGATGCCAATTATGTTGATAGTTATGGTAAGGAATAGGGCCAGTATTGTGTTGCCCCGACTCACTTCAGTGATAACCACACCCGATGATATGGTGGGAGGCACTGTACTGATGATAATAAGGCCTATGGCGAGGGGCAGAGAGAGGTTTAAAATCTGACTGACAATTATACCTATAAGGGGTGCCAGCAAGAGGGAAATAAAAGAACTTATTGCAAGCAGGAGAAACAAACGCTTGTCCAGTGACAGGCCACCGCTGCTGGTTTGGTAACCGCTTACCAGGAAAATTATAAAGACAATGATCCTCAGACCAGAGTTGTCTGAAATAAAATGCCCTCCTGCGGGGAGCAGGAGGGCAGCAAAAACTGCCACGAGTAAACCAACGGGTAGGAAAAGTTGTTTAATCATCGCTTTTAAAGAATGTAGGCAGAAGGTGTTTAGATCAATGGCCTAAACACCTGAATTTCCAATTTTTATAAAATTGGCTTCATGGCGCTCATGTAGGAGCGCAGTTCTTCACCAATGAGTTCAACACCGGTATAACGGATTGATTCGTTGGTCTCAATGAGTTCAACGTTTTCAACACCCGTGTCGCTGGTTTCCATTCCCTTACCAATTACATCTGTATCCACACCTTTCATGAAATCTTGTAACAGAGGCAGTGCGGCATGGTTAAAAAGGTAACAGCCATATTCCGCAGTGTCGGAGATAACAACGTTCATCTCATAGAGTTTTTTACGGGCAATAAGGTTGGCAATCAGTGGGGTTTCGTGCAGGGATTCGTAATAGGCTGATTCTTCTTTGATTCCAGCGGATACCATGGTGTCAAATGCAAGCTCAACGCCCGCTTTTATCATGGCTACCATCAGGATTCCCTTGTCGAAGTATTCCTGTTCGCTGATCTCTGTATCAGCTGCCGCCGTAGTTTCAAAGGTAGTCTCACCGGTTTCTTTGCGCCAGCGAAGAAGGTTTTTATCATCCACCGCCCAATCTTCCATCATGGTTGTGGAAAAATGGCCAGACATGATATCATCCATGTGTTTGTGAAAAAGTGGTTCGAGAATAACCTTCATCTCTTCGCAAAGCTCATTGGCGCGAATTTTTGCAGGATTGGACAGGCGATCCATCATGTTGGTGATACCGCCATGCTTCAGGGCTTCGGTGATGGTTTCCCATCCGTACTGGATAAGTTTAACGGCGTAGGCTGCATCCATGCCCTTTTCGGTCATCTTATCAAAACAGAGGAGAGAGCCTGTTTGCAGCATTCCGCAAAGGATGGTCTGCTCGCCCATAAGATCCGATTTTACTTCAGCTACAAAAGAAGATTGCAGACAACCGGCGAGGTGTCCGCCAGTTCCTGCGGCGTAGGCTTTGGCAACGTCCCAGCCGATTCCCTGTGGATCATTTTCACGATGCACAGCAATCAGGGTTGGAACACCAAATCCACGTTTGTACTCCTGACGAACTTCCGTTCCTGGAGATTTGGGAGCAACCATAACAACGGTTATGTCTTCACGGATTTTCATACCCTCTTCTACGATGTTGAAGCCGTGGGAGTAAGAGAGACATGCGTCTTTTTTCATGAAAGGCATAACTGTCTTAATTACATTTGAATGCTGCTTGTCGGGGGTAAGGTTGATAACAAGATCAGCGTCGGGCAGCATCTCTTCGTAGGTGCCAACTTTAAAGTCGTTCTCTGTGGCATTTTTCCATGATTGACGTTTCTCGGTAATTGCAGCATCGCGAAGGGTATAGGAAACATCAAGGCCGGAATCGCGAAGGTTGAGTCCCTGGTTTAACCCCTGGGCGCCGCAACCAACGATTACGATTTTTTTGCCCATTAGTGCTTCCACACCGTCAAATTCTGATATATCCATAAAGCGGCACTGGCCAAGTTCTTCAAGCTGGAGACGAAGGGGGAGGTTGTTGAAATAGTTGTTTGACATGAAGTGGCTCCTTTTTTTAGATAAATAGAGTAAAGGTGTTTAGTTTATTGAGGAGGTGGCTTTGGGCCCTTTGCTCTCAACTTAAAAACATAACACTACTATAATAATATGGAGTAACAGTAACAAATATAGGTATTGCGTCAAGTGACTTAATTGTAATATAGTATTGCAAAATACGAAACAATTGGGGCGCAATGGATAATCGAGAGTTAAAACTATTTAAACATTTGGCATCATCACTTCACTTCGGGCAGACTAGTCGTGCCTGCCATGTGACACCATCGGCCCTGACCAGAATTATCCAGCGCCTTGAAGAAGAGTTAGGTGAAACACTTTTTCTACGCGACAATCGTTCCGTCAGTCTTACAACGGCAGGTAGAGCATTTCGTTCCTATGCCGATGATGTCCTGCAGCGTTTTGAGGTGCTGCGTGGTGATCTTTCCACTGAAGACGTGCTTGGCGGAGAGATATCTTTATACTGTTCTGTTACTGCCGCTTATTCTATCTTACCCGTAATTTTTCAAAAATTTCGTTCAGTGCATCCAAATGTACATATTACTTTACAGACAGGAGATGCGGCTCTGGCCCTCAGCAAGCTACAGAACCAGGAAGTGGATATTACGGTTGCCGCATTGCCGGATAGTCTCCCCCAGCGTGTTGAATTTCTGAAAATCCTTGAAACACCTCTGGTCTTTATTGTTCCTTCCGATTTTCCTGAGACCATACGTTTTCATAAAGGCCAGATTGATTGGGAAGAAACGCCGGTGATTATGGCAAACTTTGGGCTGAGCCGTGAGCGGACTGATCGTTGGTTTCAAGAGAAAAGTATTGTTCCTAGTATCTACGCACAAGTCGCTGGAAATGAGGCGATTATTGCCATGGTTGCTCTTGGTTGCGGAGTGGGCGTGGTGCCGGGGCTTGTACTGGAGAAGAGTCCTCTCAAGAGACAGATTGATATTGTGGCTGTTGATCCAGAGCTGGAGTCCTTTTCCATTGGTATTTGTGCAATGAAAAAAAGTATGCGTTTGCCACAAGTTGGAGCCTTTTGGGAAATTGCCAGTTCTATAACGTAAACCATGGAGAAGAGAAAATGAAAAATAAGAGTTATTTAACAATGGTTTTCTTGTTTACCATCTTTTCTCCTCCACAGGGATTGGCGGAGTCCTGGCTCTATCGGAACATGAAGATGAACTTGTGGAAGCAGTTGTAGGCTGGATAAAAGAATAAACACGGATTCTTATCAGATTCCATGTTTATTCTCTTGGCTTGTCAGAATTAATGAGCCGATCAGCACCCTTCAATGGCAGCAGTTTTGGCCCTGGCAGTCTTTACTTTGACTTCAGTACCGGCTTCGAGGGTTACTGCTTTGTCGCCACAATCCAAAGTTACTACATTGCCCTCAACTTTCTCAACCGTACACCTGAGAGTAGCTGCATAAACACTGGTGGTGAATATTGCTGCAAAGAAGAGACTTGCTGCCAGCAGGCTGGTTACTTTTTTCATTTGTATTCCTCTGTGTTAAATGATCGGTTGCGGGCATGATGCCCTTTCCTTTGCCTTTACTGTAGGGCGTAACCGGGAAAGAAAAAAGACGATATCGGGAGATGTCGGGTGCATGTCGTCTTCGTATGCCTGTAAAAACAGATTGTTGCGTGCTTGTCGTTTTCATTTGTTTTCTTTGTGGATATGCAAAAGAACGTTGAAAATTGCAGGGAAAGGCGTACACTGCAGGAGTGAGTTGAGTGGAAAATACCTTTGTTTGTTAAAGGCCAGTGGAAAGGAAAATTAGTTACCTTAAGCAATGTCAGATCAAAAAACAGTAAAAACAGGAATTGCCATGGTACAAATCAGTGGCAACAGGTTACGCTCACTTCGGGAGGGACAGAGTCTGACACAGCTCTACCTTGCTACTGCTGTGGGAGTGACCACAGAGACAATCTCGCGCTGGGAACGACAGGAATCCCCCACTCTTAAGGAAGAAAATGCAATAAAGCTGGCCGATGTGCTTGCTGTTGCTTTGCAAGATCTGCTTGATTTGGCGGAAGAGGTGCAGGAGGTGGAAAGCAGCTCTGTTGTTTCTGCCGGTTTTTTCAAGAATAAAAAAACAATTGTAATTGCCCTGGCTGCACTTTTTTGTGGAGCCATTGCCCTTGTATTTATGAATTTTGGTGGTGGGCAAGTGGCAAGTTTTTCTGCAAAAAGGATTGTTCCTGAGCATTCTGCTCCCGGTCATGTTTTTCCTGTGTTGATTGAGGTCGAACTTGCCACGACGGATACAATCTCTCTGTTATTGAAAGAAGAGCTGCCGCTAGGCTGCTCTGTGTTGCACTCAGTACCACAGGCCACTACAGTCGATCATGGCTTTGTGAAATGGGTGGCAAGAGATGTCTCCGGTCTTAAACGGTTCTCTTATCTTGCCAGCTGCACGTCTGTTGCAAAAAACAATGAATTGCTTTTCTTTCAGGGCTCGTTGCTTGTTCGTCAAGCCCGTCGGCAGGAAGTCAGTATTGCAGGCCGGAGTCGTCTAATATTGTCAGATTTTCATTGGGCTGACAGTGATAAAAATAATGTGATTGACGATGAGGAACTACTGGCTGTTTATGATGATTTTGACCTGGTAAAAGGGCTGAATATTGATGTGGAGGAAGTTGAATCCATCTGGATGGGCTCTGGCTATACGTGGAATACAAAGGAGTTAGCATTTGAAATTATTCCTTGAAGGTGTTTACAGCAGGAGTGTGAAAAAGATGCAAAAAACAGAAAGATTAATAAAATGTTGCTTACTGTTACAACTTCTTGCTCTGGTATTGTTGACGGCTACTGTTCAGGCTGAGGGACTTCAGGCAAGGTATCTGGAAAACAGCGGTAAGAGGAGTGTGCTCGAGATTATTATTGAAGATCCTGCGCCAAGTTCTGTCATCGTGAAACAATATCTTCCCGCGGGGAAAAGCGTGGAGAATACGCTTCCGGCTTATACAAAGTACAATGCGAAAAAGAAAATAGTAACGTGGTTATTTAAGCGGCCTGTTCCCGGGGTGAAGCAGATTATTACGCACTATACAACTCCTCTTACAGGAAAGGGAGCCTCTGCCATTATTCGCTGTAAAAGCCCAAAGGATGGAAAATTAATGACCATCCATGTGCAATAACGAAGCAGATGAAGAGTTTTTACAACCCCATCCTGTTTCTGGGGTTTTTACGAGACCATCTTATTTTACCTGGTCGCCGTATCGTTTGTCAGGGTCTTGATAATATTTATGGCTTGGTTCATCTTGTAGCTGTGACTTGCTAAAGTAGCTATTGATGTCACCGGGTATTTGAGTTGGTGGCTTTCCGGTAATGGCATAGTAGGCCAGGGACGCTACCGAAAGGGTCAAGAGTGGGACTACAAGAAACTTGAGTTGATTACGGACTGACTTGCTGAGCAGGCAAAGTAGGGCGAGAGCAGTGATTATCGACAGTCCTGTTATGTACATTGGATGTTACACTCCTGCGTTTTGGGTGCAAATCGATTATTGGAGAAGCTGTTGAAGGCATTCTTCAAAGTTCCGATCTCCCAATCCACTAAATTCAAAAAACTCCAATCCCATGCCTTTCGGTTTACGAAAACGTTGCGTCCAGCGAACAACAGCCTGGGCCTGAATTACTACCGTTTCACCTTCATTATCTGTAAACTGAAAACTCAGTGATACAATACTTCCTTTTGGCATCAAATGCTCTGTTGTCAGGAACATTCCGCTCAGGCCGCAATCTTCAGCTACGCCTTGAAAGTAATCTTCTGTTTCTCTGTCGGCCTGCTCTTTTCGAAATCCTACCCGAACATTGCTGGCGATTCGTTTGAATTTCCGTTTTTCTTCGAACATACTGTGTCTCCACACCATACCATGTATAACATCTCAACCAAACATTACTGATTCAGCATAGCAGGTGTAAAATAAAAAAGCACCTAATCCGGTATGGATTAAGTGCTTTGTCGTTGTAACTGTTGATTAATTAGTTAGAAATCGGTAGAGCTTATTTTTAGTCCGGCTATAATCTTGTGTTTTTAGAAACCGTTCACCGCTCATGCTGGAAAAATTCTCCCACTCCCGGCGATTGATAAATGGGTAAGCACTTTTCCTGTGTGTCGTGTGTAATCGGTGTGGTAAAAATCACCTATAATAAAGGCTAGGACTGCCCATGGTCATCAGGGACTTATGGAGATTTCTACGAAATTCCCTTCTATCCCAGATTCCCTGGATACTTCCTCGTTTTAGTGCATTGCGGGAGGAATGATAATCCGGTGGAATGTTGGTTCCTGTGGTTTCCCGGATAACTCGTGGGCCTGCAAAACCAACCTTACTGGAACGGATGGCAAACTGGTAAGGGGAGCAGCCAAGGAAACTGGCAACAGGGCCAGCATAAGAGTTGTTGTCATAGACCACAATGTAGAGTCCGCCGGCATCAATATATTCACGCACAGCCATGGTACATTTTGGCATCTGGGTAACACCTAAGGTGCCTTCCTGGATACGGATACCACCCGTGGTATGCACGTAAGAGAGTAGGGGACGTTTTTTACGTTTGGCAAGTTCGCAGGCCTGGACAAATTTTTCCCCTTCAGCTGCGCCAACAGTACCGCTTCTAAAGTCACGGTAGAGCATGGACACAACGATTTTAATACCCATGACTTTTGCAATAAAGGTCATGTTTCCGGCTTTACGTCCGGTTTTGTCTTTTGACAGTTGCAGGCGCTCGTCAAATCCGGTGTAGTTCAGGGGGTTACCTGATGTGATATCCGTGCCAAAATAAAAGATGGAGTCCGGGTCAAAAATATTACGCAGGTACCATTTATGTTCCATGGGGAAGTGGTGTCCGCAGTTTTCACAAACTCCGCCGAATTCACCAAACAGATCAGGAATCCAGAGATCCTTACAGCCATGGGTGGCACTGTTTGGACAACTTATTGTACGATCTTCATTTGCTCTGGGACTGGTGTAGGTGTCAGTCAGATCAAGCGGGTCGAGGATGGGAGTGGTGACAATGGGTGAACCGTTATAAGTGATCTGCTTAGGTGGTTTATTTGCACCATCTTTTGCAAAGTATTCTTTTACAGTATTTAACGGGCTGGATAACTTTTTCATGATTACCGAGCCTTCGCCTGAGAAATCCCGCATGATTTTTTTGACATGCTTTTGGGAATTTTTCAGTACATCATAGCGAAGATTGTAATATACGTTTTCACTTTTTACCTGAAACTCTTTAAACAGGGATTCGGTGGGGTCCGGGTGACCGGCAAAGCCTATCATAGCCATATCCCGGTATTTTTTTGAGCGAAGATTGAGGAGTCTGCGCTGCTCATCACGGGTGAGATCCCAGGGGATGTCAACGGCCAGGTCTTTTCGTTCAGTCTTCTTTTTTCGTCTTTTGTTTTCCCAGTCACGAAAGGCCTTGAAGCTTTTGGCACTGAGCACAACTTTATCTGTGGCACGGGTGATTTCAGCGCGAATCTGACTGAAAAAGGCAAAGTCGTCGTGACGGGCACCTAAGGGTGGTTCCTTAACAATTGCATCGATGGTACCAAGGGTCCGGTTATCGATAGCGGTGAGCTTTAAGCGCTCGGCACATACCTCCACCAGCTCTTTGGAAACCTTCTGGCCTTCTTTTACTTTACCTTCAATGCCCGCAGCTCCCTCAGGAGAGATAACAGAATAATAGCCGTGGGAGCACATAAGCCTGAAATCTGTAAGGCCAATGGCTTCTGCGCCACCTGATCCACCTTCAGAGATGAGTGATACGGTGGGTACCCGCAGTTTTGTCATGGCATAGATATTTCTGGCAATCTGCTGTGCTGCACCGGGATACTCTTCAATAGGGAATGAGCCGGGGGTAAAGATGTAAAAATGGATGGGGATGCCTTCGGTTTCTGCAACCTTCATGTACCGAAGGGCTTTTTCGTTTCCTTCAGGGAGGCAGGAGCCGCCGTTTCGAAATTCTTCGCCGTGGCCAGTTTCCTGGCCGATGACCATAACTGTTGCGGTGTATGGCTTGCCTTTGATTTTTCGAACGATGGTGGCTTTGGCACAAACCATAGCCGGATCGATATTAGCCTCATCCTGGCCGCCAAGCTCGGTGTAATCTTCGTAGACGTTTTCAAGGATATCTTTGAGGCTGAAACGCTCAACGGTACGTACAATACGAACCCGTTCCATGGGGGTGAGCTGCTCTTCTGCACGCTCTTCAAGGAAGGTGATGGATTCGTTCAGTTTCCTGATCTCCAGCTGAAACTGTTCTTCTGTGTAGTCGTAAGGATTCTGCTTGAGCTTGGTGCAGGTTTCCTGAAACTCGAAAAGATTACCCCAGTTGGTGAAATCTTTAATCTGTATAAGATAGTTGATGCGCTCCTCGATCTTCTGGAGCAGTTTAAGTAGTTCAATCATTGTATAATATCTCCGCCGTCTACCAGCAGTTAGAAAGTAAGCAGTCGATCCAGATTGTCTTTTAAGTATTCAAGATTGGTGATGATCTTATTTCCTTGAGAGTCTTTGCCCTTAATACGAACTTTTTTAATAAATTGAGCAGCACGCTGCTTTGCTTCATCAATGTTTTCTCCCCAGACAAGTGCCAGGGCAAGGTTTGGGTCGTATTCACTGGGAATCATATATGGCCGATCTGTTGGAACATGGGTGTAGACAACCGACCAGTCATAATCAGGGAATTTAAAGTCGGTGATGGTGCCAATCCATGGAGCAAATCCACGCTTGGTGTCTTCAGCTACAATACGCAGCTCGATGGAGGCTCCCCTGAATTCCACCTGATTCTGTTTGTAGCCAATCTTTTCACCCAGAGCCAGTCGGATCTGTTCACGAATAAGGTTGGGATGTTTGCCGTCGAGATAACTGATACGTGCGGAAACATCGTTTTCTACCTGGATTCTGGTGTTGACTTCAAGAAGATAAGGTTGGCCGGAACGGGATACGATCCACTCCCAGGTGCCGACGTTGTCATATCGAACATGAGCCGCAAGTTTGAGTGAATACTCAACGATTTGATCAAGAACCTTTTTCTCATCAAAATCATAATTAAAGCAGGATGCATGGAATCCGGGTGCTGCTTCCACCCGTTTTTGACGTCCCGTGGACTGTATTGTACAGTTTCTGGAGCTGAAGTGAATACGTTCACCATGTCGGGAGCAGAGGAGCTGCACTTCCAGATGGTTGTAGTCTGTGAGGCATTGCTCAATAAGGACACCGGCATCGCCAAATTGGCGCTTCGCATAGCTTTGCACCTGTCTGTAGATGCGGCGAAACTCGGCAATTTCCGTTACTTCTTCAATGCCCATGCCTCCGCCACCTGCGGCAGCTTTGACAAGGATTGAAGGGCGTTCA
Source organism: Desulfocapsa sp. (assembly GCA_022712895.1). Classification (GTDB taxonomy): domain Bacteria; phylum Desulfobacterota; class Desulfobulbia; order Desulfobulbales; family Desulfocapsaceae; genus Desulfocapsa. Next base: position 17,114 of record JAFLJS010000045.1, read on the forward strand.
ATTTGCTGTAACTTCTGGCTTTCCAGGAGATGCAGAGCGATCTCTTCAGCTTCCATTTCATTATAAATGGGGCTGTCTGTACCTGGAATGGTGGGGATATTTAATTGGTTGGCCACTTTCTTGGTGTTGATTTTATCACCAAGACTTTTAATCACTTCCCAGTTGGGGCCGATGAAGATGAGTGAATGATCACGGGTTGCGGCACGTCTGGCAAAACGAAAGTCTTCCGAGAAGAAGCCGTATCCGGGATGGATAGCGGTACATTCAGTGTGGGTGGCCACTGCAAAAATATCGTTTGGCTCGGTGTAACTGTTGATGCGCCAGGCATTCTGGCCGGGGCCTTCGGTGATATTTCGCTGCACATGCTCCGAATCTTTGTCAGCCGCTGTGTAAACCACCACGTATTCAAGATCAAGATCCTGACAGGCTTCCATGATGCGGATGGCGATTTCGCCCCTGTTGGCGATAAGAACCTTTCCTTCCAATTGCTACCTCTTTTATATATTGTTACTTACTGTCAGCGCTGTGTAATTATGGTATATGCAAACTGACTAGGATCTCCTGGTAACACTCTCGAACGCTGGCTACTATAGTAAGAGGATGGCAAATAGAAAAGAGAAAAGGAAAAAAAACGGTATGAAGCCAATTTTTGATACTCCATTCAGTACTCGCCACGGAATTGCTGCCTGTTGTGTCTCCGTTATTTTGTTGGTACTGGCCCTACCGGGAGGAGGTGGCTTGTGGCCTCTTCTGGTATTTGCCTGTGTTCCTTTTCTGGTGTGTATTAACAGGGGCAGTGGTCGACAGGCATTTTTATTTGGCTTTTTTTTCGGAACTGTTCACTTTCTTGTTCAACTCTACTGGATCGTTTTTGTCATTGGCCATTATGGAGGTTTGCCACTCTATTTTTCTGTTCCTGCCCTGTTGTTGCTCTGCTTGTATCTGGCTGTCTATTACGTGGTCTTTGCCATGCTTACCCGTTGCTTTGTGGCACGCTTTTCTCCTTTTATCTGCCTGTGGCTTATTCCTGCTGTTTGGGTTGCCATGGATTATCTGCGGTCGGTCGTTTTTTCAGGGTTTCCCTGGATGGATCTGGGGTATGGCATGGCAGGTGTCTCGCTTCTTATGCAATCGGCTGATATCTGGGGTCACCATGGTCTGACGTTTATTATAGTTTTGCTGAATACATTTTTTGGACTTCTTCTGTTGCATAAAAAAGAACTCCGGAGCCGTACGGCAATGGCTGTGTCGCTTGTCCTGCTTTTGGTGGTTACTGGTTCATACTCTGTGTGGCGTATGCAAAATATTGAGTCGCAGCTCGTCACTGCTGCATCTCTAAACGTGGGAGTGGTACAGGGCAATATCGATCAGGGACAGAAGTGGGATCCCACAAGACAAGGTACAACGGTAAAAACCTATATCGAACAGAGCAGGTTGCTGATGCGTGCTGACGTGGTGCCCGATTTGCTGCTGTGGCCGGAGACTGCATTGCCCTTTTATCCGTTGGGGCATCCGCTTTTGTCGCCCATCTCCCAGTTTTTACAGGATGAAGAGGTGATGCTTCTCACTGGTTCACCCTGGTATGAGCGGGACGTTTTGTCTGAAAATGCCATAAAATTCTATAATTCAAGTCTGCTGTTTAACACTTACGGGAAGCTAGCAGCCCGAACATCCAAAAGCCATCTGGTGCCCTTTGGTGAATATGTTCCTTTTAAGAAGTTTCTCCCTTTTATCGCACCATTAGTCGAAGGAGTAGGAGATTTTATACCGGGAGAAATTGCAGATCCTCCCGCTTGTAAGAATGGCAGGATTGGGGTATTAATCTGTTTCGAGTCTGTCTTTCCTGATATTGCCAGAAAGTGGGTGGATACAGGGGCTAATCTTCTGGTGAATATTACCAACGATGCCTGGTATGGAAAGTCAAGTGCACCGTACCAGACTTTGGCTATGACCAGGTTACGAGCCGTTGAAACAAGACGTTCCATAGTACGTTCTGCCAATACAGGTTTTTCAGCATTTATTGATCCTTTGGGGCGAACGCAGGAAGAATCACCACTTTTTGTCAACTGGCAACGTACGGGACGGGTTGCACTAATGGAACAACGAACAGTTTTTGTTCGTGGGGGATTTGCTTTTCCTCTGCTCTGTCTTACTTTGACTCTGATTGCTACTGTTTTCGTTATGCGGAAACGATGAATGAAAAATAATATAAGATAAACTCGTATAAACCCAGAATTTAGATGGTTAAGTAAAAGACTTCACATCTGAGGCGAAAATATGCAGCAATGAAGGTGATGGAGGGTTTTCATCCTAACTACGGGCATAAATACGATGCCACCATATAAGTAAAGAATATAGGGAGTTGTAACAATGTCAACAGAAACAGGAGCCGCAGTCTCAAGAAATAAACTGCAGGATCTGCAAGGTCGAATGCTGGCCTTGAAGGAGCATCTTTGACCTTGATCACAAGAAGGACGATCTAGAAAAATTAGAGCAGCAAACTCTGATGCCCGGATTCTGGGATGATCAGGAGCGGGCTAAAAAGGTTCAGAGACAACTGGGAGCCCTACAGGATGCCATAAAAAGCTGGGAAGAAGCCTGGGAGGACGCTGAGGAGAATAGTCTGCTGCTTGAAATGGCCACAGAAGAAAAAGATTCTGACATGGAGAATGAAATAGCATCCAATCTTCCCGCCATAGAAGAACGGCTTGGTATGGCAGAGCTTGAGTGCATGTTTTCAGGAGAACATGACGAAAACAACGTGATGATCTCCATCCATGCAGGAGCCGGTGGTACCGAGGCCCAGGACTGGGTCGGGATTTTATTGCGTATGTATCTGCGCTGGGCTGAAAGTAAAGGTTTCAAGGCAGATATTCTTGACATCCTGGCAGGAGATGAAGCGGGTACCAAAAGTGTTACCATTATGATTAAGGGGCGCTACGCCTATGGCTATATGCGATCGGAACTTGGTATTCATCGCCTTGTTCGTATTTCACCCTTTGATGCAAGTGGCAGAAGACACACATCTTTTGCATCCGTTATGGTTATGCCCGAGCTTGATGACGACATTAACGTTGAAATCGAAGATAAAGATCTACGAATTGATACCTACCGTGCCAGTGGTGCCGGTGGCCAGCACGTTAATAAGACCGATTCAGCCATCCGTATAACGCATCTGCCCACAGGTGTTGTGGCGCAGTGTCAGAATGAGCGGTCTCAGCATAGAAATAAAGATACAGCCATGAAAATGCTGGCTGCCCAGTTATACGAAAAAGAAAAGGAAAGACAGGCTGCAGAAGCAGAAGGTTTGTCCGGTGATAAGAAAGGGATATCCTGGGGGAGTCAGATTCGTTCCTATGTTCTGCAGCCTTATCGGATGATCAAAGATCATCGTACTGAAGTTGAGGTGGGAAATGTGGATGCTGTGCTTGACGGTGGCCTTGATTCGTTTATCAAGGCCTATTTGCTCTGGGCAAAATAGTGGTTTGAGTAGATTCTTTGTCACAAGTTAAATGTGCAAAATGTGGAGCCTGTTCTGCTGTCTGTCCGGTTTGTCAGAGTAGCGGACAGGAGTCCCACACCGCTAGAGGAAAACTGCATCTCCTAAATGTGTTGGGGGTGGCAGAGGCCAGTACTGAATTTGTGGATATCTTTTCCGCCTGTCTGCTCTGTGGAGCTTGTTCCGCGATTTGTCCACGTTCCATTGATATCAGTAAAGAGCTTGTGAATGCTCGCAACAGCTTTTCTTCTGTTGCCGGTCCGCATGGCTATGAAAAGTATTTGGCCCGTAAACTGCTGGCTGTTCCAGAAAGTCTGGCGGGTCTTCGTGTTTTAGGAAGTGCGGGCGAAAAACTGTTAGGGGCATACTTACCTAAAAGTTCAGGTTTACGATTGCGTCTGGCTATGTTTGCAGATGCCCCCTCAGGCCAGCCTTTTCGTGAAAAAAGTAGTCTGCCTTCCATGCAGCTAGAAGACACAAAAACAATCAGTTGGTTCCCTGGTTGTGCCGCACGTTACATTTCTCCTACTTCCCTTGAATCCTGTCGTTCTCTTTTCGCAAACCATGCTGTTACACTGACCTTTTCAGGCTCCCTTGCCTGTTGCGGGCTTGCCGATTGGGCTGCTGGAGATGTCAAAGGAGCACGAAAGAAAGGGCGGCAGAATATTCAGGTTCTTGAGCAAAGAGATGGGCCGATAATGGTCTCTTGTGCATCTTGTCTGGCCCAGCTACAGCGATATCCAACGCTTTTCGCGGGGGAGAGTGAATGGCTGCAACGTGCTGAAAACATAACGTCACGCCTTGTGGAGTTTAGCTCACTTCTGGAGGAACATGAGGTTGTACAACCAGTAGAGTTGAAAACAAAGGACTCAAAAATCAGAGTCTTTTATCACGATCCCTGTCATATGCGTCACAATGATCAGATTGTTGACCGCTCGCGGGAACAGTTGAGAAAGAGTGGAAACGTAGAAATTCTGGAACTACCTGATGGGCCACGATGTTGCGGACAGGGAGGACTTTTTCATATTGCCCAACCTGAGATTTCAGGCCGCATCCGAGATCAGTTGGTTGCGGATGTGTTAACGTTGCAACCGGATGTAGTAACCACAAGCTGTTCAGGTTGCCTTATGCAATGGCAGCAGGGTTTGGCAGCTGTTGGCAGTAAGGTAAAGGCAAAGCATCTTGCCCAGGTGTTAAACAAAATAAAGGCCACATGAATAGTCATGCAGCCTTTTAGTTAACTCTCAAGTTCGTTATTTCGGATTTGTCTAGAACGCATAGGTGAATTTAGCCCACACATTGTATCCTTCAGTCTTGTTTTTAGCTGCCATCTCCCATTGATTACGCAGGGAGAAAAACATATTCTTGTGATTGTACCAGATACCAGGGCCCATGGCGAAAACCTGGCTGTGATTTCCCTCGTCTCGTTTTAACAGGGCCTGAACCGGGGCAGGAATTGAGCTGTCGATTTTGTATTTATCATCGGTTACCTGGGTGTAGAAATAGCCGTTCAGGCCGATACGAAGAGTTGGGTTAATCGCGTAGGATGCGGAATAGTCAAAATGAAATTCCTGGCCCGGGTCACGGTCAACTTCAACACCATATACGGTTGCGTAATCGTCTTGGGTGGTATTGAAGTCATACATGAATTTTCCTGAGAATTCCCAGCCACCGGTCATGTAGGTAATACCTATCACAGGTTCAAACGTCCAGAAGTTGTGCCCGACGCTTGCCATATTGCCATCATCCTGTCCGGTGGGGATGTAAATGTCTGCAGGAGTGGCAACGATGTGCAATTTCCCCTCCTGTAAATGCCAAGCAAGAATAAATGGGTTAACAATAACATAAGGAATACTGGTATCACTGTATTTGCTTTTAGATCCAGGCCCCACAGGTGCTTTAAATTTAAGGTCAATATCAAGGACGGGTAAAAAGGCGTGTGCAGCGTAGTTGCCACCTAAGATCTGTTTGTCGCTTACCCAGAGAAGACGAAAAACATTTGCAAGTACAGAAACATCGTCAAAAGCCGCAATGCTGTCACCGTTGTTATCTTTCATGCTGTCAGCACTGTAGTAGTATGCATAGTCGAGAAAATAGGTGCCGGGAGGGGGGACAGCTCCAGCCATAAAAGCTTCAGAGCCATTTGGGTAGCTTTGGCCTCCACCGGCCAGAGCCTGTGAGCCGCAGAGTAGAAAGATGGCGGTAAAACAGAAAATAATTGGTTTTCGTAGCATAATGTAGCTCCCTTGGTGTAAAGTTGTGAGTATTGATTTTGGCTATAAAAGTTATCAGAATATCGGGGGAATAGCAATATGAAGAATAAAAAATCATTGAGACAACTCTCTCTACGTTGGTTGTTATACTTGTTTTGTTTTATGTTTCTGAGTGCTTGTGTGGTTAATGGTGGAGGAGCTTCTCGTGCTTTGCAGCGCAGCCTGGAAGTTGAAGATCTCTTCCACGCTGGAACGATTTTACCTGATCATACATATTTTATGCAGGGAAACTACCCTGATCCTGATGCTGTTATTGCCCTTAGTAATACATTTCAGCTGCAATCCCGTTTGTGGGATAAGGTGGAATGGACCCAAAAAGAACTGGAAAAAGCTGTTTTTTGGATGCAGACTTCTGATATAGGCTTTTGCAGTACCGATGGTGGATATATTGTTGCACCGGATGGCCAGAGGATCGGTGTCTGGTATTCGCAACGAGATATTTCTGTTGTTAAACAACCTGCTCCTGGTGTCGTGGAGATTTATCCCTTTAAATTCCAGTCAGGTTCTCCATGCCAGATGCTATACTTACGAGATCAACGATAAAAAAAAGAATATGAACAATACATTTAGCTTTCCCAGTGAACAAAAAGAGGGTGTGTATCAGGCAATTATGCAACGCCGTGATATCCGTGCTCAATTCACCCAAGATCCTATCTCTGAAGAGTTGCTTGATAAATTGCTGCGGGCAGCTCACCACGCACCGTCGGTTGGTTTTATGCAGCCCTGGAACTTTTTGATTGTTCGGGATTTAGCAACGAAAGAGCGGGTGCATCAGGGATTTCTAGAAGCGCATCAGGAATCTGCGGAAATGTTTTCGGAAGAAAAGAAAACGAAGTACCAGGGATTCAAACTCGAGGGTATTCGCGAATCCCCTGTGAATTTACTCATTACCTGCGACCGGGAGCGTACAGGTCCTGTGGTTATCGGCCGAACAGTACAGCCAACCATGGATCTTTTTTCCACGGTTTGTGCTGTCCAGAACCTTTGGTTGGCTGCCAGGGCGGAAGGCATTGGTGTTGGCTGGGTCTCCATAATCCATGAAGAAAAATTACGGGAAATATTTAATCTGCCCGATTCTGTGGTGGTGATAGCCTACCTCTGTATTGGCCATGTGACACATTTTCCCGAGATGCCTGAACTGGAAAAGGCGGGCTGGTTACCCCGGTTAAATCTGGACGAACTGGTGTTTTATGAGACCTGGGGCCAGAAGAAGTGATTTTCAACTTTACAAAGCCTGTAAATTTTATACGTTGCAAGCTTGACAGCTATTCAACAAAGTAAAAATGTAAACGGATATGGTATACACACCAGTTGTAGGAACATCCATTCGGCGTCAACTTGAAGAGCGGGAAGAAGAAATTCTTTCCCCTTATGCCGCACTCAATAAAAATTCTGCAGGTCGAAGAAGGACAGAAGATGATGATGAGTGTGATATCCGCATGCCCTTTGAAAGGGATCGGGATCGTATCACCCATGCTAAAACTTTCCGTCGATTAAAGCATAAAACGCAGGTGTTTCTGGCACCGGCAGGTGATCATTATCGAACGCGCCTAACGCATGTCCTTGAAGTCTCACAGATTGCAAGAACCATTTCTTCAGCTCTATGTTTAAATAGCCCGCTCACAGAGGCCATAGCCTTAGGGCATGATTTGGGGCACACTCCTTTTGGGCATGCAGGTGAGGCAACGCTGAATGAGTTGCAGCCCAGAGGGTTCCGTCATTATATCCACAGTCTGCGAGTGGTTGATTTCCTGGAAAACAATGGGAAGGGCTTGAATCTCACCTTTGAGGTGCGTAACGGTATCGTGAAACATTCCAAAGGTCGAAATGATATTTTCCCAACGAACCAATCTGAGCTGCCTGATACCCTTGAAGGGCAGGTTGTAAGAGTGGCAGATATTGTGGCTTACGTTAACCACGATATGGATGATGCGCTACGTGCAGGGATTCTGACAGAAAATGATTTACCCGCTGATATCCGTGCAGTTGTTGGGGAGCGGCATTCGAAAAGAACAGGTGCAATGGTACGGGATATTATTGTTGAGAGTCTTACGGCCAGCGATGGTCTGTTACATGTCAGTAAAAAGATGCTCAAGGCTATTACTGATCTTCGTATGTTTTTGTACGAAAACGTGTACCGTTCTTATCAGGTACATAATGATTTTGAGAAGGCGCAGCGTATTATTCGGGACCTGTATGGCTATTTTATGGAAAACGGAGTCGGGCGGTTTGATGGCAATGAATGGGAACCCTCAACGCAGAAAGGATGGGACAGTGAGGCGCAGGCTCGTCGTCGGGTGTGTGACTTTATTGCCGGTATGACTGATAGATATGCCATGCGTATTTACGAGCATATATTTTTGCCAAAACCTTGGAACGCTACAAATTATTAATTGGTATAAATTGAAAATAAAATTTTACAATAGAAAAGAAGTTTAATGAAAAATACAGAAGAAAAAAAGGCTCTTGCGAAGAGTTACGAGTTTGACAATGTAGAAGAGAAATGGCTGGATCGCTGGGCTGAAGCAGGTTCCTTTGCTGCTAAAATGGAAGAAGGAAAACCTTCTTTTTCAGTGGTGATCCCCCCTCCAAATGTTACCGGGGTATTACATGTAGGTCACGCCCTCAATAACACCATGCAGGATGTTCTGGTTCGTTATCACCGCATGTGCGGCGATAACACCTTGTGGGTTCCTGGCACCGATCATGCCGGAATTGCTACCCAGAATGTGGTTGAGCGGCAGTTGGCAACAGAAGGTAAAACTCGCCACGATCTGGGACGTGAAGCCTTTGTTGAACGCGTTTGGGATTGGCGAAAAGAGAAAGGCGGAACTATCGTTAATCAGCTCAAACGCATGGGGGCATCCTGTGACTGGGAGCGGGAACGTTTCACCATGGATGAAGGGCTGTCCACATCTGTTCGTGAAGCTTTTGTCCGTTTGTATAAAGAGGGGCTGATCTATAAAGGTGATTACATTGTCAACTGGTGCCCACGCTGTTTGACTGCCCTTGCCGACGATGAGGTTGATCACGAGGATAAAAAAGGTAAACTGTACCATATTCGCTATCCCTTTGCCGATGGTTCCGGTCACGTCGTGGTGGCCACCACCCGCCCGGAAACCATGCTTGGTGATACCGGTGTGGCTGTTCATCCAGATGATGAGCGTTACAGCCATCTGGCAGATGTGGGAATTAAACTGCCTCTTACAGATCGCATTATTCCCGTTGTTTTTGATCATCACGTAGAGAAAGATTTCGGAACCGGTGCCTTAAAAGTAACCCCGGCTCACGACCGTGACGATTATGAAATCGGTCTGCGCCATTCGCTTGAAATTATGAAGGTGATGGATGAGCACGGGGTTATGAATGAGAAGGCAGGCGAATATGCAGGTCTTGATCGCTTTAAATGTCGCAAACAGGTCGTTGCGGATTTAAAAGAACAGGGGTTTTTAGAAGAAATCGAAGATTATGATCACGCGGTTGGCCAATGTTATCGTTGTCAAACCGTGGTGGAACCCACGACCTCCCTGCAGTGGTTTGTTTCGGTAAAACCGCTGGCCGATAAGGCCGTTAGTGCGGTACGTGAGGGCCGTATCAATATCTATCCAAAAAACTGGTACAACAGTTTCTATTCCTGGATGGATAATATCCGTGACTGGTGTATCTCACGGCAGATCTGGTGGGGACACCGTATCCCGGCCTGGAGTTGTCAGGAGTGCGGTGAATTGATGGTGGAAACCGTTGATCCAACGAAGTGCAGCAAATGTCAATCCGTGAATATTGAGCAGGAAACAGATGTGCTTGATACTTGGTTCTCTTCCGCTCTCTGGCCTTTTTCCACCATGGGCTGGCCTGAGCAGACAAAAGAGCTGGAAACATTTTATCCGACTTCTGTGCTTATCACCTCCTTCGATATCCTCTTTTTCTGGGTTGCCAGAATGATGATGTTCGGTCTCCATTTTATGGAGGATGAAGTACCCTTTAAAGATGTGTATTTGCATGCCCTCGTTCGTGATAAACATGGCAAGAAAATGTCTAAGTCCACAGGTAATGTACTCGATCCGCTGGTTGTTATGGATCAGTATGGTACCGACGCCATGCGCTTTACTTTGACTGCCTTTGCAGCTCAGGGACGAGAAATTAAGCTTGATGAAGACCGTATAGAAGGCTATCGCTTTTTTATTAATAAACTCTGGAATGCATCCCGTTTTGCCATGATGCATGTGGAAGAGTGTGATGCCAGTATCACAGATGTTGTAAAGAGTCCGAAAGAACTACCTCTTATTCACCAGTGGATTTTAAGTCGCACCGCCAAGGCCATAAAAGATGTACGTCGAGCTCTTGATGAATATCGGTTCAACGATGCTGCATCAGTTCTCTATCAGTTTGTGTGGCATGAATTCTGTGACTGGTATCTGGAGTGGATTAAATCGGATCTCTTTTCAAAAGACGAAATTTTACAAAATCAGGCCAGGGGCGTATTGCTGCATGTGCTGGAAACCATACTGAAACTGATCCATCCCATCACTCCATTTGTCACAGAAGAGATCTGGAGTGTATTACCGGGTGAAAGACCATTGCTGGTGACCAGCGAATATCCACAGGTGCAGGATTGGCAGAATGAAGACGTTGAGGCCAAAGTTGGACTGCTTATGGGTATCATCACCGGAATTCGAAATATCCGTTCTGAGGCAGACGTGCATCCATCCACCAAAATTGATGCCTTCGTCCTGTGTGCAGACCCTGCAAAAGCTGAACTGATTGAAAAATTCACCAAGGCAATTGCAGATATGACCCGTCTTGAATCACTCACCGTAGCAGCGGAAGGTGATAAGCCAGACGATGCCGCTACTTATATTTATCAGGACATTGAGATGTATGTGCCCCTAAAGGGTCTCATAGATATTGAGAAGGAGAAGGAGAAGCTGGGACGTGAACGAAAGAAGATTGAAAAATCTCTACAGCAGATTAACGGCAAGTTAAATAATAAAAAATTCCTGGCCAATGCTCCTGCTGCAATCGTCGAAAAAGAGAAAGGGAAACAGGCAGAGCTTGAAGCCAAAATGGCTAAAGTTGAAGATGCAGAAAAGAGGCTCGCTGACATTGGATAAATATTGTCTGCACAGCTTGCTGCGTTCTTTCCTACAGGAAGATATCGGTCATGGTGATCTGAGCTCCGAGTCACTATTTACAGAAGATGTGCTGGGGCGGGCAGATCTGATTGCACGGGAGTCGTTTGTGGTCGCTGGTGTTAGCAACGTGGCCGCAGAGGTTTTCACACTGCAAAATCCACTCGTTCAATGTACGGATGCTGTTGAGGATGGTTGTGAGGTTGTTGCGGGTGATTGTCTGCTCAGTGTAAGCGGGCCAGTTGTCGATCTGTTGAAGGCTGAACGAGTGGCACTCAATCTTTTGCAGCGATTGTCGGGGATCGCAACACTTACCTCACAGTTTGTGGAAAAAACCAGCCTCTATCCTGTGCGTATTACCGATACCAGAAAAACAACACCTGGTTTACGGATGCTTGAAAAATATGCTGTTCGCGTAGGGGGCGGTTATAACCATCGTTTTAATCTGAGTGATGGGGTGTTGATTAAGGACAATCATATCGCTGCCTGTGGATCGCTGACAAAAGCTGTCGAGGTTCTGCGTGAAAAAATCCCGCATACCATAAAAATAGAAGTGGAAACCGATACCTTGGCACAGGTAAAGGAATGCCTGGAGGTTGGAGTCGATATCATCATGCTCGACAATATGGACCTGGCCACCACCAGAGAAGCTGTCAATCTGATCGCTGGTGCTGCTCTGGTTGAGGCGTCTGGAGGTGTAAACCTTGAAACCGTGGCAGAAATAGCGGCAACGGGAGTTGATGTCATTTCAGTGGGGGCGCTCACTCATTCTGTATTTTCTTGTGATATTGGAATGGATTGGAAGGTATAATGGCGAAAATATCTTGATTCTTAACTGAAATGTGTGCAATACTGTTTGTCGAGGCAAATTGTGAGTAGTTTTTTCCGATTCAGCGAAAGGTGTTAAAAGTATGCGTTGCCCTAAATGTGGTTACATATCATTTGATCATGTGGAAACTTGTCTGAAATGCAACAAAGATATTTCAGGAAAAGTTGAGGTGGAAGGAACCACTTACCAAGCGGCAGCTCCATCATTTTTTAAGGTTCCAGGCGCTGATAGCCAGGCCGATGGCAACGACTTTATCCATAGCGACTCGGGCTCAGATGATGAGGAATATGATTTTACTGATCCCGATCTAGATGTTCTGGTAGGTGATGACGAAGAATTTGGATTTGATGACGACGACGAGGCTACAATTTCTTTTGATGATGCAAGCCTGGATGCGGTGGAAGACGATTTTCAACTAGAAGTTGATGACACGGATGGAGATGATGCTTTTGGTTTTGATCTAGGTGACGATGAAGAGCTTGGTGGTGAACAGACTGCTCCGGAATTGAACGTACCGGATGAATTATCTGATATCTCAGATTTGGCACCTCCTGAACCTGCCCTGGCGGCAACCGCTACAGAAAAGAATGATATAAGTCTCTCACTTGATGATGAGATGGCTCTGGATGAAGATCTGGACCTTGATGGTCTTGATTTGAACCTTGGGCTGGGAGAGGATGCTGATGACGTGGAAGGAGGGCTGTCGCTGTCCCTTGACGACATAGATATCTCAATGGACGAGGATACACCTTCTTCTGAAGACAGTGACCTTGACGGCTTGAATATGGATCTTGATTTGGGAGATTTTGACATCGAGGAGCCAAAAGAGAAAAAGTTCAAGTCTCTGGAGGGGCTGGATGATATATCATTATCCCTAGATTAAGCCAAGAAGAAGAAAACTTGTTGACACACAAGAGAATATTCAGTAAATAGCACTGCACAATAGGTGCCGGGATAGCTCAGTCGGTAGAGCAACGGACTGAAAATCCGTGTGTCCCTGGTTCGATTCCTGGTCCCGGCACCACTTGTAATTTCAATGGGTTAAGTCATTAATTTGGCTTGACCCATTTTTTGTTTCATCCCCGTTTTGCCCAAATCGGTTCTAGTCATGCTTCCTCATGGTTACTTATTACACCAGAATAGATCTCATTTAAGGCATATCCGTCATTAGTGTTCACAGCATTTTTGAGATACTTTGTGTAAACTTTAATGATCATGTCGGTAAGAATTGATCCCAATAGTTTGAACAAGCCTATAAGTGGATAATCTACTACCTTTACCAGTCCCCCAGGGACTAATTTATGGAGTAGCAAATGGCAAAAAGAATGAGACGAACGCATTCACCGTTGGTCAACTGACGCTTGAGAATGATTTTTTTGAAGGGGCGCTCGCCAAGCCCAACTAGTCGGTATCGGTCGGGGCAGTGTTTATTATCAACCGAAACCAGTCAACACCGTTGACCTGAAGCTAATGCGTCACATTGATGAACTGCACCTGGAACATCCGTTTATGGGTGCCCGTATGTTGCGTGACCAGCTTAATCGGCAAGGATTTGTTGTCGGTCGCAAACATGTCAGTACATTGATGAAACGTATGGGGGGTGAGGCACTGGACACAACTTACATTGCAATGGCTAAAGGATTCGCCTACCTCACTACTGTTGTGGGTTGGGCTAGTCGTAAGGTATTGGCATCAAAGGTGGCGATTACTCTAGAATCCTGTCATGCTGTAGATGTACTACAAGAGGCTTTTACACACCATAGACGACCAGAGATTGTTACTATTGATCAAGGTAGTCAGTTCACAGCAGATGAGTTTGTACAGACTGTGAAAAACAACGGTTGTAAAGTCAGTATGGATGGACGTGGAGCTTGGCGGGACAATGTTATCGTTGAGCGTCTGTGGAAGTCAGTGAAATATGAACGGGTATATTTATATGCCTACGATTCAGTTACCGAAGCAAGGCAATCCATTCTGGAATATATGGATTGGTCTAATAAATCTAGGCCGCATTCAAGTCTGGGTAGAAAAACCCCTGAAGAGGCTTATGTCGAAATGCTGCCAATGATTGAAATGGCAGTATAAAAAACAGCAGAAAATCCACTTTAAAAACCAAATATACTGTTCAAACAAAGGGAACCACTTCTCTTTCGCATAGGCTAATCGTATCGTTTTCTATGCGAATAGGCAGGGCAATCGCATCATTGCCGGTTTACTCATCTGTGATTTTGCATACTATAACTATGACTATTGCTGTTGGTGTAAACTGTGATGTCTTTTAAGCTCAGGAACACTATGCTGAGGCTAATTATAGAGTCTATGGTTCGTTGTGTTTGTTTAAGGGACTGTTTTCGCGTGATTGTTGTCTATGTTTTGTCCAGAATGCTATTGGTAGGGTTCTTAGGATATCTGGTGATTATTTGTTTTTGATGATATGGTGTATTATCCCATTCATTATATGTATATGAAAAAATGAAAATTTACTTGAATAACTGCTGCACCAACAGGTCAGTTAGATGATTAGTCGCAGTCCTCAAGATTAGGCTTGGGGCAAAGGAAATAGCAAAAGAAACATAGGGAATTATCGTATGTCTGAAAGTGGCAATATACATACTCAAAAGCATCAGGATGAAGAAGAACATTTGTTTCAATTGATAAAACAAGCTGGAGAGGCAGCTCGTGCGCGTAAAAAAAAAGCTATGGCACAGCATGTAGAGAAACTTAAGCTTGTAATTTCAGAAGCGATTTCTCGTAAGAATAATATCGCTCCGATATGAAAGATATCCATAAACCGAGGCTCATAGTTGTTGCTGGTCCAAATGGTTCAGGAAAAACAACAATCACTGAGAAACTTTTGCGACATGAGTGGATGGATGATTGTGTGTATGTCAATCCAGACCTTATTGAGAAAGCGTTTACTGCTGGAGAACTTGCCCAAGTTTTGCCGTAATTTTGCCGAAAATGATGAAACCATGAGTAAAGCAGAGTAACGATAGAAAAATAGTAACAGTGGAGGTTGTAGGTTAACGTGCTGATTTTGGCTTGACCCATTTTTCGTTTTATCCCCATTCTTTGAGGGAGAGCCAAGAAAATCCACAATGGTTGAGCATATAGTTACGAAAATACATAAATAGGTAACAAAAAATTGTTATTTAGGAGTTACCTTTCCTCCCTTGTATGCCAAAGCCGCAACACATAAATAGTTGATTCCTGGATTTCATAACGCATTTCATATTGGCTGACGATGATCCGCCTTACTTCACGTGGTTCAAATTCAAAAAGTTGCTCACCAATTCGTGGATTGCTCAATAAGATGTTTGGTGCAGCGGTCAATGCTTGCACAACATGTGCTGCCGCCTGTTTATTCTCTTCAGCTAAAAACTCATACAGTCTTGCTAGGTCAGAGAGTGCTTTGCTTGTCCATTTCAGCTTCATCAGCGCGGTATTGGTAACGGTTTACCAGTGCTGAGGCTTTCTGCCCACGCCAATACTGCCTGATGTTCAACGACTTCCCCAGCGTCTACATCAGCAAGTGCTTCTTGCGTCAGGCGGTTGCGTTCTTCTTCTTGCTCGACCCAGGCAGATAGTGCCTGTTTCATGATCCATCCACGGGAACGTTCAAGACGGGCCGCCACTTTGTCGACTTTCTCTGCGAGTGGTAATGGAACGTGTGCTGTAAGTACCCTTGTTTTGACTTGTGTCATGTTTGAACTCCTTCTCAATGATTGTTTTTTAATCATAACGATTAAAAACAAATAATACCACGTCAGTTTTATCCTCAATTGCAAAATACTGGTACGTGTTATGAATAATTAAGAGAAACGATACCATCGTTCCGTGATATGGAACTGTTGTGCTGTCTATCTGATATGTCGAGGTCGAATTCTATGTTTTACACCAGAAATAAGAATCAAAACCCCTATTAAAGGAGGTGAGTATGTCGGTTGAAGCTATGGCTGAAAAAGCATGTATGACAGGGGAAAAGATTAGCAATGTCAAAATTATTGGTGTGGGGGATTTGGGGTAAATGCCATTAATCATATGGTGAAAATGGGTTTGTCAGATTTATCACTGGTTGAATTCCTCGCCGTTGATACAGACAAAGATGGACTCCAAGGATCAATCGCTGATACGTGTTGGTTAAAAGGCCCCTACCTCACCACCAAATCAGGGGGGAACGTCAAGCCAATGAAGGATGAACTTAAAAATATTTTGACTGGAAGTGATATGGTTTTTATTGTTGCAGGGCTGGGTGGTGTTACCGGTACTGGAGTAACGCCTGGAATTGTGAAATTGAGTGAAGAAATCGGTGCTATTACCATAGCTGTTGTGACGCTTCTTTTTCAGTTTGAATCCAAGTCACGTACAGGGAGTGCAATGTCTGGGGTAGATCAATTGCAAGAGTATGGAGATAACACTCTTGCTATTCAAAATGCACCATGAAGTGGTCAAGAAAGATACACTAATTTTATTGGTTCAGCGTGAATTGGAATTGATCCCATATGGGTTAGTATACTCAAAAGGAGGATTTTCCCATGACAAAAAATAAAAAGCGCTACACCGCAGAACAGACAAGCGCAGACTCCGAAAAGGCATCATTCTCAAACGGCATCTTGTAGATCGAATTGCTGTTTCTGATCTTTGTGACGAATATCATATATCGCCAACTATTTTTTATCGTTGGAAGAAGAAATTTTTTAAAAAAGGAGCCATGGCCCTAGAAACCAAGCACAAAAGCAAAGAGGCCAAGAAAGACTGTCATATAAAAGAGCTAACCCAAAAGCTTCAAAATAAACATGAGGTGGTTTCCGAGTTGATGGAGGCTCACCTGCGTTTTAAAAAAAGTCTTGGGGAGATCTGAGAGGCACCTGGGTGCCTCACGATACGCGCGATACGGTAATAGATTTCATAAAATACTGGATAAGCAAAGCGAAAATCCCGTCAAAATATTTCGTTTCCTCGCTTGGGATCGGTGCAAGCAAGAACTATAATTGGCAAAACCGATATGGTAAGCGTAATGAGCATAACAGGCTGGTTCCTTGTGACCATTGGCTTCTTGAACGGGTCAGAAATCAGGTTTTTATCGGTGGTACTGGAAGTGGGAAGACTCACTTCTCCATCGCCGTAGCTTTCTGTTATATTGGGTGAACTGGGATATCTACCATTTGCCCAGACGGGATGAACATTACTGTTTCAGTTAATCAGTACTTTCTACGAGCGTACATCAATTATTATAACAACCAATTTAAGCTTCGGAGAATGGTATCAGGTATTTTCTGATGCCAAGATGACTACAGCTTTATTGAATCGCATGACACATCATATATGATATTATTGAAACAGGTAACGAAAGATGGCGGTACAAGAACAGAGAATGAGCATGTTGCTGGAATTCCGCATACACTTTTTCTTCTGCTCCACCGAGCTACGCTTTGGCCCATCCTCACTCCAGAAAAACCATGGGTTACCTTGGCTGTAGATTGTGGAAATAAGATGTGAAGTAGGGATGTTTTTTTGTTTTAGGCGGGTCATTTTTGAATGCTGATTGACAGAAGTCCAGCGGTTGAAGGAAGAGGTGGTACTGCTAAAAGACTCAGATTAGTGGGGAACCTGTACACTTGCTAATCAGGAGGGAGCGGTTTCTCCAAAAAGTGTTTTATAGTCTTTTTTGTACGACTTTGGAGTGTCGTTTTGATATATCCAATATGAGGCAATTGTCCGAACGGTTTCCATGTCGATGGCAGAGCAATTCAGTAAAAGCCTCAACAGTTCCAAAGAAGTATACGTTTGCAGTTCATATTCATTTGCCAAAGCCAACATGTCTGCATCGTCGCTTACTACTGGAATGTTAAGTACATGGCAATACGCTAGGGCTGTTATGTCAACAGGCGAAGCCCCTAACTCAAGTTCTCGTCCTGTTTCTCTGATAAAATAACAGGCTGTTTTGATGTCTGATTTTTGTTCCGTGCTAAGAGAAAAGCATCGTTTACGATTCTCACGGTATTCTGATTTATTCACCCAGAAAAACTTATGCTGCAAAGTTGGGCTGCGGTCATGTTCCTGGTTAAGCTCTTTGATTACTCCAAGGGTATGTTCCTCATCGCAAAAAGGGGTTTTCAATAAAGGGTCAATGCTTTGAGCAAGGCGAAAATAAGAACAGGAATCCATTAGGATTGAACAGGGCATTAGGATATCTCATCGTAGAGAAGATGAGCATCTGCCGGAGAGAGGTCAAGAATTGCCTGTAGAAAACCAACTGATTTCTTCTGGTCAATTAGCAGGGTACTTAGCGCATCAAAAAAAGAACTGTTAAAGCTGTCTTTAGTACAAGAGATATAATCTTTGGGTGCTGGAGGTGTTTCGTCAAATAATGTTTCTGCTACTGAATGGTACTGGCTACAGAAATGATTGTTTACCCGATAAATGGCCTTATCTTTTTCAAGATCAATGAGTGGATTTCCATGGTTCGCCGCTGCCTTGTTGATCTCAATGTATATCGTTAAGGGGGAAACGATAAGTTCTTCGGCAAGTTCTTTTATTCTGGAAATCTGTTGATGTGTAGATTTTAGTCTTCTCAGGTGAATATATTCTTTTTCCGCGATCTCTTGAGGGACAAGTAGCGCACCAGCAAAAGCCTCGGCAAAGTCCTCCGCTTCATCACCTCTTAACTCAGGTGTTTTCACATGACCTAGTTCATGTGCCATCCAAAATTTAAAATCATGAGTCTTGCTGTCCAGGTTTAAATAAATCCAGGTTGTCATTGAGGAGGGTAAAAAAACATGGAGTGCGTTTTCATGGTTTTTTTTGTTTCCCCACAAGACAGGGATAATAACTGCATGATGCCGGTTGAAAAAACTAATCAGATCGCCAAACTCGATAACTGAGGGGGCGTTACCGTTGATTTCGTTGCGAACCCGCTCAGCGGCAAGCTGGACGTATTCATAGTCATCTTTAGGGTTGATAAGTGAAGGAGGTCGGGATTGACAATCGTAAGGGAGGTAGGAAACCAGTTGTTGAAGTAAAAAACCTTTATCTCTTGCAGCTTCAAGGTAATCTTCTGATATTTTATGCCCGCCTTTTTTTCTGAAGGCCACAACCGGTTCTTCGGAAACGTCTAGTTTCAGGACAAGTTCATCAAAAGAAAGTGAAAGTATCTTTGCAAGTTTTAAAAGCTTAGCAGGGCGAGGGAACTTTTTGTTTTTAAACCATTTAGAAACGGTTTCTCGGGAAACGCCAATCTCAGTGGCAAGTTGACTCTGTGACCAACCAATTGCAGCTAATCTGATCTTGATCTCTGGTAGCTTGAGATTTTTTTTTGCTTTTTTATTCATAGTCTAAATATATCCTTTTTGTCATCTTTTGTCAACCGACAGGTGGTGTTTTCGACGACCTGTTCCTTAAGGGAAACTTTCTAGAATATTATTATTTTGTTGATATATGAACTGTTGTCCACTCATTTTAAGCATCGAATTCACAATTGCTTAGCTTTAAAAGAGCCTTGGCTATCTTGTCGATATCCGAGTGTGTTGTTTGTTGGGGTGCCGTTGTCAAACTGTGGATAATTTCCCCTTGCCGCTGGTATGCTATTCTACCATAGCTCGTGAAGGTTGTTAAAACCTGCTCATGCTGTCAATCAGCGTCCAAAATTGATCCCCTAAAATAATAAAATATCTCCAATTCACACATGAATTCTACAATCAGTAGGCTAAGGTAGCTCACGCTTTTTCTGGAGCGAGAATGGGCCAAAGTGCAGCTCGTCGGAGCAGAAGAAAAAGTGTATGCGGAATTTCAGCAACATGCTCCTTCTCTTGTTTCACCCTTTTGGTTAATGCCTCCTGGAAGGCATCAGTCATACCGTAAAGTTTTAGCTCTTTAAGTAAGAGTAACAGTTCAGTGCCTGTCTGCAGGCACGTTCCGTTATATCTACCTCATGTATCCTGGCTGCATTCAGGGTATTAACAAATTCCTTGTCGCCTCTTGGCCGAGAGAGTAATCACTTCTGTCTCTTCAGTAGAGATGCAGGAAGTTTCCAGTCTTTGAATGGAGCGCCATCTTTTACAACCTGTATGCGAGTGGCTGATGCCCTGACTGTTGCGGTCTTGCCGGAGAGCTTGCAATCTACGCTGTCGTGGTTGCGGTCATATCACACAAGGCCAGTTTGCGACACTCTACATTTTTTATCTGCCCTTTCTCCTAGCCTGCGCCAGGAGAACAAGCCGACCGGCTCGACAAAATAATGACGGCATAGCTGGACAAATCTATGATTAAATATCCGCTCTTTACCATGCAGTACCTTGGTAACTGCTGTGGACACATTGTCATAGATTCCGCGTTTGAGTGTGCCACCAACGAAAGTAAAAGCACGGTTATGGGCATCAAAAACCATCTCACTACTGTCACTCTCTGAGATACACCGTTTAAAAGAACATCCTCATGGTTCCAATCAAACTGCTACGCTTCACCAGCTTCAAATTGTAAGCTTGCAATTTTGAAGGTTTTCCAAAATAAATCCACAAAGGGACTTCATGAAGTGTCCAAGCTAAAAACTGGCTAGTCAAACATACTGAAGTTTGGAGTTTCGAAAACCACCTCTTTCGGGGGTTTTGGCTGGTGGTTTCTTTTTGAAGAGCCGTTTTCGATTGACATCTTTCTTGTTTTATGGAATTAGTTGCCTCGTTAATAATTAATGAGGCAACTAATGAAGTCATGTAAGGATGAATCCATAGGTAGGCTGCTCTATCTGACGACCCAGGCAATGAATTTCCATGCGGAAAAGGCACTCAAACCTTATGGCTTGACAGTGGAACAGCTGATTTTGCTGAAAAATATGCCTGAAGATAACGCATTATCTCAGAATCAACTCTGTGAGATTGTGGAAAAAAGTGCTGCCAATGTAACAAGAATTCTGGATCGTCTTGAAAGAAAAGGTTTTGTGGTGAGGAAACAGAATCCTGCCGATCGTCGTTCCACTCTTCTATTCTTGACTGATCAGGGAAAGGAAATGGTTGAAAAGGTACATAATTTGTTTGAATCTTTTTCCGAGCATCTGACCAATGGAATCTCTGCCCAAGAGCAGGATCTGTTTGTGCAGCTTCTTTCTAAAATTCGAGATAATCTCGACACACTTACGAACAGTTCTTCCAGTTAACATATTTTTTCAAAGAGGTATTTCATGCGATCTTTATTTGTGCTTTTCGTTCTTTTTTTTATTGTCACTCCGCTTTCTGCTCAGGAGCCGCCTCCGGCCTCAGTAATTATAACCAAAGTGCAAAGTGAGAAAGTGTCACAGACTCAGTCTGTTATAGGTATTCTCTACTATGATCGTATCAGTGAAGTCTCAACTGAAGTGACCGGGCTGGTACAAACAGTACTTGCCCGAAAAGGTACTCATGTGAAAAAGGGTGATATCCTTGTTAACCTAGATACAGAGATGCTCGATAATGAAATTTCTTTAAAGAAAACACATATTGCTCAGAACGAATTACTTCTGCAAAATACTGAGAAAAATTTCAAACGGCTTGAGACCCTCTACAAAGAATCTGGGGTGAGTGAAAAAGATTACGATGATGCACTCTTTACATTCCAGAACGCCAGGCTTGAAAAACAGGCTCGGCAGGAAGAGCTTGCCAATCTGTTTATCAAAAAGAAACGCAGTGTTATCCGTGCGCCCTTTGATGGCATAATCCTCACAAAAGACGTGGACACCGGTGCCTGGGTACAACAGGGGAAACAATTGGTATCTATCGGTTCCAGCAATGATCTCTTTGTCCGGGCCCCTATTGGAGAAGGACTGCTGCGTTATCTGAAAAAAGAACAGCAGGTATCAGTTATCCTAAATGCATTTGAAAGAGAAGTTGAGGGAGTGGTGGAAGATATTGATCCTGTTGCTGATGTTAAAACCAAAAATATTTTTGTGAAAATTCGAATCCCCTCCCAAGAGATAATTGCTGCTAATATGTCTGCCACAGTCCACCTTCCGGCAAGTACTGAAAAAGAGCTTTGTATTATTCCTCGTGCTGCTCTAATTAAATTTCAGGGTAAAGATTTTGTCTACACAATAAAAGACGACAAAGCAGCCATTCTGCCTGTACATATCGCCGCCTTTATGGGTGAAAAGATAGGGGTTCGCGTTGGACCGCTTATGCCTGGAATGGTTGTTGTCATAGAAGGGAATGAACGACTTCGTCCGGATCAATCCGTACGGGTGACTGGAGAAAAATAATGGATCTTATAAAATATTCCCTCGAAAAGCCGGTATCAGTCTCCGTTGGAGTGATCATGATACTGGTTTTTGGTTTTATCGGTCTCAATAAATTACCGGTGCAACTCACCCCGGATGTAGAGACACCGCAGATTACCGTAAAAACCACATGGGGTGGTGCAACACCTTACGAAATTGAGAAAGAGATCGTTGAACAGCAGGAAGAGGTACTGAAAGGCTTGCAGGGACTCACCAAAATGGAGAGTGCCAGTTATAATGGATATGGTGAGATTACGCTTTCTTTTGGCTTGAAAACCTCCCTTGACGACGCTCTGCTCAGAGTTTCCAACAAGATTAACGAGGTCGGCAATTATCCGGAAAATGTGAATCGTCCAACCATTGAATCTGCTGGTGCCAACTCCTCGCCAGTCATTTGGATGATGCTAAAACCTCTGGAGGATAACGAAGAATCCATCGATCATTATCTAAGCTATTTTGAAGACAATGTACGTCAGCACCTTGAGCGGGTAAAAGGTGTTGGATCACTCTTTATTTTTGGCGGAGCCTTGTCCGAACTCCATATCACACTGGATATGGGGAAAATGGCCAGTCATAACATCTCCATCAACCAGGTTATCAGTGCAATTCGCAGTGCCAACAGCACCAACTCTGCCGGCGTGTTGGGGATAGGTCGTAAAAACTATCGTATCCGCACCATGGGGCAGTTTCAATCTCCGGCAGATGCCATGGAGGTGGTTGTTTTTGATGACGGTATCAAACGAGTCTACCTCAGGGAAATTGCCGAAGTTGATAAAGGATATGCCAAACAAAATATCGCAGTTATGCACAGTGGTGACCCGGTTATCGTTATAGGTGTACGCAAAGAGCCGGGAACCAATGTCCTGGCAATGACTGATAGGCTTGAAGAAGAAGTGGAACGTCTCAATCAGGGGCTTCTGGCAGAAAAGAAGTTGTATATCGATTGGGTCTATGATCAGCGCCCCTATATCACCACCGCCATCAATCTGGTAAAAAAGAACGTTGCCATCGGTAGTGCGCTGGCAGTTTGTGTCCTCCTTATCTTCCTCCGCAGTGTGCGTTCCACCCTGACCATAGCAGTGGCTATTCCCATCTCTGCCATCGGTTCTTTTATCTTTTTATGGATCACCGGTCGAAATCTGAATGTTGTTTCCCTGGCCGGTATCTCTTTTGCTGTTGGTATGTTGGTTGATAACTCCATTGTTGTTATGGAAAACATTGATCGCCACCGAAAGATGGGGAAATCTTCCTACAAAGCCTCCTGGGAAGGAACTAGGGAGGTCTTGGGAGCGGTTTTTGCCTCTACTGCCACCACAATAGCGGTTTTTCTACCGATTATTTTTATGCAGGAAGAGGCCGGGCAGCTTTTTCGTGATATAGCCATTGCCATTACCTTTTCCATCCTCATCAGTCTTTTTGTTTCTGTCTCTGTCATTCCGACACTTACCTATCAGCTTTTTAAGGGCAGGAAGCAAAAGAAACCAAACAAGCTGCAAAAAAGTGTTGTTGGCCCATTTATTGTCCGAATTATCATGCGCTTTTCAAATTTCTGTCTGAAAACTATTTTTACCAGGGCAGTCACTGTAATCTCTTTTACTTCTTTCTCCATAGGACTTATTTTTCTGCTGTTGCCAAGTGCAGAGTATCTGCCACAGGGGAATCAAAATCTCATCCTCAATATACTTATCCCACCACCGGGATACTCACAGGAGAAAATGCAGGAATTGGGTTCCTATATATATAAAGAATCTGAACCCTATTTTAAAGAAGACGGGAAAGATGGAATCCCTCAGATTAAAGATATGTTTTTTGTCGGCGCTGACCGTTTTACCCTTTTTGGCGGGATATCCACCCATGAAACCAGAGCTGCGGAGATGATGCCTCTCTTTACCCGTATTATACGCTCAATTCCTGGTGTCTTCGGAGTTAGTATTCAGGCGGGTATTTTTGAAAGCGGGATTGGTGAAGGACGTACCGTGAACGTCAATATCGCAGGGGAAGATATTGATCAGATCGTGGCCACAAGCAGGGCACTGTTTGGAGTCATTAGTGCCAAAATCCCTGCTGCCCAAGTTCGTCCAGTGCCTTCTCTTGAAACCAGTTATCCTGAGATCCAGATGATTCCCAACAAGGAAAAACTGGCAGCTAGTGGAATGACCGGTAAAGACCTTGGAATCTATATTGATGTCCTTATGGATGGACGGAAAATTGATGAATACCGTCCCGAGGGAAGTAAACAGGAAGATCTGATACTGACAGGAAATGAGTCGATTTTTGACTCTCCCGAAAAAATCCTCAAGAGCAGTATTGTTAATGGACTGGGAAGTCTCATTCGAGTGGGTGATGTGGCTGATCTGGTTTACAGCCAGGGTATGCCTCAGATCAACCACCTGGAACGCAAACGAACCATTACTCTACAGGTAACCCCACCCAAAGATCTGCCTCTGCAATCCGCCATGGATATCATCGAACATGAAGCAGTTGCCCCTCTAAGGGCGGCCGGCCAGTTAGAAGGAGTCGAGGTTACCATTGGCGGGAATGCAGATAAACTCATTGAGGCTCGGAATGCTCTGCAATGGAACCTGCTGTTAGCTCTATTGATTACGTATCTTCTTATGGCAGCGCTTTTTGAAAATTTTCTCTACCCTCTTATCATCATGTGTTCAATCCCTCTGGCAGCGGCGGGAGGATTCCTTGGTCTGCAATCGGTAAATACGTTTGTAGCACCCCAGGGTTTTGATATTCTGGCCATGCTTGGATTTATTATCCTCATTGGAACCGTGGTTAATAATGCCATTCTTATCGTTCATCAGTCCCTGAATAATGTTCGATATAATGGCTTACAGGGAACCGAGGCAATTTCTGAGGCGGTTCGAACAAGAATACGACCCATCTTTATGAGTGCAACAAGTTCCGTGTTAGCTATGTTGCCCATGGTCCTTTCCACAGGCTCCGGCTCTGAACTTTATCGTGGCCTTGGTTCTATCTTATTGGGAGGATTAGCACTTTCTACCCTCTTAACCCTTTTTGTTATCCCGGCACTGCTGGCTTTTGTTATCCGTTTTGAAAGGAGTCGTATCAATGAAAAAATATAGTTTTCTTTTTCTCCTTCTGTTGCTGTTCCCCAGCACTTCTGTTTTTGCCCTTAATCTTGCCGAGATGCAGGAGACGGCCATACAGAGCAGAGAAATTGTCAAGCGCTACCAAACCAGCCTTGAGAAAAGCGGCCAGGAGGTGGAACGTGTCAAAAGTGGGTACTATCCATCGCTGAATATAGGCTATCAGGCCAATAATCTAGATGAGGCGGCCAGGTTTGAACACCGTCAAAACAGCTCCATCTATGCCACTGCGGGGATGAATATATTTGCAGGATTTAAAGACCGTTATTCCATCAAATCTGCAAAGATTCTTCAAAAAGTTAATGGTTATCGACTTAAAGGAATCGAGCAGGATATCCAGCTCAATGTGGCCTTACGTTATCTCAGTGTCTATGAGCGTCGGGCAAATCTAACAGTGGCTCAGGATGGATTAATAACCCTGAAACGACTCTATCAGGATGGTGGGAGACGCTTGCAGGTTGGGCTTATCGGACAGAACGAGCTGTTAAAAATAAAGGTCGATCTGGATAATTCTGATATTACCAGGAAAAAAGGGCAGGCTGATCTGGAAAAAAGTATCCAGTTATTGGGGCGGGAGATTAACCGCTCCCTTACCATTGAGGAGCTAAGTTTTGAGGAGTTTGCCATTCTGCCAAAGCTGGGAGAACAGGAGCTGTATAAAGAAAGAATGCTCAAAAATCGTTCCGAACTCTTGACGTTAACCGGCCTTGCCGAATCTGCATCCATGCTGGTAAAGGTGGAACAGGGCAGCTATTACCCACGTATCGATTTGGTCGGCAGTTACTCACGTTACGATGACGATTTTATAAATGGAAATGGTGAAAACAGTGACGATGAGCTGCGGGCCCAGATGGTACTCTCGTATACTATTTTCGACGGTTTTGCCAGGGAGTCTTCCGTATCAAAGGCTAAACTCACTCTTCGCGAGCTTCAGTATGATATTGATGAGCTGAAAAACAGTCTTATCACAGATCTTGCAAATATTTTCATCGATTACCGCGTAAGCATGGAAAATGTGGACGTGGCAAAGGAAGATATCCGCCATGCTGAAGAAAATCTTCGCATTACACAGCTCAAGTATAAACAGGGTCTGCAACGTGAATCTGATTTGCTGGATGCTGTGACCAATCTCTCACGGTCTCGTTATAATCAGGTGGCCGTGATCAGAACTGTTTTTGAGAATGCCTTTCGGGTGAACAGAATGGTGGAAGAGTTCCGTTATCACAGTGCTGTTCTATGATTCAATAAGCATCCGTCACCCTTCTAAACGGAAAATCTATCTGCGCTGTTTCTTGTCAGGAGAGCTATCTCTACGCCATGCCAGATCGCTGGATGGTAACCAACGACTCATGAAAAGTTGCCCCGCCACCCATGTCGGTCAGTTTTTGTGACGTGAGATCGTTGATACCATTTTCAACCCGTCCACAGTTTTGCTCTGGGAACAGGGGCCAATAGAGTCCTTCTGCCACCAAAATTCCTTGCTGTGTGTCTGTTGTTACTTGAGCTATTCGCCTGACTTTCCCCCGGTTGTTAACTAGAGTTATCTTGTCTCCATCTTCTACTCCCCATTGCTGAGCATCACTAGGATGAATCAGCACCTTTCCAATGGTTTCCGGATGTAGCTCACCGAAAGTACTGTTGAGCAGATCTGGGTGCGGCGGTGTGATCAACTGGAAGGGAAACCGGGATCGCAGGTCAGGATCATTGAACTCATCCGCCGAAGTGAGGCAAGCAATGCTTGGCATATCTGACTGGTCGTCTGCAACAAACTTATATTTACCGTTCATTTTTACAAGGGCGTCACCATTTTGATAACTTTTGGTGGAATGAACCAGCACGCCTGTCATGATACTTTCAACATTCATAGTTTCAGGTATGCCTTCCATATCACGCAGGTAGGCACGAATCCGCTGTCCACAAGTTTGCTTGAATGGAGGATCGGTATATCCCATTCGGGTTGCCAATTGCTGAAAAAAATCAAAATTAGATCTGGCCTCCCCTATAGGCTCAATCGTAGGCTTTATTACTTGAAGATAAAAATGGCCGTAAGCTGTATGCACATCGTGGTTTTCAAGGAATGTGGTGGCTGGTAGTAAAATATCTGCATAGTAGGCTGTTGGCGTCATGACCTGTTCATGCACTATGGTGAACAGATCTTCCCTGGCAAATCCCTGACGGACGATACTACCGTCCGGGTTAACCGTTAATGGGTTGGAATTGTATACCACCAAGGCTTTCACCGGAGGTTTCAAGCTTGTGAGAGCATGGCCCAGATGAATCATGTTGATATTACGTGTATCTTGTTTGGCGAGTTCTGGGTGAAGCAGCGCAGCCATGTTGCCTTTAAAGGCTCCAGTTGTTAGCAACACACCACATCCCTCACCACCTCTGAATACCCCCATTGCCGCAGCCAGTGAAGTGATAGCACGAACCGCCATGCCTCCTCTGCTGTTTCTGGTTAGTCCAATGCCAATCCTGATAAAGGTTTTTTTTCTGCTGGAAAACAGTGTCCCAATAGCAGTCATTTGCTCTTTGGATATACCGCTCTGGTGTTCGAGTTCATTAAAGTTACATTGGGCCAGATAGGAATGGAGTTGGTCGAATCCTTGGGTATGCTGGTTTATGAATTCGTTATCGAGTTGCTTACGTTCCGTCAGGCTTTTTAAAATTCCCAAAGCCAGGGCAACATCACCGCCTGGTTTCACCGGGATATACAGATCTGATGATTTTGCGGTCTCATTGCGGTAGGGATCGATAACCAACAGTTGGGCACCATTTTTCCGGGCCTTGCTGATATATTGCCAGAAATGAACATTTGAAACCTTAACATTAATGCCCCAGACAATTATCAGCTCTGCTTTGGCTGCGTTCTCAGGAGGGCTGCCGGGTAAGTTCCCGCATTGTTTTACCCAACCAGCACTTGCAGTTGCCGAGCAAATGGTATGCTCCAGCCGGGAGGTTCCCATCTTATGAAACAAGGGATAACCGGCAAAGCGATTCACTGCTCCCATATTGCCCGCATAAGAGTAGGGGAGAACAGCTTCGCCACCGTGTTCACTGATAACCTTGCTAAGACGTTCAGCACAAATATCCAGAGCTTCATTCCATCCAATACGTTTGAACTCACCGCTTCCCTTGGGGCCGGTCCTGAGTTGTGGATAAAGCACACGGTGCTTCGAATAGAGGCGTTGGGGGTATCGTCGCATCTTTCTACAAATAAAGCCGTTGGTATACGGATGTTCTTTATCTCCCAGAAGGGCGATGACCTTGCCATCGGTAACAGTTGCAAGCAGGCCACAGCTGTCTGGACAGTCAAGTGGACACACTGTTTTGCTATATTTTTGAACCTTCATTTTCCTCTTTTAACATGATGGTTATCAACAAAATGTATAGGTAATTGGGTGGATTCAGATACCAACTGCACCACCGGTAAGTGAGTTGGGTTGTGATCTTCAGCAAGCTCGATTCGAACAGCTGCTTAACTTTTTTATACCTCGAAAAGAGGTTTCTCCCTATTCGCCGACTAAAGTAGAGATAACATTTTTTGTTGACCATATAAAGTTACATGTTGTGTTTTATGTAACCTTAGAGGAATGATGCCAAGAACCGGACTTGCATCTAATCAATTGTTGCAAAAAATAATCCTGTTGGCTGAACAAAAGATAAGAGACTTGGGTTACAAACGTGTGACCCAAATCCTATTGGGTAGGGATTTCGGGGTGTCTCATGTGGCATTGTACAAACATATTTCTAACAAAGAAGCCTTGCTTGACCTTGTCTCAGAGAAATGGGTGAAATCTTGATATCATCATACTTGACAACGATATGAATAATTATTAGAAAAAAGATACGATTCAATGAGACGAACGAGAGTGGTTCCCTTGTGGGAACCGATGCTATGCTTTTCCGTTTGGTGTATTATTTGCTGTAGACAGGTTCGAGTTAAAACTAACACCGGTGATGAACGGTAAGCCGGCATAAGTATCTTAGGGAGTGTTTTTTTTAAAAGCACAAGAAAATATTCTGTAAGGTACTAAACAGCTACCCTGTAAAGGGACTGCTTGCTATGGGCTAATTCGTACTGCCATCATAGACAAGCTGCAATGACAACGCAGCTTGTATCTTTATATAACCGAGCTGCCGGGAAAAGGCAGGTCGGTTTTTTGTTTTCAGCTCTTAGGTAGTAATACAAAATACGATCCTGCCTTTTGAGTGTAAGTATGTTGCATCTCGTATGATTACGCAAAAGAATCCAAGCTTGTTTATTTGTCAAACGACTGCAAATGCTTTTATGGTAAAATGCAACGTGATGATAAAATCGAATGCAGGCTGGTATTCTTTCAAAACTTTTACAGTGGAGGTATGATATGTTCGAATTGAAGGTAAAGACCTGGTTTGCAGCGGCACACAGGTTAACTATGGTTGGTAAAAAATGTGAAAATCTTCATGGCCATAACTGGAAGATAGAAGCGTGCATTATTGGTGAAAAGCTCAATGAAGGTGGTGTATTAATGGATTTTGGAGAAATTAAAAAGTATATTTCCGAAATAATGAACCAACTGGATCACAAATATTTAAACGAGATGGATACTTTTACAAAATCGGCTCCTTCTTCTGAAAATATTGCTCTGCATATTGCCCAGGAACTCCAGAAAAGAATAACAGATCCGTTAATCCGTGTATCCCGGGTATCTGCGTGGGAATCGGATAATTCTTGTGCAACGTATATTGCTTAATCAGAAATACAAATAGAGATCAGGAACATGAAAGCTTTCTCCTGAAGAGTGTTCCCTGTAAACAATTGATGTCCTGCATTAAAGAGGAGAGGGCATCATTTAACCCAACCGACACGAAGTGAAAATGTTAGAAAAAAAGAATTTTAACATGACCACAGATGAATTTCGTCATCACGGTAGAGCAGTTATTGATTGGATTGCCGACTACTACGATACAATAGAATCTTTTCCTGTTTTATCTCAGGTGCAGCCAAATGAGATTCGATCGTCACTTCCTGCGGAGCCACCTCACCAGGGTGAAAAGTTTGAAAATATTCTGAAGGATGTTGATAGCCTTCTTCCCGGAATAACTCACTGGCAATCTCCTAATTTTTTTGCTTATTTCCCCGCCAATACTTCGGGACCATCAATATTGGCTGAACTTCTTTCCGCAGGTCTTGGAGTGCAGGGAATGCTGTGGTCTACAAGTCCTGCCTGTACCGAGCTGGAAACCCATGTTCTTGACTGGCTAGTGAATATGCTGGGGCTGCCGGAGAAATTCAAATCAACGGGGAAGGGAGGGGGAGTAATTCAGGATTCTGCCTCAAGTGCGGTTCTCTGTGCTCTTCTAGCTGCTCGCGAGCAAAGCACAAATTATGAGAGTAATGAAAAAGGATGCGATCAGCATCTTGTTGTCTATGCTTCTACCCAAACCCATTCCTCCATTGAAAAAGCTGTTAAAATTGTCGGTCTGGGGAAGCAGAATCTACGCTTAATCCAGGTGGATGAGGATTTCGCATTACGCCCTGATAAACTTCTTTTGCAAATCAAGAAAGATCGCCAGGACGGGTTAATCCCTTGTTTTGTTGTTGCGACAGTGGGAACAACATCATCCAATGCGATTGATCCATTGTCAGAAATTGGCAATATCTGCAGAGAGGAGAATCTTTGGCTTCATGTTGACAGCGCTATGTCAGGTACGGCTGCCCTGTGTCCAGAGTATCGGTATCTCAATGCAGGTTTGGATTTGGCTGATAGTTATTGTTTTAATCCGCATAAGTGGATGTTAACCAATTTCGATTGTGATTGCTTCTATGTGGCTAATCGAGCGATACTGAATAAAACCCTGAAGGTCTTGCCGGAATATTTACGCAATAAGGCAACAGAATCCGGCGATGTCATTGACTATAGTGATTGGGAGATTCCCCTGGGTAGACGTTTTCGTTCCCTGAAACTGTGGTTCGTAATCCGTTATTACGGCATAGAAGGCTTACAGCAACATATCAGACACCATATCAAAATGGCCCAGGATTTTGCTGGGTGGATTGATGACTCAGAACATTTTGAACTTGCAAACCTGGCTCCGTTGAATCTGGTTTGTTTTAAACATTTGGGAGGAGACTCATTTAATCAACATTTACTGGAACGTCTCAATCAGAGCGGCCATTTGTTTTTAACGCACACTATTCTCAATGGTCAATATGTTCTGCGTTTCTGTGTTGGACAAACCCACACTGAAGAACGCCATGTCAAACAGGCCTGGTTGCATATTCAGGAAACAGCAGCAAAACTTGAAAACATATTACAAGAGTAAGTAATAAATTTATGAAACGATTGCCAGAACACGAAATACGATCTTTAACCAACGCCTTAGCCGATACGGATGAGTTTGTTTTTCTTGAGAGCAGCAGGGTAACCGGAGAAGAGAATCGTTCGCTGCTCTTTACCAAACCATTGACCTGGTTGGAATGTACAGCCATGGATCAGGTGGAAGACTTTTTGGCGGAGGCCGAAAAATGGCGAGCCAAAGGGAAATACCTTGCCGGATGGATTGCTTATGAGTTCGGCTATCTGTTAGAACCCTCACTGCGTCATCTATACGGATGCAAAAAACGTTCTTCTCAATTTAGTGGCAACCTTGCAGTTTTTGGTGTTTTTGACGAGCCAGTCATTTTCGATCATTCCACGAATACTTTCCTCAATAATGGCAATTGGCCTACGACAACAGTGGAGAGTGAACAAGACTACCAGATTGATAATATGCAGACCAATATTGGTCATGAAGAGTATTTATCAGCCATCAATCGTATTAAAGAATATATTTCTGCGGGACACACCTACCAAGTCAATTACACGATGAAGCTGAACTTTTCTTTCGGCGGATCATTTGCAGCGTTATATCGCGCCCTACGACGTAATCAGTCGGTTTCCTATGGCGCCTGGATAAGATATAACAACCGGGATATCATGAGCTTTTCACCGGAGCTTTTTTATCGGGCAGATAAAAAAAATATCACGGTTCGACCTATGAAAGGGACAATGGTTCGGGGCCGAACCACCGAGGAAGATGATAGCAATCGGCTACTGTTGCAGAAAGATCCCAAGAATCGCAGTGAAAATATAATGATTGTCGATCTGCTTCGCAACGATCTTGGCAAGTTGCTTTATCAGATCAATAACGGCAGGGTGGAGCCAAGATCTCTTTTTGATATTGAGACCTACGAAACACTCTTGCAAATGACCTCTACAATTGATGGGGAACTGGATACAGATCGCCAGCTGGGACTGCAAGAAGTCATCAAATCAATATTCCCCTGTGGCTCTATCACCGGTGCTCCGAAGATTCGCACAATGGAGATTATCCATGAGTTGGAAAAAGAGGAGCGTGGAGTGTATTGTGGTGCCATTGGTTACAGTGGGCCTTCCGGTACGATTTTTAATGTACCTATTCGTACTTTGGTTCTGCAAAATGGCCATGGTGAAATGGGCATTGGTGCAGGTATTATCCATGATTCAGATCCTGAAGGGGAATGGCAGGAGAGTCTGCTGAAAGGCAACTTTTTGACTCAACCCATACCAGAATTTCAGCTTATTGAAACTATCCTCTGGAGACCTGAATCTGGCTACTGGCTCTTGAAAGAACATCTGCAACGACTTGCAGATTCGGCCAGTTATTTTCTGTTTTCCTGCGAGCTGGATGCAATTGAGCACCTTCTTAAACAGAAGGTGGATTCCTGTACAATAACGCAGCGAGTGCGGATTCTGTTGCACCGTGATGGCAAGCTGGAGATTAGCATGACAGAATTGCCAGACTGTAAACCGTTTGATCCTCTCCAGCCTATTGTATCAACACCACTGCCTGTGGTTTCTTTTGCCGAACAACAGATAGATTCAGATTCTCGCTATCTATTTCATAAAACCACCATGCGCCAGATCTATAATGATGCACGAGAGAAAGCTGGAGAGCAAAAACTGTTTGAAGTCCTTTTTACCAATAAGAAAGGCGAGGTGAGTGAAGGATGTATAAGCACTATTTTTATTAAAAAAGATGGGGAATTGTTAACTCCGCCAATTCAATGTGGGTTGTTGAATGGAACTCTTCGACGGTTTTTACTGGAACAGGGGACTATTCGGGAACAGGTTCTGAGTAGAATGGATGTAGACAGTGCAGATGCCGTATATATTGGAAACTCAGTAATGGGAATGGTACAGGTAACAGTACGAGACGAAAATTTTTAATATAATAACATAAGAGTATAAGATTATGACACAACTACAGCATTTATTGAAAAATGATCGCCCAATAATTATGGGCATACTCAATTTGACGCCAGACAGTTTTTCTGATGGCGGCAGTTATACCGATATAGGCAAAGCCGTATGTTTTGCTTTGGAAATGGTAAATGAAGGAGCGGATATAATAGATGTGGGCGGCGAATCAACCCGGCCGGATTCCAAGAGAGTGACTCCAGCAGAGCAGCTTCGGAGGGTTATTGAAGTCATTACAACTCTCAGGCAAACCTTACCCAGAGATATTCCCATAAGTATTGATACCACTTGGGCGGAAGTTGCTAGAGCTGCAATTTTGGCGGGTGCCTCTATTATAAATGATACCCGTAGCGGGCGTGATGACGATGGGATTTTTGAATTGGCAGCAGAAAAGAAAGTGCCCATTGTTATGATGCATATGCAGGGAATCCCCCAAACAATGCAGAACGATCCCTCTTATAAAGATGTTGTTGGGGAGGTAAAAGCATTTTTACTGGAACGATGTGAAATAGCAAAAGAGAAAGGTGTTCTTCAGGAGAACCTTATTATTGATCCAGGTATTGGTTTTGGGAAAACTCAGGAGCATAATCTGCAACTCATGGCACAGCTTGAGGAATTTACAGCAACTGGATACTCTGTTTTGCTTGGCACGAGCCGTAAAAGATTTATGGGGACAGTCTGTGCCGGAGCAAAGCCAAATGATCTGATTGGTGCCACATGTGCAACGACCGTTATTGGCGTCAATGCCGGTGTCAGAATCTTTCGCGTTCATGATGTGAAACCAAACCGCCAGGCTGCGGATATCGCATGGACTATTAATTCCTGCAACCATACATGATGGACTTTTTACGAGTCCATCATACATAGGCGACATACCTTTCATGAAAGAACATATCCTGTTTTTAACCGGAAAACTTGCCAGAAAAAGTCTTGAGCGAGTCATGAAATCTATTCAAGCTGAAGAGTTCAGTTATGAAATTCATACTCTTCCGATCACGGTTGCCGCTTTGGTGACCACGGACATGATCTTGCGTCAGTTAGATGATGCAAGGAACGCCGATCGTATCATTATTCCCGGGCTGTGTATTGGGGATTTGAATAAGGCCAGCGAAACCCTGGGAGTCCCTGTAGAGAGAGGCCCCAAAGATCTCAAGGAGTTACCCGTTTTTTTTGGAAGAGGAGCTCAAGAGCCTGATCTTAGTAGCTATAATGTCAGAATTTTTGCTGAAATTGTTGATGCGCCAGACATTACAATTAAAGCGATTCTGGAGCAGGCTGCCAACTACCTGGCAGATGGTGCTGATGTTATTGATATTGGCTGTTTACCTGGCAAAGATTTTCCTCATCTTGAGGATACTGTTAAAGCACTGGTTGCGGAAGAGTATACTGTCAGCATAGATTCGGTAGATCCAGAACAACTCATATGTGGTGCTCAAGCAGGTGCTCGGTATCTTTTAAGTCTTAAGGAAAGTTCGCTTTGGGTTGTTGACGAAGTGGATGCGCTCCCCATTTTAATTCCAGAACAACCGGAGGATATCGAGTCTTTGTACCGGAGCATTGATATTCTCCAAGATCAGGGAAAGCCCTTTATTGCAGACAGTATCGTTGATCCGATCCACTTTGGCCTTGTTCAGTCCATCGTTCGCTACCATAAACTCAGGTTAGATTATCCGGAGATTGAACTCATGATGGGTACAGGTAACCTGTCGGAGCTTACTGAGGCCGATACCGGTGGTATCAATAGTCTACTGCTGGGTATGATGTCTGAATTAAGAATCAATAATCTCTTGACCACTCAAGTTAGTCCCCATGCAAGACGGAGTGTGGCAGAGATTGATTTAGCCCGTCGAATCATGTTTCGAGCAAAAGAGGATCATTCTTTACCTAAAGGATATAATAGCGGTCTCATGAGCTTACATGACAGAAAGCCGTTCCCATACGATGCTGAGGAAGTCAGAGAAATATCACAGCAGGTCAAAGATTTGAATTTTCGTATTCAAGTGACCAAAACCGGGATTCACATTTATAATCGTGATGGCCTGTTCACTGCCACCGATC
Source organism: Desulfocapsa sp. (assembly GCA_022712895.1). Lineage (GTDB taxonomy): Bacteria > Desulfobacterota > Desulfobulbia > Desulfobulbales > Desulfocapsaceae > Desulfocapsa. Next base: position 52,525 of record JAFLJS010000045.1, read on the forward strand.
CGTATGAACTTTTTAACAATCTTCCTCTGCTTAAGGACAATGCACCACATGCCTATTATATAGGAGTTGAACTTGCACGCGCCCAAATTGCCTGGCAGCTGGGGAAGCATTATGTTCAGGATGAAGAGTTAGACTGGGGGAGTGCTTACAAAGCGTACAGTAATAGCGGAATTGATTTACAAATGAGCTATAAAGCAGAGTCTTCAACCGTGAAGGCCAGAAAAAAACGGCGCCGAAAGAAGAACGACTAAATAGCAGGTTGTGGTAATGCAAATAAATCATGAGGTACTTATGTCATCCAGCTCTTCTCTTATTGATTATCATCTTCATACCTGTTGCTCCAGGGATGGTAGTGGTGAAGTGATTGATCACTGTAAAGAAGCTGTCAAAAGAGGCTTTAGGGAAATTTGTTTCACAAATCACCAGGAGTGGATATCGGTAGTGGGAGGTTTTTACGATTATGCTATGCGTAATGAAGGATGGGAACAACACCTGCATGACATTGAGGCGGCCAGAAAAGAATTCCCGATGCTTTCTATAAAGCTGGGCTGTGAAACTGGGTATTATCCAGAATATCTAGATGATATTATACGATTTACTAAGCGGTTTCCTTTTGATTATATTATCGGCAGTGTTCACTCTCTAGAAGGCATAATGCTGGATGATAAAACAATTTCAGGCAATACAAGCAGCACTGTTCAGATACAATGGATGAGGAAGTATTTCTCAGCAATTAAAGATATGGTGAAGCACTCTTATTTTGACTGTATTGGACATCTTGATCTTGTAAAAAAACATATCCCGCGGCATGGAGATGATGAGTATCAAGATCTCATTCAGGATATTGCTGAAACAATGAATGATAATGATATTGGCTTTGAGTTGAATACCAGTGGCTGGCATCAATCGCCACAAGATTGTTATCCGGCTGTGAGTCTTTTGAAGATCTTAAAAGACGCTGGCATAAGAAAAGTCGCTATTGGCTCAGACTCTCATTCGCCGGAAACTCTTGGTCAAGATATCCAAAAAGGTCTGGATCTTCTCAAACGGGTTGGTTTTGATTCAGTTTGCACTTTTTCAAACCGAGTTCCAACTTACCATCCGCTGCCAATACAAACACACTAATTGGGAGCCAGGTTTTTTGAATGAATCGTTAGCGTAAGCAGTCAATGAGTAGTGAATGCATCAACGTTTCATATTTGGAACCCGGTGCCACTTTTTTAATAACGCGGTGGTTTTCTTTCAAAAGGCTTTCCAGTTTTTTCTTTGGCAGCAGATTTTTTCTGGTGGATACAATTAGACTTTCGAGCATAAGGCTTTTGGCACGATTAGTGAACTCACCGTCATTACGGATGGTGATGTGAACAACTTTCGCCTCAAGCAGAAAACGATTTTTCTTTTCCACTATGTTTTTTAATTTTACTTCAACGCTTGATGAAGAATGCATTAGTACAGGGGCATTAATCATTTCTGCTGAATGGAAATGTATATTTTCTTTAGAGTAGAGCGCATTGTAGATAATGGCTGGATCGTCAACTGCATTAAGGGCGAATTCCTTAGCAGCCAGGATGTTTTTGAGAGTGTTTGAACCCTTGAATATTTCAAGAGTAATTGTTTCAAAATCTTCGACTCTCATCCCAAAAGGAGCAGCATGAGGCACTTGATGGTCATAGCTGGAAATAATAACTTCATACAGCCATTTTTTCTTCAATCCCAAGGACTCTAATGTATTCATTTTATTCCTTATATAGACAGTGTTGTGATTTGAAATGTATTGTTATTGTACGCTGCTAATGATAAAATACAGTTGTTGTTAAACACTATGAATTCCATTTTAAACAGGTATATATTATGCAATTACTAATCAGTGTAACAAATACTGAGGAGGCACAATCAGCGGCTGTTGGAGGTGCTGATATCGTCGATATTAAAAACCCTTCAGAAGGAGCACTTGGTGCCAATTTTCCCCATATTATTCGAGCCATCCGTCAGGAAATAGCTACAGAAATCCCTGTAAGTGTTGCCATTGGTGATGCACCAAATAAGCCGGGAGCCACCGCCTTGGCTGCCTTAGGGGCGGCTAGTTGTGATGTCGAATTTGTCAAAGTAGGACTCTATGGAACCAGTACCACCCGGCAAGCTGTTTTCCTGCTTAAAGAAGTATGTCGGGCAGTCAGGGACTATGATAGTGATATAAAAATTATTGCTGTAGCCTATGCTGATGCTCATAAAATAGGGGCCTTTCCAGTTATGGAGTCTCCAGCAGTTGCAGTTGAGGCTGGAGCGGATGGCTGTTTGTTGGATACAGCTGGCAAAACCGGAGATTCACTTTTTTCATACCTTGACGATAATGCATTGCGGCAATTTGTCCAGGATTGTCAGAGTGGAGGACTTATCAGTGCACTTGCTGGTTCTCTTGGTGAAGCGGATATCCCTCGTTTATTAAAGATTGGTCCAGATATATTGGGATTTCGAACCGCTGCCTGCAAAGGTGATCGAGTTACAGGCGTCATACAACGGAAACAGGTTGAACGCTTAAAAAATCTGATTAACGGTGTAGATTAGTCCCTTTGGCAGTGCCTGTCTCAAGTAATTGCTCTAGCCGCTCAGGATAGTTTCCGTTGATCAGCCATATATCCAGGCTTGTTGTTTTGGCAATCGAGCAAAAATAATTATCCACTAACTCTTCAGAACAAGTTACTTGTGACAGGCTGGCCGTTTCCATCAAATTAGCCGGACTGGTAGCGCTTTTACTATCAGTAAATAATCCGTCTACGCTTTTTAACAAAATCAGTTGTCTGGCTCCGGCAAGATCTGCGAGCCAGGCTGCAATGGAATCTGAAGTTACATCCCAGCTTTTAGGTAGTACGTCAGTTTGCGCAAGGAAATGATACGGCAGCAAAATTGGTATCTTTCCAGAGGATATTGCCATGCGAGCAGCATCTAAGTCCTGTACCAATTTGCTGTTTTCTATCATTGAGGCCAGAAGATGCCCGTACTGATCCATAGCCAATATGGACATCCAGTGTCCAGCATCTTGTGCAAGACCGAAACGTTGCTCATAGTTCCTGACCGTATTGGCAAAAATCCCTCCACCAGGGATAAGTAATATCTCATATCGAGTGGCAAAGTTCGATATGGTTTGCAGGAGGTTTTGCAAATTGCTGCTTTCCCCGAGGCTTCCTCCCACTTTTATAACTGTTTCAATCATGATAAACTCGTAAAAACCCAGAATTTAGATGGTTAAGTATTTATGCCCTTTGTTCGGGTGAAAACTTCATATCCGAGGCGCAAATATTTTATATCATTTCAGCGTACTAAGGTACGTCGTAATGATATAAAATGTGCAGTAACGAAGGAGATGGAGAGTTTTACGACGCCATCAATCATCAAAATCAGTGTTTTTGCTTTGAACCAATAAATACGCCACAGCATATGCCGGAAGCGCGGTCAACGGCCACGGGCAGTCATTGTGGTTACGATCAATTGTTGAGAGCCCTAAACGTCTGACCACTTCTTGGGTTAAAAAGTGCCCTGAACCTATTAAGGTAACTGAAAAATCAAAGCTATCCTGTAAAGCGGATAACACCAGAAGAACAGACTCTGTGATTTGTTGAAGTTGTTTTTCGAAAATATAGCAGGCCATCTTTTCCAGTTCTTTTCCGCTCAAAATTTCGCAATCAGCACAGATCAGTCTGGCAAGTCGCTCCTGAGCAGCAAGAACAGTCTTGGCCCTGCCATCCGGTGTCGGGCAACTATATGACTCTGGACTGATTTTGCCTAGAATAAGGTACACGTCGGCCATACAGGTAAAATATTCAGCTGCAACACCACAGGATCTCCCATTAATTGGAATATGGCTAACGATCGTATTGGGATTTGTTCGTAGTATCCCACTGTAAACCAATTCTCCGCTGATTAGGCGCTGAGGATCTGTTCGACCTTGACTTATTACTTTTCCATGTTGTATCGGGATGATATCTGTAGTTGTACTGCCAATGTCGATTAAAAGACAGTTGGGATAAAAAGACGCCAGAAACTGAGCACTGGCCAGCCAATTTGATGCAGCACATAAAAGTGGTGTTTGGTAAGCATTGTCCAGCGGCAAAAAAGAACCATCAAGACCAAAAGGATAAATGGAAGATTTTTTGAAAGCTTGTTTGACTGCATCAAGGATACAGATAACCCCTTCGCGTTTAGTGCGAAAAGCATCGGAGAGTTCGGCGGTCATTGTGACGGCTATTTTTGAGACATCTCCTCCCCCAAGCTCTCTATTTAATTCTTGAAGTAACATGCTCAACTTCTCGGGATGCTGCCATATTTCAAAAGGTTTGGCCGCGACAGAATATGTCATTACTTTCTGTCCCTGGCATTGAAGCAGTGCTGCTTTGATATTTGCCCCTCCAATATCCAAACCCAGAATAGAAAAGCTTTTTAATTTCATTCTGACCCCTCGTTCTTTAATAGAGCTTTTCCAGACAGACATATCTTTTGTGGAAGAATCCCTTCGATAGAAGCATCCCAGATTGCCCCTGCTAGATTGACATTGACAACTTTCCGAAGTCCAGTGTAGCTTGTTGTGAGGCGTGGATTGATCTCAATCAAGTAACATCCTTTGTCAGTTATAAGCATGTCCACTCCAACATAGCCTTTAAGCCCAGGGAGTAGAGATGCAGCACGTTTTGCCAGATCAAAAGCCTCTTGTTGTCTGCTGCAGATAAAAGGAATCTCTCCACCCTGGTAAGTGAAGGATGAGCCAATGTGTATGGATTGTTTGTTCAGGCTCAGACAGGTGATTGCATTTTTGGAAATAAGTAGTGAGACACTCACATGGTGACCTTTGATGTAACGCTGCAATAACAAGTGGTCTTTGTAACAGCTGTATTTTTCTAAGGCCAAGAGCAGTGATGTGGTATCGTTGATTAAACCGACACCTTCACAACCCACCCCATCAATTGGCTTGAGAACCAGAGGATAACCAATTTGCTCGGCTCTTTTTATTGCACTCTTGGTGCTGACGCACCAGGTATCAGGTGTTGCGAGTCCGGCTTGGTGGAAAATCCGGTAACAGTCCCATTTATTAGCTGCTTTGGCAATACTTCCAGGACTACTGCCAAGGAGTTGGACTTTTTGCTGCTCCATTAACAGGCTTAGGCGTTCCAAGATACCATCACTTTCAGGCGCAATAATCAAGGCTGCTGTGCATTCTTTGCTAAGGTGTTTCAGGGTCTCATAATGGTTAGAGGAATCCAGGTCGACTACACGGTCAGCAGGTAAAGAGAAAGCAGTTAAGCGCTGATCACGAGTGGTGGTGACTGTTGTTTTTCCCCAATCTCTGAAATCAGCCAAGATTGTCCGTAGCATGGACAGGCCTTCGGCCATTAATTTTTCTGGTAGTTTATGATCAGGCCATCCACCACCAGAAATATATTCGTGGATTAAAATATTAGGAGTCGGTGTCACTATGCAAATTATTCCTGTTTTGGATCTGATGAAGGGTCTTGTTGTACATGGTGTTAAAGGAGAACGCGAGCAGTATCAACCGGTAAAAAGCCTTTTGACTGCCAGTGCGAATCCCCTTGAAATAGCCAATGCTCTCCACATGGAAACAGAGTGCCATTCTCTATATATCGCAGATTTGGATGCCATTCAAGGGACTGGAACCAACAAAACTGTAATCAAAGAGATAGCATCTCAATTGGATATTAAACTATGGGTGGATGCAGGCACTGCTGACCTGGAATCCGTAATTCAATTATTTGAAACAGGTGCAGATGTTGTAATCATCGGTTCAGAGACATTGACATCATTACAGCAGCTTAGGTCCATATATGATTTAATCCCAAGAGAAAAGATACTATTTAGTCTTGATATAAGCAAAGACCTTGTTCTTTCCCGTTCGACAACCCTGCAAGGTATTACTCCACTGAAGGCATTGAGAATTTTAACAAGAGAGACAGGAGGGAATCGCTTTATCCTTTTAACTCTGGATGCCGTTGGTACGGCAAATGGGCCTGATGTTTCCCTGCTCGAGAATGCAAAGTGTGAATTCCCCTCAGCTACATTTATAGCTGGAGGAGGAGTAAAAACAGCTGCTGATCTCAACGCATTATCTGGAGTTGGTGCAAACGGTGTCTTAGTAGCAACCTCACTTCATAATGGTTGGATTACAGGCCAAGACCTCTCGTCTTTTCGTTAATGGGGGAGACGTCCTCTTCAACAAAATAGGCAAACAAGACTGCGGCTATCAGATCTGCGGTGGTGCCAGGGTTCAAGCTATGTTTTTCGTCCCGCAGGTCAAAATCAAATTTTTGAATTTCTCCCTTATCGCCAAAGATCCCGCCTTTTTTTATTATACGTTTGGCTCTATTGGAGATCTGTTGAGCGACCTCCTTCCCATTTTTCCGGGCAATCAGAGTATCCGGCACTTCAGCAAGGATTGAGAGAAATGTCTGAACAATTGCCTCTGGCAAAGGAACCCCTTGTGCGAGGGTCTTTTTCAGAGCAACAAGGCCGATTGCAAAGGTTATGTTGTAAGTGGTTACATACTCTCTGGATATTGTGTCTCTGTCACGTGCCACTTCCATAGCCTGCAATAGAGTTATATCCGTTGTCGTTTGGTTCAGATCGTAGCGCTGTGATGTCCCCATTCCAGCAGGTTTTGCCAGACGTATAGCTTGATATGCCAGTTGTGTATCATCAACTGTTAAGTTTTGCAAAACCGATCCGACAGCAGACTGGAGACTCACAGAGGGACTCAATTCTGCAGCCTTAGCCAAGGGGGCCAGAAGCAGAACAATCCCTAGATTGGTATTTACTCTGACAAGATTTCTTGTCGCTCGAATTGCATGGAGTATGATCTCACCGACAGAAGCATTTGCTGTTGCTCTAAAGGCCGGACCTATTGCAGCAGCACTGATCAAAAAATCTTCGAAACTGGTGTCGATGAAATCCTCGTACCGGGTTACATTGCCTGGTTTATCAGCGCTGACTTCAAACAAACAAGCCCTTTCTACTGCTAAACCGATTTTCTCAGAGTCCATAAAATTTTAACAGGTTGTCTTGAGGATATAGTTGGCCAGATAAGCAGCAGCATCAAATCCGGTCGCTTTCTGAAGCCCTTTCCAGCCCGGAATAGTATTGACTTCAATTAAAAGATACCCGCCACTTTCCAGAGGAAGGAAATCAACACCACCATAGTCGGCTCCCAAAGCTTTAACAGCCTTGATACTCATGTCTTCAAGAGTTTTATTAAGTGCTAAGCTTTTCCCTTTAGCGCCATTACAAATATTGCATTTCCAGGAAGTTCCCTGTCGTGTCATGGCTGCTACAGCCTTTCCGTCTACAACAAAAACACGAATATCTTGGGAACCATGTGGGATATATTCCTGTAGATAAAATATATTACGATTTTGTTCGAGGGCACGGAAAACCCGATAAGCAATGTCACGATCCGTAACTCTAACCATTCCTCTTCCTTCCGAACCGAAAAGAGGCTTTACTATCACATCTCCACCCAGCTCGCCAAAGGCATCCATGGCATCATCAAAACGCTCTGTAACAATAGTGCGAGGGATTGGGATGCCTTCAGCTTTCAGCAGTGCCAACGTATAGTACTTGTCCACCCCACGCTCAATAGCATACGGCGTGTTAATTACTCTGACACCCGATTGCTCCAGACAATGCAAGGCGTCCATCCGATAAATGACTTGCTCAAGAGAGCCATTAGGGACGGCGCGGACTATCACCGCCTGATAAGACTCAAGAGGCTCACCGGCAACAACCCACTTCGTATGAGACCCCAAAGAACTGGTCAGAGCAGTTATGGGAAAACATGGGACGTCAACACCAAGGGGCTTAAACGCCGATTGTAGACTTTTAGTGTACCACGCCTCAGGTTTTCCAAGAATTGCGACTTTCATGCCAGAAACGTTTTTTTCAAAATTTCAGGATTCACTTTGCCAGCATGAAAAACTCGACCGCTGGTTAGTTCGTTAATAAAAATTTCTGCCGGACTGAACAATAATGGATCAATTTTGTAAAAATCGTTGTCATAGCGTTGGAAGATATCAAAAAACGAAGTGCCATAATCCTTCGAAGCTGAAGACGGGAGTTGGTTAATAACTTCTTCTACTTTCTCCGCTTCGGTTTTTGCGATATACCAAGCCTGCCCGCCATATAAAACAGCATCATTTGTCCACCCAATTGCCCGTAGATTGTCTTTAGCAATAGGAGCAATAGGACAAGCCCCAAAGCCGGACACAATGGTAGTTATATCGAAACCAACTTCATGCATTTTATGTAAACCTGTTTCAACTACTCTGCTCGCTATTTGAATTGATCCCACCAAACTGGCTGTTGGTGCTACAAGGATAGTGACTCGTTCAGGAGCGACGTTACATTTGTCCGCTACCCAGAGTGCGACATGATCTCCTGGAAGCTTATGGCTTTCCAAAACCAGGACTGCCATATCAGCATCCTCTGCTATCGCAAGTTCTTGCAGAAGTGGTTCCTTGCCATAAAGACTTCGAGCAGGGCCTGATCCCATGGCCTGGTACGTTTTTTGATTTTCTGATTTGACTTGTACAAACCATCCGGCATATTGAGAGGCCATACAAGATTTGACAGGGTGGTCGACTGTTACGTTAACTGCAGGTAGTGAAAAGCCGTCATAATCCAGTGAACAAAAAGTGACTTTCCCCAATCCTCCCATACAGACTTCACTAAAAAGTTTTCCAGCTTCGTATGAGCCAACCACATTGACTCCTGAGTCAATTATTGTTGCTCCACAGGGTGTTTTCTCCACGGCAATATTTAACTGTTCCGCGTTTGCTTCCATCTGTTGCGCAATCTCATTGGACCTTTGGTTAAGACTTAACATGAATAAAAATCTCCCCTTTTCCTAATGCGTTTATGTCGCCGGAATAGCGTTCGTATGATTTTCCAGTCATGTCCGATTCAAACACTATTCCTAATTCCTTCAGGTACTTTAATAGAATCCCTATAAATACTGGTTGTACTATTGCTTCATAACGATATGTGGGTAACAGTGGTTCACTGCTGCCAAATGAAATAATAGAACCTCGTTTCATTCCCGCACCAGCTCTTTTGGCCAAATGGCCAAATACCAGGATCGATCCGGCAATCATCCTTGCTCCTGCAAAATCTCCCACATCTCCCAAAACAGCTATTATCCCACGGCGCATACATGCCCCCAGCTCTAAGCCAGCATTTCCCTCGACAATTATAACACCATGATTAACGCCCTTATTTTCTCCGGGAAGGGCCGATCCGGTCTGATGCCCGGCATTCCCTTTAATCCAGAGAAGACCGCCTTGCATATTTATTCCGGCTTTATCTGCAGCGTTGCCTCTGATGACAATTTCACCGCCAGCCATAGATGCACCCACATGCCTTCCCACATCGCCATGGACGACTATCTTCCCGGAAGTCATTTTCGAGCCTATCTTTTTTACATTGCTGACATCATCTTCAATGGTAATAAAGTCAGATTTCTCACCATCTATGCTAAACAGTTCTCCAAGCCGCATCTTTCGCCGGCCATAATAAACAGGTAAGTCGTAGATTTCTCTATAACTACGTTTAACAAACAGGTCAGGACAGATGCTTTCTGCTTCAATTGGAATCGTCGTCGGTTCCTTCAGGCGCAAAACTATATCATCTTTTATTCCTGCAATTTCTTGATTGAATCCAACGCAAGATACACAGCCCAAAATGTAACCTCCTATTATTTCGTGTTCTGCTCGACTCTAAAGAGGTGGCGACCAGAATGTTTTACTCTCTATCAATCATCACCAAGACGAATCATAGACTACCAACGAAGCAATCCCTATTTAAGCACTCAAGATTTTATGTAAGTGAAAGTGGTACTGACCAAGTTTCCCTCCATAATTTCCTGCGGTGATTTTTAAGATCCCTGGTAAACATGCTGCCCTGATACCTTCGCACATGGATTGACGCACAGCTTCTTCATCCACTCCATCTATTACGATTTCCAAAACTGAATTAACACCAGCGGGCAGGTCAGCACCAACTTGACGTTGAATAGACGGGCAGTAACTAGTGTTCACAGAGACATGCTGACCTTTATATTTTGAACCGATTTTACTACCACTGCGTACGATCCCTCCGGGAAATGGCATTATAATACCGGGCAGCTTTTTCATCACTTTTACTGCTTTTTCTGCTGCAGCCAGACACACCTTTTGATTCTCTGCCAAGATGAAAAAGTTACCTCCTCCAACGGCACTGCAAACATTGAACTTCTCCTCAATAACAAATTCACCGTCCATCATGGGAATTCGCCAGAAGCGACGGTTATTAATCAACTTACTACTTTGAAAACCATCGCCAAAATAGCGCAGTTTACCCCCGATTGTTACAGGCTTTCCACCTTCCATTCCATTATAACAAGCAGAAGTTGGTGAGGTCATAACACACTGACCCAGACGGTTAAGTAACTGCTTTTCCATTTCTTTGCGCGATGTCGTAAAAAACAAAGCCAACACTCCTGGCCGTCCATCCGGGGTCTGGTCGGGGGATAAAGTGGAAACAACACCCGCTTCACATCCGCATGCAATTATGGATGTTCCAAATCCGGTAGCTAATTGCGCGGCAGTTTTAGCCCATTTTTCATTAATGGCTGTTATGATTACCGTTGCCACTTTCATCCCAAAAGCTTCTGCAAAGGTATCCTCAATCTCGACTTCATTAATATGCATTTTCTAAAAACTCCTTTTGAGTAACCACTCGGCTATAGAATTATGACAATGCGTAAAGGATCGTGAGCACCAAAATGAATCATCTTTTACAGTTGATGGGTTCGTAAAAACCCATTTATCAGATGGCATCGTCAAAACTTCATATGCGACGAGCGTAGATTGTCTATTATTTCGGTGTACTAGCACCCGTAATAATGACAGAAAATCTACAGCAACGAAGCAGATGAAGAGTTTTTACGGTTCCATCACAGTTAGCTATTATCAGCTTCGTCACAAAGAAAGGTTCTATCCTTTTTCAGATCTTTGCCGTTTAAAAAACATTCAATAGATTCTGCGGCAACTTTACCTTGATAAAGAGCCTTGGCAACGGTCTGTGGCCCAAGAACATTATCTCCACCTGCAAAAATCCATTCCACTGAAGTTTGCAGTGTCTGAGGATCGGTCTCGTATGTTCCCCAGGAAGTCAGCTTAAATTCCTGGCCGACATCAGAACCATGATCAACATTTTGACTGATGGCAGGAATAATGGAATCAGCTTCAATCATGAAATTTGATCCCTCCTGAACCACTGGGCGTCTTCTTCCTGATTGATCAGGCTCACCAAGTTCCATACGGATACATTCAACTTTTGTAAGTTTACCGTTTTCTGAATGGATCTTTACAGGAGCTGCAAGCATTTCGATGCGAACACCTTCTTCTTCCAGATGATGAATTTCAGCAATCGATGCCGGCATCTCATTTTTAGTTCGACGATAGAGTATAAATACGTCGGATGATCCGTGTCGAATGGCTGTGCGGGCAACGTCTATGGCCACATTTCCTCCACCAACCACAACAACTTTCTTGCCAAGGTCAATCGCTTCACCAAGATTGATACGACGGAGATAATCAACTCCATGCATTACGCCTTCCGTACTTTCTTCATTCTCCAATCCGAGCTTACGACTTGCCTGGGCCCCGACTCCTAAAAAAACAGCACCAAAGCCCTCTTCTTTTAGTTCTTCGAGAGTCTTGTCTTTTCCAATAGTTATATTGGTGTGTAGGGTGACACCACAGCTTTTTAGAGCATCGATTTCAGCATTAATGATGGTTCGTGGCAACCTAAAGGCAGGAATGCCAATGGTGAGCATCCCTCCATATTCTGCGAGAGATTCATAGATGGTACAGGGGATACCTTTATGTGAAAGGTAATAAGCGGTGGACATACCTGCTGGACCAGAGCCAACAACTGCCACTTTAAAATCTCCAGGTATGGCACATGCCACATTCATATTTTTTTCGTTCGCAACCATCCAATCAACAAGGTATCGTTCCAGCATCCCAATGGATACCGACTGACCTTTTCCTTTACCTCGTACGCAAGACCCCTCACACTGGAATTCATGGGGACAGACCCTGGAACAGACAGCAGGCATGGAAGATGTCTCACGAATTTTCCAATAGGCTTCTTCAAATTGGCCTTCACGTAAGAGGGCTATAAATGCAGGGATATCGTTGTGAACTGGACAGCCATCACGACATGTGGGTTTTTTACACTGGAGACAGCGATTTGCCTCCAGAATAGCAGTGCTTTCATTATAGCCAGAGATGATTTCATCAAAACTTTTCAGTCGCTCGACAACGGTTAATTCAACTGGCATCTGCCTGGCGATAGCCATACGCTCTTTTGCCTTCATGGGAAATCCTTTTAAAAATGATTTAACAATTAAATACTATCCATAAGAAAATCTAACTATGTGCCTGTTGATAATCACCTCTTAACCAATCATGGAGAGAAATATGTTTGGAAAAACTATTCTTTTGATCTAGCTCATCCCGGATATTCCCTAACAAAGCGTTTCGTTCAGCATATGCGTCATGTTTATGAATACCTTCATAATTCACTTGTTTGGCAAGTATGAAAGCATCATCCGGTAAAAAGTGTAAGACTTCGACAACGTTCAAAAGCATCTCTCGAACCACATCTTCCACAAACATTGGATTATGGTGAGCTTTGTTGACCACCATGAACTCGTCGGGTCGTTTAAGCAGCTCATACGTTTCAGAGCTCATTGAAGCCTCAACAATATGAACAAGGTTTTCTGCGGCTACTCTTTGACTTGATCCAATAATCAATGTTCCACGTCCTCTCTGATTATGAGATGGCGCGGGCAGAATGTTGAGTATCTTTTTCGCCTCTTCCTGAGAGAAGCCTTCATCTTTTAGAATGTTTTCAGAATGACTTCGCATCAGCCCCTGGGCACATGGACAGGCTGTTACTCCTTCTGTTTCTATGCCAACCAGTCGACGAACATGGTTTTTGGTAGCAGCTGCTATGCCGATAAGGGTATAGATTTCATGGGTCTCTTTTCCAGATACCGGGGTGGTTTTCTGCAAAGCTGATTTGCCACGTATATGAACCTCTGCGTACTCTGCTTCCTGGCTCTTCAATACCTGTTGTGCTAAGGTTTCCGCCAGGCATTCAATATCCAGAGAAGGTTCTTTGGTGAATTCTATAACGACATCCTCAAGGACATCATTAAAACGAGACATATGAACTCCGGCCTGATTGGATTTTAGGTCGGCATAAAAGTCTAACTCAGCATGAAAAGGAATCGCTTTCCCGTTTTTGGAGATCATAATAATCCGGGAAAGGCTTGCCACACCAACTCGGCTGAGAGCCAATGGTATTGTTGGCCTTGCCTGCTGGGCGTCATCAGCAAGATTGAGAGTATTGGCGTAATCCAACTTTTTCAGGCTCCCCTTTGATTCCAAGGAGAGCAGCATATCTTCAACCGTCACGCCTGATTCTGGGTGAATAGCCAGTTTGGGGGCGATTTCCAAGAGAGGTTGCAGAATTGAAATTGTAGTATACAAAAGAGGATGAGGGAGCATAAGCTCCGGCGTATCCATTACCACGTCATCAAAAAGAAGAATCTCAAGTTTAATGATTCCAACACCATTCCTGATCGATTTTCGAGTGCGAACTCGCTTTTCAATCCATTGTAGATGATGAATGAGTTCCTGTGGCAGCAGTTCAGTTTGCAACAAACAGACTCTATTGAGTTGTCTGTTCTTGGTATCTGTCTCATCATCTTCATAAAAAGACGATATTTTGCGAATAAAAGTCCTGGTTTGTACTAATTGGACCGCCTCTAAAATATTGACAAGACGGTCACCGGTATAGGAACTTATATTTAAAAACGCTTGATGTAGTGCAGGCATTTTATTCCTTTAATCACAGGATATTTTTTCATTAGGTCCCATGTGCTCGGATCTAATAGAATAGTTCTCAAAAGAGATGGTATATGATTCCTTAAAGTGTGCTTTTATATCCTCCTCAATCTGTGGATCATAGTTTGGACTTACATACATAGTTCGTCCAGGTTGCTCACGAACCAGATGCCCGTCTTTAACCACGATCTCACCATCTTTTACTACCCATGCGGGATGGGAAAACATTTCTTCTTTATCATCATCTGGTAAATATACTGTCAGGTCAGCATCAGCTCCAATGCCGAGATGCCCTTTGTTCTTTAAACCCAGTCGTCGGGCAGGCCCTCCTCGGGTTATGATTGCGATTTCATAGAGGGTATATTCTCGTTTTAACTCAGGGAGCAGGGCATTTTTTTTGGCTTTAGTGTGTAGTCTTTCAAATTCACGGGTTCTATAGTCTCGATCCATCAACAAGCGGATCACTTGAGGATATCCCAAAAAAGGTCCAGCATTAGGGTGGTCGGTAGTCAAAAAGACTTTCCATGGATCATCAACAAGTAAAAAGATTTCCAGCCCGGTCAGCCACATCGTACCGTGTAGCGGATTATTGCGTTTGAAGGTTAATGGTGCCAATCCACCACCTGATTCACTTTCCAAGTCATCGTTAATCCATTTTCCGCCGATTCGCTGATGAAGGCTAAACTGAGCCGGTCCATCTGAAGTCATGGTAGTAGCAGGGCCAAAAACGATCTGACCGACATCAACACTCACTCCAGATTTTTCATTAATCGCCTGGGCTATCTTTTTGGAAGCGGATTGGGGTAGACTTCCTCGCTCGCCACCGTAACTCATAAACTGCACATGACAAAAATGGCCATTGAATTCGTTCATTAACTCCATAGTTTCAATGGTTATATCTACATTTCCTGCCTGACCAAGACGCAAGCCATGGATGTGAAGAGGGTGGGGCAACTTCAGATCTTTGTTTATTTGGCCCAGAGTGGTCAGGATTTGGCGGGGAGTTACACCGAATCCGATAACTTCATCGTCAAGGTTCTGAACATTTTTTCCATACTTCCAGTTTTCAACACCACCAGGGTTGACTATTTTAATTGCAAAACCTTTAGCAGCACCAACAAGCCATGCTACATAATCCTTGGCTTTACCCAGTTCACCGTCGCGGATGCATTTCATAATGAAATGGTTGTTGCCCATGGTTATAAAGACACCTTTGTCAATATTAGGTATATCCTCAAGTTCTTCATGGGTGTGTCGAGCAACAAGTGGCGCGGCTGCAGCTTCCATGACCGTTGTATACCCCATCTCCGAATAGAGATATCCGGTCAGGTGAGTTGATGGTACCGTAAGACCAGAACCCGATCGTGTAATTTGACTCCTTGGCCGTAACAATCTTAAGCTGTCCTCAGGACACATTTTACGACCGGAATTGACTTTCGCTCCGGCAATATGACTGTGGATGTCGACGCCACCGGGCATAACAACTTTGCCGGATGCATCGATGATCTGTGCCTCACTCTTGTCAATCATTTCTTCAGGAACTACTTTTCCATCTTTTATCCAAATATCCATAAGACGGCCATCAATCCCATTGATAGGATCAAATACTTTACCACCTGTTATTCCTAGCATTTCTTCACCGCCTTAATAATCTGAATGAGAACCTCTTCATCAGTAGGTCTTTTCTTCTTCAGAACAGACCGGAGCCTGAGAGGCACATTATCCATCCTGTAAGAGGTGCCAGGTGCATCAATGCCATAACATGCCGTTGGCAGAATAACATCGGCATCTCCGGTAAACCCATTGCTTACCGGGGCCATATGAATTGTCGGGATCTTTTTTAAGTGGCTGGCAGCAGCATGAGGAAAGTGGACAGCTGGATTAGAAGCGATGATAAAAGCTGCATCTATTTCCTTCCCAGCCAGCATATCGACACTGGTAAACTCACCTGGGCCAATTTGCGGGATTCCACAAGCAAAGCTTACGGCAGTTGGATATCCGCTTAACCAGGTAAGCACTTGATCCGCTCCTGCCACATTCCCATGCCCTCGCATTGGCATGGCGGAAAAACGATTAAATTTATTAAGTTCGGCAACTAATGTGAAGAGCTCGGTTACATTGTAACTGCGCCCTGTACTCATGGTCAGGCCCATGCCAAAAAATATCACACCGTATCGGCAATTTTTCAACATGGCAGCCAATTGCTCAAGCTGTTCGATGTTGACCCCATCTATACAATATTCGGGTTTCTTTCCGTGAACCAGTGCTCGCAGGGAACTCAGGATTTCATAGTCGGTTTCAGGCTTAATCTGTAAAAAGATATCGGCTACTTTTGAAGTAGCTGTGGGCCGGACATCAACAACGACCACGGTTCTATCTTTGCGGCCATTAGGCAAAAGCATCCCTTTAGCATTAGCAGAGTAACGGCTGAAATGACGGATATGGGAGACCAGAGGATTACAGCCCCAGTATATAAGCAGATCCGCACGATTTTTGACCTCACCTAATGTGCAGGTAGCTTCTCCCACAGCCTGTAAAGCCTGAGAAGTTGGGAAATGACATACTGAAGACGTTGAATCAATGACAGCTCCCAAGTGGTCAGCCAATTCTACAGCTTTTCTTTGGGATTCAGAGCTGGTGGAGCTCAGGCCATATATGAGAGGGCTATCGGCTTTGTCAAGAATATCTGCTGCGGCTGTTATCGCCTCGTCCCACTCAACTTCGCGTCCATTGACCAATGGCTTGCTGAAGCTTGAATCATAATCGAGAAACATGCTCCGACCATTAGGACAAGCTCGCTTGATTTTGACAATATGGTCATCTTCAGTTTCCACTGCAATATCGTCACACAGGCAGCCACAAAATTTGCAAATAACATCTTCAATTATCCTGCTCATAAGGGGCTCACCTTTATTTGCATACCTTTGAAAGACGGCATTCCAGTGCCAAATGTTTCAGGTCCCACAAGTTGGTTTGCTGCGGGTCCCATTGGAATAAAAAGGAGACCGATAGGGATATCGGCGGAATGAACTGCTAGCTCCACACTCCCAGCTTCAGAAAGAAGCTTGACCTTTTGCCCTTCTATTATACCCAGGCTGGCTATATCGTCTGGACAAATTTCTACATATGATGTCGCAGCTATATAATCAGGTGAGCCAATTCCCTTGTGCAAGCCATGGGCTTGTTTTTTTGTACGTCCGGTTATTAAAGTAAAGAATTTTTTCATTCACCTCTCCCCACATCGCCGATTTCTTTTCTGATATTATCGGCATTGATAAACAAATTTTTCAAACAAGCATCATGGGTATCAGCCGTAGAAAATAATGTACATATCGGCTGTCCCGGTTTGATTTCATCTCCAGGGAAAGGAATGTCTTTCCTTCCCATTGCTGACCAGTCTTTGGTGCTTTTTATTGTGAGCTCATTTCGAGCAAAAACAATACCCTTTCCATAATAATTGCCATTTATATGTTCTGATAGGTTGAAGGCAGGCAATCGGCCATCACAAGCGTCAAGGTGCATGGTATAGAGATTGAGTCCGTAGGCCCGTTCAATCAATTCCATTGAGCCTGTATAACGTGGGTTTATCTCGATTAGAAATGGACGCATTTTTCCATTCTTTCCTTTGGATAATATGAAATCCATACCTCCAACACCTTGTAACCCAAAACGTTCAATTAACTTGTTCAATATGTTTCCGACTTCTGTAAGTAAAGGAGAATGATTGCCGGCCTTCAAAGGCAGTGGCAATATATTGCCACACCAGGCATGTCCACTCACTCCAAACTCAGACAGCCCAATAAGCTGGCGAGTCAATCCGAGAACCACTCCCTTTTTACCGTCGGCTACAAAAGCTGCGGAGGCTGGTATTCCTTCCATATACATTTGAAGGATCGAACGTTCATCAAGTGCATTTCCATCCCAGAATTGAACGTTACTGCCTCCGCCACCATCGACGGGTTTACAAAGCCATTTATCTATAGCGCTTACTTGTCCCTCTTCGCCTGGCAACAGTGTCGCTGGACATGGGATGGAGCTTTCACGACAAAATTCCCTCAACACTGACCAGTCACGAATGGAGCGAATAGTTTCCGCTCCATTGCCAGCCAGAGTTGCTCGCTCGGCCAAGGCTGCTACCACTTCTGGGTGGTTTTCTAAATTAGAAGTATAACTCACCGTATCAAACAGAAGACCATTGCTCGCTTTCAGTAGGTTTTCTGCACTGAATGGTAGCTGGAATTCTCTGGCCAAAGAAAAATTGGAGGTTAAATTTTTCTGATCCTGATCGCCAAAAAAATCGAGAGTTAATACATCGGGGTTGCTTTTCACAGCTGACTCTGCCATGGCCCGAGTGCTTAATCCAATTAGTAGATGTGGCTTCACTAGTCTTTGATTTCCTTAGCGATATCGTTGATCTCCTCAGCATCAAGGATAAGATCGTTTTGGGTAAACAGTTTTGCCACACATTTCCGGTGAATTTTCATTTTTAATCCACCAATACCAATGGCGCCAAAAACGATCTTTCCATCCAATTCTTTTCCAGCCCAGTGAGTTTTTGTGTTTTCAATGCCAAGAGGCGGAACTGCATTTGCATCTGCCAAAACGCGTAATGTCGGGTGCCCTGACCAGATAGATTCAGGTAGCAAAGTAATACCGGCAGCACCTGCGCAGAGAACAGCGTAAGCATCTTTCAAGATATCTTCGGTCTCTTCAATTGAACTGACTTTTGCGGCGGAAATGTTTGTTTTGAAACGCTTCTCAACGGTGGCTCTGGCTATTTCTGATTTTTCAAGGCCTCGAGAAGTAAGTAAAACATCTGCACCTTCAAGGGCTAACAATCCGGCAGCTCGCATACCAACCGGTCCGGTACCAGCAAGAATCACAATTTTTTTACCTTTGACTGATCCAACAGACAGGATTTTCCTTACGGCTGCGACTGCTGTAGTATTACAACCGTTAGAGTCAAGCATTACTGAAACACTCACAGGACCAAAAAAAGATTCTGTTACGGCTTTTAATATTGTCTCTCCGGTGGTGACATTCGATCCCCCTATAAAAACGGCAGAGTTTTTCAGATCATCTTCACCACGGGTAAACATAGCGCCAAAGACAAGGTCACGAACGTGATCCGGAATTATATTCCCGTACTGAAGAATATGATCCACCCCCGCATCGTAGGCAGTAATTGCATCAAAAACACTAGAGGACTCATCACTATCCAGTTGAATCAAAATCTTTTTCATTGAGTTGTTTCTCCTTTAACTCATAATTGTAATGTCAAATTTGATTGATCTCTGCTTGTGGTCTAACTTCCTGCTCAAATAAATTTTGCTGAAAGAAAGTCCCGCTGCTGCGACCCGTCTTCAATTTGTTTGGGTTTACATCTTTAATATTCTTTATTTCTGCACCTCGATTACTGGCAGAGGCAACAATAACAGTCCCTTTTATTTTGTTTTTCTTTAAAAAATGTCTCATTTCGTCTGCAAGCATGTCAGCTTCTTTGCTTAAGGCCAGCCCGTATATAGCTGGTCCCCAAGAGCTTTGTCCGGCACCGAATGCACCCGAAGAGAGGAGATGGTTAATCAATTTATAGGATGTCTTTTCACAATAAATGCCACCCTGTACTGGTTTAAAAAAGAGACCTGTCTGACGATCAAGTTCTGTCAGCGCTTTGCCAAATATCTCAATGTCACGTGATATAAAAGAAGGCAGTAACTGCATCATGACTAAGCGACATATCTTTTCTGAGATGTCTTTTGAGGGTTTCAACTTACCCATGGCTTTCTTTTCCTGATCCCCTGACAGACCCTGTTTTTGGTGGGGGATTGTGACAACAAATTTCCATTCATCAGGGAAATCAAATCTAAAAAGAGTTTCTGGGGGAGTTGCAATGGGATTGGCGTTGTGATCCAGCTTTTTCCCCGAATCGATTATCAGGCCACCACGTTCAAAGCTTTGGATACCGATGCTTGATCTTTTACCCCGGCCCATTATTCTTGAAATCTCGCTGATAGGGTCTTTAATGCCATAGATTTTGGACAGGCCTACGGATATTGCCAGAGCCAGTTGGCTGCCAGAACCGAGCCCTTTGTGTTCTGGAATATTCTTATGTACTTGAATCAATACATTGGGATCTGTTTTGTAATGATCCGAAAATGTTTTAATGCAGGATACAATTCGCTGGGATAAAACACGGTTTGCATTTTTTATAGTGAGAGTACGATTTTTTGTAATAGTGATTTCTGTATAGGGATTTGACAGGGAAACACCGATACTGCCATAGCGCCTTCCCAGATTTCCATTCAAATCCATAAAGCCGAGATGCAAGCGACTTAAGGTTTTTATGCGTACGGACATTGACATACCTCTTAGACATTTTTTAGGTCAAATGGTGCAATTTTGTAATTACAGGAAAATCTGTACACATAAATAATTGCTTGTATACATTAAGACTGTCTTAAGGGAACATTGTTACTCTTTCACATTATGTTTCATGAGCATTGGAATATCCTCAGGAGTATCCAATACTGTAATACCTGGCATGTTCTGGAGTTTCGTAGTGTTCTCAGCGTCCAGATCTCGGGTCAATAATTCAAGAATACTTCCGTCTGGAAGCGTTGTTTTGACTTCCTGTCCTTCTCTTTCCACAGGAAGTAGGAATACATGTGTTTTAGTTCTGTTTGTCATCGATACCATATTGGTTATCAACGAATCGGATACCCCGTGGACTATTTTAGCCACAGAGTTGCCTGTTGTCGGAGCAACCAGAAGAGCATCGAACCTGCCAGTCTGTAATGAACCAACTATAAAAGGTGTATTAGCGTCTTTTTCGAGTAAAATTTTATCAGCAATATCTGGTAATGTCTCCCAGAGCCGATATATCTTAATGACTCTGATTGCGGCTTGGGACAGAACGGCAGTTATCTCTATTTGACCTTGTTTTTTCCAGTCTTCCATTACCTTGAAAGTCTCCGGCAGCTGATCGCCAGCGCCAGTTATTCCCCAAGCCAATTTGAATTTTCCGGAACCAGTCTTCTTTGATTTGTTTTCTGTCATGTTCTCACTCTATAGTTGTTAAATCATTATCCAAAGTTGACCAGCTCACAAGGTCGCATAATTGGTTGAACATTTTGGATGGAATAGGGGCTCTCTTGCACATTTTCTTTATCACTCCAAAGCTAGAACTCAGCTTAACAGTGGTTAGTACAAAATAAGCCCCTCCCATCCAGTTCCAATGTAACAATTCCTGTCAAACACATCTCAGGAAGAACCTATTTGATAATAGCCTCTGAACATTCGGGGCATAGAACTCTGGGAAGTTTCTTTTTTAACTTCTGGGGAGGTAACGGATACCCTCCTTCCCACATATCAACATCTTCTCTGATCACGTGTTCCTTACACAGGGCCATACCGCATACTATACAAATAGCGATAGCCTCTGTCTCATCCCCAAGCTGTGAACAAACATAACATTTCATAACAATTACTCCTCTTTGTTGAGTAGTCTCTCTGCTGAGATATTCATTGGTTGACAAATATACAGCCAAAATAGTGTTGGCGGCATATTGGAAACAATTCATTCTCCCAAGGCCTACGATAAGAACCACAAATAAAAATTGAGATATTCATAGCGTCTGACTCGATCTTTGAGTCGTGGTTCTTATGGTAATAATATACGCTATACTGTATAACGTATCTTTAGGTCACTCTAGCCATGCCATATTTTATACAAATAAGGCATTAGGAGTCGAGTTGTTTGGAGGGACTGGTGCCAGCAATAAAATCATAAACAAACACTGCTGTTACCGCTCCTAAAATGGGTGCAAGAGAATAAACCAGAACAAATTGATCCCATGGATTTGGGCCACCAAATATAAGGTTACCAATATATGGTCCAAGAGTTCGAATTGGATTTATCGATGATCCTGTTAAGGGGCCAAGAGTAATAATAATACCAACTACGGCCATACCGATCATCCAACCAGCCCAGCCAGCAGGAGCTCTGTCATCAACAGCAACTCCCATAATTGTCAGCATGAGGAAAAAAGTACCAATAAATTCACCAAGCATTCCCATGGGAATAGTTACACCAGCACCACTGTTTATAGTGGTAGCTCCTAAACCGTGAACAGTTGATGCTTCAGTTCCGA
The DNA here is from genome assembly GCA_022712895.1 of Desulfocapsa sp. GTDB lineage: Bacteria > Desulfobacterota > Desulfobulbia > Desulfobulbales > Desulfocapsaceae > Desulfocapsa. The sequence continues at coordinate 74,630 of JAFLJS010000045.1, forward strand.
TGCAAGCGACAAGAAGTAATGCCGCAAGGATTGCACCAAAGCCCTGGAAAAGAATGTAAGGGAAAACATCCTTCCATGGGAAACGACCTCGTGAGGCCAGGGCAATAGTCACTGCAGGGTTGATATGACACCCGGAAATCTTTCCAACAATATGTATGGCAAGAGCAACAGCGATACCAAAAGCCATTGCAATGGCAAGTACGTCAGATAATCCGTTCACACCAACTATTCCGGCTACGATACCAGCACCTGGCCCAATCCAAACCAACATGAATGTACCCAGCATTTCTGCAAAGTATTTTTGCATTGAAGAAGGTTCGTTATCCATAATCTCCATCTCCTTTTATTTTTATAAAGGGGCACCCTGGAAAAGCAGGTTTCTCATTCAAAATCAAAAGATCTTGAATGCTTTACCGTGGAGCACGCAAAGGATATTCCACGGATAAGGCATTCAAAATGCAGAAGATATTGCATTGAGATACAATTTCCCAAGGTAACTTGAAAAAAGTTTTTAAATCAGGCAGAGATCCCTCTGCCTGATTGGAAATAGTACCAATTCGCAGATGTTCTAGATTGCAACATCAAACTGGCAATAACCTTTTTTGCCAGCGCCAATTCCTTTTACCATGGGAACGTTTCGTTTGTTCAACTTGGTAATTGCACAGTCTTTACATCCTCTGAGCGGAGAACCTGGCTTTGTAGGATCAAGTGCAATGATGTTGGTCATCAAGGTTGCAGTGGTACATTCTGGTGTCAAATAACAAGGGAAATCTGACATGCTCATAAGAGCGGCAAAACGCTGTGTGATTGCGCATGCAGGATATGTGTAGCGTTGTGGATTCATGACAACTTCATGATTGTCAATAGGGCTGAGATCCACTTCTACACCACCAACTTTTCCGCCTTTACCGATAGGTTTAATATCAAGAATCCTCTCACCTCGGCTCAGAATATCAATAAAGTCAGCATTATGAAGTTCATCAGCTTCACCGCGCTTGGGATTCATAACGGCATAGTTGTGGAAACGTGTATTAAACAGATCGACGACCATAGGTGCCGTGAAGCTGTCCTGCCAAAGGATATAGGCAGTAGCACAGGCTGGGGCGCCCGTTGCAACGGATAAAACATTGTATGGGTTTTTGTAAGCACCTTGCTCCAAGCCACGGCGCAGGGTATTTTCAAAAACACCCATTACGGACTCGTAGATACCGAAAACCATGTCATCTTTGAACATATTGAAAGCAGATTGAGCAATGTGATGCCCAATATCACCTACGCAGTAGGCAGGAACAGTCACAATGTTTGCAGCGTGTACACCAGCTTTCAAGGCAGCAAGTACGACTGGCTTCATTGTCTCTTTGTATGCCGCCATATATTTGCGGGTATCAAAGGAAGTGTGAGGTCCATGGCCACCCAAATTATGAGTATCCATTAATTTAGCTTGTGCCTCAACTGGCTCGCTGTAGATATACTGAAATTGCTTAACTTCAGCTGCTTCAGCATCGCCAACGGTTTCTCCTGCTTCCAAAGCTGCGCGGAAGGCTGCTCCAATACCATACGAAGTATTCATACCCCAGGACTTGGAGGAGATGATTGTGTGCTTATGGTCAAGAGGAATATCAAGGTCTTTGAGGATTTGGTTAACCATGTTAGGTACGGAACCGCAAGAGTATCCGAAATCTACCACACAGGTCAATCCATACATTCCACCATAACGTCTTACAGATTCACGTCCGACGAGCGCCTGATTGTCGGCGATGGCAGCGATAAATTTATCCATGGAGTCTTTGAATCCAGGATACTCATCGTAGAGTATTTCTAAAATTGGTGGGGTTTGATAATGTTCAACAAAAGGATCATCTTCAGGACGAATTGTATCAGTCAGACTTGTAAGGATATCGTAATGTGCATTTACAGATTTAACATGAAGATCAATAACTTCCTGGGACTGTCCTTCAGCTGCTACCATTTTATTTACGGCATCAACATAAGGTTTACAGTCAGTGAGTTTGAACTCTCCACCTCTTTTTGCTTTTATAACGGAAAATACTGCTTTTGTTGCACCAACTGCCTCATTAATCATTTTTTCATAGATCGCCATACTTTTGTGCCTCCGTCGTGTTTGTAGTCGTTTGAATTCGTTTTTTTTGTTCGTGTAGTTCAAAAAACAGTAACGTCCAGACATCACCTCCTTTGCGGTACAGGATTTAGGGCGGAACCAAATAAAAAAAACCGACCTGCCATTGTTAGGCAACTCGGTTATGTCGGAATCCCAAGCTGCTTTATTATTGCAGCCTGGCTATGATTGGGTGTGAACTATCCCATAGCAAGCAGTCCCTTTACAGGGTAGCTATTTTTTTAAATATAACTTTTGACAATACACATACAGGGTGGAGAAGTTTTTGGATCGCTCGCCCAAAACTCTAACAGTTTAAAGGAGAGTGCGGTGCCACCATGTGATAACTATTGTTTGCTCAAACTTGTTACTGTTTTCGCGTAAAATCTGATCTGGCTTGCTTCGGCGATGCCCACTTACAGGGGTACTGTACAAAAAGCGCATCACTCAAAACAAAAAAAGCCACGCTGCATTATTCACGCAGCCTGGCTAAAATGGAATATATGTTATTCCGTAGCAAGCAATCCCTAACAGGGTAGCTATATATTTTATATACCATGATCGTTTAATAAATATCCGAACGAAGTGTTTAACAATCCAATCCGTTTCTCTATAAATTTCTTCCTCTAAAGGAACAAGCGGTCATCGTTATTATGAGTATACAAAGATCACGGGGGCTGTCAATGGTTTTTTGATAATTTTGGTTTTTTGTTTACGATAATCTTCTCTGTAAGTTATCTGTTGCCAGGGTATTTGTGAGATAAAATGCTGATTTTTTCCTCAGATTTATGTCTTCTTCATCTGATGGTATCGCTTACTAGTCATACGATTAGCGGCCATCGCATCCAGAATGACAGCACAGCATACTGGCTCTGCTTTTTGCCGAGCACGTCGCTAAGGCACTGATGTGTGATTTGATAATGCATTGTACTATTCTGTTGCTAACGAAGTTTCCAGATAGCGAAAAATGGAAAAGAGATGTATTGATAAGAACAACTAAAGTCAGATTGTGTGGGGTAATAATATTCCATTTTGAAGGCGTCGTATTTATGCCAGTAGTTAAGAGAGAAAACTCTCCATCTCCTTCGTTGCTGCACATTTTCTATCATTACGACGTGCCTTAGTACGCTGAAATGAGAAGAAATGTTTGCGCCTCGGATATGAAGTTTTTCACCCGAACAAAGGGCATAAATACTTAATCATCTAAATTCTGGGTTTTACGAGTTTATCATTTTAACAAAATGAAATATGGGTCGATGTTTGGAAATATTTTCATTTTACGTGCTTATGCGTTTAAGTTTTCCCGGGATGATGATTTGAATGAATAACAGAAGAGTATAAATGTAAGGAGTAAAAATAATGAATAAAATAACATTAAGTTTAATTGTAGCGAGTGCACTTTCAGTATCAATTTTTTATGCCGCAGGGACAAGCAATGCTGCGATATCACACGCAACATCTACCAAGCAGGTGAAATCAATTCCTGTAACGGATGAGAACTACGGACTTGCTGAAACGCAAGTGATTTTTGCTGACTATGTTAAAAAAATTGCTGCGGCAACAGGTACAAATGGTGTTGGGTTATTTATGCATAACAAGAAGGGTGCTGACCCTAAAGATCGAACCGTTATGCGTATTAACTTCGATACGATCTACTCTTTTGCTGTTGTTGATTTAAAAGAAGATCTCACCCTCATCATGCCGAAGACCAATGGACGTTATCAGAGTGCATGGATCATCTCTGAAGAGCATTATAATCCCTTTTCGTTCGAAAATCCAGGCAGGTACACATTAACTGAAAGGAATGTTGGCACACGTTATGCGATGATTATCATGCGTACCCAGGTCAACACTGCTGACCCTACAGATATTGCGAAAGTAAATGCACTACAGGATCAATTAGAATTAGATCAAACTGATAAAGGGTCTTATCTACCATCAAACTCTTGGAATATGAATGAGATTCTAAAAATGCGTGCCAAGTGGATGGAGATCGCTAACAAAATGTCTCCTGATGTAATGTTTGGTAAAAAAGGTGAAGTAACCCTCAAAGAACATAATGCTGGAACTGCGTATGGATGGGGTGGTTTGACACCTAAACAAGCTGTATATCCAGGATATTTTCCTACAAGTATCGCTCCTCAGACGTTGACAATGAAAGATGTTCCTGTCAAGGCTTTTTGGTCTGTGACTGTTTATGATGAAGAGGGGTATCCTCAAACAGATACCTATAATATTAACTCTTCATTTGCGAAAAAGAGTAAAGACGGGTCGGTAGTCATTCATTTTGGTGGAAATAAAAATGCTGATAATTATATGGAGACATTCAAAGGTTGGAATTTCTCATTACGTTTGTATCAGCCAACGGAAGCATATTTTGATGGGACTTGGAAAAAACCTGAATTAAAGTTGGTGAAATAAATAAAAGTAGCATGGAAAACTTAATGACAGCTTAACTACTGCTCAATGGTTGCAGGAAGAGTTCTGCAACAGGTGCTGATACAGGAGCTTGTCCAGTGATGCGTACTAAATTATCAGTATGCCGAAGCCATCCGTAACGCTGAAAAATACGTTAAATTAGGCGGCAACATTGAACTGACGATCCCGGAAGGAGATATTCTACAAACGATCCTGGTGCTCGATGAGCAAGCATGTTACAAGCATTTTCTCTAGAAATCCGGCAGTCATAAAATTGTTTCCAACGCCCCCTATCAGGAGGACAAAGCTATGGAACCGACCACCGCAGTTGAGATACAGCCTGCCGCTTCGGCACTCGAAGAGGCTTCTGCAATTGTTGAGCAGGTAAGCAATTACAGTGCGTTGATTACAGACAGTCTCTATGTGATCATTGGCGGTATGATCGTTGTTTTTCTTCTCTATAAGCTGACTTCAAAATTTCTTTTTCCCTATGTAAAGAACAGACGTCTTCTCAGGGTTGTTTTCGGGACAATATATGTTCTTATTCTGGTTGTTACCATGTTAATGGTGGTGAATAAGGTAGGCATAGATACCCACGCCATTGGCAAAGTTGTGATAATTGCTGTGTTGATTGGGGCCGTGGCTGTTTTTTTTCTGGTTCCTTTTTTACCGCGATTACCGTTTATGATCGGACAGATGATTGAAGTTGGTGGAATTGTGGGCATTGTGGACAACATTTCAACCCTGCATACGACTATTCGCACCTTTGATGGAGCGATGGTTTTCCTTCCCAACCCCATGGTATTGGCATCCAAGATTACAAATTTTAGCGATATCTCGGAGCGTCGTGTCGCGTTGAGCCTGACGGTGAGTGTTGATGCCGACATTGAAGCAGTACGAGAGAGTATTGTTGCAGTAATGAGTGCAGATGAACGAGTCCTGAAGGAACCAGCCACACCACTTGCCCGTGTAGCGTCTGCAAATGCCGCTGGTATCAACCTGATTGCTCTTTGTTGGACAAAAAATGAAGATTTTCTGAATACCCAGAGTGATCTTTGGATAGAAGTTGTAAATGTATTTAAAAATGATGATCGTGTGAGCATGGCTCTGCCACAGCAGGAAATTCATATTGTCCGCGAGGAAGCTGTCTAGCGAAAGGTAAAATCTTTGGCTGCTTTTTTTAGAGTGTTTATTTTACTTCTACCTGCCTCGATTTTCGCTTGCTGAGGCCTATGTCGAATTGCCTGTATTTCGTACAAAGGCCTTCTCCCTTGCCATGCCGGTGATCAATTAAAAACATGTTAAATCGGTGTGTTGGGAGCCTCTCTTGTGGCAGAGCGAACTGGTGGAAAGATCTGCTAAAAACCCAACGCCTGAGGACTAATAGAATGAAAGGTCAAAATAAAAACTTTTATACAAAGAGGCCTCATTTCAGGAACCTTCTCTTTTTCCTGCTTTTATATATCGTGGGGAGTCCTTTTCTGGAACCGTATCCTTCCTTGTCAGTTCTTGCCCATATATCTCTATCGATGGTTCTGTTTGCTGCCGTTTATGCTGTGAATAAACAAAACAATCAACGCTCTGTTGCCATTGCTTTGCTTCTGCCGCTTATGGCTCTTTACTGGCTTGGAATCTACGATATTGTAGCCTTTAGTCGTTTTGGTTCGCACCTGCTTTTTACCGTCTTTTATGGGCTGCTCGTCTATTTTTTTACCGTCCAAATCATGCACGCTAACAGGGTGAGCAGCCACGTACTCTTTGCAACATTCAGCCTCTATCTCATTGTTGGACTTTTCTGGGGATCACTCTACACGTTGTTAAATTCCATTAGCCCAGGATCTTATAGCGGCGCTCTTCTTGAGGGCTCGCAAAGTGCATTTCATACTTTTAACTATTTTAGTTTTGTTACTCTCACCACTCTGGGATATGGTGACATAACTCCTCAGACTGCCGGAGCATCTTCTCTTTGTCAGATGGAGGCAATTGTCGGGCAGTTTTACACTACAGTTGTTGTGGCCTGGCTGGTGGGGATGCATGTCTCTCATAAACATGATGAGGAATTGTCTGAGCTTGTTGAGTAACTTTTTACGAAAAGGCTTGAGTGGTGTCTGCAAAAGAAAAAGGTCCTCACAGGGAAGTGTCTTCTGATATTCCCAAAACAGAAAGCAATGCTCCTTTTTGCCGGTTTGCTTCTTCTCCGCTATTTGTTGCGCCGGAGAGAAGAAAACGTCTTTCCTTTCAAAGAAACAGGTAATCAGCTATGAAAAAAATTCTTCGCTGGCTTGGTATTGTTGTCCTGATCCCCAGTGGCTTGCTATTTGGCACTCTCACTACAGTATCTCTTTTAGGAATCACTGTGAATCTGGACACAGTACGTCCTCTCGTTGAAAAAGCTGCGACTGCAGCCCTCAAGCGCAAGGTTACAATAACTGGTTCTGTTGAATTACTCCCCACCTTGAGTCCAAGGATTGAAATACAGGGGCTGCGTATTGCTAATCCTCCAAATTGGGGGAGTCATGATTTTGTTACCGTGAAATTGCTGCGGTTGCAAATAGGGCTGGTGGATCTGCTCCAGCACAAGATCCAAATTGATGAAATTACGGCGGAAGGGGTGAGTGTTTATCTGGAAAGTCGTAACGATGATATCAATAACTGGTCTTTCACCGCTTCAGATGAAAAGAACGAAATTCCTGTAATAGAATTCCACGCGGAAGAAAAAAATACCGGGACAATGAAATTAAAGGCGGTGGATACGATCACCTTGAAAGGCATTACTCTGTTTTACAGAGATACTGTTATCGGTAAAACAATTAGTTTTCAGCTTGATGAACTGACAGGAAAAGCACCAGCCGGAAAGTCGTTTATTTTCCAGGCTAAAGGAAATTTACAGGAGCAGAGCTATAGCATTGAGTTAGATGCAGGAGCCCTGAATGCTTTTGAACCCAGGCAACAGGCGTGGCCACTTACTCTTTCCGGAAATATTGCAGGAACACCATTTTTAGCAAAAGGTGATGTTGGCTATAAGAATAATGAACAGCAACTTGCACTTAGTGTGTCTGTTGGGGCCGTTGATATTGGAAAACTTCTCTCCTGGCTCAATATTGCGAAGAATGTCAAGGCATCAGCAGAAGATCTTTCCCTTGATCTTCATCTGAGAGGAGAGAGTCTCCACGAACTGCTCAGTCAGTCAGAATTTACTTTCAATCTGAAAGGTGGAATCTTGGATTTAAGTGATCCAAGAAATGGGGAAGGGTTACTTATCAGCAGCCTTGAAGGCAGTATCGCAGCAAAACCAGATTTACCCATTATGATTGGTTTGAGTGGTGTAGTTGGTGTAACTCCAGTTGTGATCAGTGTAGAGGGGATGCCCCTTGTGCGATATGTTACAGATCCTGGAAAATTGCCTGTTAAGGTGTCTTTGACGGCAGCAGGAGCAGAGCTTCATTTTAGCGGTGGTGTTGATCTACCAGTAAATAGTAAAACCTTTACCCTGGAAATGACTCTGCAAGGAAATCAATTGGACAGCTTAAATGAGTTCCTGAATATTTCTCTTCCTCCTTTTGGTCCCTATATGGTGACGGCACAATTTGCTGCCACTGACACCGGTTATAATTTGTCGGATTTAGGTATAACAATTGGGAACAGTAATTTAACAGGAAGCATGTATTATAATGATAGTGGGGAACGGCCTGAAGTTAGGGTACAACTTGTCAGTAAGGTCCTGCAACTTGATGACTTTGTCCTTGGTGAGTGGAACCCCGAAGGAAAGGACTCTTCCGTAAGGACGAAGGAGGTACCTGAGGACAAGGAAGCTAGGAAAAAAAATACTCAAACAGGGGAAATCCCTTCGCTGTTATCCCCTGAATCCTTGGCACGAGTCAACGCCACACTGACTATCGAAATGGCAAAGGTTCTTTCCGGTAATGATCTGCTGGGTAGTGGCTTTTTGAAGTCGACGTTGCAGGATGGACGTTTTGCCATAAATCTCTTACAGCTTGATCTTGTCAATGGAACAGCAGAGCTGGATTTTTCTTTTTATCCTACGGAAACGGAGGCGAAAATTCATTTAGGTGCCGTAATAGATCGAATAGATCTTGGTATTATTGCACGGCGTATCAAACCCGAAGCAACCATGGGGGGCGTACTTTACCTGAACATAGAGCTGGATTCAACAGCATCAAGGTTCAGTGATTTCATGCGTCACGGTCAGGGACATTTTGATCTGGGTTTTGCTCCTGTAAATTTTGATGCAAGTCTTGTTGATCTTTGGGTGGTGAACCTGCTGTCAGCTCTTGCCTCGGAGGTCGATGAGGAGCCTTCATCCACTATAAACTGTCTGGTTGCAAGCTTTGGTATGAAAGATGGTTTAATGCTGGAACGAGTGCTCTTTCTTGATACGACCCATATGAGTATTGAAGGGGAGGCGAATATTAACTTCAAAACAAGAAAGTTCAAGTTAAAAGCCGTCCCTAAGGCGAAGAGACCGGAATTCTTTAGCCTGGCTACTCCGGTGAACGTTGGTGGCAGTTTCGAAGATTTTAAGATCGGTATAAATAAGTTTCGCCTTACAACTTCACTGGCGTCTTTTATAACCAGTCCGTTCCATGTTCCTGTGCGGCGATTGTTTGTTGGAGAAAGACCCAAGGATGGACGAGAGGCCTGTATAATGGCCTGGGAAAACCGGAATGTTGAGAAGAAAAAAGAGGCAGGTATTGGTGATTAAGATAATTTAAAGGTATTGAGTACCATGCTTCTTCCACGATCCATAGTTGAAAACACTGGAATCGGTATTATGGTTAATGCTTCTCAGTTGGTTGAACATATTGCATATGGTTTTCCGCCTTGAACTTGTGACAGATGATGGTGGTATTGAGCATATCTTCTGGCATGGGGTTGGTAAGAGAATTGAAAAACATGGTACACAGATCCCCACACTTCTACTCTGTAAAGGTGTGGGGCTTCTTTATGGGGGAGCGATTGAATCACAGCTCCGCTAAAAGATTACAGAAAACTGTAGCAGGAAGAAATGTCAATTATTAAAAGTTTGAAATTCGCAGTGCTAGTTTTTATCTGCGGCCTGGTTTTGTTTGCTTGTGCTTCGGTGTCAAGGCATGAACAACTGCTCTCTGTAGCATTTTCCACCTCACCCCTGAAAAGTGACGGTACCTGCACCGACGCTATTTTTGTTGTTGAGAAATATCCTGTGGCAAGTGCTGGATTATCACCTGAGAGTATCGTCATCTTCGACTGGAATATCTATAAGGGATCCCTTGAAGGATGGGATAGTGATCTTTTGCGTCTCAGTGATGGTAAAGATATTGTTCTTCTCCAAGAGGCTTCACTTGATGAGAGAATGGAGGCCGTGCTGCAGCAGCAGAATCTGCACTGGAGTTTAAATAATGCTTTTCTCTACCAGGGAAATGAGACGGGTGTGCTATTGGCATCTGCAGTTCCTCCAATTGCCAGTTGCGGCCAGCGAACCAGAGAACCGATTATAGGTATTCCGAAGACTATCCTGATTGCACGCTATGCAATCAAAAACTCGGAAAAAGAACTTCTGGTTGCAAATATTCATGGCATTAATATCACCCTTGGAACAGGATCTTACCAAAAACAGTTTGATGAGTTAGAGACTATTTTACGAAAGCATGATGGCCCTCTGATTGTGGCTGGTGATTTTAATAACTGGAGTGATGCCCGCACAACAATTATGATGAATCTGGCGAACAGGCTTTCTTTACAAAAAATAGCCTTTGCAGATGAACTTCGGACAACATTTTTGGGTGGCCCTGTGGATCAAATATTGTATCGAGGGCTCAATCCATTGAATTCACAAGTCCATCTTGTGGATAGCTCCGATCATCGTCCGATATCAGTCCGTTTTCGACTTGCAGGATATGAGACTGCCTTAAGCAATATATAAAACATATGTTCCAGGCTGCACTGGCACTTGAAGTACGCCGCATGTTTTTTTTGAATATCTCGTTCGATTTTAACGTTAGTGAGCTCATCTCCCGGCCGGGTGTATTGGTAGCCTCATGACGTTATGTTAATATCGTATGTGCAGCGCCATTTTGCTGTTGTTTTTTGTGTGACACACCTTGCATTTTTGCTCGAAGAGCCGTCTTCCTTTCCCCCCCCTAAAAAAGCCCGTGAAATAACTCATCGACTACGCCAGCATTCACCGTAGCTGATGGCCACTTTTGTAGCCGTTGGATGTCTACAAAAGAAGACACTGTCCACTTTTGTGATCCTGGTTATCCGGCAATGGTAGTCGTTTGGAAAGGTGATATAGTAATGATTTAATATTCTTTGCTGATTTCTTTTGTTCCTTCCAGTAGTGGTATGATCTTTGCAATTGGGAGTGGGTTGTTTGGGATTGTACTAAAAATAGAAAGAGATTTAACTTTCCCCCCGGAAGAATCTAGGGGACAACGTTCTATCAAGCAGAGGAAGGAAATATGCTCAAAGTGAGGCTAAGGGTCAAGTTGCTAGGGGCTTTCGCGCTGGTGTTGGCACTACTTGTTACCGTTATTGGCGTTTATCAGTATCTGTCCAGTCATACTACAAGCAGTTTCAAGGATCTGTTGCAGGAAGAGATGGCAATCTCGCGTCATGCCGCTACAGGCAAGGCGTATGAGTTGCAATGTCGTCGAAATGAAAAAGATTTCTTGCTCCGTAAAGATAAAAAATACCTACAGAAACTCAGCGATAATGTTGCTTCTCTGAAGGCAGAAGCGCAGGCGATCATTGGATTAGCTGTCAATATAAATGAAAAGGAATCTGCCGCCACAGCCTCTGCAATCATTGGCTACGCAGATAAATATGAAACTGCATTCAAAGATCTTGTTGCCGCCTGGGAGAAAAAAGGGCTAGACCATAAATCAGGATTACAGGGCAAGTTTAGAGCTGTTGCCCATGAACTGTCTACGGACATAGTAGAACATCAAGCGGATAGCCTGCAAGTTGCTTTACTGATGATGCGTCGTTATGAAAAAGATTTTATTCGTACCGGGAGTGACAAATATCAACAAAAACTCACAACAGCAATTCTAACATATCAGGAGCTTGTACGGACAAGCAATTGTGCCAAAAGCAGCCTTCTTAACCAGGAGCTGGCTTTGGCATCATATAACGATGCCTTCAGTAAATATCTTGATGCTGGGCCGTCTATTGAGTTACAGGAAAAACACTACCAGATAATGCGGCGTGCAGCTCATGACATGGAAGCAGCCATAGATGAGATACTCGTGCCCAATGCGGAAGCACTTCTTCTCAATATTCGCAAAAATGAAAAAGATTATATCCTGCGCCAGGATACAAAATATGTAAAAAAGACCCACGACTCCATCGAAAAATTGTTGGAAGCATTCAACAATGCAGGAGTGTCAAAAAAAGATATCGACAGAGTTACTACCGAGTTGGATAATTATAAGCGGACCTTTGATCTCATGGTGTCGGAAGATGAGAATATTGCAACGCTTATTGAGGCCATGCGGACAACCATCCATAAGGTTGAACCTGCAGTAGAAATGCTTCAGCAGCAATCCGATACCTTGACAACTGCGAGAATCGAGGAAATTTCTCAAAAAACCAGATCTCTGTCACGGATTGCAATTGGAACGGGAATTGTCGCCATTATTATCGGTATGTTTTTGGCAGTTTTTATTAGCAATCTTATAATAAGACCGCTGCGTCGTATAACTGATAACTTGAAAAATATGTCAGATGGAGAGGGCGATTTGACCCAGCGCTTGAAAGTCGATTGTCTGGTTTGTTCTGATATCAAAAAGTGCAATACGCCATCGTGTAAAAGCTACGGGAAAAAAGATCTTTGTTGGGAAGTCAGTGGTTCCATGGCAGAAAACCCGGATTGTATAAATGTAGCTAATGGTAAAGTCACAGACTGTAGAGAGTGTGAGGTTTTTACCGCGTCCAACTATGATGAGTTGCAGGAGCTTTCCAATAATTTCAATCTCTTTATCCTCAAATTGCAAAACATGTTTAAGAATGTGGTTCAAGGTGTGGTGACTATCTCATCAGCCACAACGGAACTTTCTGCCATTGCTGAGCAGATGTCGGGTGGAGCCAACAGTGTTTCTGATCAGTCAAACTCAGTTGCGACTGCAGCCGAAGAGATGAGCGTCAACATGGACTCAGTTGCCGCTGCTACTGAACAAACCACAACCAATATGAATATTGTAGCTTCAGCTGCGGAGGAAATGACTGCCACCATAAGTGATGTCAATACTAACACAGAGCAGGCGAGTAAGGTGACTGCGGAAGCTGTGGAAGAGGCAAAAAGTGCCACTATCAAAGTCCAGCAACTTGGCCTTGCCGCCAGTGAAATCAGCAAGGTCACTGAGGTAATCACTGATATCTCTGGTCAAACGAATCTGTTGGCTCTCAATGCAACAATTGAGGCGGCTCGTGCTGGGGATGCGGGTAAAGGATTTGCTGTAGTGGCTAACGAGATTAAGGATCTTGCCAAACAGACAGCAGATGCCACTGGTGAGATTAAATCCCAAATCGAAGCTATTCAGAGTTCAACCTCAGAGACAGTAACGCAGATTGAACGAATCACCGCGGTTATTAATAACGTCAACGATACTGTGGGTACCATCTCTGGCGCCGTTCGTGAACAAGCAACGGCCACTGACGAGATCGCGTCGAATGTGGCACAGGCAGCCCATGGGCTTTCGGAAGTGAATGAAAATGTAGCTCAAAGTTCTGCTGTGGCTGGTCAGATTGCCCAGGACATCACCATGGTTAATCAGTCTGCAACTGAAATGGCAACCTCAAGTGGTGAAGTGCAGAGTAGTGCCATTGAACTCTCTGAAACAGCAGAGAAACTCAAGGATATGGTAGGAGGCTTTAAATTGTAATATCTTCCCGTTTTTTCTTTATTACCTTCCGTACCACTCCTGTCTCGCAGAAGTGGTACGAAAAACACATCATTATTTTAAGGAACATTAGTATGACTAGATCAGAACTTATAAAAGCACTTGCAAAGGAACTCAACATGTCACTCGACACCGTTTCTTCCATCATTAGCACCATACTTGATACCATGACGGAAGCATTAGTCAGGGGAGAAAATGTTGAATTGCGTAATTTCGGAAGATTCAGCGTACGAGAATATGCGGCCTATACAGGTAGGCATCCCAAAACCGGTGAAAAGACACAAGTGAAGGCAAAGAAATTACCCTTCTTTAAGGTTGGCAAAGAGCTTCGTGACGCGGTGAATGCTCAAAAACAATAGTTCTTGGTTATCTGAGAGATCTTCCCTGGGTGCCCCTGTTCAGTACAAGTCTTACATCTTCTTCCCAAAACTTTTTTGAGTATATCACACAAAATAACCAACGAACAAAACCAAGAGCAATCTCCCGACCGGGAGTGTTAGTAGCCTCATGATGCTATGTTAGGGTCATATGTGTCAGCGCCGTTTCGGTATAGGTAATCATTGATAAGAAGTGCTTCATTAAGGGTTACCTTCCATGCACCTGTTCGTGCGCATTTGGGGTACTTAGTGAAAAAGACGCGGGTCCAAGCTTTGGGTGATTTAGATTCTGCATGTAAGAAGGTGGCGTTTTCGTTGTTGTTTTTTGTGTGACACACCTGGCATTTTTGATCGAAGAGCCTCCGTCCTTTTCCACCCCAAAAGCTATCAAAACCTAAAGTACGGCAAGATTTATTGATTGGGTCATAACGCGTTAGGTCTTTTGCTACGGCATAAGATATACTGAACGAATAACCAAACAATAGGCATAGCAATGCTGCAATCATTCTTTTATTCCATTGTATCATTTTTTCTCCATGGGCTTTTTTTGAATCGCCATTTTTACCTGACTATAAATAACTCACTACTTGAATCAGAAAGAGCGTCCTCTGCCTAATTCTTTAATACTGTAAATATATTTCGAATAGATTTATTCAGAACTTATTTGTAGTTATAGTAATTTTAAAACACTGAGATAACTAGCTCCCCTAGCGGCATAATTGAGTCGTATAACGCCAAACAGTTGAGGAGCCTCACTAACTTTAGCGGTCGTTTTTCCTTGCCAACTGTCTGTTATGGATTTAAAATGCATCTATCAACGTGAATAGCTGATATTTTTTTATTTTCCCGCCTCACCATTTTGGTTGAGCTGGCGGGGAGGAATAAGTGAGAAAAATGAAAAAAGTAACGATTTTGGCATTTGACAGCGCACCGTCAACTACAATTACTGGCCCTCTCGATGTGTTCTCGTTTGCCGGAAACTCTGCAAACTTGATTGCTGAAGAGTCACCTGAACCTAATTTTGCTGTACAAATAGCAAGCCCGGATGGCTCGCCTGTGCAATGTGCAAATGGGGTCTCTATCACGTCCCACCTGGCCATGCATGATGTTAAAGATCCTGACTTAATAGTTATTGCTGGAGTGTGGGATGTTGAAAGTGTCTTATCTCAACAGAAGGAAGCGTTTGGCTGGATACGAGAACAACATGATCGAGGTGCACATATTGCAAGTATGTGTACAGGTAGCTTTATATTGGCAGCAACCGGATTGCTCGACGGCAAGGATGCCACAACTCATTGGGGAGCCGCCGTTGTTTTTAGACAGCTTTTCCCTAAGGTGAATCTAAAACCAGAGCGACTTATTACCGATGCCGGAGGACTTTACTGCGCTGGAGCTTTTACCGCTTGCTATGATCTTTCCCTCTACCTGGTTGCAAAATATGTTGGATATAATGTCGCAGCCGAAAGTGCGAAAACACTGATTCACGACATTGGGCGTATTTCCCAGACGCCATATTCTTCATTTAATTTCCAAAGGAATCATACTGATGAGTCCATTCTGCAAACGCAGCGGAAACTTGAGAAAAAATATTCCGATGATTTTGATATCGATAATCTTGCCCAAGAGGTTGGGATGAGTCGCAGGACATTGGAGCGGAGGTTTAAGACTGCTACTGGAGATACTTGTTCGCTATATTTGCAAAAAGTCAGGGTGGAAGTGGCTAAACAAATTTTAGAGGAAAAAAATAGTTCTTTTGACGAAATTAGTTACAAAGTAGGTTACGAAAACAGTAGTTTTTTCCGCAAAATATTTAACAAGCACACCGGATTGCGTCCCACAGAATATCGTAATAAGTTTCAAAGAAAATGGAATTTTCAGGCATGAATAAAGACCCCCACTGCAAGCAACGGGGTATTAACGCACTTGGTAAAAGCTTGGCAAAACACTCATACTTTTCTTTGTAACTTGTTTTATAGCAAAGAAGAAAGAAGTTGGCTGGTGGTTAGGTCTGTTCTCGGGGGGGCATGACCGTTGCAGCTTACTCCGCCCACTTTGCTCGCCCTAAAGCATCCCCCTCTCTTGCAGGAAAGATACTTTTGATCCCCCTTCTTCATAAATCGTCTTGTGTCTAAGGGGTAGGGCAATTTTCTTTATTGGGGATAAACTAGTACATAGTATAATTTAAAGTTTCGGGTAAAGTCGCTTTAGCTTAATGCGAGCATCATCCGTCTTGAATTGCCAATCCACGTTGGTTTGGCGATTGTTTCTATCATTGTTCCAGTCAGCGACCTCAGCCCGCATTT
>JAFLJS010000058.1 GCA_022712895.1 Desulfocapsa sp.
GTTACGAGAATAACTGCTGCCAGAGCAACTGCTGCAAAGGTTGATTTTATAAGTTTAGCTGCCGAGGGCAGCTCGGAGTCCGATGGTCTGTTATTGGTATTCATTATATTTTTCTCTGTAATTAGTTATGATGGTGTCGTATTTATGCCCGTAGTTAGGGTGAAAATTCTCCATCTCCTTCGTTGCTGCACATTTTCTATCATTACGACGTACCTTAGTACGCCGAAATGATAGAAAATATTTGCGCCTCGGATATGAAGTTTTTTACTTAACCATCTAAATTCTGGGTTTTTACGAGTTTATTAGTTATGACAGGTTTGTAAAAGCTTACAATGACCGATGCTAAGTAAAAAAACTCCTTGGCAAAGCGCATGAATTTCACATCATTTCTGCGTACTAAATGTCGTAATGATATAAAATCTACAGCAGCGAAGCAGGTGATTTTTTTTAACGACGTCACCCGTTAAGAAATTAAAAAACCTGTGAGCTGGTAGCCAACAAAAATAAAGCCGCCTGCCATTAAAACAACATTGGCCTTGTATGCATGTCGCATAAAACTTCCTAAACGACGCCAATAGCCCATTATGATAAGCATTATTCCCAGGGCAATGAGTTGCCCCAGTTCTACTCCCACGTTAAAGGCAAAAAGATTGGGAATCAGACCATCGGGGGAAATTTTATAATCAAGAATTTTAGTTGCCAGACCAAAGCCATGGAAAAGTCCAAAAATCAGAGTAGCGACTTTGGTGTTCGGCTGAAAGCCAAACCAGCGTTGATACGCTCCCATATTATCGAGTGCTTTGTAGACAATTGAAAAGCCAATAATCGCATCAATAAGATACGCATTGACACTGATATTCATCAGCACACCGGAAAGAAGTGTAACCGAGTGGCCAACAGCAAATAACGTCACATAAATACTGATATCTTTAAGACGATATAGAAAGAAAATTACTCCAAAGAGAAAGAGTAAGTGGTCATATCCGGTTACCATATGTTTTGCGCCTAAATAGATAAACGGTATGAGCATGGTTCCGGAACTTTCCTGAATATATCCCTTATCACCGGCTGTTACACCATGAGCACTGGCATCAACGGCATAGGCAAAAAGAATTGTCAGCAATCCAATAAAAACAAAACAGCTCTCTCTGTTTATGGATCGTTTAAAAAATTGAATCATAAATAAACCTCTTTGAAACAGTACTTCTGCACAAGCAATGAGTACTATTTCAAAATAATTGTTTCTTAATTGTTAGGTGATTTTCTAAAAACAATTATCCAAACAGAGGTGGACCACGAATTATTGAAAGAGAAGCATACTGCTCTTTTGTGGAAGCAGGCTCCTGGTGAAAAGAGATGGCTTTTTCAAAGCCCGCAGGAGGAAGATACTCAATGGAAAACAAAGGGTTTTGTTCGTAAAATGTTCCATTATGTGAAGATTGTGATCGGGTGACATTCCAATCGATCTGATTCTCATAGTTGTGCTGAGTGTCACTGGGATGTGAAGGTCCTTTTTCACCATGCTCATGGGCCGAGGAATGTTCAAGCACAAAATCCAAAGGATGGTAGCTGACTTCAAAAGCCAATGCATCATTTTCATGAAAATGATGCAGGTGGGAAAATTGAAAGGCCTGAGTAAAACATATCAGTGTCAGAAAGAGGTAGGTATTTATCTGATGTACTGGAATATTCTTTTTATTATTTAATTTCGACATATACAACTCTGATCCACACAACCAAGTGATTCAATGGTGATACAATCCAGGTGGTGAATATGATCGCGTTTCGGGTTCTGTTGTGTAAGAGTATGCATATAAATAAAGATTTTGAAGAGTGACCATGCAAAAATGACCTTAGCCTTATTGATGACGGTCATTGTGCGAAGGTCAAGAAGCCAATTTGATTATTTTTTCCTTTCTGCCACAAAGTCACTGAGAAGTTCTCCAGAAGGAAGTTGAGCCATAGGATTAATAGCAAGGAGTTCTTCCCAGACCTGTATCGCAGCGCTCTTGTCCTTCTTGTCATAGAGTAACACTACCCCCTTATTAAGTCTGGACTGTTCATGGGCAGGAGCAACCTGAATCGCTTGATCAAAAACCAGTAAGGCCTGATCCGGCTGCCCATCACGACGGTACATCACTCCAAGATCCGTTAATATATCTGGATTTCCAGGGGCAAGTTCCAAAGATTTAAGGTAGGCCTTTATGGCCTTGGCAGGCTGATCTGTATCAAAGTAGGCATTTCCAAGATGACTCCAGGCGCCAGGGTCATTGGGAGTAGCAAGAACCTGACTTTCCACCGCAGTCATATTATGAACTCCGCTCTGTTCTTGCGTTACTGCTGGCGGCTGGCCTCCATTTCCTTTGGGTGTTTTATACACTGCAAGCAGCACCCCGCTCAAAAAGCCGATCAGAAGTGAAACACTGATCAGAATGTATACCCGTTCTTTTTTTACATATCCTGCATATTTTTCTTGTTCCACGAGACGACCTCATCGTAATACTGGCTTTGTTTTTTCCTCCTGACATTGGAGAAGGAGCGAACTCTTAATTGCGTCCATTTGCCTAGCAAGGGGAGTGCCAAGATAAAAAAGCACAGTAAAAAATGTGCATAAACGGTGTTGACAACGTGCAGAAGTCGACTTCTGTGGAATATTTGTACTTACAGGCCCTAGAGATAGTGAGACAAATTAGGCCATGGCGGGACAAAATGCACCACTAAAGCTTAGTTGCTTTATTCGATAACGCTCCAGAAACTGCTGGGTTGCAACTGGTTACATTTTGCTTATCTTCCCGGCAAAACCAGTGAAAACCCATTCACATGTATGCTGGCAAAAGTTATGACTGAAGTCCAATCCTCAAGCCACTAGACATACAACCAAAGAAAAAACAGGGGCATAAACACACCAGCGCCAGTGAGCCAGGCTCCCCGTCCGGTGATTCCGTTCTTACCCCGTAAAACAAACATCCCCGTGAGAGCAAGGCAAAAAAGAGCCAGTGCATAAAGATCGGCAAACCATGTCCAGAGTTTTTTTGCATGGTTTAGATGCAGGAAATTCATCTGGTGTAATCCCTTTCGGGGCATACTCTTTTCCTGCACAACTGCACCCGTCTTAAGATTAACAATGATAGTGTTTTCCTTCACGAACAGTTGCATCTTGTCAGGCTGAGGTCTAAAGCTATCCACCAGTGGCCTGCTTTCCCCAATTGCCGCCAAAATTGCGGGAGCCAGTTGTTGCGGTGGCAATGTACGCAGTGGCTCAGGGTCAATGGAGGAGGTAAGCCGTTCAAGACGATAATTCGGATTCCAGTCAGCAATATGATTGACGGCAATTCCAGAAATAGCATAAAGCATGGTTAAGCCCACACATAAGTATCCAAGATCACGGTGGATGATTTTGTTCCACTTACGCCATTTTATCTTCTGATTTTGCTTATCCTTCAATGACAGCACCCAAGGCGTGGATTCTGATTATTTTTTCATCACCAGTGACCGTTGAGGGATCAAAAGATTTGCCTTGCTCTTCAGCAAGATGCCGTTTGTACTCAATTACTTTTTCCTTACTCATGGCAAGTTGTTCCACTGTACCTTCCACCGTTGCCTGACGCCCGGAAGCACTCATGGGGAACACAATTTCTCCATCAAGCACTTTAATCTGAATTTTCTCATAGGGACGGTCGCTTGACAGATATACCCAACACCCTCTTGTGGCACAGACCTCAATAATCATTCCGGAAACCTGTACCCGCTTACCAATAAATGTATCGGGATTATCGAGGATGGTTGAAATCTTAGTCTGTTCAGTCAGGCGTAAAGGCTTGCCATAGTCTTTTGCCAACGCATTGCTGCTAAAACTCAGTGTGATCAGGGTAGCTACAATTACAAGAAAAGTCTTCATACATTCACTCCGTGAAAAGATGTGTGATTTTCGTTGTTATGCCCTTCCACATCCTAAGATGAGGATCTTTTCAAACAACGGTTTAGTTGAAAAATTACGGGGAGAGGATTGCAAAAATCGAGCCACATTGTGACACACCCCCTAAGTGTTGTAATCTCAACATATAAGAAAAAATTCATCATCGAAAAGTCAGTGAAAGGCCGTCTTCTCTCGACAATTATGTCGAAAGCTACCGGGATTGTCGAATCGGGGGGGGGGGAAGAAGGTTTTACTTATGGAAAAAGGTCGAACCTTTAAACGGAATGATCAAACAGGTGACGGATTTTCCCCTTCATTTCATAGATCGATATCGGCTTTTCACAAAAAGTGATGCGCGGCTGCCGTGTCAATGAAGCAGCCTGCAATTTTTCACTGAATCCTGAGCAGATAATAACAGGCAGAGAACTTCTTGTTTTGCGAATAGCCTCCACCAATTCCAGCCCCGTCAGACCCGGCATAGTCATATCAGTTATAAGAAGGTCATAGTTCTCGGGGTGTGCCATGAATTCGGCGAGCGCCTCTGTTGGTTTGGTAAATGTAGTCACGTCATATCCAAACGCCTCCAGGGCGTCTCGATTAAAATCTAGAATAGCCTGCTCATCATCTACAACCATCAATCGTTCAGTGCCACCACATATTTTAGCAGCCTCTCTAGCGGAGGACAGTTTTTCCTGTAAATCACAGATTGGCAGATAGACATGAAAAATTGTGCCCATACCGGGTTCACTGTAAACATAAATGCCCCCTTGGTGATTTTTAATAATTCCATGTACCACTGCCAAGCCAAGTCCTGTCCCACGCCCCAACTCTTTAGTGGTGAAATAAGGCTCAAAAATTCTCTTGAGGGTGGTGGCATCCATACCTTTCCCGGAATCTCTCACTGCCAGTTTCAGATAATGCCCAGCCTTCAGTTCAATTTTGTCACCTGTAGAAACTTCCGTGTCCGTCAACTCGACATGCAACACTCCCCCCTTTTCCTCCATGGCATGGAAGGCATTGGTACACAGGTTCATTATCACTTGATGAATCTGTACAGGATCAGCCTCCACCAAGCTTGAGGAGATGATTTCCTGCTCTATCTTGATGGTTGCGGGAATGCTTGAGCGGATAAGTTTTAAGGCCTCTTTGATTACAAGGGAAATCTGTAAGATCTCTTTCTTGTGGGCACGTTTTGAACTGAAGGTGAGAATCTGGCTAACCAGCTCCTTGGCTCTATTTGCTGCCTTCAGCACATTAGCAATATCTTTTTCGACCTGCCCTCTGTTATCAAGATGAAGTTGAATCAATTCTGAATAACCAATGATACCTGCTAAAATATTGTTGAAGTCATGGGCAATTCCGCCTGCAAGGGTTCCCATGGCCTCCATCTTTTGTGATCGTATCACTTGCTCTTCCAGATTTTTTCGTTCCGTCACATCACGTATTACAGCACTGACGAGTTTTTCCCCACCTATGGAAAAACATTTTAGAGTAATCTCTGTCCAGAAGAGACTGCCATCTTTCTTTCTGGATCGCCACTCAAAGAGCTGCGACTCTCCTTGTGACGCTGCCTCGACATATGCGTTAGCCTCCCGGGCTGAGTAAGGCGCTTTCCCGATACTCAGATCGGCAACAGACATTTGGGTGGCCTCCAGCCGTGTGTATCCGAACATCTCCTGCGTGGACGTGTTAGCATCTAGAATAACCCCAGTTTCTGCCTCATGGATAAAAATTGCCTCGGAGGTGGAATTAAATATACCACGATAACGTTCTTCACTCTCCTGGAAGTCTCTGGTACGAGCAGCAACCTGAACTTTTAATACTTTTACCCAAAGCCCGAATAATAATGCAGCAGCGCATACAGCAGCCAATGCGAAAAGGAGCCATCTCGGCAGTACTGTGCTTATGAATTCTCCGCCAAGCCAGTAATTGAGTGCTTGATAATAGGGTGAGTCTTTATTGTCCTTCCACGACTTGAGATATGTATCAATGGTCGTAAGTATTTCCTTATTCTTCCCTTTAGGAACAGCAAAGTAGATGGAAAAAGCGTCAAAAATGATGGAACTTTTAACCAGACCGTACAAGTGAGCATGGCCTGTACCAAAGACATTCGCCACGATTCCCGCAGCCACTGTTCCATCTTTGACCCACTGTAGAACTTCGTCTGAGGTTCTCAGTTCAACAAACAAACAGTTCAGGTTAAAGCTTTCAGCAAGTGCCTTGAAATTTTTCCCATTGATATCCCCTTTCATGATTGCCACTTTTTCTTGTTGGAGATCAAGGATATTTTGTACACTTGATTGCGGTCGAAGATAAACTTCTCCCCAGATCGTTAGAACTGTTTCTGTCGTAAAATCGGCATATTTGTCCCGTTCAGCTGAGTGGGCAATGGAAGGCAGGATATCAATTTCTCCGGCTTTGAGGCGGTTGATGCCTTCATGCCAGGTACCGGGGACATATTCGATTTGCCACTCCTCCAAACGGGCGATCTCCTCAATGAGATCCACATAAATCCCTGCCGCCTCCCCCTCAGCATCGACATACACTATGGGGCTCATGGAAAAGACACCAAAACGAATACTTGAAATGGCATCGTGATCTGCCCACGAGACATTGGCAAAGAAAAACAATGCACTTAGAATTAAAAGAACGTATTTTTTATGCTTATTTCGTTTCATATCAACCTGACAATATGATGATGATATATTTAATACTATTTTTCTTCTTATTAAATCACAACCGGACGGATGATATCAAGCGCAAAACCTTCTATCGTCAAGGACAACCAGTGAAAAAAAAGGGAACCACTTCTTAGTGCAACTACTGATTCATTAGCTATTTCTTTAAGCAACCTATCTCTTTCAGATGGGAATGACCATTCCATTTATCTTACTGTTAATTGAACAGTAATTGCATGATTCTTCAGCGGACTATCCGAAAGAGTACGAAATCTCCATTACAATTCCAAAAGAAGCGCAGCAGCTGGTGATACTGTACAAAGGCATTGAAAAGATTATCGAAACATTGAATTAAAACAATTAATCAAAGCTGATGGACTCGTAAAAAGTCCGGAAACAGGATGGGGTTGTAAAAAACTTCATATGCGAGGCACGAAATATTTCTATACTAGTTGTACAGCATCAATTTAGTAAAATCCACGGCAACCTTTTGAAGTTGCTGTGAAGTCCATCGGTTAACTGATTAGGACACAAAGAATAAGCTTAATCAGCTGAACATCTCTTGATATCATATGGTAAGACGAGTACGTACCGTATATATGGGGAATGGCTATGACCAGTATATCGGTAAAGCAGACGACAACACAGTGGTACGTGTTCTGGAACGTGTACCGACGCAGCCACCGATAACTTGCTGCTACCACGGGTTAACCCTGCGTATGCTCTCGGGTCACGTGCTGGGGAGTTGAAGCTTAATCTGACCTTCACAAAAAAAACAGGCCGGCCCCATATGGAACCAGCCCAAGTGCTAATCATACAGTATGTGCATGGTATCAATCAATCATCGAACGTACAGATGGTGCTCCCATCTCAAAGGGTTGCTTTTTTGAAGTCAGATCCTGAACACCGGTACCAGGAAGAATCTCAAAACCCATGTCAAACTGTACAAGCATATTCTTCAGTTGGTCGTAAGGTTTCCGGTCACCGCTGAGCTTTGCGTTACCACTCTTGATCTGCTCGTCGAAAGTAACAGCGCCCATCATGGTTTTTTCAAGTTCGGTGCGATTAATGACTATCGTCAAATCCGCCTTATCTGCCTGGACACCTTTGATGTTGGTTAGTGTCGAATTACTTAACTCGATGACATATTCTTCACCATTATCAGGTGTAGACAGATTGATAACAAATTCAATTCCCTCAGCTTTTTTACTGTCCAGACGGATGCCGAGGAAATCAAGCCAGAGACCTGTCTTCATCGCTCGAATCATGTCAGGACCAGTGGACTTAACTGATGTTCCCTGAGGAACACCATTACGGAGTTCAAAGGCACCTGCCAAAAAGGAATTACGAATACTAGGACTTTCTTTCTGGTAGCCGATCTGTTCATACACATCTGCCAGCAGGTCTTTAGCAAGCTGGTTGTCAGGCTCTGCAAAAACAAGTTTGTTGAGGATTTCCATGGCATATCGGTATTTACCGTTATTATGGAGTTCTTTACCTTTCTTCATAATCTTATCAGAACCACCCATCATTTCAACATAGAGCGGTGCAGAATCACGAGGAGAAAGTGGAATCAGTGTGGCCGGGTTGGCATCCCAGTAGCCCAGATAACGGTTAATAACGGCACGGCTGTTGTTTTCTTCAGAGCCATGATAACTATGGGCTGCCCATTGCTTTTTCAAGCTCTCAGGAGGAGTGTAGACATTATGGATTTCATTGACAGTAACGCCTTGATTGGCAAGATGAAGAACTTCGTTATTCAAATTGGCATAGATATCACGCTGAGCACGCATTACTTCCTGGATACGATCATTTCCCCAGCGTGGCCAGCTATGTGAAGCAAACATTACCTCAGCCTCCTGACCGAAGCGGTAGAGAGCGTTGTTGATTTGCTTAGACCACTCCAGTGCGTCACGAACCAATGCGCCCCGAAGAGTGTATATATTATGCACAGTGCCAGTAATATTTTCAGCAGCCCAGAAGGCTTTCAGCTCAGGAAAATAGGTGTTCATCTCAGCAGGAGCTTCTGTACCGGGAGTATTCTGGAAAATCATACGAACGCCATCAATAGTCCGCTCCTCAAAATCTTTCTCCACATAATCTGATGGTTCAATCAGGCCAAGATTACCAGCAGCTGTGTTCTTACCAATGGCCTGATCGACATGACCAAAAGGACTGCGAGGCAGGAGTACACCGTATTGATAAAACATACGACGACTCATGGCATTGCCAGCATAGACATTTTCTGAAACAGCATGATCCATGAATCCGATTGGTGCGAGTACAGGAACTTTTCCGCTGCGGACATCAGCTTCATCAACCACCCCATGAACACCACCGAAATGATCACCGTGTGAGTGTGAATAAACAACAGCAGTAACCGGGCGTTCACCAAGTTGTTCGTTGATAAACTTTAACGCTGCCGCCGCTGTTTCTTTGGCGGTCAGCGGGTCAAAAACGATCCATCCTTTATCACCTTTGATAAAAGTGATATTAGCCAGGTCATACCCGCGAATCTGATAGATTTTATCCGGTATCACTTCATAAAGGCCATAGGCCATGTTTAATAAGGCCTGACGCTGTAGTGACGGATGAATGGTGTCATATTCCTTGTCGGTCAAAAGGAACTCGTAGCTTCCCATATCCCAGGCAACATGGCCAGCTTCGGCCATAATCTGTTTATACGTTGGTGCAGCGATAAAGCCTTTCTTCGCTTCATCAAAGTCACGCTTGTCTTCAAATGGCAGAGACTTCCGTAGACCGTTCTGCAGTTCAATGGTAAATTGCGACGGCATTTTCCCCTTGGCATCAAAATGGTTAGCAGGGTCAGTAACTATTATGCTTCCTCCACCTGTGGCAAACGCAGCTGTTTGCAAAAGAGCAGAAACAGTCAGAGCGACTGCCATTGTTAAAAGTTTATTGATTTCCATTTTTATCTCCTGAGTTTTATCAAAAACATATTAAAATTGTTCAACAATCATAATATCTAAAGCTATATTGTTACTATTTTAGAACCAGCACAGAGTAGTAAAGCGAATCATTCTTGTCAATGAGCTAATGAAGCCCCCAAACATTCTCAGATGTACACCATGCCCGTCACAACAGACAACGTACCGATTCGCTCACCGCATAACCTACTACTATCACATCGATCTTATGAAAAGAGTTCACTTTTGTCCAAAAGAGGTTTTAAACAAAAAAGCCTCTTTGCAAATTGTGTTGCCGTATGCTTAAACAAAGAACCATATTTGCCATGATATGCCTCACCTGCAATAACAAATTTTATTTCTTTACCCATTGCTTGAGCAATATTGACGAGGAAAGGCAAGAAGTTACTGTCGTGATGATTTGCTGAGGGCCAGCACTGAAACAAGAGGAAAACTGAGCCCTGCTGTGGCATCAATTGCGGTGACAGTATGTAACGGTATCCAACAACATACTTTGACCTGTTCCGCTTGATGCGTCGCGCTCCACAATCGCAGCCTATGTCGTTGTAGACTCGTATCTTTTCCCCAAGCAGCCCAGATTGTTTAAAATGGAGGAGAAAGCTATGTTTCTATTGCGAGCAATTGTTCAATGGGAGTTCCAACTGCCTGGTTGAAATCATATTCTACAACAACTTCTGCCAAACTTGCATGGCAAGCGTTTCCAATTGGGACTCTGATTTTTTAGTTGTTTTCGTACTAGCAGCTTGATATTCTTGTGGTGCATGAGAAGCCTTTCTTTTGGTTTGGCAATCTTTTGGTAGGGACACCCTCCCAAAACAAAGGCTTTTCTGCTTTAATCAATTGTTTTATTCGATATTTCACTAGTCTTTGCGACACCCTTAATTAGATTACTTACAGCAATTATCAAAATAGGCAAGAAACACAAAATAGAAAATTCGCCATGCCCCCTCCCCATTCTCAAGTATTAGTCTATCAGGCTGATAACGGGCATATCGAACTTGATGTCCACCTGGAGGATGAAACCGCCTGGCTAATCCAACCGTTAATACCAGAGCTATTTCAGACAACACAGTAGAACATAAGTCAGCACATATTAAATATATATGAAGAAGAGGAGCTGCCCACCGAGGCAACTCACAAGAAATACTTGTAAGTTCGCAGGGAGGGAGCACGAGAGCTCAAAAGACGGAAAGTGAAGATTGCTGAACCCGTAAAAACCCAGAACTTAGATGATTAAGTAAAAAACTTCATATCCGAGGCGTAAATATTTCCTATCATATCGGCGCACTAAGGCACGTCGCAATGATAGTAAATGGAGAGTTTTCACCCTAACTACGGGCATAAATACGACGCCATCAAGATTACAAACCTATGATTCATAGGTGGCGGAGACAATCCGTTAAATATGATCATGATTTCCATAAGACTCCAACTAGTCAAGGAGAGAACAATGAATGAATGGATATCCACACCGGAATCATCGAATGTAGTGGGATTTAGTTACGATGAAACAAATCAAGCGCTAACAGTAGAATTTAATAGTGGGAGTCGTTATAACTATTTTGATGTTCATCAGTCCATTTATGCGGGAATGAAGAATACTAGTTCAAAAGGTAAATATCTCAATGTAGAAATAAAGGGACATTATAGGTATGCGAGACAGTAACATATGAAAATCCTCCACACCTCAGATTGGCACTTGGGACGTTCTCTTTACGGACGAAAACGCTACCAAGAATTCACACAATTTCTGGACTGGCTGCGTGTCACCATAGAAAATGAAAGCATCGATGTACTACTGGTTGCCGGTGATATCTTTGATACCAGTACTCCCAGTAACCGTGCCCAGGAACTTTACTATCGCTTTCTCTATGAAGTGTCTGGCTCTTGCTGCCGTCATATTGTTGTTATTGCAGGTAACCACGATTCGCCTTCGTTTCTAAATGCCCCTAAACAGTTGTTACGAGCATTGAATGTATATGTTGTCGGGCAGATAACGGAAAGTCCTGAAGATGAAGTAGTTGTGCTTTCTGATGAACAGAATCTTCCGCAGGCCATTGTTTGTGCAATACCATATCTTCGGGATAAGGATATTCGTACTGCCCGGGCTGGAGAAAGCATTGACGATAAACACGCAAAACTCGTCCAGGGTCTAAAGAATCATTATGCAGATGTTTGTGCCATCGCAGAACAAAAACAAGTAGCATTTGCGAAAGGTGGTCACCCAGATGTGCCGATTGTTGCCATGGGACACCTCTTTACCACCGGAGGGAAAATGATTGATGGAGACGGGGTTAGAGAATTGTACGTTGGTTCTTTGGCACATATTGGTGAAGATGCATTCCCGGCTTCCATTGATTATCTTGCACTTGGCCACTTGCATGTTCCTCAGTCCGTGGGAAAGGCGGGACATATACACTATTGCGGCTCACCGCTCCCCATGGGTTTTGGTGAAGCAAAGCAAGATAAGAAAGTGATTATTGTAAGCTTTGAAGGTACCACACCTAATATTCAGGATGTGCAGATACCATGTTTTCAAGCTCTGGAACAGATTGTAGGTTCTCTTGATGACATCCATTCAAAAATAGAACAGCTTAAACAGGAAAACAGCCGGGCATGGCTCGAGATTGAATATACCGGCAACGATATTATCAGCAACCTCCCGGAAATGCTCGACGAGGCATTAACTGATTCTGCCATGGAAATTCGGCGCATAAAGAACAAACGGGTCATTGATCGGGTGCTCAATACAATTCAGGAAAATGAAACCCTCGATGATCTGGATGTAAATGATGTATTTGAACGCTGCCTGGAGAGCTTTGAGATTCCAGATGAAGATCGAGAAGAGTTAACACACTCTTACAACGAAATAATCAAGTCTCTCCATGAAGACGACATCAATGCGGAATAAAGAGATTTGTTATGAAAATCCTTGAACTCAGATTTAAAAATCTCAACTCACTCTACGGTGAGTGGTTTATTGATTTTAGCGATCCTGAATATACTTCCAACGGTATATTTGCAATAACCGGACCGACTGGTGCCGGTAAATCAACTATTCTGGATGCTATCTGCTTAGCACTTTATGGTGCGACACCACGTCTCGGGCGTATCACCAAAAGTAGCAATGAAATCATGTCCCGCGGGACTGGAGAATGCTATGCGGAGGTGCTCTTCGAATCCCAGGCCGGACGATTTCGTTGTTACTGGGGGCAACATCGTGCTCGTAAAAAAGCGGATGGTAATCTTGCTGATGCCAGGCATGAAATTGTAGATGCATATACAGAAAAACCCATCGAGACTAAAAAAAGTCTGGTTAAAGCTGTTATTGAAGAAAAGACAGGTATGGACTTTGAGCGTTTTACGCGCTCAATGCTGTTGGCTCAAGGTGGTTTTGATACCTTTCTAAAAGCTGGTGCGGAAGAGAAATCCAAAATACTCGAACAAATCACCGGCACCGAAATTTATACGGAAATTTCACGGCGTGTCCATGTCTGCGCCCGAGATGAGCGTGACAAACTGAATCTCCTGCTAGCCGAAACATCAGCTATTACCATCCTCGAACCTGAACAAGAAAAGGAAACTGGGCAGGATCTGAAAAACAAACAAAAACAGGAAACTGAGCTTGCATCCAAAGTAACAAAAGTCGGGAAAGCTATTGCCTGGTTGACTTCCATTGATGGTCTGAAAAAAGAAATCATCTCGCTTGATGAAGAGTCTGAAAAACTGAAATGTGAACTCGAGTCATTTAAGCCGGACCGGGAGCGTCTCAGCCGAGCGCTTAAAGCGGCTGAATTAGATGGGAATCATGCGACACTAACCGCTTTACGAAAGGAGCAGCAGACGGATCAAAGGTCCCTGAAAACCGAAGAAGCCAAATTGCCTGATCTTGAGCCTTTGGCTGTTCAAAAACAGGGTGCCCTCAACAAAGCCGAACAACGAGCCCTTAGAGCAAAAAAGAATCTGAAGACTGCAGCTCCGCTGATCCAAAAAGCACGCGCTCTTGATCAGGAATTAGCAGAGAAAAAGAAGGCTGTCGCTCGTGGTGATACCGATTGCAGGAAGGATATAAATCAAATTGAGGCTGACAAAAAGCTTCTAAAGGAGGAGCTGAAAAAGCGAGAGACTGCCCAAAAAAAATTAAAATTTACGGCAGAATGCCTTGAGACTACTTCCAGAGATGAATGGCTCGTGAGTGGTTTGGCCGGTATTGAAGAACAGTTTGCTAATCTTCTTGTTGTACAAAAAGAAATCACAACAAAAACGAAAGATGAAATAACAGCAACAAATTGCATGAATACAGCCGCCACGACGATGGAAGGCAGTACGAAGCAGCTGAACACCCGAAAACAGGACGTGAAAGATGCAAGACAACATCTTGAGAAAGAAAAAAATGATTTAGCATCACTACTCGGCAATCGCCTGCTTCGGGAATACCGTACCGAAAAAGAGACTCGACTTCGTGAGATGGCATTTCTTTCAAAGATTGCTGAACTTGACGACCACCGCTCCAAACTGGAAGATGGGACTTCGTGCCCATTATGTGGTTCGAAGGAACATCCTTACGCAGAAGGAAATATTCCTCAACCAGATGAGACCGAGAAAAAGATCGAGAGCCTGTCGGAATTGATTCACAAGGCCGAGCAAGGTGAATCTTGCATCAAAAAGAGTGAGAAGACAGAAAGGGATGCTCTGAAGAACCAAACAGATAGCGAAAAACTTGCAGCAGCTGCCGCCAATGAAAAGAAGGTGGCCGAAAGACTATTGATGGATCTTACAGATGATTTAAAAAATTCAACACTGCGTTTTAACGAGTTGAAAAAATCCGTTTTATTAAAACTCCAGCCACTTGGCATAGAGGCAATCCCTGATTCGGATATATCATCACTGCTAATATCACTCAAAGTGCGGCTTAAGGGCTGGCAGGATCTTGTTAAGAAAAAAGATGAAATAGAAAAACTGATATCTGATCTGAATAGTGAACTACAACGGCTGGACGCAATTATCGATACTCGAAGCAAGGCATTGACTCAGAAACAGGCTGCCTTGGAAACAACCAGGGAAAGATTCGAGACCATTAGCTCAGGGCGGCGGGAGCTGTTTGGCAACAAAGTCCCAGACGATGAAGAAACTCGAATGAATAAAACCATTACCGAAACTGAGCTTGCAGAAAAACTGGCCAGAACTGCCTATGATGAGGTCAAACAAAAACTTACTGCTGTCAAAGTACATATCGCCTCCTTAAGCGAACGGATTGAAAACAGGGTCTCCAAGCTGAAAGTGATGGAGTCAACGTTCAGCAGTTATTTGAGACAGGTAGGGTTTGCTGATGAAAAACAGTTCCTTGAAGCCCGCCTTACAGCTTTTGAGCGTGATGTCCTTAAAACAAAAGCAAAGGGCCTGGATGACTGGCAGACTGAACTTATGGCCAAACAAAAAGATCGTAAAAACAGATTGTCTACAGAAATTGCCAAGAAGGTTACAGAGTCAAAACTTGAAGAGCTTGAACCATCACACAAAGAGCTTGAAGAGAACCTGCAACTGCTCGGCAGAGCGATTGCAGGTCTGAAGCATAAGCTAGCTGAAAATTCAGCGGCCAAAGAGCGGATAAAGAAAAAGTATGCTTCAATTGAAGCTCAGAAAAAAGAGTGCCATCGCTGGGAAAAGCTGCACGGTCTCATCGGGTCTGCGGATGGCAAAAAATTTAGGAATTTTGCTCAAGGTCTAACTTTTGAACTGATGGTGTCTCATGCCAATCGTCAGCTTGAAAAGATGACGGATCGCTACCTGCTAATTCTGGATGACATACACGCTCTTGAGTTAAATGTCGTCGATAATTATCAGGCAGGAGAAATCAGATCGACTAAAAATCTGTCCGGTGGCGAAAGCTTTATCGTTAGCCTTAGCCTTGCTCTGGGCCTCTCACAAATGGCCAGCCGCAAAGTTAGAGTAGATTCACTGTTCCTGGATGAAGGCTTTGGGACATTGGATGAAGATGCATTGGAAACAGCTCTCGAGACTTTATCTGGGTTGCAGCAGGATGGAAAACTCATTGGTATCATTTCTCACGTTTCCGCATTGAAAGAACGAATCAGCACACAAATAAGTATTGTCCCCTTATCAGGTGGTAGAAGCACGATAAATGGACCGGGATGCCAACTGCTCAGTGGACGTAATTAGGTTCAGCTTCAATGAAAAATAGGTGAAAACAGGAAATGTGACAAATGTTTTGTTGGAAATTGCCATACAGTCAGATGCAGCCAATGGTATGATGGCCACGCCTCAGAAAAACAGTGTCAGGATTGCTACAAAGGTTAACGACAACGACCTCATAGCAAGTGCAATTGAGTAGTGGCCTGGTTGCACTCAGTGCGCACTGTATTTCATGCTGGCCAACCAGCTGAGCAAGAATCTTCAGGTACTTTTAATCAGAATTAGTTGCGTAGATTACTGCCAGAATTAAACAATTTGAAATCATGGATGTCTCCAGAGTAGGAACATCAAAAAAAAAGCGGTTACTTAGGATGCTAAACTTTATGCATCCTAGGTAACCGCTTTTAAATGCCTTGTTGTAATAAGGACTTGTAAAAAATGGTGCCGAAGGCGAGAATCGAACTCGCACGATCGAAGATCACTGCCCCCTCAAGACAGCGTGTCTACCAGTTCCACCACTTCGGCACACAATTATGTGTTCTTTATATACTACTCGTTGGCTTTAGAAGCCTCTGGAGCAGGTGCTGCTTCTTCCGGTGCCACTGTGGGCATTGGAATTATTTTTGGACTTTCTGGGACAGTTTGTCCTGTTTGTGCAGTAGGTACTGTTACCGCAGAACTCATTACAGATCCAGTGCTTGATGTTGACGAAATATACGCCAAACTCACAGAAGTTACCATAAAAACTATCGCCGCAAGGGTCGTTATTTTATTCAGTAAAGGAATAGGTCCTTCAGAACCGAATACCGACTGGCTGGAACCTCCACCGCCAAAGGCAGCACCAGCATCAGCGCCTTTTCCATGCTGGAGAAGAACGATGATTACCAGGAATAAGCAAACAGCAATATGACCAACTGTTAATAAAGTTGCCATTAATCAGTATTTCTCATTTAAAATTTATAATGCGACAAAACGATTCAGCATTCAATGCTGCTCCGCCAACTAAAGCGCCATCAATATCAGGCTGCGCCATCAGTTCGTCCACGTTATCAGGCTTAACCGAGCCACCATACAATATTCTTACGGAGTCGGCAATAGCTTTTCCAAACATTTCTGCTAAAAGTTTTCGAATAAAGGCGTGAACCTCCTGAGCCTGTTCTTTAGTGGCTGTCTTTCCGGTACCGATGGCCCAGATGGGTTCATAAGCCACCACCGTTGTAGCCATGTCTTCTACACTGACCCCAGCAAGACCTTTTCTGATTTGCGCCTCAAGAACCTCAAAAGTTTTTTCGCCTTCCCGCTCTTCCAGGGTTTCACCAATACAGAAAAGAGGAATCAAACCAAATTTCAACGCTCCCAAAACACGTTTATTTATCATTTCGTCGTCTTCATGAAAGATCTGACGCCTTTCAGAGTGACCAATAATAGAAGCAACGGCTCCAGCAGATTTCACCATGGTTGGGGAAATCTCACCTGTAAAAGCGCCCTCTTCTTCCCAGCACACATTTTGTGAGGCAAGGAGCACATCACTATCGTGCAACACCCTTGAAACCGCATTGAGGGCGATATTAGGCGGGGCCAGAATAACATCTCGATCCTTGAGGCCAGCAGCACATTTTCCAATTTCAGCAACCAGAAGATATGCTTCAAGTATACTGGTATGCATCTTCCAGTTCCCTGCAATCAGTGGTCTACGCATTCGAACTCTCTCCTTAGTACCTTATAAATTCTTTCCATATTTTTTAAAAACAATTTGGTGAAGGTGCTTAATTACATTTATTTCAGGGCTTCAACACCTGGCAGAGTTTTTCCTTCCATAAGAGTCAGAAAGGCTCCACCGCCTGTGGACATATAGGAAATATTAGCGGATTCTCCAGACTTTTTCACCGCCGCATTGGAATCCCCCCCACCTGTTATGGACAACGCATGGGAAGAGGCAACAGTCTGACAGATGGCCATGGTACCTCTGGCAAAGGCATCCATTTCAAAGGCGCCCATGGGGCCGTTCCAGACAATTGTACGGGCATCCATCAATGCTTCTTGAAAGAAGATCGTACTGGCAGGACCAATATCCAGAGCCATCCAACTTGCGGGTACATCACGAAAAGTAACATTTTTATGAACTGCATCAGGTGCAAACTTCTCCGCGACTACGAAATCCACCGGAAGGTAGATTTTCACACCTTTTGCTTCAGCTTTTTCCATAAACTCACGGGCCGTGTCAAGGAGGTCATCCTCTGTTTTTGATGCTCCCATATCAACACCCTGACTCTTCAAAAAGGTATTGGCCATGGCACCACCGATTATCATACTATCAACTTTATCCAGCATGTTTTCAAGTGCACCAAGCTTGGAAGAGACCTTGGCACCACCAACCAGAGCGACAAGGGGACGAACGGGAACATCCATGGCCTTATGGAAAAAATCCATTTCAGTCTGCAGAAGATTACCGGCAGCTTTTTCAGCAACATTGGCGGGAACTCCCACAACCGATGCATGGGCACGGTGGGAGACTGCAAAAGCGTCATTTACATATACGTCCGCCATACGTGCAATTTTTGCTGCAAATGCAGCATCATTGTCAGTCTCTTCAATATAAAATCGAAGATTCTCGAGCATAACCACATCGCCCGGTGACATGGCGGCCACCAGTGCTTCAGTCTCAGCCCCAATACAATCCGGTGCAAGTTTCACATCACGTTTAAGGATTTTGGCAAGGTGAGCCGCAACCGGCGCTAAGCTGAAGGCTTCGTTTCGCTGACCTTTAGGGCGTCCCATATGGGAGCAAAGGATCAATTTTCCATCCTGTTCAAGGATGTGCTGGATGGTGGGCAATGCCCTTCTGATACGAATATCATCGGTAATATTCTTTGCTTCATCCATGGGGACATTAAAATCCACCCGGACTAGTACACGTTTTCCCGTTAGATTAAGATCACGAATTGAATTCATATATTCACGGTCACCTGTTAGTTTTTAGTGCCTTACAGAATGTTTTCTTGTTTTTTTTAAAAATATTCTGTAAGGAACTTATGCTGGCTTACCATTCATCTCCGGTGTCAGATTGCGAATCAGCAGAACTGCGTCGTCCACAGGATTGTTATAATAGTTTTTCCGCTTCCCCTGCTCGACCCACCCAAGTTGCTGATACAGCATTAGGGCTGGAATATTTGCAGATCGAGCTTCCAAAAAAATCTGCTCTGCACCATTTCCAGCAAGCAGAGTAGCAAACTCCAACAAAAGCAAACTTGCCACGCCTTGCCGCTGCCAGCTTTTGGCCACAGCAATTTTTAACAACTCTGCTTCGGGGGACAGCAATATTCCACAGCACCAGCCAACAACTTCCTGCAAATCATCAACGATCAGACTAACGCCGGAATCTCGTTCAAGCTCAGCAAAAATCTGTTCCTTCACCCAGGGCGAAGAGAACTGCGCCTCAATACGTTCCACAGCCGCCACATCACTGGCGGCCATAGGTCGAATCAGCACTCCTTACAACATATTGCCAGCGACTTCGAGGGTTAGATCGCCAAGCGTATTGGTATAACTGCCCAGTTCATTATCATACCAGGCATACACAACAGCCTGAGTGATGGGAACATTAAGGATATGATCAGCGCCGGCATCCACAGAACAACTCTTTAACTTGTTCAGATTTACCGGAATGGAGGCTGTGCGGGTGTGTGTTTCTGTACTCTCAATTACGGCCGCAGCTTCCGGCACCCCGATAATATCAGAGGACACATTTTGCGCTTCCGAGTATTCGAGATATGGGCTATTAGCCGCATACTCCCGATAAATAGCGTTTATTTTGTCACGCTTTAGTGGAGAATCCAGATCATCCTGCACATTCAACACAAGCACAATCAGTGAACCAGTGGATATGGGAACACGAACCGATTCCGCAATAAATCCGATGGATTTCATCTCCGGGATAACAAGCGCAAGAGCCTTGGCAGCACCGGTGGTGGTAAGGATAATATTATTGAGGATTGAACGGTTTTTACGAAGATCCGCAGCACCTGTTTTAGGCAGGCAGTCCAGCACCTTCTGGCTTCCAGTTGCCGCATGAACAGTAACCATGGAAGCACTCAAGAAATTTTCAGCACCGATGGATTCCATCAGCGGTTTAATCATATATGAGAGACAGGTGGTGGTGCAGGATGCGGCAGAGATGAGCGCATGTTTTGATGCGTCATAATCTTCTTCATTAATGCCCATAACGGTTGTTATGGCGTCATCCGGCATATCCAGCCCTTTGGATTTAATCTTAAAGGGAGCTGACAACATCACCTTCTCGGCTCCGGCCTGTAAATGGCCACGCAGAGAGCCCCAGCCGCCTTCTGCATCTGCGGTGGGATCAGTGAAAGCTCCAGTGGTATCCACCACCAGCTTCACATTATTTTCCTGCCAGGCAATATCTTTAGGATTACGAGCTGTGCGTAAAAATTTTACTGGAACACCATTGATAACCATGGTTCCGGCTTCTTCGTTCAGCTCTTCAATCACACGGCCACCTTTATGTCCGTGAAGATAGGTACCGAGACGTCCAAATGAGGAATCGCGCTCAACAGATGCAGCAAGATCATTCAGTCCGCAACCAATTTCCCGGCCGACGTTAACCACAATTTCTGAAAAATATTTTCTCGATACGTGGTGCCATAACGAAAGTTTTCCTATACGACCCATGCCATTAAGCCCTAATATCATGACAATGCTTCTCCTGTTGGGGGGTAAAGTAATGTTCCGGGAAAGGCAATTTGAACTTTCCCTTTTGAATTGTGTTCTTTATACTGTATTTTAAGCTATTCTTCATCTTCAAAGACTAACTACTTACTAAATAATTCACTTTTTTTGAACAATGATTTTTGCAAACCCTTTACAAAAAGCCACCCTGGTTAAACGATACAAACGATTTCTTGCCGATGTCATTAATGATGAAGGACAAGAGATCACTGTCCACTGTCCCAATTCCGGTTCCATGCTAGGCTGCTCCACACCCGGCAGCGAAGTCATGCTCTCCACCTCACCAAACCCCAAACGTAAATACCCACAAGGACTTGAGATGGTTAAAGAAGGTGAAACATGGATTGGCATCAACACCATGCTCACCAACGGAATTGTGGCTGAAGCCATTATGGATGGCCGGATACAAGAATTACAAAACATTGAAAAGCTGACCCGAGAAGTAAAAACATCAAAATCCAGCCGGCTGGATTTACTTCTTGAGCGTGGGGACGAAAAAATCTATGTGGAGATTAAGACATGCTCTCTGGTTGAAGATGGCTGGGCCATGTTTCCCGATGCTGTGACAGCCCGTGGCACAAAGCATCTCAACGAACTGGCGATGCTTGTGGAACAGGG
Source organism: Desulfocapsa sp. (assembly GCA_022712895.1). GTDB lineage: Bacteria > Desulfobacterota > Desulfobulbia > Desulfobulbales > Desulfocapsaceae > Desulfocapsa. The sequence continues at coordinate 21,060 of JAFLJS010000058.1, forward strand.
GAATCAAGGGGTGTTGCTTTTCTGTATTCAACGAAACGATGCGGATAAATTTAAACCGGCAGCACATATTGATCCTCTCTACGCAAAGACCCTTAGCGAAGTTGCTAAAAAAGGTGTACAAATCCTTGCCTACCAGGCGGAAGTGACACCTGAATCAATCGAAATAATAAAAACCATCCCCATTTTTCATGAAGGAATCCCATCCTGATGCACTCTACAGAAAATAAAAAAGCAGTTATCCTCTTCAGTGGCGGGCTGGACTCCACAACCATTCTGGCCATTGCCAAAGATACCGGCTACAGTTGCTACTGCCTCAGCTTTCGATATGGCCAAAAACAGACAATTGAGCTTGAAAAAGCAACCTCTCTGGCAAAAAAAAGTCAGGTCAGCAAACATCTTATCCTGAATCTTGATCTTGATAAAATTGGTGGCTCTGCACTCACTGATGCCATTGAAGTCCCCAAAGACCGGGATACCAGCGATGAGTCCATCCCTGTGACCTATGTTCCTGCACGCAACACCATTTTCCTCTCCCATGCTGTGGCCTGGGCAGAAGTACTGGGTGCTCAAGATATCTTTATTGGAGTCAATGCGGTTGATTATTCGGGATATCCTGACTGCAGGCCTGAATTTCTTGAAGCATTCGGCAAGATGGCAAACCTGGGCACAAAAGCAGGAGTCAGCGGAGAGGGAGGATTTACCATTCACGCCCCGTTACTCAAACTGTCAAAGGCAGAAATTATAACCAGAGGCCTAGCACTTGGGGTGGATTATGCAAAAACACACAGCTGCTATGACCCGGTGGGCTATAAAGCTTGTGGCAGATGCGATGCCTGCGTCTTACGCCTGCAGGGATTTCGTGATGCAGGGCTGACAGACCCTGTGGATTATGTCAGTTCGTCGTGAGTAACACGACCACCCATAATCGTAAGTACGGCCTTCCCCTGTAATTTCCAATCAATAAAGGGGGAGTTCTTTCCTTTTGAAAGGATTGACTCCTTCGTGAAAATAAATTCCTTTTCGGTATCGATTACGGTGACATCGGCGACACTGCCTTCGACGAGGGTTCCCCCTGCCACTTTCAGGATTCTTGCAGGTGCTGATGACATCAACTCCACCAGTCGCAGTGGTTCAATAACCCCTTCACGCACCAGAGCCAAAGAAAGTGGCAAAGATGTTTCAAGACCTATAATTCCATTCATTGCCCGATCAAACTCACACTCTTTTTCCAGTACCGAATGCGGTGCATGGTCAGTGGAAATACAGTCATAGGTACCATCCTGCAAACCAACACGGATGGCCTGTCTGTCTGCTTCCGTTCGCAGCGGTGGATTCATCTTGGCGTTGGTATCGTAATCACCCACAGCTTCTTCAGTGAGAGTAAAATAATGGGGGGTTGTTTCAGCAGTTATTTTCACGCCTCTGGCCTTGGCCTGCCTGATAAGATCGGTGGCAGCAAGGGTACTTACATGGGCGATATGGGTTCGCTGTCCGGTAAGTTCGGCAAGGGCTATTTCACGGTATACCATGATTGCTTCAGCTGCGGCCGGAATACCACGCAACCCCAGACGGGTAGAAACCACACCTTCATTCATGGCACCATTTTTACTGAGCGCCATTTCTTCGGAATGGGAAATAACCAGCAGATCATGACTGCCGGCATATTCCATGGCACGGCGCATTAGCTGGCTATCGAGTACAGGTAGCCCATCATCTGTTACTGCCACCGCTCCTGCTTCTTTCAGCTCTCCATACTCCGCAAGTTCTGTCCCCTGGCTACCCCGACTGATTGCCACAGCGGGATAAACCCTGGCACTGGCATTTCGTGCCTTATCCAGTATAAATCGTGTAACGGATGCCTCATCATTTACGGGCTTAGTATTAGGCATACAGGCAACTGCAGTGAATCCTCCGGCGGCGGCAGCCCGGGTTCCCGATTCAACGGTTTCTTTATACTCTTCACCAGGTTCCCGAAGATGTACATGCATATCGATAAGTCCCGGGACAATCCATTTTCCTGATACATCTTCAATTCTGCTGTTTTCAGGAATCTGAGCTTCCGCAGGAACAATTTCACCACCCTTGATCCACAGGTCACCGGTCGTATCAGTACCAGTTGTGGGATCAAGCAAACGTCCGTTTTGTAAAATAATCATATCATTCATACCTCTGCTCCCTGTGTTCCCATAACCAAATAGAGTAATGCCATGCGGATGGCCACACCGTTGGTCACCTGCTCAAGTATCACTGAGGCCTCCCCGTCAGCAACATCAGGATTCATCTCCACACCTCGATTGATGGGGCCTGGATGCATAACAAGGACGTCGGGCTTCGCATGTTTCAAAATAGACTTGTTGATACCATAAAACTGGGCATATTCACGAAGAGACGGGATCAGCGGATCATCCTGTCGTTCTTTTTGAATGCGTAGTGCCATAACAACATCGGCATCGGTAACGGCCTCTTTAACAGAGGCGGCAACAGTTGCCCCAAGAGTGTCAACATGGGGAGGCATAAAGGTTGCGGGACCTGCCACATGCACATCGGCACCCATCTTTGTAAATCCCAGGATATTGGAGTGAGCCACACGACTGTGGGCAATATCTCCGATTATTGCGATCTTCAAGCCTTCAAGGCTCTTCTTATGATCACGAACCGTCATCATATCAAGCAGTGCCTGACTGGGATGTTCATGGGTTCCGTCACCGGCATTGATAATTCCAGCTGTTACATAACGGGTGAGCAAAGCAGGAGCACCGGAACTACCGTGCCGCAGGATAATAATATCAGGATTCATGGCCTCAAGATTTCTGGCCGTATCGATCAGGGTCTCGCCCTTTTGAGCAGAACTGGTGGAAGCGGCGATATTAAAGGTATCTGCGCTCATGCGCTTTGCCGCGATTTCAAAAGAGAGCCGCGTCCGGGTGGATGGCTCAAAAAAGAAATTTATGATTGTTTTTCCCTTCAGGGTGGGGACTTTTTTAATGGAACGGGTGGATATTTCTTTAAACGAGAGGGCGATGTCGAGAATATGAATAATATCAGTCGTCGACAACTGCTCTATGCCAAGGATATGTCTGTGTTGAAACTGATATGAGTTTTTCACGTTTCTCTGTTTAATATAGAATTAGTACCTTACAGAATATTTTCTCGAAATCTACACTTGCCTGTTGTTTTAAAATATTCTGATAAGGAACTTATACTGGTTTACCGTCCTTCACCAGTGCTAACGGACAATATCACCTATACGACTCCAGCGAATAGAGGTGAAACGATCCACCGACATAAGTGGTTTCTGCAGATCCCAGGACCAGTACAAGATAAAAGCCTTGCCAAGGACATCTTTCAACGGCACAAATCCCCAGAAGCGACTGTCGTAACTGTTATCGCGATTGTCACCCATCACAAAGATAGAGCCCTCAGGAACCTTTACCGGACCCATATTATCACGAGGGCCAGCATTGGCCTTCATGATATTCTTATCAGTGAACTGAATATGGGGATTTTCAACGGCTTTACCATTTATATACAACTGCTTGTTTTTTATCTCAATGGTATCACCCGTGATCCCAACCACTCGTTTAATATAGTCTACGGAACGATCTTTAGGATATTTGAAGACAACGATATCATCACGTTTAGGATCTTTCCACGGGATAACAACCGTTCCGGTTACGGGAAGTTTTACACCATAAATGAATTTATTGACCAGCAGGTGATCACCAATCTGGAGAGTGGAAAGCATGGAACCGGAAGGAATTTTAAAGGCCTGAACCACGAAACTTCTGATAAAAAGAGCGAGAAGTACTGCGATAACTATAGCTTCGGCATACTCACGAACTACTGATTTTTCAGATTTTCTATAACTCACTACAGCCACTCCAGTAAAGTATCTAACAGCTTTATTTCAAGGTTGAGAATGTTGCACGCAACCTACTCCATTGACAGATCAATTTCAAGAAGTCCCTATTTGCTCTAAAGCAAATACTTGATCAAAACAAAGCCACCAATAAGCAGAACAAGGAACACAATGGAAAGAACATTAAAGTACTTTTCGATATACACTTTCACAGGAGGTCCGAACTTCCAGATAAAGGCAGCTACCAGAAAAAAACGAGCAGAGCGGGAGACAAGGGAAACCAACATAAATGTTGGAAAATTAATATGAAATGCACCAGCAGTGATGGTAAACAGTTTGTAGGGTAATGGTGTAAACCCAGCCGCCCCTACAGCCCAGGCATCATACTGCTGGTAGAGACTCTGCACTGTGACATACTTTTCACTCAGCCCGTAAACATCCATGATCGGCCGCCCCACGCTGTCCATAAACCACATGCCAAGACCATAGCCGAAAGCACCGCCAAGAACAGAACCAACAGCACAAACGGCAGCATATTTAAATGCTTTTTTAGGAACCGCAATACACAACGCAATCAGAAAGACATCAGGTGGGATAGGGAAAAAAGAGGACTCAACAAAAGCAATGGCAAAAAGCACCCAGATCCCATAAGGAGTTTGCAACCACTCCATACACTTATCATACAAACGATGGAGGATGGCTTTTCTGGGTTTTGATTCTATTTCTGTATTACTCTCAACCATTCCAGCCATGTTCTCCTATTAAGCTTACAAAACGCACACTTTCCATCTTTTCAACTTCCACTTCCCCATCTATTTTTTTCACAAAATGCAACTCCTGCACCTCACGTTCCCCAACGGGAATAACCATCCTACCGTTATCAGCCAATTGATCCACCAGGGGCTGCGGGATTTCAGGGCCGCCAGCCGTAACAATAATTGCATCGTAGGGAGCATATTCCTGCCAGCCCATCGTGCCATCATCCAGGCGGGAGAGAATATTATAGTAATGGAGCGTGTCAAAGACTTTCCTGGCCCCAGCCAGGAGCGAGTTAATACGTTCGACAGTGTACACTTTTTCGCAGAGCCTTGAAAGCACGGAAGCCTGATAGCCAGACCCAGTACCAATTTCCAACACTTTCTCGGTGCCTGTCAGTTGCAATGCCTGGGTCATGGCAGCCACTACAAGCGGTTGGGAGATGGTCTGATCGCCGCCAATGGGAAGGGGGTGATCACCATAGGCCTGTGCCCGCAAAGCATCTTCAACAAAGAGATGCCGCGGCACCTCTGCCATGGCCTGCAATACGCGAACATCCATTATTCCACGGGGCTGGAGCTGTTCCTGCACCATGCGTTCACGAACGGTTACAAAACCATCTGTCACTTTTTAATCTCTTGCCAGGAGTAGTCATCCTGCCAATCAAATTCATCATCATCGTGACCACGATAGTGACACGTTTTAACAATATCACCGGTAAACGTAATCATCACCATCTCATAACCTTCGGGATCAAAAAACTCACTGAACAGGGGCGTCCCATCGATGGTCGCAGCCCTTTCTTCGTAATAAACCCACTCTTCAGTATCAGCATTCAGCATCCGCTTGGAGTCAGGGTCACCCATCAGTTTTAATACTTCCTGACGACTGGTACTCCCGGCACTGATCATGGCAACATCAGACACAAGATGGCGAGTAGGGGCGGAAGAGCACCCGCTCAACCCCAAGAGGGAAAACAGCAGAACAAATAGAAGAACAGAACGAAAGGAATTTAGCATGGCAATCTCACGCAGAAAGAACGGTTGAAAAAAAATAATGTTTTCAACCGTTCTATAGCGTGAAGGGGGGGATTTTTCAACACCTAACACTTGTTGGACTCGCAAAAATTCTCCATCTGACAAATTCGGTCTTCAGGAAATCATAAACACTGGCAAATGCCAGGCCATCCCTATCAAACACCCACAGCTTTGTTTAAAATCTTGTAATTTCGTTCAACCATGACCATGGGATCAACGACAAGACCGGCCTGAACCATGGCATTATCATAAATCTGCATGGCCACATCAGCGGCAAAGGACTCATCCGTTTTGACAAGATCGGCAAGTTGCTTAATCAATGGACTGGCGAGGTTAATCTCAAGATTCTTTTTGCTGTTCTCAGGTATTATACCTTTTTCCATACGACTTGCTGCCATTACCCGCTCCATGGACGATGTCATATGCCCGTCGGGGTTTACGATCATTGCAGGAGAGTCAACCAGACGTTTGGATTCAATCACATCGGCTGCATGAGCCTCAAGGGTTTTTTTCAACCAGCCAATCAGATCATCACTGGCATCATCACTGAGTTTCTCAACACTTTCACCATCAGCTTCCTCGTCCCCACTCTTGGAAAGGTCAAGATCAGCACGATCTGCTGAAACAAGTTTTTTACCGTCAAACTCACCAAGATGGTTTAACACAAAGTCATCAATGGGTTCCATGGTGTATACAATCTCGATGCCTTTTTTCTTAAACATCTCAACATAGGGGCCTGCTTCAATTGCGGCACGACTTGGACCATTGATGTAATAAATTTCTTCCTGGCCCTCTCCCATACGCTCGACATAAGCAGCGAGTGAAATTGCTTTACCATCTTCTGAGCTGGAGGATTCAAAGCGAACCAGCTTGGCCAGTTCTTTTTGAAACTCAAAATCAGATGTTGCACCTTCTTTGATAAAGATGCCAAAAGTATTCCAGAAATCGAGATATTTATCCTCATCCTTTTTTGCTTCTTCATTGAGGAACTTGAGGAAACGTTTAGTGATAACCTTACGCAACTTCAGAACCAGCGCATTATCCTGAAGAGACTGGCGAGAGATGTTTAATGGCAAATCTTCACTGTCCACCACACCTTTTAAAAAGCGCAACCATTCCGGCAGAATATTTTCAGAGTGTTGATCGATAAGTACTCGCTGGCAATAGAGGTTCACACCCGGGTCCATACGGCCAAAACCAAAGGATTCAAAATTCTCTTTGGGAACAAAGAGCAGGGCGTTAATCATCAAAGGTGCATCGGCGGTAAAATGGAGACGCATCTCCGGCTCGTCCATGGCGTTGCCGACAAACTTGTAGAATTCGGTGTACTCTTCGTCGGTAATTTCATTTTTACTTCTTGTCCAAATAGCCTGAACCGTATTGACGGTATCGCCTTCCAGTTTAATGGGAAAAGGCACGAAGGTGGAGTACTGCTTAATGATTGACTCTATCTTAAATTTCTGTGCGTACTCCTCAGCATCATCCTTCAGATTGATAATAATCTTCGTTCCACGATGCAGTCCGGGACGATCAGAGATGGTGAAACTTCCAGCGCCTTCAGATACCCACTCATTCCCTTCAGATCCATCCCAGGAACGACTCTGCACAGTGACCTTGTCCGCAGCCATAAAAGCTGCATAAAAGCCAACACCAAACTGGCCAATCAGGTTCACGTCCTTTTGGGCAGCTTCTGCAAGCTCTGCCAGGAAATTACCTGACCCGGAATGGGCAATGGTGCCAAGGTTTTCTTCAAGCTCAGCTCTGGTCATTCCGATACCGGTATCGGTGATGGTCATGATGTGCTCTTTTTCATCAAGATCGATGGTAATCTCAAGGGGCACATGGGAATCAAAAACATCATCTTTAGTCAAACTTTCGTGACGCATCTTTTCCAGCGCATCGGCACAGTTGGAAATGAGTTCACGTACAAAAATATCACGCTCTGTGTAGAGCGAATTTATAACGATATCAAGCAGTTTTTTGGTTTCCGCCTGAAATTCATGGGTACTTGTCTGGTCAGTCATTTTTATATTCTCCTCTTACAAATTCGAGAACCGCTGCAGTTGCCGCAATTCCGTTGCATTTTTTCATAAAGTCGGCCAAAATGATAAGCACGCCTGCCTTGCTGTCAACCCTTTTGACAAGGCAGAACCATACAAATTTTTGAGGTCATTCATGGAAACTGTAAAAAGAGATAGCTTAATCATCGGTGCCGGGCTTTCCGGATTAAGCATTGCCTGGAAACTAAAACAGATCCCAGGGCATTCTTTTCTCCTCTTGGAAAAATCTGATCGCTCTGGCGGCGCCATTGTCAGCCATGCCGAAAACGAATATCTGGCTGAAGGCGGACCGCACGGATTTCTTGACAACTGTGCCGAAAGCCAGGAACTTCTGAAGGAAACAGGCCTTGACAAGGAGATGTTAAAAGCACCTCTTAAAGAATTTGTGCGGTATGTATGTATGAATGGCAAACTCCGTCTAATCCCGCAATCGCCAACAAAAATCCTGACAGCCCCCCTAATCTCTCTTTTTGAAAAAATCCGAGTGGCTGGAGATCTCTTCAAAAAACCGCTTGAAGGAGAACCCACCGTCAGTCAGTGGGTTGAATATCGTTTTGGCAAGGCCCTACTCCCATATGTCGATGCCGTTTTCACTGGTACCTACGCAGGGGATTTTGACCGTCTGCTCATTGATGGGGTAATGCCCGGCGTACGAAAAATTGAAAAAGAACACGGTTCCATTATCTACGGACTGCTCAAAAAGAAAAAAGAGATGAGACAAAAGGGCTCCAGCACCAGCAAAGGGCTGCCTGCCATGACCAGCTTTCCTGGCGGTATGACCAGGCTTGCCGAGCGCCTCCGTGAGAACCTGACCGACACAGAAGAGATTCGTTGCAACTGTCCGGTGCAGAAAATTACTAAAACAGAAGATGGCTGGCAGGTTACAACAGAAGAGGAAACATTTATTGCACGTAATCTGGTGCTGGCACTTCCTGTTAACCCAGCACTTTCTCTTATCTCGCCCCTGCACACCCCACCACAGGCCAGCATCCCGGAAGCTCAAATTATCACCATTGCCCTTGGCTTTGGTAAAGATGCCACACTGCCCCCGGGTTTTGGATATTTAAGCCCGGAACAGGAAAAACGATTCTGCCTTGGAGCACTCTTTTCCTCAAATATGTTTCCGGGCCGCACGCCAGAAGGTCACCTGCTGCTCGAAGCTCTTGTCGGAGGCCGCAGACACCCTGAGCGTCTCGAACTGGACGACGAAACCCTAATTAAAGAAGCAGTCAAAGATCTGAAGCAACTCCTCGACCTTCCCGGAGAGCCCGCATATGCTCGGGTTTTGCGTCCTCAAGGTGGCATTCCGCAACTTGAAGCTGGATATCCCACCTTGCTCCAGTGGCGAAACGAACTTATGCAAAAAGAAAAAGGCCTCTACATGACTGGATTTGGCTGGGAAGGTATCGGGCTCAATGAGATGATAAAAACTGCTTTTCGGGTAGCTGATGCGATACAGGCTGGGGAACAGGATGCAGGGGAAACGGATACCAAAGTTAAAAAAATATATTTTTAATATATCTCCCTTGGCCCGACAACAGCCCACGGACTATTTATAGTACTTATGAACCTGATGTTTACTGCATAGGGAAAGCCCAAGCTCACAAGAAATATGAGCTTGGGCTAAGGCCGCAATTACAGTCACAAAACTATGGTGCTATTCAGTAAACTGGAGGCAACTCCCGTAAATTACCAGGCAAGAGAAATATCTTTCACCACACGAAAACTGGTATCCGTATAATAGTTTTTTGGATCTTTTTTTAGCATTAACCCATTCTCTACCATACTCGACACCGACTGGCCAAAAACCATAAAATCATCTTCTACAGATTTTCCCCATTCAGCAATCTGCTTGATCCCCCGTATTCCGAATTTGCCCTTGGGATAATTAATAACAGGAGTGGGTAATAACAGATGAGGAGGGTTATTGTTTTCGTTTGAGGCCATGACAGCATACCACTCTTCATTGGTCACCAGACGGAATCCAAAAGAACTGGCGTAGGCCTCAGCCCCATAACCAGTTACCATCAAGACGGCACAAGATGAATGCATCGGATGTTGTATACGAAATCGCCCGTTTTTGAACAGGATTGGCTGGTAGCCTCTTATTTTTTCACTTAATTTAAGGATCAATCGCCCGTCAAGGCGCACGTCGCTCGCAGTATTTTCAACTCGATCAAGGATCGTGTTTAAAAATTCCACATACTGCTGGTTGGTGACTGGGGTTTCTGAAAGATAGAAGGACTTTGAAGAACCCTGGCTCTCCTTAAAAGGATTTCCAGCTGGTCGTTCCAGCTCCATTGAAGGTATCAAATGCAGGATGGAGTCGTCGGCGCCATGAACAATCTGCTTCAGCCCCTTGGGATATTCGCCATAAACGACCCTATTCCCTGGAAACTGTGGGGCTTCTGTCTTACCTTGCGGCTCTATTAGCGCAACGGTGGTATTTGTGTTTAGAAACGATTTAGCGACAAAAATAGTGAGGCCGATAACGGCTGCCACCAGTATGATCCATACATATTGAGCCTTCCATTTTCGCTCCCGGCCTTCTGTCTTATTCGGGAGAAAATTGACTGGGCATTGATGAATTTCTATAAGTTGTTGTTTCAATTTCCGAACAGACTTGATGCGCTCCATTGGGTTTTCGGCCGTTGCCTCCATGATGATACGATTGAGGGCTGTCATATATGTTGTGTCGGTGGTTGTCAGTTGTACCTGGGTAAAAGGGATAACCTTTTCAGTTATTTTTCCTTCAACAATCTCAAACAGGATACGACCGATGGCAAAAATGTCTGCCGGTTCACGGGCCATGCTGAAGTTGTTGTACTGTTCCGGTGCCATATAGGCCAAGGTACCTAATATATCAACCATCGACTCTGTGACAGACGGGAAATCGTGCCCCATGGAAAGGCCAAAATCAGCCAACTTGGCAACATTTTCTTTCATGAAGATGTTTTCAGGCTTGATATCTCTGTGAATGATCCCACCCTCATGAACCTTCTCCAATCCATCAAGAAGCGGGATCATATACCTGGTAAGCCATGTCATCATCTCCTCTTCAGTTTCGAAACCACTTTCGTCCATGGTATCACGAAGGGTCCGCTCGGCCATCAGTTCCATTACGATATAATCAATACCAATGCTCTGACCTTCGTACTCAACGGTATCGTGCTTAAGGCCGTACATACGGATGACGTTGGGGTGGTCGATCCGTGCAACAATCCTTGCTTCTGCCTGAAATCGCTTAAGTGCCAGATCGTATTCGGAGGACCTCGGAGAGCTTCCGTTTCCGGAGGAGATAACCTTTATGGCTACTTTGAGATCAAGGTGGCTGTCATACGCCATATAAACAGCACCCATTCCACCTTCTCCAATCAGGCGAATAATCTGGTACTCTCCGCCTAAAATTGTCCCAGCAGATAGAACCGCGAGCTTTGTTGTTTCTTTCATTGCTTGCTCCCTCTTACTTTGAAGCGCAGATAGTTGAATATGTATATCATCGGCCCCTCAGAATATTTCAACTCATATGGGCTACAATGAGGGTAATGTCATCTCGTCCATTTTTTGCTATTGCCTGTGACAGCAACTGTCCGGCAGTATCTTCGGGGCTGGCTCCATCCTTCATTATCTGTTCAATCTCCTGAAACAAAATAACATCATGGAGCCCGTCAGAAGATAATAAGATACGATCACCAGGTTTGATATCGATGGTGTTAATACAGACATCCTCTATGTGCTCATCGGTACCCACCACTTGGGTTAACATATTGCGATAGAGGCCGCTCTCTGCCGTTTCCGCAGTCATAGTGCCTCGCTCCACCATCTCCTGGACAAAAGTGTGATCGGTTGTCAATAAGCTCAACTTTTCATCATGTAAGCTATAAATACGGGTATCACCAACGTGGGCGATTACAGCTTTCCCGCCCGATAGTACAAACGCCGAGAGGGTCGTCCCCATATGCTCACAAGCCGGATTTTTCCCGGCGTATAACCTGAGCTGCTCATCAATGTCAAAAAAAATCTTCACCAACTCACCCTGAAGGTCTTTCACAGAACCCTTCTTCCGCGTAAAGAGAGCATCTACCAGGCCATCACAAGCCAACATACTGGCAAGTTCACCGCATGGATGCCCTCCCATTCCATCTGCAACAGCAAATAACATAAAATACTCATTCAATGCGGCAGCTTGTCTGTCACCTAACTCAATTCTATAGGAGTCTTCATTGTTGCTTCGTTTTAAACCAGTTTCGCTTCGCACTGCGTATTGAACATGCATGAATATTTCCTTTTTGAGGTTGTAGTTACGGCGAAGAGCATAATGGCGTACTCATAGAAAAAAAGCTTACCACACTCAGTGGGCACTTCCTCAAAGGCAGGAGAAGGCTCCCGGTTTGTTTTGCAAACCACTAACAAATCGCAACCATTCAGAAGAGGCTGTGTTCAACTGAAAACCTATGGTTTTATACATTCCACCATTTGTTGTTTTCGACCAACGAGAGTGCAGAGAAATTTTAAAATTATGCAAAGGCGAAAGAATCAAGGCCGTGAATTTTTCTGTGGTTTCGTTTAAATTGCTTGGGATTTGAGTGAGTCGTACCCCCTTTTTTGACAAATCATCCACTATGCACAGAAAACGTGAGTGCCCATCATCAATCATTGCCATAAGCCCAAGAACCCTGCAACGATGGTCATTTTTTTGTGTATTTCCATCGGAGTCATACCGCAAGACATAACGCCTGTCCAAGCAGAGAATGCCTCTGATAGCACCACGATGACCAGGTGTGGTTCTAGTCCCTAAAGTGTTCATTGTTGGCTCCTTTGATATTTCCCGGAAATAACAAATACAAAACTAACCCTGCGTATTTACAAAAAAAAGACAAGTATTCAAAAGAACGTTTTCGAGACAGTCTCTTGGTTATCTCACAATGTTTTATGCAGGTATCATGCCAGGCAGAAGAAACCTGGGCCGAAAGAACAGTATGCCCACGACTTTGAACTGTTTTTGTTTTAAAAGATTTGTCATAGTAAATAGTTAACCTACACGAAAGATTACAACGGAGTACCATTGCCACCTGTGGGATTCCTCTCTGCTTCCTCTTGTATTACGGTAAGTGTCTAAATACAGGACACCCCGTCGACTACACCCATCCCACATGTCTTATTTATGGACACCTGCCCTACTGCACAACAAACAGTACCCCTGGTCGACTAACGATTTACTCTTCGCAATACAGCAACTTATCAGGCCGCCAGCCATACAAACTTCCTTTCAGGCACACCATTTGCATTATAAGAAATAGTAGACGTCCAAATACGAGGAGTTTTTTCAGGAGGTAAACATCATGAAAAAAGCAATCCATACCCACCAGGATCATGGCCATACCCAGACAGACCATTTCACAGATCCGGTCTGCGGCATGAGAACAGAAGATCCATCTGCTTTCAGCCAATACAAACACAAGGGCAGCAATTATTATTTCTGTAGTGATCATTGTCTTGCCAAATTTAAAGAAGAACCTGGCAACTATGAGACGGGCAAGATGAAAAAATGTGCCCATGCAGAGCACGGAGAAAAAGAGGATAAGCAAAACTCCCCTGCTGCGCACTCGCATTCCGGGGACAACTCCTATACCTGCCCCATGCATCCCGAGATAGTACAAGACACACCCGGTAGCTGCCCCAAGTGCGGCATGGCTCTTGAGCCGCAAACCATTTCCCTGGCAGGTGAGGAAGAAACCCCTGAATATGAGTATATGAAAAAACGCTTCATCTTTGGAGCGATTCTCACCGTCCCCCTGGTTTTCATCGCCATGCGCGAAATGCTCCCCGGTGGACACCTCATTGCCAACCTGGGTTCAACCAGAACACTTGGCTGGTGGGAGTTTTTCCTGGCCACACCCGTTGTTCTCTGGGCTGGCTGGCCCTTTTACATCCGGGGTGTCCAATCGG
>JAFLJS010000032.1 GCA_022712895.1 Desulfocapsa sp.
ATCCTGGTTTTCCTGAAGGAATTTCTGGATTTGACCTGTCTGAGAAGATGGCTGCCCATGCCAAACGCTTTGACTTAAATTCCATGTTTGGCAATGTCTTATCCATGGACATAAAAACCAAGCCCATACAGCTTCAACTGGAAGATGGTGACACTATCACTTGTGACACTCTCATTCTCTGCACTGGTGCGCGTCCACGTTCCCTGAATGTCCCCGGTGAAAAAGAGCTTGGTGGCAAAGGAGTCTCCTATTGTGCAACTTGCGATGCGCCCTTCTATCGCAACATGCATGTTGCGGTTATTGGTGGTGGGAATACAGCTGTTCAGGAAGCAACTCACCTCACTAAATTTGCCAGCAAGGTGACTCTGATCCATCGACGTGACGAACTCCGCGCCACAAAAATCCTTCAAGAAAAGGCCTTTGCCAACCCTAAGATAGAGTTTATCTGGGATACTACCGCCACTGCCATTACCGGCACCGACGGTGTCGAAGGCCTGGAACTGTTGAATAAGAATGGTGACACGTCCACACTTGCTGTTGAAGGGGTGTTTGTCCTTGTTGGCGTATTGCCAAACAATGAAATGCTGCCTCTGGATGATTTAGAGGCCGATGAAGGTGGATTTATTCCAACTGACCAGGAAACAAGAACTGTTGTGCCTGGTGTCATGGCAGCCGGCGATATCCGAAGTAAAGAGGTACGCCAGGTAATCAACGCTGCAGGCGAAGGTGCCACTGCGGTACTTGCTGCTGAAAACTATCTTACAAATCTTAGCTAATTTACTTATTATGATGTCCAGTTTTCGTTTTTCCAACATACTGTCTTTGCGGCTCCACTCTCTTCCCACCACCTTGCTGACCATTGTGATGCTACTATCCTTGAGCAGCTGTGCTACATTTCAATCCTGGTGGGGCAACAATGAGGATAACCCGGAAGACAATCGTCTGTCTGCCAAAACTCTGGCCGGAAAGGGAATTGATGAGTTTTCCCTTGGCAACTACTACAAGGCCCGAAAACATTTTGACGAAGTGCTGGACTACTACCCCTTCAGCCCTGAAGCCACACTGGCACAGCTGAAGAGTGCAGACAGTAACTACTACATGGAGTACTACGAAGAAGCACTCATGCTCTACCATGAGTTTGAAGAACGGCATCCCACAAATGAGGCAATCCCTTACGTTATGTATCACATTGCCATGTGTTACTATCAGCAAATTGATCGTATTGACCGCGACACGAATGGGGCAGACAATGCGATTAAAGAGTTCTCCAAACTGTTGCGGGCCTTCCCCGACTCACCATATACAAAAGAAGCACAGGGAAGGATTCGAGCGGCCAACGAATTTCTCGTCAACCATGAATATTTTGTGGTGGAATTTTATTTACGGACAGACAAATACGAAGAGGCACAAACCCGGCTGAACTATCTGATCAGTACCTATCCGGACGCAACCATCACCCCCAAAGCCAAGAAGTTGTTAAAAAGGCTGGAAGCAGGTGATCCACCAGGATTTAATCTTTCCAGCTGGTTCAAGGATACTCTCCTACCAGACTGGCAGATTTTTTGAGAAGCTGCCGTTCACTAACGGGAAACGATTTATAAAATATTACACAACAACCTTCGCCGGCTCCTCAGCAAAAGCTGAGGAAACAGGAGAAACTTCCATAGCCCGTACCGGGCAGATGGGTACGCACAGAGAACAACCTGTGCATTTTTCAGGATCAAAAATAACTTCCATCTCCGGACGTTTAATGGCCAGTGCACCAACGGGGCAAATACCGGTACAGGCGCCACACTGAAAACACTTCTCATCATCGCGATTAATGGCAGCGGCCAGTCGTTCTACCTGTACATTAAAAGATCTCAAATAGTCCAAGGCATTTTTCACCTTATCTTTTATCCCTTTTAACTCAAGAATCATCACCCCTTCACGCTGCGGTAAAATATCGGCTTTTAAAATATTGAACTCAACATCATACTTTTTAACAAGCTGATAAATCATGGGATCACTACTGGTTTCTTTGGGGAATCGTAATATATAAATTCGTGTTGCCATTGTAATTACCTCGTCTATTTACAAACGGATATCGACTCACCCGAAAGCTGATTATTTATTTGTGCCACAAGCTCCTCAATCGGAGCGGCAGTGTCCAAAGTTATGGCCTCTTCCCCAGGAGTAAGCCCCTGAAAACGTTTTTTCTGTGCCTGATAGATTTTCCAGTTCCCATCAGATACAGCATCAGGATCTGAAGCGCGTATAGCCAGACGCTCTTTTACCACCTGCTCACTGCAGCTGCAATGAACAAAAATTATACGCACCTCTTTATGAAACTGTTCCCGTAAAAGGTCACGTTCTGCAAGGGATTGGTAGGAGCCATCCAGCACAACACTGGCTAGGACGTTCTCTGCGAAATGCTCCTTTGCTTTCGCAATCAGCGTATCGTAAGTACGCCTGCTGAACTCCGGCGTATAAATTCCTCTGTCAATCTCTTCCTGTTCGCTGGTTTCAGCGCTGATTCCAGCCAGTTCTTTGCGAACTCTGTCTGAATTGTAGTACGGAAATCCAAACTGCTGTGCCCAGGCAGATGCCAGATAGCTTTTACCGGTGGCAATCATCCCGAAAAAAACCAGGAGTAGATTCTCAGGCTGATGCATACCGCTCTGCCAACAGAAAATGTTTTCTTGCCTGTTCAATGCAGTCTTCCTTAATTGCCGCATCCACTGCAGGATCACTTGCTGTGAAAAGCGCAATTTTGGCCCTGACGTAGGTGCGATAACATTTGTAAAAATTTAACATTACGGGCAATTCATCATCGCCTGATTTTGCAACAAACTGTTTGATAAAATAATTGGAGAGCTCCTCCTCTCCATGAAAATCTAAATCCATCGCCAGAAAGGCCACATCTGCAGCCACATCGGTGTAGCGAAAACGTTCGTTAAACTCAATGCAATCAAAGATAGAGACGGGATCTGTAAGGCAAATATTTGCAGAATGCATATCACCATGACAATCCCGAATGTTGCCAGCGTCAATACGTGCCTGAAAACGATCTTCATGGCTCAAAAATTCTTTGGAATAGGCAGAGATCATTTCAAACTGCTCTTGGGTGATTGCGCCTTGCCCAACAAAACTTTCAGTCTGCTCAAAATTCTCTAGAACATTCACTGCGACAGATGATGCCGTACCAAACTCCATGATCGCAGCATCGCCAGCAGCACTACCATAAAAAGGCACCAGTTGGTCAATGATGGCATCGATATGCCCACGGGTTACTTTGTGATCTGTCATCATCTTGCCCATCATTCTTTCTTCTGGCATCCGTGACATTTTGATGCCATATTCTACAACTTCGCCGCTGCCATTTAGACTGAAGGAATCACCTTCCACATTGAGAGTGACCACTTCTTCGTACAGATCAGGACAGAGCCGACGATTAAGCTCAAGCTCCTGCTCACAGTAATATTTTCTTTTTACAAGAGTGGAAAAATTCAAAAATCCGAAATCGACCGGTTTTTTCCATTTGTACACAGAGTCTCCGGCCAAAAGGACAAAGGAAATATGGGTCTGCACAAGAGTAACATCCTCTGCCGGGTGGGGATAGTTTTCTTTCTGCTGTAAAAATTGAATATAATCGGGAAGCACTACTTCACTCATTGGAAACTCCTTCAGATAATTAGCTCAATGCTGAGCTGGAAATATTAAAAAAAGATACAATAACAGATAATGATGGGTGACACAAATTTTCCATCCCTTTGATCCCCTATTTTTCCTTGACAAACATAGTGATTCAACGTCATATTGGGAAGTTATTTTTACCACGCACGCACCATTAATTTATTGTTTTTTTAAACAAATTACAACACCACACCTTGATGCCTACTAAGGCATTAAATTAACTGGAGATTACTTCATGTCAAACTATCTTTTCACCTCTGAATCTGTTTCAGAGGGGCATCCCGATAAAGTTGCCGATCAGATATCAGATACTGTTTTAGATGCTATTTTTGAGCAGGACCCTAGTGCACGTGTAGCTTGTGAGACTATGATCAACACCGGTATGGTTGTTATTTCAGGTGAAATTACCACTTCTGCCTGGGTTGATCTGCCACAGGTAGTTCGTAACACCATTGAAGAAATTGGTTACAACTCTTCCGACATGGGGTTTGATGCAAAATCTTGCGCTGTACTAACCTGTATCGACAAACAATCCTCTGATATTGCTCAAGGAGTTGATGAGGGCACCGGAACTGACCTTGACCAGGGTGCAGGAGATCAGGGTTTGATGTTTGGCTATGCCAGCGACGAAACCAAAGTCCTAATGCCTATGCCCATCACCTACGCACACCGGCTCGTAAAGAGACAGTCTGAAGTTCGGAAGGCACATG
This sequence comes from Desulfocapsa sp., assembly GCA_022712895.1. Lineage (GTDB taxonomy): Bacteria > Desulfobacterota > Desulfobulbia > Desulfobulbales > Desulfocapsaceae > Desulfocapsa. The sequence goes on from JAFLJS010000032.1 coordinate 4,386, forward strand.
TCCTCCCATGGTTACGCCCTGATGCAAAAAGCCAGGTTACCATAGAGTATGTCGATGACAAACCTAAACGAATCGAGGCTATCGTCCTTTCTACTCAACACTCCCCAGATGTGTCATTTGAAGATCTTAAAGAAGGTGTTATGGAAGAGATTATTAAACCAATCCTACCTGCATCTATGCTTGACGAAAACACCAAGTATTACATCAACCCCACCGGACGTTTTGTCATTGGCGGTCCTGTCGGAGACTGTGGGGTAACAGGTCGTAAAATCATTGTAGATACCTATGGCGGTGTTGGATCCCATGGCGGTGGAGCTTTTTCCGGCAAAGATCCTTCCAAGGTTGTTCGCTCAGCTGCCTAAATGGGTCGATATGTTGCTAAAAATATCGTTGCTGCAGGTCTTGCTTCCAGAGTACAAGTTCAGGTTGCCTACGCTATTGGTATTTCTCAACCAGTATCAGTGAATGTTCACACCTACGGTACCGGTGTTATTTCCGATGAAAAAATAGGTACATTGGTTCTTCAGCATTTTGACATGCGTCCCAAAGCGATTATTCAACATCTCGACTTGCTGCGTCCCATCTACAAACAGACCGCTGCTTACGGTCATTTTGGCCGTGAATATGCTGATTTCACTTGGGAACGAACAGATATGGCTGACATTTTAAAGGCTGATGCTGGAATCTAGTTATTTCCACGTTACCATGTCTTCACCCACCTCCTATTTTATAGAGGGTGGGTATTTATTTTATAGAAACTAACTGAGGTTATTTATATGAGTGATTATAAAGTTGCTGATATGTCCCTTGCGAAATGGGGACGAGAAGAAGTAAAGATTGCCGAAACTGAAATGCCTGGCCTTATGGCTCTCAGGGAAGAGTATAAAGAGTCTCAACCCTTAAAAGGCGCCCGCATCGCCGGCTGCTTGCACATGACCATCCAGACAGCCGTTTTGATGGAAACCCTTATTGACCTTGGTGCTGAAATTCGCTGGTCTTCATGCAATATTTTCTCCACTCAAGATCACGCTGCCGCAGCTATGGCGGAAGCCGGTATCCCTACTTTTGCCTGGAAAGGCGAATCAGAGGAAGAGTTCTGGTGGTGCATTGATCAGACAATTTTTGGCCCTGATGGATGGCGCCCAAATATGATCCTTGACGATGGTGGTGATCTTACTCTCATCATGCATGACAAATACAAGGACGAGATGAAGGACATTAAAGGCATCAGTGAAGAGACCACTACTGGTGTACATCGTTTAAATGAGATGGCTCGGGACGGAAAACTTAAGTGTCCAGCATTTAATGTAAATGACTCCGTAACAAAGTCTAAATTTGACAATCTCTACGGATGCCGTGAATCACTCCTAGACGGCATCAAACGTGCTACAGACGTCATGATTGCTGGTAAGAATGCTGTTGTAGTTGGCTTTGGTGACGTTGGCAAAGGCTGTGCCCAGGCTCTTCGTGGAATGGGAGCCATAGTGTATGTAACGGAAGTTGATCCAATCTGTGCACTTCAGGCAGCCATGGAAGGCTACCGTGTAGTTACCATGGACGAGATCGCATCTGTTGGTAATATTTATGTTACTTGCACCGGTAATCTAAATGTTATTACCCGCGAGCATATGGAAGCCATGCCTGATGAAGCAATCGTCTGCAACATTGGACATTTTGATTCTGAAATTGATATTGCAGGGATCAAAGACCTTCCCTGGGAAAATATCAAGCCCCAGGTAGATCACGTTGTATTCCCTGACGGTAAGAAAATCATTATCCTCGCTGAAGGACGTCTTGTAAACCTTGGTTGTGCCACCGGCCACCCAAGCTTTGTTATGAGTAACTCATTTACCAATCAGGTTCTCGCTCAAATTGAGTTATGGGAAAATCCTGATAAATATGAAAATCAGGTATACTTCCTGCCTAAATACCTCGATGAGAAGGTTGCACGGCTACATCTTGAAAAGATTGGCGTACACTTGACCACCTTAAGTAAGGTTCAGGCCGATTATATCGGTGTTCCTGTTGAAGGACCGTATAAGCCTGAGTATTACCGATACTAAAGGCTAGTTAAAACGATTGAACATCCAAAATCGAACATTCGAGGTTGGATGTTCGATCTTCATCTTTTATTCCTTCAAACTCACATTACCTGACAAGATCATGTGAAGATCTCCCATCCTATCTTTAACCAGCAACTGTCCACTGTCGTCCGGTCCCAGACCAATCCCGGTAATGACCTTCTTTTCAGTGGTCAACCACTGCATTTCCTTCCCATACAACACATCATACTTTCGCCATTCCTTGAGTATTGCCTTAAACCCCAGTTCCTCATGAATCTTCAAATAGTAGAGAAGAGAATGACGAAGTTGAATAAATAATTCCGGTATTGAATAATGTTTTGCCGTTTGAATCAGAAGAGATGTCACGGTCTCCTGCAACTTGCCAGGAAAATCATCAAGAAGACTGTTAACATTTAAGCCAATCCCCACAACAACAAAAGATTTTTCATCAGAAGTTACAGGACTGGAAGACTCAACAAGAATACCACCACATTTTTTCCCTTCACAATACAGATCATTGGGCCACTTCAGCCCAAATATATTCAACCCGGTAAGTTTTTCAATCACCTTGTAAAGGGCAAGGCCGGACGTAAGGGTAAGTCTGGGGAGTTCAACAAAAGGAAGTTTCGGGCGCAGAATAAGCGAACAGCAAAGGCAGGTATTCGCAGGAGCCACCCATGTGCGACCCAGCCGTCCCTTGCCGCTTGTCTGCTCGTCGGCAATAACAGCATATCCATGCTGGGCACCGTCTAACGCCAGCTGATAAGCATCCTCATTAGTGGAAGCCGTTGAGGTAAGGTGTAATACATTATCCATAAACACAAAAAGGCACGGAATTAAATAAATTCCATGCCTTTAAAGAAACCGAGTCTAAAAACAACTTAGTTTACTTCTTCACTTCTCTGACGATCTGCATGCACATACATGGTGGTAGAACCAGAAGAAAAGAAAACCATCTTTGCTTCAGTAACCAACTCATTAGCAAGATTTTTTATCTTACGAGCTTTAGCATCGGGACCACACTTATAGAAATCCTTGACGTAAAGTTGTGCTTTTTTGTTTTTTAATGCTTTTTCAAGAATCGCATCTTTAATCTCTTGATCACTCATTGCCATAACACATACCTCTTATTAAAAAAAAGTGTAATCAGGCAAGTGGCCCAAATAAAGTGCACTCGAAGAAATAAATTCCTCGAGTGCAACTATCAGGTCAATTACTTGACGTGGCTGGTGTACTTAAACTGAGTTGTTGTACGCCAGGTATCGTAAGCCAGTCGATAATCATCAACAGACTTGATGGTAAAAGGAATACCGGTCTTTTCGAAGAATTTCTCCCAACCGATACGCTCACACCACTCACCAACACGCTCATACTTACGAGCATCTTTGGCATAAACTTCCAAGATATTCTTTACTGCTTCAACGGTCTCTGGCCAGCGTGGCGGAGTGTTTGGCAGAAATGGAATAACAAGCTTGGAGAACTTGGGTACTGTACGGGAGTTAGAAACCTTACCACCAACGAGGATAGCAATTCCGTCACCATCTGGATCAGCAAGAGGCATTGCAGGACACATGGTATAACAGTTACCACAGTACATACAACGATCGTTGTTAACCTTAACGGTCTTGATTTCTTTTCCATCAACTTCTGCTTTGGCGGGCTTAACAGCACCGAGTGGGCAGGAAGCAATAGCAAGAGGGAGCTCACAAACACCAGTGATACGAGTATGATCGATCATTGGTGGCTTACGATGCACACCAAGAATGGCGATATCGGAAGCATGAACAGCACCACACATGTTCAAACAGCAGGCAAGTGCAACACGTACCTGTGCAGGAAGCTTCATGGTAACAAAGTAATCAAACAACTCATCCATAACTGCTTTAACAACGCCAGAGGCGTCAGTTGCAGGAGTATGACAGTGAATCCAACCCTGGGTATGAACGATGTTTGTAACTCCGGCTCCGGTTCCACCTACTGGGAACTTGTTTCCGCGAGATGCAAGATCGTCAAGCAGAGGCTGAACCTTAGCTTTATCGTCTACCATGAACTCCACGTTATTACGAGTGGTGAAACGCAGGTAGCCGTCGCAATGAGCGTCAGCAATGTCACACATCTCGAAAATAAGAGATGTGGAAATCAAACGGGCAGCACCAACACGTATAGTCCAGCACTCGTCTCCGCTTTCAGCTTTATGTACCATTACACCAGCTTGGGTGATTTCATGCCACAACCATTTTCCCTTGTTTTTTGCAATCACAGGGGGATGGAATTTAGAATAATGTGGAGGACCGATATCTGTGATTCTGTCCGCCATAGGATTTTCTGGATCGTAACCCATAATTATAACCTCCTTGAATATGTACTCGAGTATAAAACTGCGACTCGATAAATTTTCTTATGCCGCGTGCTTTTTACGGAATGCATCAACATCACGCTCAAAGCCACCTGGAACTTCTTCTTCTGACCAGAAAACGTAAGGATTCGAACGAGGCTCTTTAACCATCTGTGGAATTGGATCAAGACCCATAACCTTAATGAAGGTAGGAAGACCAACACGCATAATGGTCTCGCCAACACGCTCACGGTTCTTACCAACGGTCATCCACCAGTCCCAAACTTCTTCAATCACGTCAATAACGCTCTCGAACTCATCATCTTTAGTAACTTTGATAAAAGGAATGATAAGGGTAGCAAACTGCGCACCATCAAGGATTGGAGCTTTAGCACCAATAGAAATGGAAGCACCTTTTTCTTTACCTGGACGAAGTGCCTTAGGCATAACGTTGATGCAATGCATACAACGAGTACATTCAGAGTTGTCAATCTTCAGCTCATCGCCTTCCATCCACATACATTCGGTGGGACAGAGGTCAATAACTTCTTTCTGGATATCAAACGTACCCCAGTCACCATCTCTGTGAGCACCACCATTAGGAATGGTAGTTCCGTCAACATATGCTTTGACTTCTGCCTGATCCATCTGGATATCATCTCTCCAGTTACCAATAACAGCAAAGTCAGAACGGGCAAGAGCCGCAACACAGTCGTTTGGACAACCGGAAAATTTGAATTTAAACTTGTAAGGGAAAGCAGGACGATGAATCTCATCCTGATAATGCATTGTCAGGTGATGACAAGCTTCCTCTGTATCGTAGCAGGACCACTCGCAACGAGACTCGCCAAGACAGTTGGCAGGAGTACGAAGGTTAGAACCGGAACCACCAAGATCCTGCTTCAGGTCGTGGGTCAGATCCCAAAAGAAAGGTTCAAGAGCTTCGGTACGACAACCGAGAAGGATAATATCACCAGTGGAACCATGCATGTTGGTCATACCGGATCCATGCTTATCCCAGAGCTTCATCAGAGCACGAAGATTCTCGGTGGAATAATACTTGGATGCAGGTTGGTTAACACGAACGGTATGGAAGTGTTCAACACCTGGGAACAGTTTAGGTACATCTGAGTAACGACCAACGATACCACCACCATATCCGAATACACCAACGATTCCGCCGTGTTTCCAATGGGTGATTCTATCTTTGAAAGACAGTTCGAGCTGACCTAAGATGTCCCAACAATCGGGATTTACCTCGGCCTGGCGCTTGATGTCGGTAACGAAGCTTGGCCACGGGCCACTTTCAAGCTCGTCCAACAGGGGTGTATCATGCTTTGCCATGAATTTTCCTCCTTAAAATGATTAAAATACTTCAACCTTTACCAGAATATACGTTTCAAAAGTAATTGTTTCAAAAAACGACAGACAGAGCATTGTAACTCTCATCTCCCCGCCTGCCCTGTCCTTCTACAATAACTTATGTTAAAAAACAGCAGACAACAAAACGACACTATTGAATAGTCATTCAGCGTGGGAGAATATCTCCGAACTTGACCTTTGTCAACAAAAAACGAAATAGATTGACTAGAAAACTGAATGAATATTCAGTTTCAGGGGCCTAACATTACGAGTGCATTTTTGCCACATCAAGGAATGCTTCCACAAGAGTACCTTCACTCCTGTTTTCATCCATGACAACCAGCAGTTCTGTTGCAAGCTCTTTACCCAGCTGCACCCCTTCCTGATCAAAAGAATTAATATTCCAACAAAACCCTTGGAAGACTATTTTAGCTTCATACAGTGCCAGCAACGCACCCATGGTTTTGGGAGTTAGCCTGTCAGCCAGAAGAATCGAATTTGTCCGATTTCCCGGAAAACGTTTATTTGGATTCTCATCACTCTTACCGATGGCTAATGCCATCGACTGCGCCAGCAGATTCGCCACCAGCTTTTGCTGAGAACTGCTCTTTTGAATAATGAGATCCTTTTTACGCTGACTTTTACGAAAACCAATAAACTCAACTGCGACATCTTCCGTGCCCTGGTGCAGAAGTTGATAAAATGCGTGCTGACCATTTGTGCCAGGTTCTCCCCAAACAATGGGACCGCTTTTTATCTGTACCGTATTCCCATCGCGACAAACCGACTTACCATTGGATTCCATATCACACTGTTGCAAATGTGCCGGAAATCGATGCAAGGCTTGACTGTAAGGCAAAACGGCCACTGTGCCCATTCCCAGGAAGTTGTGATTCCAGACACCTAACAACGCTGCTAGGAGTGCTATATTCTTTCGGATATCTTTTTCTGCAGAGGCATTATCCTGAGAATTTGCACCCTCTAGAAAGGCCAGAAGGTTCTCGTAACCAATACCGAAGCCTAACATCACAGCACCTACCATTGACGTGGAACTGTAACGTCCACCAATATAATCATACATGTAAAATGAACGTAGATAGCGATCTGGATTATCCATGGGACTGGATTCACCGGTAACAGAAAGACAATGCTTATTGGGATTAAGCCCGGCATGGGCCAGGGCTGCGCGAACTATTGTTTCATTGGCCAAGGTTTCAAGCGTTGTCCCTGATTTTGAAACCACCAGTACCAGAGATCTGTTGAGGTCTACCTTTGCCAGAACCTGAGCGGAATCATCGGGATCAACATTTGAGATAAAATGAATTGTACGTTTTGTATTTGCGTAAGCACGCAAAGCTTCATAGATCGACCTCGGCCCGAGATCAGAGCCGCCAATCCCCACATGAATAAGGGTATGAAAAGGCTGTCCCTTTTCGTTACAGATACTCCCCTGCTCAAGTTCCCTCAAAAATATTTTTAACTTATCAAGCTCAGCCTGTGCCTGCTTTGTGGCAACCGCACAAGCCGGCTTTTCAGAAAAAAGATCCCGGCAAGCTGTGTGCAGCACCTGTCTGTTTTCGGAAGGGAAATTAAGGATACGATTGAGCACTGCACCCTGCCGCATCTTTTGAAACTGTTCAACCAGCAAGCATTCGTCAGACAGTTCCTGTAGGGCGTCCAGCACTTCCCCAGTCACGCGCTGACAACTGTAGAGCAGATTAAAAATCTCACCATGACAACAATAGCGCCGCACACGCTCTGGGGTTAGCACACCCTGCGCAGTCAGATCTGTTGGGTTTTTTGCAAGCTCGCTCAGTTTCGCAAAAGCCTTGCACTCCGCCATGGATTTCCACTCTATGGTCATATACTAGCCCCGCTTTGCTCGTCCTGCCTCTGCAAGTGTTCGCATCTCATTAATCACAGGTGCGTATTCATCACAACCATAAATGGCTGATCCTGCCACAAAAATATTGGCTCCGGCTTCTGCCACCCGTTCAATGGTTTTAGGGCTGATACCGCCATCTATTTCAATGCCAACCGCTAACCCCAACTGATCGATACGTTTTTTTAAGCTGTCGGTTTTGGCAAGGGTCGATTCAATAAACGATTGCCCGCCGAATCCGGGATTAACACTCATCAACATCACCAGGTCCAGTTCTTCCAGTACGTAATCAAGACTTGTAAGAGAAGTTGCTGGATTCAAAACAGCCCCCGCCTTTTTACCAAGTTCTTTAATTCTGCTCACTGTCCGGTGCAGATGCGTACAGGCCTCTACATGCACGGTAATCCAGTCAGCACCAGCATCTGCAAATAGATCGATATATTTGTCTGCATCACTAATCATCAGATGCACATCAAGTACTTTATCAGTTGCTTTGCGGGCAGCCTTCACAACCAGGGGACCAATGGTAATATTGGGCACGAAATGACCATCCATGACATCGATATGAATCACTTCAGCTCCAGCCTTATCAACGGCAGCAATCTCTTCCCCCAGACGGGTAAAATCAGCGGATAAAATAGATGGGGCAAATTGTATATCTAACATGGGTTCCTCGGGTGGATTGTATTCATGATTTACTTCCTCACTCTTCGTACTTCATCACCGGGCAGCATTTCTACAAGCCCTTCCAATTCAAGTAACAACAGAAGCTCGGCAATCTTAGCACTGCTTAGTCCGGAGCGGGCAATTAATTCATTTCGCGCGCTTGGGTACACATCAATTTTTCTCAACAACTCTGCGGACTCACTGTCAATACCAGTAACCGACAAAACGGTACTGCCTATCGGTACAGCTGGCAGCACACCCAATCCGCCTCCACATTCATCAAGTACATCCTCAGCTGACTGTACTAACTTGGCTCCTTGTTGCAAGAGCCAATGTGTTCCGGAGCTTTTAAAAGAGTCAATCTGACCGGGTACCGCAAACACTTCCCGCCCCTCATCCAGCGCCATTTCGGCAGTTATCAGTGACCCGGATTTTTTTGCAGCTTCCACCACCACAACTCCGTGACTCAAGCCGGCAATAATACGATTCCTGGCAGGAAATCTGAAGCCGTCCGGCTTAGTGCCCAAGCAATATTCAGTTAGCAGCAGACCTTCTCTACGTATTTTTTCGTACAGTCTCGCATTTTGCCTCGGATAAGTCACATCAAGACCACAACCAAGGACGCCAATAGTTGCACCATGAACCGACAAAGCGCCACGATGCGCCTCACTGTCAACGCCAATGGCAAGCCCGGAAACTACAGTAACGCCAGCCTCTGCCAAATCTCGCGCCAAAGTAAATGCCGCACGTTTTCCATAGGCAGTTGCCGCTCTGGAACCAACCATGGCAACACAGGAAGAGTGTAACAATTCCAAATTTCCCTGCACATACAGCACATGAGGTGGATCGACTATCGTCTTTAACAGTTCAGGGTAATCACTATCCGCCAGGCACAGTGCCATTGCGCCACCACTGTGTAATCGTTGTAAGAGGGATTTTGCCTGGTTTTGAAAAGATTCAGGTGAAGAGAGGGAGGGGAGAAGTTTTGCTTTGATGCCCTTGCAACTTTTACTGCCCTTTTTACAAGCAGCAAAAACAGAACCAGGGTCTCCGAAACGCTCAAGCAATTGCTGGATCGTCCTGTTCCCAAGGCCGGGCATGAGGCCAAGAGCTATCCAATCAATTAGCGAATTTTTTGGCATGAAAAATTTCACCGTAATAACTGCAACTGCTGAACAACGAAAGAATTACGGACAAAGACCGAACATCCAACACGGAGCCTACAAAGCCCTGCGTCCGATGTTCGTCTGTACAAGATGCGTATCAGTCAGTCATAAAAACGCGCAATTCATCGACTCGGGTAGGGTGCTTCAGCTTTTTGATAGCCTGCGCCTCGATCTGGCGAATACGCTCACGGGTGACCGCAAAACATTTCCCCACTTCCTCAAGGGTATGATCACAACTCACATCAATGCCATACCGCATGCGCACAACCTTTGCTTCACGAGGTGAAAGTGAAGCCATAACTTTACTGAGACATTCTTTCAAGCTCTCGACCATGGTGGCTTCATGCGGGCCAAGACTCGAGCAATCTTCAATGAAATCCCCCAGGTATGTTTCCTCATCTTCACCAACAGGGGTGTCAAGAGAGATCGCATCTTTTGCTGTTTTCAAGGCAGCCTTCACCTTTTCAACATCAGTGCCGAGCTGTTCTGCAATCTCTTCAGGAGATGGCTCACGGTTCTCCTCACGGACGAAATCACGGGAAACTCTAAGCAGGCGATTGATGGTTTCAATCATATGGACAGGCAAACGAATAGTACGTCCCTGATCTGCAATGCCACGAGTAATTGATTGGCGAATCCACCAAGTCGCATAAGTGCTGAACTTATAGCCCCGGTGATAATCAAATTTCTCAACGGCCTTCATCAGGCCGATATTTCCTTCCTGAATAAGGTCAGGGAATTGCAATCCACGATTTACAAATTTTTTGGATACGGAAATCACCAGTCGTAAATTGGCCCGAACCAATGACTCTTTCGCATGTTTATTGATATCACGCCCTGTTTCCAGTTCATGCAAAACTGCATTGAGAGATCGGTACCCAAAGCCAAGTCCCTCTTTCAACTGAGCACCGATATGATACTCAATCTCAGCAGGAGTAAGGTCGCTATTATCACCCTCGGCCGTGGCCAGTTTATGGGATTTTAGCACCTCTACCCGTATACGTCTGAAACGCTTGGCCAATTCCTTCAAATTGGAGGCAACACCGTTCACACAGCGGGTACAGAGCACTCGTCCGCGAAACAGATCCGCAATATCGGTACCGATATTCGCCATCTGCTGGCCAATTTTTTCTGCTTCTTCAGGATTGTCGCTGGCAGCACTGAACTGTTTCTGTAGCAACTGTCGCTCGTCATCAAGGGCGAAAGCGGCATCAACTTTCTTCAAAAAAGTGTCCTTCTCTTTCTGGACGACACTGGGCTGAGTATCCTGGATTCCACGGATAATATTGAAGATTTTAATATTATCTTCGCGAAGTTCATTGGCAAGTTCTTTGAGAGCAGGAATAGCTAAAGGAGTGGAAAGGACAGCATCCTGAACCCTGAATAACCCCTCTTCCATCATGCGGGCAAGCTCCAGTTCCTCCTCATGTTTGAGAAGAGTCAGGGTGCCCATTTCCCGAAGGTAGATTGACATTGGGTCGACGGCATGTTCACTGCGCTTGGAACGACTTCTGGCAAGGCGCCTTTGCCCCTGACGACGATCGGTAAAAAAACCCTTTCGTCGATCACCAACTCGGGGTATCCGGCGATCCTCATCAACCCCTTCAGGTAAGCCCACGGAGCAGATCTTCTCACCGGAGTTGAAAATTCCTGTCAGATCAACAACACCATCTGACACATCTCCAGTTGTTTCATTCTCATCAGCCATATTTTTCCCCCTCAGGACAATACGTTATCTTCTCTTCTTCTCTAATTAGCTACTATATAGCAAAAATATAATTATTATCAAACTTTTCGACGTAAATAATTAAAAAAAATAGGAAAATCGTTAACAGAAGATAGGGCAGACACAAAGCCAGACTGAGCGAAAAGGCAATAAACACCGTATTTACAGGATATTATTGCACAACTACAAACAATACCTTTTAGTCATCAAAGGGAATAATTTTTTTCCTTAGATCTTGCAACTGCTGATCAACTTTCATCTTTTCAAGTAGATAGGCATCTCGCTTGCCGGAATCATTCTCAGCAGCACTTGCAAGAATCTGCCCCATCAACGTTTTCGATGACTGCAGTAATTTATCCCGTTCAAGCCAGGAAAGCAGCTCTAATATCTCCCCCTTCGTTCCCTGGCAGGAGAGCCCCGTACTGTCAACCGATGAGTTAAGTAAAATATCAGAAACAAAGAGCCTTTCACCGCCCTGCGGTAAGTGATCGAGCAAATCCTCTGGAGTTACAGTATCAGATTTTTGCAGCAACGCCCTCAGTTGCAGCAACAATACTTCACCGACAGTACCACTCAAACAGGAGCGAACTCCTGCTCTCTCAAGCTCAGGCAAAGACTCGGGATACAGAACGACATGGGTCACGATTCTCTTCTGCGACTGTGTAAGCGGTGCCAGACGCTCAAGTTGCTGTTTCCTTTTTGGCACAATGGAAGGTGGCGAAGGCAACGGAGGCTCCGGCATGACCGAAACCATTGCGGCGCTGAGATCCCTTGCTGACACACCTATGGTTTCACTGAAATGCGACACCATAATTGACCTCTGCAGAGAAGATTTGGCAGCCTTCAGCAGCGGTTGCAACTCCTTGATAATTCGTCCTTTACCATCAAGGGTCAGCCCATGCTCCTCCACCAACTGCTGCAAGGTAAACTCGGGAAGTGGTAAAGCATTTGAGATGAGGTCTTCAAGGGGTGCCAGTCCTTTTTCACGGATAAAAGTATCAGGGTCATGACCTTTCGGCAACAGGGCAACCTTACCAGCAAACTCTTCGCTTAGAAAAAGAGGAACTGAACGAATGGCGGCCTTAACCCCAGCAGTATCACCATCAAAAAGCAACACACATTCTTCGGCATAACCTTTCAACAACTTTAATTGCTGGGCAGTCAGTGCTGTCCCCAGAGGAGCTACAACATTTGGACAACCATGCACAACTAAAGAGACAAGATCGAAATTCCCCTCCACCAGGATGGCCTGTTTGCGACGGCGTATTTCATCACCCTGTTGATACAACCCCAAAAGAGACGCAGACTTATTAAAAACCATGCTCTCGGGTGAATTCATATATTTTGGCTGCCCATCACCAATAATCCGGCCGCCAAAACCAAGAACCCTGCCCTGCCTGTCATAAATCGGAAAAAGCACTCTGTCACGGAAACGATCGTAGGTACCACTCTTCTCCCTTTTTACCAGCAACCCAAGGTCAATTGCAGCCCGATGCTCCTCGCCCTGCAAACGACTGCCAAGATAATCCCAACCCGCAATATCTGGTGAGGGAGCGTAACCAAGGCCAAACTGTTTCTGAATAGAGAGCGGAATACCTCTTTCCTCAAGATATTTCCTGGCATCTGCAGCCATACCACTTTTGTGCAAACACTCTTTCCAGATTGATACAACTTTTTCATTTACGGCGTACATCAGTTTACGCTTTCGTCGTTTTTCCTGTTCCTGTGGAGACATGGGCTTCTCAGGAATCACTATCTGATAACGCCTGGCCAGCTCTTTCAGGGCCGTGGGAAAATCCATATTATGAAATTTCATCTGAAATTCGAGCACATCGCCAGAGGCACCACAACCAAAACAATGAAAAAACTGCTGGCCGGGATGGACAGAAAAGGACGGTGTCTTCTCGTTGTGAAAGGGACAGCAGCCTAGATAACGAACGCCTGCTTTTTTAAGTTCCACGTTTTCCCCAATAATCTGGACGATATCGGCCTGTTCTTTAATCCGTGCAGGGAGATCATTATCAAATTCCGTATATGCCATATCGCTGAGCTCACAAAAAGAAAGATGCAAATCGTTTACCGAATTGCTAAAGTCAATATTATATAAACGCTTTGTACGAGAATGTCACTCCTCCCCAAATATGCAAGGTGATCAAAGTGGAAGATTTTGCCCAAACCCTGGCCTTTGAGGTCAAAAAAGATATTGCTGAGCGTTACTTCGGCTTTCGAAAAATTATCGAAGAGGATTCTAACGAATACCAGAAAGAGGTCATAGCCTCCGCCTTCACCCTCGAAACAGAGATCGGCTTCGACTTACTCCGCATATACGCACTGTTACGGGAAGATACACTCATCCGTCGTTTCTATGAACTCACACACCTGGGTGAGGTTCTCTTTTTTGATTCTTACGTGACTAGCTCTCCCACCATCCGCAAACGCCTTCTTGAAAAGCAAAACGTTCGCGGTTTTTTCAAAAAATCCCGTTTCAAAAATATGTTTTTCGACTTATACGACTCACTGCTCGAACATGTAGAACACTACCGGGCTCGCCTTGCCTCCCTTGTTGAAGAACATGATGTCATTGAAGAGGAGATCAAACTCTTTTACAAAAAAAATGATATCAGCGGCATTATGCTGTTCTTACGGAGCCTGGACGGTGATGCCTCCACATCCGGCACCATGACAGGAGGCATAAACACCAGCAGCACTATCAGCATGGAAAACAAGATGCGCCTCCACGCTCCTGAATCCGTGGAAAAGATATTACCCATTCTTCCTGCCATCCCCAGCCCGTCATCAATTCGAGCAGAACTCAACTCCCTGATCGAAGAGGCAACACTTCTCCAGCCAAATTTCGACCTGAACAAGCTTTGACAGAGAGAATCACAATGCATATTGTTTGACCTCATAGCATAATTTTAAGAACAATTTCCCAGAAAACAGAGGTACAGATGACAAGTATGATCAAAACCGGGCTCCTGATGGCAGCCCTCACCGCAGTTTTCATGGTTGCAGGCCAGGCTCTTGGCGGCAGTCGCGGCATGGTACTTGCTCTGCTGATGGCGCTTGGCATGAATTTTTTCGCATACTGGTTCAGCGACTCGATGGCCCTTAAAATGAGTGGAGCACAGGAGGTGAGCGAGACAGAGGCACCCGCCCTGCACCAGATGGTAGCAACACTGGCAGCACGCGCCAACCTGCCAAAACCACGCGTCTATCTTATTCACAAAGACACACCAAACGCTTTTGCAACTGGCAGAAACCCAAGTCACGCTGCAGTTGCTATCACCACCGGACTGCAACGCATTCTTAAACCCGACGAGCTTGAAGGTGTGTTAGCCCACGAATTGGGACATATTAAAAACCGTGATATTCTAATCAGTTCTGTTGCCGCAACCATGGCCGGTGCCATTAGTTATATGGCCAGTATGGCACAATGGTCCTTGATTTTTGGAGGTGGACGATCCGATGACGATAACGGCGGTGGTGGATTGCTGGGTAGTCTGGCTATGATGATCCTGGCACCCCTTGGAGCAGCACTTATTCAGATGGCGATCTCCAGAAGCCGTGAATTCCAGGCCGACGCTACAGGTGCCGCAATCTGTGGCCACCCCATGTCTCTGGCCTCAGCGCTGCAGCAACTGGAACGTTACAACCGACAATTGCCCATGAACGTGAATCCCGCGACTGCTCAGATGTATATTGTAAACCCCTTAAGTGGAGGACAGCTCGCCGGACTTTTTTCCACCCACCCCCCGGTTCAGGAACGAATAAAACGTTTGAGTGCTTTGTAGGTTTTTTCTACACGAACAGTGACAAATGGGAAAAATACAATTTATTTGCTTTTTAGGCCTGGCAGGCAATATACTTAGGTGACAGGTTCACATAACCATCCAACTTCAACGAACATGATGCGGATAGAGCGATAGTCAACCTCAACCAGAAGCAGAAACCATGAGCGACACCGTCATCATAGCCCACTCCAGCAACGACGTCACCAGGAGCTTGAGCGCGCAGATGACCGAAGTGTCTGACGAGCTGGTTATCCTGGAGAGTGGCTCCTTTGAAGATATGGAGTTACTTGCCAGCGAGTACGGTTGTGCACTGTTACTTATCGCCGCAAGTCTTTGCCCACAAGGTCCGACGTTCCAGAAGCTTCCTCAGGATACAGCGATACTTATTCTGATCGAAAAAGAATCGGCTGTGGCTTATCTTGACAATGCCAACATCCTGAGCAGAAACTGTACTGTTATTTCTTCTTCTACCTCTCCCTTCCTCCTTCAACATCATGTGCTGCTTCTACTGAAACAGCGGGCAACAACCCTTGATCTTTTACAGGCCAGAAAAAAGATTGCTGCAATGACAGAAACAATAATGAACAGCAATCAGGCCCTGCACACACAGCAACGTTACATGGATATCCTTTCTGAACGGGATGGACTTACAGGCCTCTACAACCGCAGACACCTCTCCACCGTCCTCCGGCAGGAATTTAAACGGGCCAAACGTTACGAAACAGACTTATCCTTACTACTGCTGGACATTGATCATTTCAAAGATACCAACCTGATTCAAGGTCATCTCTTTGGTGATTTTGTTCTCAATGAGATTGCAGCAAGGTTGACAGCCAACACCCGGGAGTCAGATTTCTGCTTCCGCTTTGGCGGAGGAAACTTTGTCGTCCTCCTGCCCCAGGCACAGATCAACCATGCTCTAAAAGCAGCAGAAAAACTTAATCACTGTTGTTCGACAAAAGATTTTGACAGCGGCAAAAACAATCAAACGATAACTATCTCAATAGGTGTTGCTTCACTCAGAGATTCCCGCCCACAGTCACCAGAACAGCTTGTCAATATGGCAGACCGTGCTATGTACCAGGCAAAAGACAGGGGAAGAAACAGAATCCAGAGGTACCAGGAGGCAAACGAAGTCAGCTAACTACGAATAATATTATCGATTTTAATAGCACTTTATACTAAGAAAGTGAATAACAACTGATAAACTCGTAAAAACCCAAAATTTAGATGGTTAAGTAAAAAACTCCATATCCGAGGCGCAAATATTTTCTATAATTTCGACGTACTAAGGTACGTCGTAATAATAGAAAATGTGCAGCAACGAAGGAGATGGAGAGTTTTCACCCTAACTACGGGCATAAATACGACGCCATCACAACTGCGTAATCATAAAATTATAAACACAAGCAGATAACGCCATATGTCAGCAAGTCAAAAATCATCCATTTTCCAACAAATAGATTCACTGCCATCCCTGCCCGCTACCGTCTCAAGGGTTTTATCGGTGACTGCTGATCCTGAGAGTTCCGGCGATGACCTTGTCAATGCCATCCTTCCGGATCAGGCCATGTGCGCGGCTATCCTCAGAATTGCCAACTCAGCTTTTTTTGGTATACCACGGGAAGTAGCCACCATGGACAAGGCGGTCAACGTTCTGGGCTTTAATGAGGTGCATAATATTGTTCTGGGAAAAGCCGTCTTTAATTCTTTCCAGAAAATCCCCCCGTCAAGCAAACGTACTGTGGACGCCTTCTGGCAGCACTCCTTCTATTGCGGACTAGCGGCCAAAATTATAGCCGAAGATCTCAAATGCCCACCCAGTGAACTCTTTATTGCCGGCCTGATCCATGACATCGGTAAACTCGCTATCTTTTTCGCCAGACCCGAAGAGTATTTACACATTCTAAAACAAGAAGGAATAGAAGCCCATCTCAACTGTCAGAAAGAAGAGCAGAAACAACTTGGCATAGATCATTGCGAGATAGGTTCGCACCTCCTTACCCGCTGGCTATTTCCGAAGCAACTTCTCACCATCGTCGGCGACCACCATGATCCGACTCAATGTACTAACTACGGACTCTACACAACAATAATCCAGATCAGTGATCTCCTCAGTGCCCTGGTAGTTGATGAGGAAATGCTAACAGCTGCTCTCTATCCACAGTTTACGACTCTGCTCCCCCACGCCAAAACGCTGTGGTTGAAATATAATCTCGTTATTGATGAAGAGCAGCTGCAGAAATGGAAAAAAGCACTCCTTACCAGTATCGAAAAAGACAGTGCAATTCTAAATATTTTCACATCTTGAAAAGTGCATGAAAGTCACCTCTATACATAAGACAATTCGTTCAACCAAACGATTAGCTGACATCATAAGAGTTCTTTCCCGCTTTGGTTTTAAAGAGATCATTGTTGATCTTGGCCTTGACCGTTTCAGCACTAAAAAGAATGAGCTACCTGACAGTGAGCAAGCGAATCTTGAGTCGTCACGTCCCATGCGAATGCGCCGGGTACTCGAAGAACTTGGCCCCACCTACATAAAACTAGGTCAAATTCTCGCCACCCGCCCTGATCTGATCCCTCCTGAATGGTGTGAAGAGTTTAGAAACTTACAAGACAAGGTTGCAGCCGTTGACTTCGAGGAGATTCATAACATCCTGGCTACCGAATTCCCCGGCCGTCTGGACACATTATTTAGCGACATAGAAGAAGAGCCGCTCGCAGCTGCATCCATGGCCCAGGTACACAGAGCAACACTGGCAAATGGGGATGACGTTGTTTTAAAGGTGTTACGACCAGGAACCAGAGACCTTGTTGAGGAAGACATGGCTCTGCTCGAGTGGCTGGCACAGTTTGTTGAATCTTATTTCTCAAACCTTGGCTACAGCCCAGTTGCCGTTGCCGCAGAATTTTCCAGAGAGCTCACCAAGGAGATGAACTTTCTACAGGAGGCCCTTGCCACAAACCGGCTAAGGCGCTATTTTCAGGATGATCCCGACATCAGCTTCCCAAAAGTCTATCGAGAAACCTCCACCCGCAACGTGCTGACCCTTGAAGAGATTAAGGGACGCCCTCTCTCTTCGGTTGATCCAAAGACCTTAACACCTGAAGAACGGAGACGCATTGTTGCCAATGGTACAAATGCTGTTTTCAAACAGTGTCTACGCTACGGCTTTTTTCATGCTGACCCACATCCTGGAAACATTTTCCTGTTACCTGGCCAGAAACTCTGTTTTATCGATTGCGGTATGACCGGACATCTCGACAAAAACACAGCTGAACAGCTCATCGACCTTGTTGCTGCAATTATCCAAGGAGATAACAACAAACTGTGCAGGGTGATCATTGAGCTCACCGACGTCGATCCGGCCATCACTGACAGACGTGACTTCCGCTCCGATCTTACTATCATGACCTCCTCTTTCCAGGAGGCAGACCTGAAGCAACTCGACATCACCAAACTACTCTCAGATTTTTTTGCAATGCTCCAGCGCTATCATATTATCTGTCCCAGCGATCTTATCCTATTAACCAAAGCGCTCACTACCATTGAGGGAGTCGCTGAATATTTTGACCCGACCTTTAATGTTCTCACCCATGTCGAGCCACAGATCAGAGAAGTGGTCAGTAAACGCTATGGATTTTCTGCAATACGCCACCGGATGCTGAGCAGTGCAAACGATTATATGGAACTACTGGAAAGTTTGCCATCTGACGCCCGCAGAATTCTCGACCAGATACGCCACAACCGACTGACTCTAAATCTTGAGATGAAACGTATTGAGCACTTGGCCGACAAAGTTGACTCGTCAAGCAGACTCATGGGCATCTCCATGATTATTTCGGCCCTAATTGTAGGCTCTTCAATTCTGATTCTTGCTGATTCCCTGTCGAACAAACAGGGCTTTTTAGGAATAATTGGACTAATCGGCCTGCTGGGTGCAGGACTCTATTCGGCTGGTTTTGTGGCCTCTTTTCTGATGCCTAAGAAAAAAAGGAAGTAAACATACTCTACTGGGAGTATCTCAAGCGGTAAGGGAGGTACCCACTTTATTACAAAGCGTGGCAAAAGACGCCGCATCGAGGCTGGCTTGTCCTACAAAGAGCCCCGCAAGCTCAGGTAACGCAATATATTCATCCGCATTCTCCACCATCAATGATCCACCATACACGACAGGACGCCGTGGATGAACCTGGCTGATAAACTGAGTCGCCTCTGCCACACGCTTGGGTTGTTCCGGAATCCTGGCTATCATACCCTCAACCGGGCCATAGGCAAGAATCATCTCATCACAATCAATATCATGCAGGGCAGTGAGTTGCGACATGGCGTAGGGCTGGTCAATGCAGACGATGGGTTTTAGCCCCGCATCAACGGTTTCAGCCATCTTATTTGCTGTATCCTGAGACGTCTCACGAAAATATCGTCTCCGCTCGGAATGGCCGATAATTACATAGTCCACCATACCTTTGACCATATCAGCAGCAACGGCACCGGTATAAGAACCTTTCGGAA
The DNA here is from genome assembly GCA_022712895.1 of Desulfocapsa sp. GTDB lineage: Bacteria > Desulfobacterota > Desulfobulbia > Desulfobulbales > Desulfocapsaceae > Desulfocapsa. The sequence goes on from JAFLJS010000032.1 coordinate 23,899, forward strand.
AAGGAGATACATCCTGAGCAGCTAAAGAGAGATTTTCAATTTCAAGGGCCTGCACATATTCAGAAAGCGAACAGAGGCAGATAAAAGAAGGGGCAACAATTACCTCAAGACCGGCAACAGGGGTGTAGAGTGTGGCAAACTCAGAGAACCAGGCTTGAGCATCCTTTTTGTTTTTATTACTCTTCCAATTACCAATCACATACTTCTTCATGCACATCTCCTTGTTAATTCGTTACACTCATTCAGAAACTGCATCTATCTGTGCCTGGATGATCTGCATATCAGATCCTGCAATAAGAATAGATTTTTTCCGTGATTGCAGGCCATATTTAATGGCAATGTCTTTTTTCTTTAGCTTAAAAAAAGAGGCCAGAAACTGTATAACCGCCTTATTGGCTTTACCATCCACAGGAGGTGCGGTAATAGCTAGTTTTATAGAGTCTCCGTAAATTCCTGCAAAAGCATTTCTAGAAGATTTAGGCTGTACATACAAACGCAGGAGTATCCGTCCATCCTTATAAGCGGACAAATAGCTCATATCAAGAAGAACCCTTTGTCTCCCCCCTTACATCATTCAGACGGAACATATCCTTAAGGGTTTGATCATCATCTCCCTGGCCACCATCATCATCACGAAGCAGCGAATCGAGTGCTGTCTCTGAAGATTCAATTTTTTCAGCATCCTCAGGGGAAATAGTTCCATCGTCACCAAGGACTATTTTCTGAAATAAGTCATCTCCAACATCCGGGGATTCCATGGTATCAGTTTCTTCTACTATATCTTCAGTATCTGCTGGGAAAAACACATCGATGGTTTCCAGATAGTTCTCCAGAAGAGCCTTCACTTCGGCTCGGGCTACGCCTTTTTTCTTCTCCAGAGATTCAATTTCAAGGGGGAGTCGATCTAACTCTTCCTGCGCATCATTACGGATTTGTTCGATCTCAGCCCTGGCCTCTTCTACAATTTCTATGGCTTCAACCTGACTTTTCTCTTTCAGATCCTCTGCAAAACGCTGGGCGGCGGCAAGAGTTGATTTAAAATCAACCTCTTCCTTTTTCAGATCACTATTCTGTTCCTGTAGAATATCTATCTTATTCCTGAAACTCTCAGCCTCCATCTTCACTTCTTGTAAGGCTTCTTCCACTTCTTTGCGAGCTGCTTCAACAGCACTGACTTCCTCATCACGTTCTACATTGTCCTGTTCCATATCGGCAATACGCAATTGCAATTCTTCAGCTTCAGCAGTCAGTTCCTGAACCTTTTCTTCTTTTTGGGCACAACCATCTTTTAATTCTTCAGAGATTTTCCTGGTGAATTCCATGTCCGTCTCAAGGGAACTATTATATTCATTTGAGGATTCCTTGGCTTCGCGGAGTGTATCAAGTTCATATTCCTGTTCCTTACACTTCTGTTGCAATTCAAAGAACTCATCGGCGATGGTTTCCAGATAATCTTTTACCTCAATGGGATCAAACCCTCTGAACTTCGATTCAAATTCCTGATCTTTTATGAGCTGTGGAGTTATAGTCATACGCTGTCCTCTTCCTGTTAAAAAAGGTAATTATCACATGGCCAGTTGTTTCAGGGTTGGCACGAGAAAACTCTGTAAAAACATAATCGCCATGATAAGAATCATGGGAGAGAAATCGATCCCGCCCATACTCAAGGGCAATAATTTTCGTATTTTACTAAGGGGCGGCTCTGTAACCTCAAACAAAAATCGTACGATAGGATTGTAAGGATCGGCATTTACCCATGAGATGACAGCCCGACCGATAATAATCCACATATAAGCAGTGAGCAGGAAATCGATTAACTGTGCGATTGCCATCATAAAATTATTTACTACAAACATTTGAAAGCTCCATATTTATTACGACTAAACCCAAAACAGCTACCTTGCTATTGCTTTGGAATCACTATCTAATTTTATCATTCTCAACAATCAAGCGACTTTCGACCCCACCGGAACCGGTGCGCTGATAGACGAGAGAACCAGACGACTTTTTCCATCTTCCTCAACTTTTGCAGCCAGTAACATACCCTGTGATTCCACACCCATCAATTTCACAGGCTTCATGTTGGCTACAATCAAGACCTGCCGTCCAACAACATCCTCTACGGTGTAATACTCCGCAATTCCAGCGACTATCGTTCGCTCTTCCGGTGCCTTTACCGTAAGTTTCAACAATCGATCTGATTTTTTGATGGGCTCCGCAGCCACAATTTCAGCAACTCGAAGTTCAACATTCTGAAACTGATCAAAGGTAATCAGACCTTCTATGTTTTCAGTTTTAGGAGTTTTCTTTTTCTGCTTCTTTTCCTGTTTCTGAGGCTGCTGCTTTTTCTTTTTACTGTCCATGCGAGGGAAAAGTGCGTCAATCTTGGTCAGCTCAATATCCACAGGCAAGCCACCCCACTCAGCCGTTGCAAGGGAAGTAACCAGAGCATCATCTTCCTTAAGTCCCAGCCCCAGTGCCATTTTTTTGCAGGTGCCCGGCATGACAGGTTGCAGCAAAAGGGTGAGCAGGCGTAATGTTTCGTGCAAATTATACAGCACTGTATGCAGACGTGCTTCCTGCTTTGGATCTTTGGCAAGGCTCCACGGTTCATTGCTGACGATATATTTATTGGCAAGACTAATCAGCTCCCACACTGCTGCCAGGGCACGATGAAACTGAAACTCACCCATCTTTTCCGCGTATGTCTGCACAACCGATGCGGCAAGATCCTTCAGATCCGTATCGTCTACATCGGCAACTGGCGCCGGAACAACACCACCAGTATATTTGATAAGCATGGCGGTTGATCTACTGAACAAATTCCCAAGATCATTGGCCAGATCTGAATTCTTTCTGGTAACAATGGCCTCTGAGCTAAAAGAAGAGTCAAGCCCAAAGGACATTTCGCGTAAGGTAAAATAGCGCAGACTATCGACCCCATATTCTTCCACAAGCTCGGCAGGACGCACTACATTGCCAATACTTTTGGACATCTTCGTCTCATCCACATTCCAGTACCCGTGCACATGCAGTTTCTTATACAGAGGCAGTCCCATGGATAAAATCATGGTGGGCCAGTAGATAGCATGAGGCTTGAGGATATCTTTGGCAATTACGTGCTCAGCCACATTCCAATATTTTTCAAACTGTTCGCCGTCAGGATATCCGATCCCCGTCAAATAGTTGATAAGCGCGTCAAAC
>JAFLJS010000050.1 GCA_022712895.1 Desulfocapsa sp.
GAATTTAATTGGATTATGGATTTCTGCGCTCAGGCCCTGCGTGATATCACCATTGGCCAGGGACCTGGTAAAATGGATGGTTTCACCATGAAATCCTCTTTTGCCATTGCAGTTTCTTCTGAGATTATGGCAATTCTTGCACTTGCTAACGATCTTGCAGATATGCGCAGTCGTATGGCTAAAATTTTTGTTGCTTACGATAAGCAGGATAGACCTATTACCACATCAGATCTTGAAGTTGATGGTGCCATGACAGCGTGGATGGTTCAGGCTATCAATCCAAACCTGATGCAAACCCTTGAAGGGCAACCTGTGCTTGTTCATGCAGGACCTTTCGCCAATATTGCCATCGGTCAGTCTTCTGTTATTGCTGATCGTGTCGGCTTGAAAGTTGCCGATTACAATGTAACCGAGTCTGGATTTGGTGCTGACATTGGTTTTGAAAAATTTTGGAACCTCAAGTGCCGTTTCTCTGGAAACAAGCCAAACTGTGCAGTGGTTGTGGCAACTATCCGTGCCCTTAAATGCCATGGTGGTGCTCCAATTCCAGTTCCCGGCAAGCCTATGCCAGTTGAGTATGATTCGGAGAATGTCGGTTGGGTTGAAGAGGGCTGCAAGAACCTTCTCCATCATATTGAGACAGTCAAAAAAGCTGGCATTAATCCTGTCGTCTGTATCAATGCATTTTTCACTGATACTGATAACGAAATTGCTGCTGTTCGGCGTATTTGTGAGGACGCAGGTGCCCGAGTTGCTCTTTCCCGTCACTGGGAAAAAGGTGGCGAAGGAGCCCTTGAATTTGCTGACGCTGTTGTTGATGCGTGTGAAGAACCAAATGATTTCAAGTTCCTCTATGAACTGAGCGATCCTCTTGAGAAACGCATCGAACTCATTGCGACGGAGGTTTATGGCGCAGATGGTGTGTCGTATACTCCGGAAGCACAGGCTAAACTGAAGCGTCTTAGTGAAGATCCAGATATGGCTGAAATGGGAACTTGTATGGTGAAAACCCATCTTTCTCTTTCTCACAATCCTGCTTTGAAAGGAACACCGAAAGGCTGGACACTGCCAATTCGTGATATCATGACTTATAAAGGTGCTGGTTTTGTTGTGCCTGTGGCTGGAGCTATCAGCCTTATGCCTGGTACGGGATCAGATCCTGCATATCGTCGTGTTGATGTAAATGTTGAAACCGGAAAAGTAACAGGTGTTTTCTAGGATTTGATATCTGTAAAAACATGCAGTAACATACAGATACTCCACTTAAGTTAGGTGGTGTGTGTGAAATGGCGGGTTAAGGAAACGAGATGTTTTCTTAACCCGTTTGTTTTTTGTAGAAAAATCTTGTATTGTCAAAGAATATGATGTCTTTATGAGTTTCTCTGTAGTTAAATTAGACGAACTATCTTGGATAGTGCAGGTGCCATGGCAGTAAAACCCAAAGCAGTTCAAAGAAAAAGTTCCCTGAAAGGGACGGTTAAAGATCGATCTGGTGCCGGAAAGATAAAGGCTGGCGAACTTTTAAGTAAAGCTGGGTATATAACGCCGACACAGCTTGAGTCTGCCAAGTCAGAGCTGAAAAGAAATGGTGGCCGAATTGGTGCTATTCTCCGCCAGTTTGACTATATCGACGACGACACCATTTATAACTTCCTCAGTCGTCAACATAATTTCACCCCTGTTTTAATCAGCAAAGAACCTCCCAGCAAGGATGCAGTGAAACTGATGTCCTATGATCTTTGTAAACAGTTTATGGCTATGCCGTTACGCCTTGCCGGCAATACACTGCAAGTAACTATGGCTGAACCCACAGATACTGAAGCTGTGGAAAAACTGCAGGAAGAACTTGGAAAAGATCTTGCAGTTTGTGTTTCCATGGAGAGGGATCTGGTGGACGCTTTTAAAAAATATTATGGCATTGACGAGGATGAGGCTTCAAACTTTTTTTCCTCAGGGGAGGAAGTTGAAGAAGAGATGGCTGTCACCGAGGTTGATGACTTTGGCTCCATCGTGGCTGATGCCGCAGATGAGTTTGAAATAGAAACAATCGATGAAGATGATATCGGTGATCAGTTTGCCGCAACAGATGCTCCTATTATTAAACTGGTCAATGGTATTCTCATAAAGGCTGTACAGGACGGTGTCTCCGATATTCATGTCGAGCCTTATGAAAAGACTATGCAGGTACGTTACAGGAAAGATGGTTCTCTTTTCAAATCCATGAACTTGCCACTTACCATCAAAAATGCAATGGTGGCACGTCTCAAAATCTTATCTGATTTAGACATTACAGAACGACGTGTTCCTCAGGATGGTCGTATTAAGATGCGCCTTGGCCGTAATCGATCTGTAGATTTTCGTGTCTCAACGCTGCCGACATTGTTTGGTGAATCCGTTGTTATGCGTATTCTGGATAAAAGCTCCCTGAACGTAGATCTGACTAAACTTGGTTTTGAACAGGAAACCTTTGATGCTCTGAAACGCTGTCTTAAACGTCCACAGGGGCTACTGCTGGTAACAGGTCCAACTGGGTCCGGTAAGACGGTTACTCTCTATTCCGCGCTGAACTCTTTGAACTCTGAAGATATAAAAATTCTCACTGCAGAAGATCCTGTCGAATTTAACTTTAAGGGAATCAATCAGGTTAATGTGCACAGTGAAGTCGGAATGACTTTTTCTGCTGCCCTGAAGGCATTTTTGCGTCAAGATCCAGACATCATTATGGTTGGTGAGATTCGAGATATTGATACTGCCGAAATTGCCATTAAGGCTGCCATGACAGGCCATCTTGTTTTCTCAACGTTGCATACCAACGACAGTGCTGCAACCATTGCCCGTCTGGTTGATATCGGTATCCCATCTTTTATGCTTGCCTCTTCGGTGACCATGGTTCTCTCGCAACGATTGGGGCGGAGACTCTGTCAGAAGTGTAAAAAACCAGAACAACACGATCCGAAGGATCTAATAAGTATGGGATTTACAGAGGAGGAGGCTGATTACGTGGTGACCTATGGTCCTGTTGGTTGCCCGGAATGTAATGGCCTTGGCTATAAAGGTCGGGTCGGATTTTTTGAACTGTTGGAAGTAACAGATGAGGTTTCTAAGGCTATCAGTGCTGAAGTACCTGAAGATCAACTGCGAAAAATTGCAGTTATGGAAGGTATGATTCCTCTTCGTAATGCTGCCATTGAAAAAGTGCGACAGGGAATAACCAGTGTGGAAGAAGCTCTACGCAGAACAGTCGCTCATGAGGAAAGTTTACCCGCATATCTTGTGAACCCAGATGTTGAAAAATATGAGGATGGCGACCCTGTTATCAGGGAAGGAAATACAGACATAGACTTTTTTAAATTATTACGTGGTGGTTTGTCCGTGGTGAAAGGTGGTAAGAAGATTGCCGAACTAACCGAACCCGGCGAATATTTTGGAGAAATGGCTGCCTTATGTGGTGAGCCTAGAAATGCATCGGTATTGTCCATTGGTCGCTCCGAGGTGAAGCGATTTCCCGGCGATAAACTTGATGAAATTATTCACAAGCATCCTGATGTATCCAGCCATTTGTTTAAAGCAATGGCTAACAGACTACATAAATCCAATCAGATTATAGTTAAACTGGCAGGTGCTGCTGCCCGTAAACCAATAAAGCATTAAAAAAAGATCTCCTGAAGTCTTCCCGTATTCATTCCCCTGGATCAGATGCTCTTTAGTAAAGAATACAGTGGAAATGTGTCATCGTTATGCAATGTAGAAATAGTATTCACAGAAAACTGATTAAGGTACGTTCCCGTAAGTATAAAAACTCCAAGCTGTTGTTTCATTTCCGTGGGATAATAAATATACTTACTCCTGACTATTTTTACAGGCGTCGCTTGAAGCAGATAGTTGCTTCAAGTAGTGAATATGATCTGGAATACATTCGAGACCGGGTTGCGTATTACAATAAACAACAAACTCCATTTGTCCTAGGTAACGATTCATCCACTTTTTCCCAACTCTCTTTAAGAAAACGGTCCGCCTATTATTTCGATTTCCAGGAATGTATTCGGTATTTTGATCCTTCTTATTTGTTTCAGTATCTTTTTGGGGATGTTATCGATATTCCACCAAAACCTGCATTCGTGAAGAGTCGTCCAATTGCAGGCGACAATGCCCATTCAATTCTTTTGAAACTCAATAAAGTACGTCATTTTACTTTTGTTAAGGACGAACAGTGTTTCCAGGAGAAAAAAGATAAATTAGTGTGGAGAGGAAAGGCTGGTGTTGTTGGAAGAGTTAATTTCGTAAAAAACCATTTCCACAACCCTCTGTTTGATATTGGGCAAACGAATGCACCGGCAAATAATGGAGATCTGCATTGGCAAAAAGGTTTTATGTCCATAGGAGAGCAATTGCAATATAAATGTATCCTCTCCATGGAAGGTTTCGATGTGGCGTCGAATTTGAAATGGATTATGTCCTCCAATTCCCTATGCTTTATGAAAAAACCAATATATGAAACCTGGTTCATGGAAGGGCGGTTAATTCCTGGTGTTCATTATGTTCAGTTAAAGGATGACTATTCAGATATTGAAGAAAAAGTATCCTATTACCTGCAACATCCTGGCAAAGCATTGGAAATAACGAGGCAGGCCAATGTATATTGTGAGCAGTTTAAAAACAGGAAGCGGGAAACGCTAATTTCACTGCTTGTGATGAAACAATATTTTGAACAAAGTGGACAAATGTAAATGGGTTTCACTGAAAGCGCAAATTTTCAGAAACTCAATAGTTTACGTCATCTGCTATTGCTAGTATATAGGCAGTGATTATCGATTTCGCTATAATGCGAAAAGCCTGTCTTTCGTAATTCGTAAAATCCTTGGAACACAATAACTATAATGACAAACAAAGAACTTCTCTCCCGTCTCTATGAAGTAATACACCCATATCGTGGGAAAATGCTGATAGCCATGATTGCCGCATTGGTGGTCGCAAGTTTAAATGGTGCTCAGGCATGGTTGGTCAAACCACTTATGGATAAGATATTTTTTGAAAAAAATATGTCTTATTTAAATATTCTTCCATTCGCGATGATGGCTATTTTTGTGGTAAAAGGGTTTTTTTACGGCCTTAACTACTACATGCTACAAAACGTAGGCCAGAAGGTTATCCTGATTCTGCGTACAAGGTTGTTTAATCATGTCTGTAACCAGCCCTTGAGCTTTTTTCACAACACGACCACCGGTGATCTTATCTCAAGGGTTATGGCTGATATAATGTTGTTACAGGTTGCCATATCATCTGTTGTTGTTGGTCTGCTCAGGGATTTTTTTCAGGTAATAATTTTATTGGCTGTGATCTTCAGTATGGACTGGAAGCTCGCTTTAATCTCTCTGATCTTTCTTCCCATGGCCAGTATACCAATTGTAAAATTCGGAAAAATTTTCAGACGTCTTTCGGTAATCATTCAGGAAGAAACAGCCAAAACCTCCAGTCTGATGCATGAATCCATAACTGGTGCTCCTGTGGTAAAGGCGTTTGGTATGGAAGCGCATGAAACCAATCGTTTTCGTAAGCAGGTAACGAAGCTTTATGATATCCTGATGAAAAAGGCAAAATATTATAGGTTTCAACATCCTATAATGGAAGGAATTGGGGGGCTCGGAATTGTTATAATGGTCTGGTTTGGTGGCAAGGCCGTTATTGCAGGCGAATCCACACCGGGTACTTTTTTTTCCTTTCTCACAGCCCTATTTATGATTTATGATCCAATCAAAGGGGTGAGTAAGGTTAATGTTACTATTCAGGATGGGTTGGCTGCAGCAGGTCGCGTTTTTACACTTCTTGATGTGAAGCCGGAAATCAGAGATAAAGAAAATGCTACGTCACTGGCACCTTTTCAGGAGAGTATCGAATTTAAGGATGTTCACTTCGGCTACACTGAAAAGACAAAGGTGATTAAAGGACTGAATCTCAAAGTAAAAGCGGGTGAGGTGTTGGCAATTGTCGGTCCCAGTGGCTCTGGTAAGTCAACGCTCACCAATCTTCTGCCACGTTTCTTTGATATTCAAAATGGGAAAATAGAAGTTGATGGAGTAGATATCAGGGATGTGACATTAAATTCCCTTAGAAGCCAGATTGCTATAGTCACCCAGCAGACGATTTTATTCAATGATACCATACGTAGTAATATTTCCTATGGAGATGAGGTAACGAATGAAAAGGATATTCGCAGAGCCGCTGAAAATGCCAACGCACTGGACTTTATTGAAAGACTCCCGGAAGGATTTGATACCATCATTGGAGAATCTGGAGTGAAACTTTCCGGTGGAGAGCGTCAACGACTCTGTATCGCACGTGCTATAATGAAAAATGCACCTATTTTAATTCTTGACGAAGCAACATCTTCTCTTGATACAGAATCTGAAAGAAAGGTACAGAATGCTCTCGAAAACCTGATGAAGGATAGAACAACTTTAGTCATTGCTCATAGACTCTCAACCATCAAAGATGCTCATCGTATTATTGTTATTAAAAATGGTGATATAGCTGAAGAGGGAACCCATAAGGAGTTACTGGCGAAAAATGGAGAGTATGAAAAACTTTACAACATGCAGTGAGTTATGTTTTTTGAAAATTCAGACTTTCTTTTAGTCTAGCCAAAGGTGTCACCTTGAAAATATCATTGATTATCACCACGTATAACAATCCGCAGGTATTGGCTCTGTCTCTTGCAACTGCACTTCAGCAAACCGTTTCCCCTTATGAAATTATTGTGGCAGATGACGGTTCCGCCACTGAAACTGCTGAGTTGGTTAATCGGATGCGTGAGGAGAGTAGTACTTCAATTTATCACTGTTGGCAGGAGAATGAAGGTTTCCGAGCTGCCAGATGCAGGAATATGGCAATAGCCAGGAGTGCTGCCGATTATTGCATTTTAATCGATGGTGATATCATGCTCGATAAGTATTTTATTGAAGATCATATTCGATATGCTGCTAGTGGTTTCTTTGTACAGGGCTCAAGAGTTATTCTCAGCGAGGAGGCTACCAATACAATTCTTCAATCTGAGAATACTCAGGTTGGTTTTTTTGATCACAGTGTTGGAAACAGGAAAAACTGTATTCGTTCAATTTTTCTTTCAAAAATATTTTCTCTGAAAAACTGTAAGCTAGGTGGAATCAAAACCTGTAATTTTGCTTTCTGGAAGAGTGATGCCTTACTGGTCAATGGTTTTAATGAAGATTTTATCGGTTGGGGACAGGAAGACACTGAGTTTGCGGCACGGCTTTTACATGCAGGAATATGTCGGCAGAATATACGCTTTAATGCCCTGGCATTTCATCTCTATCATCCCATTGCTGCGCGGGATGCACTTTCCCAGAATGATGCTTTGTTGCTGAGCACTCAGAAAGAGAAAAAAGTGTGGTGTGAGAATGGCCTTGATAATCATTTAGCTTATGATTCTGTCAACTTTGTTAAAACAACTGGAGAAGCGAAGATTTGAATTTCACTCTTAATCGGTGCTGCTAAGTGTCTTTTTGATGTTGAAAGTTTTTATACAACAGCGAACTGAAAAGGGAGAACAACAATCCTGTTGCATGCACTAAAAGATATGACTCAGCCAGCATGATTAACAGAAAGAAGATAGGAAAAGCCAGCCTGAGATGACTGAGTTCGTCCTGTTGTTTTCTGCTGTATAGGAGTTGGCTTGCGAAAATCCCCAGTAAGATAGTGAGCCCCACGAAACCAAAGAGCACTGTTGTTAATAGATATTGGTTATGGGGGTTGTTAGTTGTTGGCATAAGTGGCGAATATATCTGGTTAACTTTTGCATATTCCCTCGGAAAGTCTCCTGTGCCTATACCAATGGTTCTATTTCCCTCCAGAAGCTTACAACTATTTTGCACGAACCACACCCGGCACCCAACTGAGGTGAAGGCCTGAGTCTTCATTTCCTGTATTTCTGTAATCGCCACATAAATACGGTTTTTAAATGTTGGACTGAATTGGAAGATCGCTGCAATCAGAAGTGGAAAGAGTAACAAACCGATCAATAATTTCTTTTTCGATGTTTTGTAAAAAGTCTGAAAGAGAAGAACTATCAGCAACACAAAAAATGCAATCTGTCCAGTTCGGCCGACAGTAATAAACATGTTGCATGAGAAAAATAAAACAAGAAAACTCAATAGATATATCGTAGGTTTACTGTTCTTTGAAAGGATCAGTTTTTGCAAGAGTATATAGATAGTCAGAGCTAACATTGGGTTGTAAATAACATGACTGGTGCCCACGGTTGTGAAGACTGAGCCGGGAGGAAGGGTGATAAACCCGAGCCATACAAGGTATGCCTTACAAGCAATGAGGAAGATCGCTGCAATAAAGGCGAATAGGTAATAACGAAGATGTTCCTTACGGACTATGGTGAGAAAGATTGGGAAGAGTAGGAGCTTCCACTGCTTTTTCAGTATCTTTATTCCCCAGCTCATGTCGTCTGTCCAGAGCAGGCCTACAGCATTCAGGGCAATGTAGCACAAGACTGCAATGGCAACCGGATTGCTTCCTATTTCACGGAACTTCTGCTTAAAATTTCCAGACAAGAGCCAGGCCAGAATTACCAGCATGGCAGTGACCGATCCCGCAGATGTACTGAGAGGAAAAGAAAATGCGAAAAGGATAAGCAGTGGTGAGGCGAGCTGCTCGGCTTTCCTTGAGACTAATGTTAGATTACTCATAAACTCTATGAAAAATTACAATATTTCTTTGTAGTGTTTTTTACTTGTCTCCAGACCGAACCATTTTTCAAATAATAACATTATACGATGTTTTTTCTCTTTTTTGCTAAGCCGGTACGATGGGTCAGCTTGGAAAACTGCTGCTTCTTCCGGAAAGAAATTTTGGATGACAGCCGGGTGACTTCCCTGGAATTCCTTAATTATGTCCTTATCAATCTGGGTATAATCAATCTCTTTATGAGGTTTACTCCAGTAGCGAAGTATTTTCCTTGATTTTAGGTTCATCTGACTTTCACTTCTTACCCAGCCATAATGGTAAATTCTTGCGTTACTATGTACACTTTTTGGGTATCGGCCAACTTTATTTTTTTTAAGAACCAGCCAAAATAGGCCATCAGGGGCATACGTCCTTATATTATTACGAATAATACGTGCCTCGCGTCTGTACCAGCCGGGTGAATCAAGATAGCTGTTGGTATTGCCATAAAAATGGTAATAATCAAAAGTGATGGCTTCCACATCTGGATTGTCTTGGTGTTGTTTGCAACTTTCCCGTATCTTCTGCAAATCATCTTCGTGCACAACTTCATCTCCTTCCAGATAAAATGCCCAGTCCCCGGTACAGTTGAATTGTGCAATCATCTTTTGCTGACCATAGACATACCCACGATCCTGCATATTCTCATTCCACAGTGACTCAATGATACGGATTTTAGGATCGTCAATATCCTTAATAAATTGCAGGGTATCATCTTCACTAGCACCTACATTGACCACAAACTCATCAACAATGGGCAGTATGGATTTGATGGATTCTACAAAGGGGTAGCCGAGTAGTTGTCCATTCTTGATAAAGGTAAATGCACTGATTTTCATATGTTTTATCGCCAGTGATACGGAAAATAATATTAGTTTCGATATTGCATATTATACAATTTCTCATATTCGCCACAAATCGCAATAAGCCGGTCGTGGGTACCTTCTTCAACAATACGGCCATCTTTTACAACAATGATTCGATCTGCATTGCGAATGGTGGAAAGCCTGTGGGCAATAACCAGAGTTGTCCTGTCTTTCATCAGGTTTTCAAGAGCTTTTTGAACTTCCCGTTCTGATTCTGTATCTAAGGCAGACGTTGCTTCATCAAGCACAAGAATAGGAGCATTTTTAAGAATTGCTCTGGCAATTGACAGGCGCTGCCTCTCTCCACCAGAAAGCATCATTCCAGATTCTCCAATGACAGTATCAAGCCCTTTCGGGAGTTTATCGATAAAGGAAAGGGCATGAGCGGCATCTGCAGCAGATCTGATCTCTTCATCACTTTTATTGGAATCGCCATAGGCAATATTGTTACGAATGGTTTCGTTAAAGAGAATCGTATGCTGGGTGACGATGGCAATTTGCTCTCGTAATGACTGTAGATTGATATCCCTAATGTCTTGACCGTCAATGGAAATAGATCCTTCTTCAATATCAAAAAATCTCGGAATAAGATTAATAAGTGTGGATTTTCCGGCACCACTGGGGCCTACAATGGCAAGTATCTGGCCTGCTGGGACAGTGAGGTTTATATTTGTGAGAACAGGCTCATTTTCATACTTAAAATGAAGATCCTTCATGGCAATTTCCCTTGTAAAGGGTGCCATTTCTTTTGCGTCGGGTTTTGATACGATATCAGGCATAACGTCAAGCAGAGTGAATACCCGAATGGATGCCGCGAGCCCATGCTGTATGGATGAGTTGATTTTGCTCACTTTTTTTATGGGGTCGTAAATCATGATAAATGCGGCAATAAAGGCAAAGAACGTTCCTGGTGTTGCGTTGCCTGCAATAACTTCTTTGCCGCCAAACCAGATAGTAATCGCGATAGCAATACTGGCGATGATCTCCATCAGGGGGTGTTGCAGTGTGTATATTCGCTTGTCCTCCATGGTAATGGAAAAGAGTGACAAGGCCTGGAATGAAAAACGTTTAGTCTCATATTTCTCCATGGAAAAAGCCTTGACCACAGGTGCTCCGGTGATGGATTCATGGATGATTTTTGACAATGTCGCAGTTTCTTCCTGGATCTTGGTACCGAGCCGTCGAAATGCCTTACCGAAATAAACAATGGGAATCGCAGCAGTTGGCAGGAAAATAAGAGAAAGAAGTGCAAGTTTCCAGTTCATGTAGAATATGACAAAAAGGAGAACAATGACCTGGAAAAAATCGCGTAAAAGCCCTACAACCACAGAAGATATAGAGTTTTGAATCAAACCTACATCGGAAATTAAACGTGATATGAGCTCACCAGTGGGGTTCTTATGAAAAAAGGAAAGCGATTGTGAATGGATATGCCTGAACAGGGAGACACGCATATCGCGGATCACTGTTTGTCCGATTTTTTCAAGCAGGTAGAAATTCAGCCCATAAAAGAAGCCTTTCACGGCAAAAAGCACAACCAGAGCAAAGGGCAGAATGGTAAGGTAATAAGTGGATTTCTCAAAGAAGATCTTGTCCAGTAACGGTTTAACCATATAGGCCTGAGCACCGCTCAAACCTGCGACAACCAGGGCCGCAAACATGGCAATCAAGAACTGGTATCGGTATGGGTAGATCAGTCTATAGAGGCGCTTGAGAACTGTTTTGTTAGACATAAGGTAACTGTAACGGGTTTGAAAAAGTGTAAAAAAGAGTCAGGCGATACACTGCTTGTCTGCACAGTACAACCGTGGTTCATACTACACGAAAAACGTGTAGTATACCAGTAGTGTCAGATGGGAGTCAGGAGTTTTTATGGCTTCTCAGGATTGACTCAACTTTAGCAATATCTGCTGCGTCATCAACACTTGGAGAATCAAATGTAGTTATAGTGATTCCTATGCGATGACCGTGGTGAATAGCTCGTAACTGTTCAAGTTTTTCAATGTCTTCAAGGGGGGCATTTGGCAGTTTTGTAAATTCTTGCAGGAATGCGTTGGAGTAGGCATAGATTCCCAGATGCTTGTAGTATTGAACCTTTTCCTTTTTATCACGATCATAGGGGATTCTGGCCCTTGAGAAGTAGATGGCATAGCCATTGATATCAATAATAACCTTCACATTGTTGGGATCGTTTATCGCTTCTTCACCTTCCAGGCAGTTGGCGAGTGTCGCCATGGTAAGTCCGGTACTGTTGTAAAAAGGCTGAACTAGCTCATCCAGGCATTCAGGTTGTAACAGCGGTTGGTCCCCCTGGATGTTGATGACGATATCGTTTCCTTCTAATTCAAGGGTTCTGGCAGCTTCTGCCACACGATCAGTACCGGAACTGCATTGAGATCCGGTCATGATCGCCTTGCCACCGATATCCGTGATGGCAGCAAATATTAGCTCACTGTCCGTTGCGACGTATACGTCATCGACAATGTTGCTTTTGGTAACTTGTTCATAGACTCTTTGAATCATGGGCTTTCCCATAATGTCGACCAGTGCTTTTCCTGGAAATCGTTTAGAATCAAAACGGGCAGGGATTAACGCAATTATTTTCATTATTCTTTTTTCCGGCAAATGTTCAGGTAAGTGAATCTGTGGGTGGAGGAGAAAAGCCTCCCCTTAACGGCTCGAATATACAGTAGGCCTTAATACTTTGCCAGTATGTTTTGGAGAGCAACGTGCCGCTACTGAAGATACTCTTTGATTTTGGCCAGTAGAGAAGGGTAGCTGATTTCAAGCATTCTGGCGGCCATGCTCTTGTTGCCTTTGCTGGTCTCAAGGGCTTGGCGAATCATCTTCTTTTCCATGATTCTTTTCCCCTGCTTCAGAGAAAAAGTGCCAAATATTTGGTTTATTGGATCATCAATGGAGGCATGGTTTTGGACAGGGGTAAGGTCTTGAATAACGATCTGTTTTGATTCTGCTACAATTGCAGCACGTTCCAGGCAGTTTTTCAACTCCCTGATATTACCTTTCCAATTGCGGCCAAGGAGAACAGCCATGGCTTCGGGTGCAACCTCTTCAATTTGCAGCCCCATTTTCTGGTTAAGCATGGTGAGAAAGTGTGCACAGAGATAGGGAATATCCTCTTTTCTTTCACGAAGAGTAGGAAGTTGTAGTGTAATGACATTCAAACGATAAAATAAATCCTCACGAAAGTTTCCAAGTGTAACCTGCTCCTCGAGATTTTTAGCAGTGGCGGTAATAACACGGGTATCAATTTTTTTTGTCTTCACACTGCCAACTGGACGTATTTCCTGCTCCTGTAGAACGCGCAGCAGTTTCACTTGTAAGCCTTGGGGAAGTTCCCCAATTTCATCTAGAAAAAGGGTGCCGCAATCTGCCTCTTCAAAGAGGCCTTTACGATCCTTGTCTGCACCGGTAAAAGCGCCTTTTGTATATCCGAAAAATTCACTCTCCAGCAGATTCTCAGGTATAGAGCCACAGTTTACAGCAATAAAAGGTTTGTTCTTTCGCTTTGAATTGTGATGGATTCCCTGGGCAATTAATTCTTTACCGGTTCCTGATTCCCCGGTGATCAGCACCGTGGTGTCGTAAGCGGCTACTTTTTTGGTGAGTGCGAGCAGAGAACGCATCTTCCCTGAATGGGCGATGATTTTCTGAAAGGAGTTTGAACAATTACTTTCGAGCTTTTTTACCTGTTCTTTAAGACGAATATTCTCTTCCTGTAGGGCATGATGTTCACGGGCCTTTTCAAGGACAAGGAGTATCTCCGCTGTTTTGAATGGTTTGGTTATGAAATCGTAAGCACCACTTTTCATAGCCTCTACGGCGTCATCAATGGTTGCATATGCAGACATCATGATAACAATGGGAGCAGGATTGGAACCATTGAGGGCGTGGAGGAATTGCAAACCATCCATTTTCGGCATTTTTAAATCGCAGAGAATAAAAGGAAAAGGATGCTTTTGTTGTATTGCCAGGGCCTGTTCACCATTTTCTGCAATGGTGACCTGATACCCTGCTTTTGATGTCACCACAGAAAGCATATGACGCATGTTTTCTTCATCATCAATAATCAGGAGTCGTTTTGTTTCTGTCATTCGCCTTTATCTGCTGCCATGGTTGTGGGAAGGTTAATGGTAATGGTTGAGCCAGTACCTTTTGACGACGTAAAATGGAGGGCGCCGCCAGCACTTTTTATCATATTGTGGGTTACGGCAAGGCCAAGCCCGGTCCCTTTGCCAACTTCTTTGGTGGTGAAAAAAGGATCAAAAACAGAGTCAAAATGTTTTTCGGAAAGGCCTATACCGTTGTCTGTGATACTGATGCTGATAGTATCATCTAGGTTGCTGACAGTTTCCAGAACTATTTTTCCTTTTGTCATAGCAGTCTGTTCTTCGATGGCGTCAATGGCATTGAGGATACAATTGAGAAACACCTGTCGTAAACCATCTTTGTCTATAAAAACTGCACTTGTTGTTGCAGTAAAATTTGTTTTGTAATCCATGGGAATGGTGGTTTTTCGAAACTTGGTAGTTTCAATGATCTCTGTCAGTAAGGTATGAATATCAACGTGGCTGACAGCAGAAATCTTTTGGGTGCGGGAGAGGTCGAGAAGATTGCGGATAAGATTGTTGATGCGATCCAGCTCCTGGATAACTTTGTGGCTGAAGACCTCTCGTTCTTCATGTGGTAGTGAATCATCTGCGAGGAGCTCAACGTAACCCTGTATAATACCCAAAGGGTTGCCGATTTCGTGGGCAAGACCTGCTGAGAGCCGGCCAATGGAGACGAGTTTTTCGGTTCGAATCATCTCGTCACGGTTGTTTTGCAATTCTTCGTTGGCTTTTTTAAGGGAGAGAACTGTGCTTTGCAGCTGCTGTTTATCTCCATCAATACGTGCTACTAATTGATTCAAACTTAATGATAGTTGGGTGAATTCTCCCCATTGCCCACTTGTAAAAAAGGCAGTGTCGTTTTGATCTGTACGTGAATCTGCAAGCTGTGCCAGATGCTGGATTGGGCGAATAACCAAATGTACAAGACGGGTGAAACCAATAACTCCAAAAACCAGAACATTGATTACAAGGTAGGCGAAAAAAATAGGTCTCGTTTTTTGGATGGGGTTGGAGACTTTTTCAAGGGATCTCACAAGCCCGATTGCGGTGATATCATGTTGCTGACTACTGAGCGGTATCGCCAAAAACAAATACTTTCTACTGAAAAAAAACCCATTCCATATCATCCCGGAATAATTTGTAGAACTGATCCCCTTGGTAGCATTTTGTAAAAACGGTGCCAATGAAATAGTGTCCGGGCAGGCACCATACGAGTTATTTGTTGCATTGTTGCCATTTTTCCATTGCAGGCAGTGAACGTTGTTCTCTGTAAGGAAATTCTTAATTTCTGGCGGCAGATTTTGGCCCTGTGGCGTGTTGGTTATTGCGACAATTGCCATCTGCAGAAAAATCCTGCTGTTAACGGTTTCCTGCTTTATGGCGTTACGTTGCCAAAGCATGAGCAACACAAGACCAAAGAGAAACATAGAAAAGCTTATGAGGACGGTGAGGGTCAAGCCCAGTTGAACTTTGAGAGTGTGCATATCAGAATTAGAAGTCAGAAGCTGGAAAAAGCGATGTGTTGCACTCTAAATACTGTTTCCAGAATAGCAGAAAAAATGAAAAAGGTAAAAAAAATTCAGTCCTTATCACCCACATGACAGTGATCTTTTCCGGAAAAGTAATTTAACCAGGATGAGCTACGGTTTAAGGACCAGTCTTTTGGAGGCAAGAGTGTACTTTGCGTAATGTCGCGGCATTCTGGCTTTGTGCCCCGGTTAAAACTCCGAACCCAGAAACAGAGTCTTTCTTTTGGGTACACTTCACAGAATCCGTTAATTGATCCGCCACAAGGGCCGTTAATCATTCTTTTAGGACATCCCGACTGGGGGCAGAGATAATTTGCTTCAGCAAGTGTGCAATCACCACACATACGGCAATGGAAAAGAAGTTTTTTACTGATATGCTCGAAGAAAGTATAAATTTTAGTGAGTGTTTTGTTGTTTTGACATCGAAGACTAATGCTTCTGGCTAATGGGAAAAAGGCTCCGCCTGGCACAAATATTTGTTTGTGAATTGAATCGTTGAATCGATAAAATATGCCGCTTTTTCGTGTGTTATCACTTGTCGCACAGTTTTCGTGCAGATACCAGGTATGGGGGGCTGGAAAGTGTACATCTTCTTGCCGTGCAGTTCCGGTAAGTAGCTCGGCCTGATCAAGGATAAATGAAACTGCATCAAAACTGAGATTGTTTCCACCAATATGTACACCCGCATAGCCACTGTCACGAAGGATTGCTATCATCTTTGCAGCTCTAAGCAGTCGTGATTTTTCACCTTTGTCAGAGCTTTCATTCTCTTTCTGGATCTTTTGCAAAAGTGCATCTGGCAGAATTACACCGGGAACAAGCCCCTTATTCATAATCCTGGCGACTGTGAGGTTTGGTACAAAGACGTTCGCAATCACAGGGGTATCCAGCTGTTTGCTTAGCATAAATTGAATTAACTCTTGATACTTTTTCATATCAAAGCCAAGCTGACTGATCACAAACTCTGCACCATTGGCAATCTTTGTGAGAAGTTTCACATATTGCCACACCTGCTCTGATTCAAGTGTTTTAAATGGGGAGACAACACAACCTGCGAAAAAGTCCATTGAAGGCAGTGCCATCTGGCGTCCAGGGGCTCCTTTTTTTGCAGAAAACCCTTCACGTAATTGGGTGATAAGGTTTAAGACCTGTGTGGAATCAAGATCAAAGACTGGCATGGCCTGTCCCTGAAAACCATAACGGGGAAAGTCTCCTCCAAGAACGAGGAGGTTGAGTAGCTGGTGACGATGGCATTCAAAAAGTTGGCTTTCAACAAGATTGCGATTCTTATCTTTGAGAGAAAAATGAAGCAGCGGTTCAATTCCCATGGATTGAATGTCAAGGCCAAGGGAGGTTGGGGAAAGTGCAGGGTGGCCTCCGGGATTGTCAGTGATTGAAAGGGACTTAATCCTGCCATCGACTTTTGCCAGTTCTGCAAAACGAAGAATTTTTTCCAGTCGTTTGCCTCCGGAACCTCGACCGGGAACAAGCTCGTAAGTGATGGTGAATTCATCTTTATTCAGAACGGAATCGCGAAAAATATTTGTGTTTTGTTGTGTCATAAACAATCGCTTGTAGGAAATATTGGTAATAATGTGGACAATGAGTATTCATACAAAAAAATGTATGAATACATTCTCTTCAAGAATAGCCTTGCGCTTCGCCCCTCTCAATGGATACATTGTATGCATGAAATCTGAAAATGAAACGCCTAATCTGTCTGTAATTTATGATTTGTTACAAAAAAATGGGCTCATCACGTCCAGCAGGAGCACTCTTCAAGTTGAGCAGATGGCCGGGGATGGTTCAAGTAGAAAATTTTGGCGAATAACTGATGCTAACGTGAACCTCTGTGTAGCAGTTGCCCCACCAAACCTTGACGCAATAAACATAGCAGAGGCAAAGGCCGCACGAGCCATAGGATTGCATTTGCTCAACAAGAATGTTTCAGTACCAAAACAGTATGGCTGGGATAAGGATTCCGGGGTGTTACTCTTTGAAGATCTGGGAGATTGTAAACTCCACGATTATGTTCAGTATGACAAAGATAAAGAGAATTCCCGTGATATTATTTGTTTACAGTATAAACTGGTACTGAAGGGGCTTGTGGATATGCAAGTCGCAGGGGGTGAGTCCTTTAATCCTGCGTGGTGCTGGGATACAGAGAGATATGATAAGCAGATTATACTCGAGCGGGAGTCAGGGTATTTTCTTCGTGCCTTTTGGCAGGACTTGTTGGGGAAAAATATAGCACCAGGCGTCGCGGAGGAGTGTGAAGATCTTGCAACTCGGGCAGCTGCTATTTCCGCGGACTATTTTCTGCACAGGGATTTTCAATCACGGAATATTATGATTCATCATGGGAATCCTACGTTTATAGATTTTCAGGGCGGGCGCCTTGGTCCTCTTGCCTACGATCTTGCATCTCTGCTACTCGATCCTTACGTGACCTTGGGCAGGGCTTTGCAGGATGAATTATATGATTACTATCTGGAGACGCTTGGAAAGCAAATTAATGTCCAGCGCGATCAATTTAAACAAGAATATCTGCTTTTGGCACTCCATAGAAACTTGCAGGTTATCGGTGCTTTTTCTTTTCTCAGTGAACAACGAGGGAAAACATTTTTTAGACAATTTCTGCGGCCAGCCATTGAATCACTACATGTCTTAATGCAGCAGGATTTTTTTACAGAGTATCCAGCCTTGAAAAAATGTGTGAAGGTAAGTGGACAAGAATTTGTAAAGTGAGTAGTGTGGAGTCCATGCACCCGTAGCTCAGCTGGATAGAGCACCAGGCTTCGAACCTGGGTGTCGCCCGTTCGAATCGGGCCGGGTGTACCATGAAATATTATGCGCTTAGCTCTTCACGAGTTAAGCGCTTTTTTGTTGGGACGAGGATTCTAGTGAGAACCTCATTGAGCTCCTCTACCAGAAATGGTTTGGGAACTACGCCGCAAAACCCATATTCTTTATAGTTGGCCATTACCGGATCATTGGCATATCCACTGGAAACCAGGGCTTTGACGTCTGGGTCGAGGGTACGAAGCTTTGCAAGGGTTTCCACTCCTCCCATACTTCCAGGTATGGTTAGATCCATGATCAGTAAATCAAAAGGTGTGTTGTTCTTCTGTGCCTGCTGATACATTTTTATGGTTTCGTGACCATCTGTGGCAGCACTACTTTCACAACCCAGATAGTCGAGTATTTCCGTAGACATCTCTCGAACGAGTTCTTCATCATCCATAATCAGGATTCGTCCCCTGATGGGAGTGGCAGTGTCGTCTGCTGTTTCAGTGATCTGTGCGTCCACCTCATGGGATACTGCGGGTAGATAAATTGTGAAGGTCGTTCCTGCATTCGCTTCGGAATGGACCTGAATCAGCCCGTCATGATTCTTGACAATCGAATAGGATATGGCCAGTCCCAGGCCACTTCCAGACTGTTTGCTGGTGAAATAGGGATCAAAAATTTTAGAGAGATGTTCTTTTTCTATGCCGCACCCCTGATCTTTAAATTGTAGTTTGACATACTGCCCTGGGGGGAGAGGAAGGTTTGTTTCCGGTTTTATGACTATATTCCTGCCACGAATGGTGATGGTTCCGCCACCTTTCATGGCCTGGCTGGCATTGATGACAAGATTTTGAGTAACCTGACTGAGTTGTCCCTCGTCTGCTTCCACTGCCCAAAGATCTTTGGAAAAATCATATTCGCAGTTTACATTAGATCCCCTAAGGATGAAGGCTGTGGAATCAGTAATGAGGTCATTGATGGTTGTTGTGCGTTTGATGGGTGCCCCGCCTTTTGAAAAGGTAAGGAGCTGTTGGGTTAATCCTTTTGCTCTAAGGGTGGCTTTTTCTGTATTCTCAAGGTAGCTGCGTATCTTTTCTGGAGAGCCTAGGTTAATCTTTGCCAGTGAGACATTGCCAAGGATAGCAGCCAGGAGATTATTAAAGTCATGGGCGATACCGCCTGCCAGCACCCCAAGTGATTCAATTTTCTGGGCCTTGTGCAGTTCTTCTTCCATCCTTTTTTTCTGAGTGACATCTCGAAAGATACATTGGGTTCTCACTGGTTTCCCATCAATGAACTTGCAGATGGCGTTGCCCTCGATGCTGATTTTTTGCCCATCCTTAGAGACGAAAACAGTGTCGATATAGTTGATTTTGGGTTCTTGAATTACTTTTTGGAAAGTGTCAATACAGTGATCCTGGCAGTCAGGGGATATCAGTTGAAAGATTGAGAGGTCGGAGATCTCTTCCTCACCATAGCCAAAGGTTTCTCTCCAGGCACGATTAACGAAGAGGAGCTGGCCGTCAGGGGCTACCAGTTGAATCAGGTCAGTGGCGTTTTCAAATAGCTCCCGGTATTGTTCCTCACTCTCCATCAAAGCTTGGGCATTTATTTGACGCTCACTGAGATCTCGGAAGACACCAGTCATGGCCACTGCCTTGCCCTTTACAAAACGGGTACTGCAACGACCTTCAACGTTTATCTTTCGCCCATTTTTGGCAATAAAGACGGTGATGTTTCGGTCGATCTTCTCTCCTGCCAACAGATCCTGGAAGATCAGCTGGCATGGTTTAAGGCATGCTGGATCGACAATATCCATGAGCCGGAGAGTTTTTAAATCTTCATTGCTGTATCCAAGGGTTTCCTGCCAGGCCCGGTTTACAAAGAGGAATTCTCCATTCGTAGTAACGGAATGAATAAGATCCGAGGTATTGTTTTTCAAGGCATCAAAATATTGTGCTTTGTTTTTCAAAGAGGCTAAGGCTTCGTCACGCCTGGCAACAGTTCGTTCTAATTCTTTAATCTTTTGAGCTAGCACTGTTGGGTCAAGTTCTTGAGTCATTTATATGCCATTCCGGTTAATAGAAAAGAGGTTATATACTTCTTGTCGGGACACGTTTAAATTCCTGAAAATAATATCATGAAGATTCTCTGACGATGGCAGTATTACACATCGTGGTCGTTGTGAAGGCTCTTACTAAAGTTTTTAGCACTACGTGAGAGCTTTACCATTTAGATGTTATTCCCTTCATTATTATATGTTTATTTAATCACAGTTTAAAAGTTTTTTTTAAAAATCTCTTTATAGGGGGGGCGGCATCCTACACTCAAACCAGTAAAAGTTAAGCTTCGGTGGTAATCAAGTAAGATTCTGAGCTGAGCCAAATTGGCTCTTTAAGATGGCTTCTGATGGCGCAGTGCTAAATTATAGTAGGGAGCACAGTCATTGGATAATTCGGTAGGTTATCTGATTTCAAACTCAACAGTCTTAAAAAAACTATTTTCGATGGAAACAGTTAATACCCATTTACCAATGCTGTCAGTGGAAAAACTATTCCCTGTTATGGTCCTCTTGAAAGGGCTGTTTTTCAGGAGGCGAAGCCATGAGTAAAATGTGAAAGGTGTGTCGGCGGTGACATTTAAGGAAACGGTGCTGTATCTATTCATTGTACCAGAGGCATTAGCCCAACTGATATCAGCTGTATATTTTCCTGGGGGGATGTCCGTAACAGTGACAAGGGCATAAATCGTGTCATATGGGGAAAAACTATTCTGGTTTTCAGATGATGAAATATCTGTGGTTAGTATAATTTCACTCTGCGTTATGCCCTCAGCAAAACCATGGGAAAAAGAAGAGTTAAGCAGGAGAACGAGGGAAAAGGTAGTAAGGAATGTTCTCCATGATAGTGTCGTACTCATCTTTTCTCCATAGTTTGTAATGGCTTTGTTGCTACGGTTTGGTGAAATGAATTCTCATCTTGTAAAATTTTAACGTGTTATTACCGTATGTGTGGATTACCAGGTGTGCCTGGCATATTTACAGTATGCCGGTATTCAACGTTGTTCATATGAGCCTGTGAACCTCTTAGGCTAACATCCTGAATTACGCAGAGTTCGTTTTCACCGACAGTTATGGATGTTCTTGCGACTTGGTTGTATTTCGAAAATACTATTTCATGTGTTCCCGGCGGAACACCGTTTATTCTGAAATATCCGCTTGAATTAGTTGTTGTTCCGAGTTGTCCAATGGCAACATGGACACCTTCAATCGTGCCGTCAGCAAATGCGGATTGCACAGTCAGTAAGGATTTTAAGAAACCAAGCAGAGAATATTCTTCAGTACTTGTAGAATATTCTTCACTCTCTGTGGATTTCAGCATTGCCAGAGTGATTGAGCTTACATTTCCCTCCACACTGGAACTACCGGAACCGGATACCGACCCACCACCTCCACTACTGCTACAGGATGAAACAAATATCCCAACAGTAAATATTGTTAATATGCTGAAATGTCGAAAGTATTTGTTATGTTTTTGCTTCATTGAGTTCTCCTTCTTTTCGTAATTGATTATATGGAAAGTCTCTGTAAGACCTCCCACCTTCGAGAATATGAGAATCCTGGAATAGCGATTCGCGTACGATTCTCACAAAGCATTCTAGCAAGTCTTATGCCAATAGAAAGGAGTTGATACGAAGTGTGCCTAGATAGGTGAACCTGAAAAAAAAACTAATTTCAATGTAACCCACTTGAAGCAGTTATTTCCCGTAAAATGCAATTAAAAACCACTGCAAAAAGAGTTGGCTTTCTCTCATCTACTTCTTGACGCAGAAAGCCGCTACGGCAAGCATAAAATTGATACTGTAACCAGGAAAATTGTGAAGTTGTTTCAAAATGAGCAACCTTATAATAAGTCGAATTGGAGGTACAATCCTACCAGCGGGTGAGTAGGACCTGAGAACTCATCGTTCAGTTTTTTTCAAAGGAATGTGATCCCCCAAACGATAGCAAGTATGTTTAAAACTTAGTGGATCTGCAATTTTAAAACTACTGTTTCAAGGCAGTTTCGTTTGTCGTATTCCCTGATCTGACAGACTGATTGGGGAACATTTTTTCATTTGTACGATTACGATCGTTTACGCATAACACATTCCATTTCAACTAGTAGCTGGTTTGAACGATCACGGGTAACTTGGTACATCCCTGTCAGGGAAAACCCAAGTTCCTTGAAATATTTGAGAGCGTCTATGTGGTCAGGCATGTCGGCGTAGAGTGGGATCAACGATATCTCGGATTGAAACGCTTCAATGTGTTGTATAACTATTTGAGCACCTTTTAGAACTTCTAAATCATAGCCCTGAGTATCCATTTTTAAATATGGAATAACGGTATCTATTTCTGTGAGTGTACACAAATTATCATAGACATCATCAAGGCATTTTACTTCAACTCGCTCTATTGATTCTATGGGTGTATCTTTGGCAAAGAGTTGCTTTGCATATTTGTTGGGGGTGAGAAATGAGGAAAATGTAGACAGCTGAGTCACATTAATGTCAAGAAACTCTTTTTGAGAACCAAGGCCGTAAGGGCAAACGTGCCAACGTGGATCGTTCTTTGCTTTTGCCTTTAATACTGTAATATTTCGAGCGACAGGCTCAAATGAAATAATATGGCCTTTGTATCCGTTTTTACGTAAAAGAATTGCGTATTGCCCGATGTTGGCGCCTACGTCCAGAACAAGATTGACTCCAATTTGTTTAAATAAGACTCCCAGGTGTGCTTCCAAAGAGGGGTGTCTACGTTTAATATGAAGCAGATCATAGCCAAATAGTTTGGCAAAGCGGCGATGGAATCTCATTGTATGATTTGTGAGTATTGGAGTTAACTGAAAAAAATTGTAAAGTATTGATGCCGACTCATATGGTTAAAAACTGATAGATAGCTTTCTGGCCGAAGCTTCGACTTTCAATTGTAAGACTCTAAAATACTGTTAAAGTTTCTTTTCGAGCATCAGTCGTTTGAGCCACCGCAGGTAATCCTGATGGTTTCAGCTTTTTCACTGATACCTTTTTTCAGTACCTCATGGTTGTAAGCAGCAATCACATCGCGGCGTTTCAGCATTCCCACTACCCATTTATTCTCCAGATCTTCAACCACCGGGATTTCTTCAATTCCTTTGACATCAAAGAGTTGCATAGCTTTATACAGTGTGTCGTCAGGAGTGAGCATGATCACGTCTCTTGAGCAGATACCGCCCACGAGATAGCAGACTCGTTCTTCTTCAGCCCGGTGCAGGATGTTTTTCACATCCTGCATGGAAATAATACCAGTCATTCGACCAGAATCGTCAACTACCGGGAAGTAAAAACTGTCTTTTGCCATCCTGAAGATTTCAAGCAAATGGTTGATGTTCGCCCTTTCCGATATGAAATCCACATCTTCAGTGATCGCCTTACCCACACGAATGGATTTCATAATGGCGGCTTCACGTCCTTCATGAATATCAATTCCTTCCCTGGAAAAATCGACGGTATCGATGGAATCCTGTTTGAACTTCGTGGCGACAACAGTACCAATAATTGAGGTAAGCATAATAGGAACAATAATTTTATAGTTCCCTGTCATCTCAAAGAGAAGAAATATAGCGGTCATCGGGGCATGTGTAGATGCAGCAAGAAATGCTCCAATACCGACGGTTGCATAAGCGCCTGGATCTGCGGTGAGTGTTGGCAGGAAACGGTTGACAATATGGCCAAAGCAGCCACCAATCATAGCACCTATAAAAAGAGCAGGAGCAAAGACTCCACCGGCACCGCCAGAGCCAAGGGTTATTGCAGTTGCAATAATTTTTAAAAAGATAAGGGCGAAAAGCAGCATAATGGCACCTTCACCGTTTAAAACCTCTTCAAGAAACTCATACCCGTCACCCATGATTTGCGGGTAGAAAATGGCTATGCAACCAATGATAAAAGCACCGGTGATTGGTTTTAGTTGAGGGTGGATAGGAAGAGCTGCATACTTATCTCGAACCCAGTAAAAAATATGAATATGACAGACTGCTACCAGGCCAACAATTAACGCTAGCAGGGCATAGAGAGGCATTTCCACAAAAGGATTAACCATGTCGTAATGCGGAATTGGAAATGCTGGAGTTTCACCATAGTAGGCTCTGGTAACAACAGTGGAGAGGGCTGAGGCAATAACCAGAGCGGCAAAGGATGATATCTCAAAGGTACCTAATAGCACAATCTCAGAGGCAAAGAAGATGCCGGCAATGGGTGCATTGAACATTCCGGCAATGCCGCCAGCGGCGCCTGCTGCGATATAAACCTTCATACGACTTCCTGAAACACGGAAGAATTTACCAACCTGTGAGCCAGCAGCACCACCAATGGCAGCAATAGGTCCCTCCACACCAGCTGAGTTCCCTGTGCCGATGGTCAGTGCGGTAGCCACAATTTTCAGTACGATCGTTCGTGCTTTAATATACCCGCCTTCAAGGTTGACTTTACGCAGGAATTTGGTGAATCCGTATCCGTTGACTTCACCTGGAAATTTGAGTGAAAGGGGGATCAGTAAAACCATGCCACTGATGGGGATAAGAGGTAACAGCAAGAGATGCCAGCCACCGAGTTCGATGCCAAGAAGTTCCTTTCCACCATCCATAAAAATGGCATTCACCCAGTGAACAACAGTACGAAAAATGATATTACAGACACCGGCCATAAGACCAATAACAGTGGCAATGATCATCATTCGGGTATTTTCACCCGGTAGGAATGTGCGCAGTTTGATATTCATCGTTTGCTTGGCACCTCGCACCCCACAAGTTTTGCCTGTTTGAGGAAGAAGTCGTCTGTCATACCAGCAATATAGTCGCAGACCATGGCAGCCGCTGAATGAGTGGCAAGATACTCGGAGTTCATATCTGTCATAAGATCAACAGAGCCTGCTTTGATGCCATTTTGCAGATGGTGCAGATAATGAGCAAAGAGTGATTCATAACAGTTTTTGATCAGAGGTAGGTTCTCTTTCGTTTTAGGGTGGAGGTAAATATTTGTATAGTTAAACTGCTTGAGCAGTTTGACCTGCTCTCCTATTTTCTCTGAAAATCCAATGTAGCCCGGTTCTTCAGTGGGGCTATCAGGTATAAAACTATTGGCAATAAGGTCTGTTACCAGCGTGTAGACGATTTCCCCATTGCTGTTTCCTAAAAGTTCTCTGCTGGATTTAGGTGTGTCCTGGCGCTCAATAAGCCCAAGCAGTATAGCATCTTCTATATCCCTGCCAATGTAGGCAACGGTATCAGCCATTCGAACCACGCAGCCTTCAAGTGTCATGGGGGCAAGTTTTAGGGTAGCGTCCAGTTGCTTTGCAGATAACTCAAGATCATGTTTGGTAAAATCTTTGTTACAGTTTGGTGAAATACGATTGGCATGAATTTCACCATCATGGCAGAGAATGCCGTCTAGTGTCTGTAGGCTAAGATTCCAGCCCCTTCCTTTACGTTCAAGGTGATCCAGAAAACGAACAGATTGAATATTATGTTGAAAGGAAGGGACATCATGTTTTGTACAGAGATCGGCGAGAAAGGTTTCACCGTCATGGCCAAAGGGAGCGTGGCCAATATCATGGCCAAGTGCTATGGCTTCAATCAAATCTTCATTGAGTCGTAAAAAACGGCCTATGGTTCTGGCAATTCTGGAAACCAGTTGCACATGAAGAACACGGTGGGTTATATGGTCGTTTGATACGAGGCAGAAGACCTGCGTTTTATCTATATAGCGTGTGTAAGCACGAGAATGAATGATACGATCAGCATCGAGTGCAAAGGCCTGTCGGTATCCGACTCTCTCTTCTTTCTTGCGACGCACAGCAAAGGTACTGAGTGTGGCAGAAGGAGAGAATCGCTGTTCTTCATTCCCATTAAGAAGATCAAGGGTTGGAAGAAGATTCGTATGTGACTGGGCTGTTTGCATGATACTTTTTTTAGGAAATGTTATCACTTTGAAAGTTAATGTAAAAAGGAGTTAATTATACCAGATTCAGTTGAAAAAGCACGTTCTCACGGAGAAAAGAATTGATAATTGGAAAATTGCTTCTTTTTGGGCGTTGAAAGACTATTTTTCTTATCTTACGGAGTGTGTTAGAGTCGTGTCGATAAAGATTTTTTAATGAATTTAATTGGAGTATGTACGTGAAAGTAAGTATCGAATATTGCACAAGTTGAAACTATGGACCGCGTGCTTCCAGTCTGGAAGACGAATTGGTAAATGCATTTTCCGCAAATGTTGAACTCATCGCATCCTCAGGTGGAGTATATGAAGTTGTGGTTGATGGCAAAAACATTTTTTCCAAAAAAGTACTGAATCGTTTTCCTGAAGAAGGGGAGATCGTAGGAATGATAACACCCTGATGCTTTGCGAACTTAAAATACAAAATCTTGCTCTGATCGAAAGTCTCCATCTTGACCTGTGTACTCATAGCAGAAATGGGCTAGTGGTCATGACCGGAGAGACTGGTGCTGGAAAATCAATAATGCTCCGTGCAATTCATTTGCTTACAGGAGGCAGGGCGTCTGCTGACTGGGTGCGGAGTGGTGAAGAGAGCTGTGTTGTTGAAGCTCTCTTTGAGGTGTCTCCCAAAAATACCCTGCTCCAGTCCATTTTTGAAAAGCAGGGTATGGATATTGAGGAGACTTTGCTGGTTAAAAGGGTGGTGAATAACAAGGGTAGGAGCCGGATGTATATTAACGGTTCCCCGGCCACGGTTAAAATGGGACTTGAACTTGCCGTAAGTCTGTTAAATGTCGCCTCTCAGCATGACCACCAACAGCTGTTGCAGGTTCCTTATCATTTGGAATTTATAGATACTATTGGTGAAACAGCACCTCTTCGTAATGCATTCGATCAATCATTTACCCTGTGGCAGGAAAAGCTTGAAACTCTAACAAAACTTCAGCAACAGGAGCAGGAGAAAGAACAGCGTCGGGATTTTTTGCAATTTCAGATTCAGGAGATCCGTGCGATAGAGCCTGTCATTGGAGAGGATGAAAATCTGAGTGTTGAAAAGAAACGGTTGAAAAGTGCAGAGGCATTAATTCGAATAAGTCAAAAATCTCATGCCCTGTTGTCTGGATCGTTGCAGGATGGCCTTACACAGATTCGTCTGGATATGAGTCAGGTTGCAGAGCTCGATAGTGCTGCTGAGGAACTGGCAACAGAACTTGGAGGATTAAGTTTTCTTGCCGAAGATCTTGTTGTAAAACTTCGAGGCTACAGAAATTCATTAACAAATGACCCTCGTCGTCTGGATGAGGTGAATGAACGCTTAAATGAACTGCAAAGTCTGAAGCGTAAGTACGGCAGTAGTTTGGAAGACGTAGTAAATTATGTTGAAAATGCAGAAGAGGAGCTGCTGCAGATCAAAAACCTGGATAAGGCAGTCGCCGAATGTGAGGTGGAATTGAGTGAAATGGAGACCGCACTCTGTGCCCAGGCATCTCTCTTGTCTAAAAAACGAAAAACGACTGCCAAAAAGTTTGAAACTGCCATGAAACAGGAGCTGAAATCTCTTGCTTTTAACGGGGCAGGGCTTGAAGTACATTTTCTTGAACATGACTGTAGTGCGAATGCGCTTCGGCTGGGAGGCTGGGATCGGGTAGAATTTTTCTTTTCAGCAAATCCGGGTGAGCCACCAAGGCCACTTGCAAAAGTTGCTTCCGGCGGAGAATTATCCCGCTTAATGCTTGCCTTTAAGTGTTTGCTTGCTAAAAAAGATATGGTTGAGACTGTCATTTTTGATGAGGTTGATGCGGGAATTGGTGGTGAAGCTGCAGAGGCTGTTGCCAGAAAAATTCAGGAATTATCAACCCATCATCAGGTTTTTTGCATTACTCATCTGCCACAGATTGCAGCGCGTGGAAACAGTCATTTTCTTGTTGAAAAAGGGGTGGAAGATGGGCGAACACAGTCACAAATAAACCTGCTTGATCCGCAGCAACGTCTGGATGAGATGAGCCGTATGCTTGCAGGTGACTCTGTCACAGAGCAAACCAGAGCCTGGGCTGAAGAGCTGTTGCAAAAGGGAGAGGCCTCGTTATGAAAAAGAGAACTGCTTTAGCATTGTACTCCGGTGGGCTCGATTCTATCCTTGCTACGAAATTAGTTGAATCGTTAGGGATTAATGTGATTTGTGTTAAGTTTGTTACTCCATTCTTCGACTATGAACTTCTGCAAAATCAAGAGGCATATAAAGAGGAAGTGCTGAATGAATACGGTTTGAATGTGGTGCTTTACGATCTCAGCGAGAATTACCTTGAACTGCTTCACAATCCATCCCACGGTTTTGGAAAGAATTTTAACCCCTGTATAGATTGTAAAATTCTGATGTGCACTCGCATAAAAGAAATGATGGGTCAGTATGATGCATCATTTCTGATTAGCGGTGAAGTACTCGGTCAGCGCCCAATGTCACAGAGGCGTGATACGCTGCGAGTTATTGAACGAGACTCTAATAATGAAGGGCTCTTGCTTCGTCCATTGTCTGCTAAACTTATGACACCCACCATTGCAGAAACAGAAGGATGGGTGGACCGTGAAAAGTTGTTAGATTTTAGTGGACGCGGACGTTCGCGGCAAATACAACTGGCAAAAGATTTTGGCATCCAGAATTTCCCCACACCGGCAGGTGGTTGTACTCTGGCCGATCCTATATTAAGTGAAAGAATTGAAAAGATTTATAAAGGGGATTTTATTGTAAAGGCTCAGGATATACGGATCAGCGATATTCGTTTATTACTTGGGGGGCGGCAGTTTGAAGTTAGCGATGGAGGATGGCTGATTCTTGGTCGTAATGAGCAGGAAAATCAGAAAATAGAGTCTTTGGCCGAAGAAGGTGATCTGCTCCTCTATATGCCAGAACGGCCAGGGCCCACTGCTTTGCTGCGTGGGGTTGCAGGTGTTGAAGTGGATGCCCAAAATATTGCTGCCCCCATACAGGAGTCGGCAGATCTGGTTGTTCGTTACGGAAAAAAAATAAAAGGGAAAACGCCGGAAGCTACTGTTGAAGTGAAGCTGGCAGGAACAGATGTCGAGCCCCCAATCTACATACAATCTGCTGGTTTGCCGGCTGAAACTTTATAATCTGGGACGTTAATTACCAGCGGAAAATTTCATTCTGCACAGAAAGAGTCAAATACGCCCTGTTCTCATCATAACTGTCATTGATTCGCTCTGAACTCTGCCTTCTGTAGGTGTAATTAAAAGCAGTGCTCCAATATTGCATAAACTTGTAGGTGAGGGTGAATCCTCCACGATAGATATCCCTGTTGAAAACAGACAATTCTCGTCGTTCTTCCCGGTCTGTTCCTTGTAAATCTGTGTCATCTTCAATAGCAGTGATAATTCCATGGACAATATTTTCCTGTCGTTCATCCCGGTACGAGACAAAAAGAGACAGGTCAACGTCTTTTAAAAGTTTATGGGTAAAATCCAGTTGCCAGTCGACAAATTCTGTGAGTCCCTGGTCTCTTCCTAGCGCACTATTGTTTGATGAAAAGTTGTCCTGTTCATAGCCTTTCTCAGCACTTGCCGACAATGATGTGCGTTTGCCAAGTGTGTATTTGAGATTAAAGTAGGCGTTATAATTCCAGTTTGCATCGTAGGTATCTGTCTTTTCATAGGATGGCCCTCCGCCCAGGCCAAAAGAAAGAAGTTTGGAATATTGATATTGTGCACCAAATGAGACATTGTGAAGTACTGAATCATTGCGAAGGATGGCCTCATAATTGCTGGCAGAGAATGTATACTTTGTCTGTAATGTTTTAGAAGGTGTAAATACGTAGTTCAGAGTCGCATGTAGACGATACTCGGAGAGATCGTTTGAAAGATCGCTGGTATCAGTGTCTGTTGTGTTGTCACCTGTGAGCGATTCAAGTCCAGCCTCTACCAAATCAATGACTTCCTGATCAGGGGGGTCAAAAAGACCACGTGTATAACTTGCATCGCTTTCGATATTCCAGGAGGCGTTAAAACGATGGGTGAGAAATATGTCAGCACTGTGTTTGTCGTAATCTTCATAGCCGCCGATGCCGGTATCGTCGTTTCGCAAGACGCGGTAAGTGTATCCGCCACCGAAAAAGCTCTGTTTGTAATAGGTGTACGTTGATTTGATATTGAAGGTGTTCGTCCAGTATCGTTTGCGCCCCTTGTTATAATCGGAACTGCTGTCATCGGTGATCAGAGTGGGATCGTCAGAGTATATGAAATTGTTGCTTATATCACCGCGCAGTTCTTTGTTGAAACTTCGGTGTCCAGAAAGGGCAAAGTTGTGATCAACATCACTTTTGCTGTTTTCAAAGTCGTAAGCGTAACTGGGGCGGTAGTTGATGGTCAACTGGTCTATGCTGCTGCTAGTTTCCAAAATAAAAATAGGGCCAATGCTCAATTTCTTTGTGTACTGGTTTGGGGAGGGAAGCGTTTCATCAGTTTCATTTTCTCTGTCGTAGTTTGTTTCGCTGTGGTCGTACCCTGTAGTTATCCCTGCCGTAAATACATTCAGTCGTGCCTGAGAATTTGAAGCCAGGGAAAACGTAGACAAAAAGATTGTGGTGAAGAGGATGGGGTGACTTTTAAACATGTGTATTCTCTGTTGAAAGATTCATCAAATGAAACATGTTAAGGCTAATTGCTCTATTTAATAACAGGCAGTCTGCCAATAATAGGTATATCGACCGCACTTGCAATATCTTTTTTGTGGCGGATATTTCCCTTAAAATAATCGAGCGCTAGTATTGGCCCTATGGCCAATGCGGCACCAAGCAGCAGCCCTATAAGGATAATTTGGAACTGCATATTCTTGGAAGGATTTATGGGTACCTGTGGTGGATTGAGAATTTTGATATTATTGACGACTGATTTTTCTTTACGGCTGAGATCAAGAAAAATATCATCAATGCGCTTGTAACGTTCTTTGGCATTGGCAACTTTGTTTTGGAGAACGTCAAGTTGTGACTGTAGTTCCATATCCGTAACTGAACTTAAAGCAGGTGGAATTTCAAAGGTCTGCTTGAATGAGCGAAGTTCTTTTTCAGCTTCCTTTAATTTTAAGAAATAATCATCCTTCTGGGATTTGGTGAAGTCCAGTTCGTGGCGTATGAGGCTTTTATTGGTCTCCATGTTCATGGCCACCCATACGTCAAGGTAGCTCTGTACAAGTACTGTGGTCATGTCCTGGGCAAAAGTGGTACCTGTAATCTGGATGATTCCTTTTCTGGTATCTCCTACTATTTCAATCCGCTTACCGAGCTTATCCAGGCGTGCAGGTGTTATTACAGAAGTGGATGAAGGCCCCGGAGGTAGATTCATTTTCAAGAGCTTCTTGACCATGGGTTTTAGCTTTTTCTTTAGCTGTCCCTGGACCTCTAATGGCATTTCCAGCTCATCTTGTAGACGTTTTGGGATGATTTTTAACACCTCTGTTCTGAACATGGAACTGTGCATGCGTTCCACAGACGCTGTAATAAAGGCGGTGTCACCCTTTCGTGCAGCAATTTCTTCTGTTACCTTGGAAATCATCTGGGCTCTGGGCGTTTCCAGTTGGGTGACTGCAGTACTGCTGTATTGAGGCTCAATAAGAAAACTGACAGGTACAGCTATGGCAAGTCCAAGGAGAGTACAGGCGAATACTATCCATTTGTGCTCCAAGACAGGAGAAAGATATTTGGCAATAAAGAACTGTGGGTCTACCGGCTCTTGCATTCCTTGTGGGTTTATTGGTGGCATATGTTTTGGTTGCGGGTTTTATTTCTTATAAGGTGCTGGTTTTGAACTTGGAGAATGTTCATTAATTACAATCCCATCTATTTTTCCGTTACCTGCCTCTACGATATCTTTTGTTTGCTTTAAATGGTCTTTAGTTGTTCCTGCCTGTTTAGTAACAAGAAGAAAATAATCAGTAACAGCTGTAAGGGACACAATATTTACATTGTTTCGATTTGGGTGCAGAATGGGTGATGTATCAAAAATAATAAGATCATATTCGTTACGGATATCCTGCATCAGTTTTGGAATATGGGCATACTGCAGAAAGTCAGAGAAGTTCTCAATCTGGTCTCCTGCAGTGATAATGCTAAGACCGGAAATGCTAGTGTCTTTGACCACAGCCTTCCAGGGAAGATTGTCCTGTATCAGATCGGTAAATCCATAGGATTGCGGAACGTAAAAGAAATCATGGAGTCCGGCCCGTCGCATGTTGCAATCAATCAACAAGACAGTCTGTTGACAGGAGCAAGCAGTGTTATACGCTAATGCAGCAGCCAACAGGCTACTTCCGGTGTTGTCATGGGGACTGGCGATCAGCAGTGTCTTGCCACCAGTTTTCTGCAAACTGGAAAATACTTTTTGCCGGATCTGGGTAAGCTCAGCATAATGATAAGCCTTTTCGATTATAGGGTTAATACCAGATTGAGGAAGTTTTGCTGGTAGGTGTGCAATATCAGTGGAAAGGGAACGGCTGGGTCTTTTGTACTTCTTCTTCTTCTTGGCAGCCGCCTCACTGGCTGTCTCATCTTGAGGTATTATCACAAAATTAACGTCTTCCTGTTGAGGGCTCTGTGGCTGTGACTGTTGTTCCTGAATGGCTTCGGTTCGAGGAGTTGCGGAGGTGATTTCTCCGGGGCTGACAGAGATATCTTTCAGATTAATGCCATCAAGAGGATTCAGGCCAAAGAGTTCTTCGGCAGGTTTGCTGGTTTTTGCAGGTACGTCTGATGAAGTATTTAGACGAGCAGGGGAGACGCAAATATCATTTAGATCCAATCCTTCGAAAGGGTCGATATTGTCGGGAGAGTGGATGGAGGCACAGATATCATTGTCAGTATTGCTTTGCTTTGTCATGGGAAGCACGAGTGTTGGTAGCGAATACGAAACTGTTTAAGTAGCCTTTATAACATAAAAAAATAATTTGAGCCACCACCGAATTATAGCGTTTAGAACTTCTGTCAGCGAATGACCTTGAAAATTTCAAGAAGTTCCATGCCAAGGGCTGAGTACTCAGCGGCACCACTACTTTTAGGGGCAGATTCAAGGACTGGTTTTCTTTCAACGTGTGCCATGTCAATTTCTGCACAACTGTGAATATGCGTATTGAAAAGGCTTATACCCTTTTGCGAAAAGTACTTTTTTATCTGGGTGAGATTCCAGGCAGAATTCCCCCATGAAGGATCGTATTTTGTGATTAAGACTGCCAGTAATTGCAACGTGTTATTGTGCTTTCTAATGCTGCCAATAAGGTTGAGGTAGGCAGCCAGCCCATCAAGAGCGAACTGGTCGGAGGGCGGAATTGGGATAATTACATAATCTGAAGCCATAAGCGCATTATTCATCATTACGCCAAGGTTTGGCGGAGTGTCAAAGAAGATGAAATCATAATTGTTCAATGCTTTATCCCTTTCGACAAGCCGTTTTATTCCCATTACCGCGTCACTATGTTGGGCTATCTTTCTTTCCCAAAGCATACATCGGGTAGTGTTTGGAATGATATGTATGCGTGGATGGTATGTGTCGCATACTATGGCGGAGAGAAGTGTGGCCCCGGATGAGTCCTCAAGGGCATCAATCAGCGATCGACCAGTCAGGTCTTCAGAATGTCTCAACAGGATTGAGGAACAGTTGGCTTGTGGATCTGTATCAATAATAAGTATCTTTTTTCCGACTTCGGCAAGATAACTGGCAAGATTGATAACAGAAGTGGTTTTGCCAACACCGCCTTTGCGGTTTCCCAAAGTGATAAAGATTGGTTTTTCCAGATAGCTCATACGGAATGTGTGATGTGTTGTATTTGGGGTTCTTGACTACAGCAGGTGTACTTTCTTGTTTTTATTCCTAATAAAAGGATATTGCAAGAGATATGAAATGGCAAGGCTGAAATAGTTGTTTTCTTAAAATACCAGGTCCTTTCATAGGGTTTTGTCCACCGGATTTTTTGAAATTTTAATTTGCAATGGAATTCTCTCTTTTAGTGCAGCAACATGGGGGATGACCCCAATAAAATAAGTTTACTCTCGTCCCGTAGGTCGGCAAATGTGTCTAAGGCAGATTGTAGAGCTTCTTCATCAAGACTGCCAAAGCATCATCGAGGAAAAGAGAGCTTTCAAGGTAGGCATGATCCGTAAAATCAAGACCCCATGTTCCGACAAGGGAGTTACTGTTTTAAAAGCGAACCATTGTTATCTTCATTGTGTACTGTCTGGAATTTAATAATGATCTGTAATGCGTGACAGACAGCTGCATTTACACTCCTTTCAGGGGGGTGGCAATAAGTCGTTTTTGTTTTTTGTTGAGTTTAACCCGGCGATTAGAAATAGTTTGTGAGAGTGTCATTTGTTGGTTTCCAATTCGCAGTTCAGTACCTGCAAACATGGTTCCCTGTACATCTATATGGATTTTACTGATATCAATTCCATTTTTTTCGATACTCTCGGCATCTTCAGTGTGCTCATTTTGCTCCTTAAGAGCACCAACACGTGAATATTTAAGCGTGCCGGGAATGAGGTTCAATTTAAGCAGTTTTATTTTTGTTTCATCAAGTTCCTTTTCCATCAGCCTTACTTTTCTGGATTTAGCGTTACCATGGCGCTGCATCCATTGGATTAGGATCTCGTGCTGTTTACTCCGATTTTCTTTTAACTCGTAGTAATATCGAAGTCTTTCAAAATCAACCCCGGCCGCAAGGTGAGATGGGGGACTGTTGTCAGATCCAACACTGGACGCACTTATATTGCGACCAGCTGTTATATGGCCACCAACAAGTTTGCAACCAGGCTGGTAGCGGATATTGCCGCCAGCAGCGACATTACTATAGTAGGTTTGTTTGCGAACAATAACGTTACCGCCAGCAGCAATTTCGCCCTGTTCTATAAAAAACATATCCACATCGCCATCTGCTATGATGGATGTGTTTTTACCCGTTATGCCACCTTTGACAACGATATTCGACTTACTTTCGAGGATGCCTGACATCACATTTTTTCTGATCTCAATATCACCATTCGCTTCCACTTTGAAACCAGGCTGGACGGAACCCTGAATAGAAACACAGTTTTTGGACTCAACGTTACCCGTTTCATAATTTATGTCGCCATTAATTACCTGCCGTGAACAGACACGAATGTGAGCTCCGTTGACCACCGTCAGAACACCATCTTTGGTGGCTCGTATTTCGCCTGTATTCTCAAAATAGGTGGTGTCATTAAGAATCTTAACGTCAATGGTTTGGCCACCATCCGGCTCAACCTCTTCACCGTTGACGTTAACTCCAGGGGTTCCAGGGACGGCCTTGATGCGAGTCGCCAGCAATTCATCCTTACTGACTCCTATCATTATCTTACGCTCTCGAAAGTCAATAGATCCATCTTTCATTACGGTACCTGCAATTGGCCCTATTTCAAAAGCAAATTGCAAGAATTCATCAATACCTGTTTGAGAAGGTAGACCAGTGGCGATAGGAATATCATGGAAATCGTCGCAGCCCTTTTCGAGGATATCCAAAGCCTTTTGCAGAGCCACTTCATCTATGCCATAATTAATATTAGCTTCAGAAAGTAGTTCCAAGAGTATATCGCTTCTGGGTGAAAAGCCATTTGTTGTCGTGGGATGTATGGAAAGGGTGGCTTGCATGTTGTCATCAGAAATGCGTACCAGAGGATTTACGGAAACAAGAAGAATTGATTCGCCGCTGTTTTCCTGTATAAACTTATCAACCCTTGGATAGCCAACGGTTGAGGCAATAAGCGTGTTTCCATCATCTGCAAAGTGGGTATTTCTTCCACTGTGAACTGTGCGTTTTTTTATATCTTGCTGCGCGCTGCTTTTAAGATCAGGCCAGGAAAGAATGGATTGGTTCTTTTTCACAAGCTCAGTGATCGTGATTTCTTCTGATCGTTCTTCATTGCCGACACGAATTTTTTCTTCAATAAAGAGAAAATTTGGTTCGATGATTTTTTTTTTCATTTATGACCTGAATAGTGCAAAAACGTTATTTTGTTAGCTGTGTCTAGCACCATAATATAAGGCGGTTAAGGATAAGTAAAGCAAAAGAGTAACTGCCAAAACGGCAAAAAAAAAGGAAGAGGTATGCTTTTACACATATCTCTTCCTAAGAGGAAGTCCTTGCAGAAAGGACTCAGGAGTTTTTAAGGATTAATCTTCGACAGTACAATCATTTCCTGTACAAGAAATATTTGCAACAAAGAAGAATGCTTTATATCCATTTTTATTCAGTTCTTGAGCAGCCATGTCAGCACGGGCACCAGTGGTACAGTGAGCATAGATTTTCTTGTCTTTTGGAATGTCAGCAAGGCGAGAGCCTACCTGGTCAAGTGGTACCGCAATGGCATTTTTAAAACCACCTTCACTGGCTTCATCTGTCGTACGTACATCAAGGATAACTGCGCCAGTATCGGCGCCACTGACTGCTTTCATAAAGTCTTCTTTCCCGACTTCACCTTTAGCGAGTTTTCTTACCCAGGAAACGTCTGTAACAACAGGGCCAGTTACAGTTTTGCCACCAGTTTTAACCCAACCAGCATAATTTCCGGCAACCAGTGCAATTTTTTTGTATCCTTCGTCACGAAGATCTTCAGCTGCTTCGTCAGCTTCTTCTATGGAGTCACTGTATAAAACAATGGGTGCCTTTGTGGGGATATCATCAAGGCGGTCATCGAGTGTTTCATAAGGAATTGAAATAGAGCGGGCAATGCGGCCAGCCTCTGATTTTTTGATTGAACGGAGATCGATGAGGACAATATTGCCTTTCGCTATATTACCTTTGCTTGCATAGACCATGTTACCAGCTTTAACCCACGCTGGTTGTCCATCGAGATAAACTTTTACGTTCTTATAGCCATCTTTTTTCGCCAGACCGGCGATCTTAGTTGACATGCCTCATGTGGGCCCTCCGCAATACATGATGAGAAGCTTATCTTTATCTTTGGGGAGTGCGGAAGCTGCTTTTTTCTTATATGCTTTGGTTCCAATGCTGATTGCACCAGGCATATGGCTTGCGGCGTATCGTTTTCCAGGACGAGCATCGATGAGTACGAAATCAGTTTTGGCATCGATCAACGTTTTTAAATCCGCTGTTTTGATCTCGGAAACACCTTTTGGCAGTTTGGCAAGTTTAGGCTTGATAACTGTGGCCCAAGGCTGACCATCACGCATATCATAAAAAATGATCGACGCATGTCCCTTGGCGGCGTGCTCTACACCTTTGGTGTTTTTATCAAATTTGACCATAATGGTCTTGGCCTTCTTTCCCTTGCCGACGACAATGGAAATACTCTTGGCTTTATTTGATTTTCCAACAACCTTACCCTTGTAAACAGGACCTTTAGACTTTTGTGTTTTTGCTTCAATGGCTGGTTTGGCAGCCTTCACGGTTGAGCTTGTATCGTGATTACATCCGGTCACCAGAAATGATGCCATGATGAAAAACGGAATCAGCTTAATCATACTTCTCTTCATAGTTCCTCCTTAATTAAAGAAATGAGCTTGGGCAAAGGTAAGTTTCTTTGCAATAAATCTAGCTTTCACCGATATATGCACAGCGCGTGCCATTAGTCTTTTTTAACGATACATAGCTGTTGTCAGTGATAAAAACTGAAAGACCCCTATTCGTATAGGGTGCAAAACTATTATACGTCATTTTGCTGGTGCAATGTAAAGCCAATAATAGCAAACGTAGAGATAAACTGTTTAATTTAATAGTTTAAAAAAAGAGAAATCGGGAGGTTGAGAAGCCCGGCGAGTAATATTTAGGCTATTTTGTGGTTTACTTGAAAAAAAGAAAATGAATCTTGATTCACTTTTCTTTGCATTGGAAGAAGTTGTCAGGTAAAGGAATTTGGCATTACCACAACGTGACATGTCGGGGTCGGTTGCTACTTTACTACTGTTGATAAAGGATTTTCAGAATTTGGTCTCTGCGATTATGCTTCTGGTTTAAGAGTATAACAAAAGCCCTACTGCTTTTTCCATTTGGAATATAACCCGCATAACAGAACACACCACTTTTGTTCAAAGTTCCTGACTTCATGCGGGTACCGTATTTTATTGGAATAAGAGAGGCGTGAGTACGGAAATGTTCCAGTACCAAAATCAATGCTTCAGCAGTAATTCGATTCTTATTCGAGAGCCCAGATCCTTCAACCATTGTTATTTGATTTGGGCTAAGTTTCAGATCATCTGCTATGAATTCTGCCATAACTAAACGGCTTTTCTGCCAGGTGGCAGGAAAACCAAAGCGTTTGGCTCCAAGTGCCAGATAAAGCTGGTTGGCCATAAAGTTATTGGAAGAGAGCAAACACGATTCGATGAGTTCCTCCACTGTTTCACTGGCTGTAACGTCGAGCAGTAGCAGTGAACCTTCTGTGCGTTTGCCGTGTGTAATGGTGCCCTTAACGTTGATCCTCTGCTTTTTTAGCAAGGCTTGAAAAAGTTCTCCGCAATAACGAAGACTGTTAGACAGTTTGTTCTGTCTCGGAAAAGCATCGACATTCACGCGGTGGTAACCAGTTGATAGGTTTGCTCCAACTTGTCCCATTAGCGAAATATAAGGTGTTTGTGCTTCGGGCGATAGTATCTTAGCTCTTCGGTATACATTTAGCGGTAACGTGTTGAAATTAACGGCAAGTGCTGAGTTATTCACATCGTAGGGATTCTTCGATCCTGTTGAACCATCCGTTACAGAATCAAGAGCAAAGGCGTAGTCGTCAAGGATAATATTGTTAATTTCACTGATTCCAAGATCTGCTATACGTTGTGTAATGCGGGTCACTTTCTCAGAAATAAGAAAGGGATCTCCAAAGCCCTGAATGATAAGATTCTGTTCTTTATCTATAAAAAACTTGGTGTGGAAACGAAAATCCGGTCCAAGAATTTTCAGCGCTGCCAGGCTGGTTACGAGTTTGATGGTGGAGGCAGGGATAAAGGGTATTTTTAATTTGGACGCATGGAGTATCTTTCCATCTTGGGCAAGTGCATATCCTCCATTCTGAATGTGTTTCTGTATAGCGGGAATTTCACTGGCAACAACAAGGTGGGAGGGGGATAAAAAGAACACAAAAAGAAAAACTGCTCCGAAAAAGGATGTGGTCGATTTTCGTAGCAGTTTCAATGCAGTGCGATTGGTTTTAAGGTTAAATTTTGGGCAATTTTTTCATGGAAGCAGCAATGGCTTCTTCAGGGTAATCATAATTATGCAGATCGCCGGAGAAATATTTATCATAGGATGCCATATCAATTAGACCATGACCGGAAAAGTTAAAGAGAATGGTCTGTGGTTTGTCGAGCTCACGTGTTGCTTCGATAATTGCACCACGGATGGCATGACAGGTCTCAGGAGCAGGAATAATACCCTCAGTTCTGGCAAAAAGAACTCCAGCCTCAAAACATTCAAGTTGTTGCACTTTTATTGGATCTATGATGTTTTCACGAACCATTGCAGAAACAATGGGAGCCATTCCATGATAACGAAGGCCACCGGCATGGATTCCTGGAGGAATGAAGTCATGGCCTAAAGTGTACATATTTAACAGTGGGGTGGATTGGGCCACATCACCAAAGTCGTAGGCAAGTTTACCCCTGGTAAGAGTAGGGCAGGATGCGGGCTCAACACCTACAAAACGAATTTTTTTGCCATCGAGATAGTCTGGTACATAGGGAACCGCCAGACCAGCAAAGTTTGATCCGCCACCACAACAACCAATAATAACATCCGGATAGTCACCAGCAATTTCCATCTGTTTTTTTGCTTCCAGACCGATGATGGACTGGTGCAGGATTACGTGGTTGAGAACTGAACCCAGCGCATAGTTTGTATCGTCACGCCCTGCAGCATCTTCAATGGCTTCAGAAATGGCAATACCGAGGGAACCGGGAGTATCGGGATATTGTTCCCGGATCTGGCGTCCAATCACTGTATCTTCACTCGGGCTTGACACAATTTCCGCACCAAAGGTGTGCATCATTGATTTACGGTAAGGTTTCTGGTCAAAGGA
Organism: Desulfocapsa sp.; assembly: GCA_022712895.1. GTDB lineage: Bacteria > Desulfobacterota > Desulfobulbia > Desulfobulbales > Desulfocapsaceae > Desulfocapsa. The sequence goes on from JAFLJS010000050.1 coordinate 40,125, forward strand.
AACCCGAACCATATATACCTTGCATTCGATACCAAACTTCTGCGTTGCAAAAGAGAGAGCAGATCCCCATTGGCCAGCACCGGTTTCCGTAGCTAGGCGCTTGATTCCTTCCTTGGCATTGTAGTATGCCTGTGGAACAGCAGAGTTTGCCTTATGGGAGCCGACAGGTGAAACACCTTCATTCTTAAAATAGATTTTTGACTTGGTACCAAGGGCCTTTTCAAGACTTGTTGCGCGAACCATGGGAGATGGACGCCAGATTTTGAGGACGTCCTGAACTTCTTCAGGAATATCAATAAACCTTTCGTCAGACATTTCCTGTTCAAGGAGAGACATTGGGAAAATAACACCAAGTTTATCGGGCCCCATGGGCTCCTTGGTCTCCGGATCAAGGGCAGGCAGTAATCCGTTTGGGATATCCGGGCCAACGTTGTACCATTGTGTTGGCATTTGATCATCTCGGAGTACGATTTTTTTGGTAGTCATAGTTTTCTCCTTGTAATATTTTATTCTAATTATAATGTTTTAGGCAAGAATTGATAAATTTCAATTTTGTAGTGACAAAAAAGATGAAGAGTTTTTATCCGTAAAAAGGGCATAAATACGACTCCATCAGAGTTGGATTCTTACCATGATCATAGGTCTCTAGCAACAGGATTTCTATAACTCCTGCCAGCTTGTCTTTAAAATTTCTGATGAGAGGAAATCATCCTGACTTTTTCCGAGGATGGCCGCAATTGCCTCCAGAGGTTTGACTCCGGCTTCACTGGCGCGGCTGATCACCTGCATGTCAATTGATCCGTCATCAAGAATTGTAAGCGATGAGATCAGAGGACGTATATTGATCTCTTTTGTCTTGCGTTTTCGTGTACGTTTGACCAGGAAAGTTTCTTGCTCCATAAACTGCTTTAATTTTGTTATGTCTTCAGCTAAAAGTGCAGGATGCAGAATGATGGAATAGGAATTTATTACCTGTTGTGGAACTGAACCACTGTGCAGTTTGATGTCCTGAATCATCAGGCCTGGAGGCATTTGGGCATTGAGCCTTGTTTTTGCTTCCTCGAAATCTGTAAGAGGAGCAGGCAGATCCATTACAAAATACTCAGCCATGCTCCTGGTGCCTACTGGCAGGGCCGGACCAAAAGAAACTTTTGGTGAAGGGTTAAATCCTTTGGAAAAGTTTGTACGAATATTTGCTCGCCGCAAAATACGAAAGATGACCTGTAGTATCTCCAGGTGTCCTAGGTAACAGATATCATCAAGGCGGGAGTAGCTGACCATATAACGAATATGTAGTTCTTCTTTTGTTGATTTTGGGCTCTCGTTCAGTGGTACAGGAGTAGGGACAGTTTCTTCTGCTTCCTTTGTCTTTTTCCTGTCAATCACTATGGGTTTTAGGGTCTTGAAATCACAGAGACCGCATTTCTGGCAACTGTGATAGCGGCAATCGGGAGTGTAATGTTCTCCCATTCCCTTCTGTAGTTCATCTTTGAGGAAACTTTCATCGATGCCACTATGCAGATGTTGCCATGGCAATACAGATTCAAGATCTTTCGCCAATAAATAGTTGTCTAAATTAATATTGCACTCATCGGCTGACTGCTGCCAGCGTTCAAGATTGAAATAATCAGACCAGGCATCGAGACGTGCTCCATGTCGCCACGCCGTTTCAAGAAGTTGTGACAGTCGTCTGTCGCCCCTTGAGAAAACACCCTCAAGGTAACTCTGTTTAGGCTCATGCCATTTCAGGTTGATTCCTTTACGAGGAAGCATACGTTTCAGTGCATTTATCTTATCCCGACTTTCTTCCATGGAAATCTGCGCATTCCACTGAAAGGGTGTATGCGGTTTGGGAACAAAGGTACCGAGACTTACGTTGATCTGCTGGCGTCCGGGTGCTGCCTGGTTTCCGATCTTTTTTGTCTTTATGGCGAGTTCGGCAATGGCTTCGATATCTTCGTCTGTTTCTGTCGGTAGGCCAATCATAAAATAGAGTTTCATGACCTTCCAGCCTAAGCCAAATGCATCACGCGAGGTGGCAAGCAGGTCTTCTTCGGTGATCCCTTTATTTATAACTCTGCGTAAACGTTCACTGCCAGCTTCGGGAGCCAGAGTAAAACCGGTTTTACGGACTCGCTTAATTTCGTCCATAAGTTTGGGGGTTAACGTGCCAACCCGCATGGACGGCATTGAAACAGAAATTGCCTCAGAGGCAAAACGATCCATCAGCTGTGGTAAACTTGTGGAGAGACAAGAATAATCCCCTGTTGAGAGTGAAAGCAGGGCAAGTTCGTCAAAACCTGAATTCTTAATGCCCTGACAGGCCAGATCAAAGATCTGCTCAGGCGTGCGTTCACGTACTGGTCGGTAAATCATTCCAGCCTGACAAAATCTGCAGCCTCTGGTACAGCCCCTTGCTATTTCCACACCCAATCTGTCATGAACTATTTTGGAATTAGGAACCAAAGGATGCAACAGGTGGTCCATTGATGAAAGATCTGCAAGAATACGTCTGGTAACAATGGGAAAATCAGAGTGCAGTGATTTAATCTCTGTAAGTTCACCATTTTCCGTATAAACAGGTTCAAAAAAAGAGGGGATATATACGCCAGGAATTGCAGCTAGTAGTTCCAGAGTCCGGTTGCGGGGGAGTTTGTCTGTTTTTGCATTTTTGATACACTCTGCAATTTCAAGGATAGCCTCTTCGCCGTCTCCCATAAGAATGGCATCAAAAAAATCAGCAACAGGCTCAGGGTTTAAACTACAGGAGCCGCCACCAATAATAATGGGTGCATCATCATCCCGGTTTGCAGCGAGTAACGGGATACCGGCAAGATCAAGTACGGTCAGAATATTTGTATAGCAAAGTTCGTAGGGCAGCGTGAAACCAAGAAAGTCAAAGTCCTTTAATGGACGATTGTTTTCCAGAGAACTTAAAGGCAAATCCTTCTCTCGAAGAATTGTCTCCATGTCAATGTCAGGACAGTAACAGCGTTCGGCCAGAATATCGTCCTGGGAATTCAGAATATGATAAAGGATCTGTAATCCCTGGTGAGACATGCCAATTTCGTAGAGATCAGGGAAGATCAACGCACAGTGCATGGTGATTTTATCCCACTCTTTTATCGTAGCGTTATACTCATGCCCAAGGTAACGTCCCGGTTTGTTGACAAAAGGAAGGATTTCTCTTCGTTCAAAGTTCATTTTCATATGGGTCTGCTTATGTTGGTAGCACGTTTCCGTGCTATTATGAGTGTGGTTAAACGCCACAATATAGTTGTTATTATCCTGCTAGTCATTTACTGAAAATAGGTTGACTTTTCAAGAGAGGATGATGTATTCAAAGAAGTATCTGATAAGTTCCATAAAAAATAATAGGTTATCAAGGTATTTATTTATGCGGAGTTGTAAAGCTATTTCTTTCATGTCATGTCTATTTGTATTGCTGCTTTTTGGGGCGTCCTCCCATGCCGCACAGAGTATTATTGACGATGTGAAATTTCAGGCTGATAGCGAAACCAGTGAGTCGGTAATATTTCATTTAAACAATGCTTCACTGCCCAAAGCCTTTGCTCTCAAAGGTGAAAAACCTCGTGTGGTATTTGATTTTATGGATACACAACTGGCCAGGACTGTACCTTCGGTGATTAACACTGATGGTCGTATGGTAGAAAAAATCCGCATGGGACGACATAAAGATAAAACCAGGGTTGTTCTTGATCTCGCATCTGCAAGTGCTGTGAATTTTGATCAGGATTTTGATGCCAGCAGCAATATCTTGACCATTAGTCTTTACTCCACAGATTATCCTCCCAAGAAAGAGCAGGCAGTTGCCGAAGAAGTTGAAGCAGTCGAAGTGGAAGAAATAGTTGAAACAGCAGTTGTAGTAACCCCTACAGAACCAGTTGTGGAAGAGAAACGTCTGAGTGAAACAGAGGCCGTCGTTGATGAAGTTTCGGTTGTTGAAGACAACCCGCTGAACCTTGAAGCGTTACTCTCCGAAGTGACCTTTGAAAACACCTCAAATAAAGGTGAAATGGTTCTCTTTAAGCTGAATGGTTTTTATCCCCCGGAAGTGAGCGGACAAGAAAATGGAACGCCATCAGTTACCTGTGTGTTTGCAGGTACCAGGATTGGGACAGATGTAATACAGGAGCAGACTCCTCAGGGAGAGTTCATTGATTCAATAATTGTTGAACAGGAAGGTGATGATGCTCCCATCTACGTGACTTTACAGCTCGTGCCCAATAAAAACTATGATTTACAGCAGGTGTTTTTTAAAGAAGATAACCTCTTTGTAATTATTGTTAATTCTTACGATGCGCTGGCTGCACCCGCTGAATAAACAAAAAAGAGTGCTGCTTTCTCTTTATGGCCAGAGTTGCGTGTTAAAGCTTGCTGGAACAGGCAGTGAAAAATCTGTCTTGTTAAATTGATTAAACCCTGAGATGTTTTCAAGCTCAATTCTGATTGCTGCTCCCCACGGAAGTCCTGTTATCTGAATTTCTCTTTGTACGCCACAGGGGGTATTCCCTTCCTTTCTTGCGCCATATCGTATATCCGCAATCACATCCCCGCTGTCATCTAAAAAGAGATACGACAGAACTTCCTTTTTGTCAGGATCAATCTGCAAGTGGATGGAACCTGTTGTATATGGTCCTTTGGCAGTGATAAGTTTGAGCCAGATACTCTTGTCACTGTTGTCTTTAGCTGATTCCTCAACGATTAGATTGCGAATGGGCAGGCGACCACTTAAATAGGCAAACCAGTCACCCTGTGCCAGAATTAACGGGATTCTGTTGCGTATGGCAAGGCTGCGAACATTACCACGAATATGTTGTCGTTTTATGGCGTTCAGTATTTGGAAGGTTTTTCCATTACCGGAAAAGGCAAAGACAGTTTGCCCCAGGGGATTGCTGACAATATATTTGACTGATGAGGGTGTATTCAGGGCCAGATATCCTGCAACTGCATTATCGCCAATGGGACTTTTCCAGAACATTTTCATGTCCGCATCATAACTCTGAAAGCATTGTTGCTCCTGTTGCTGCATGGCAAGGAGAATGTTTTGAATGTTACGGTTCTCCTCATCTGAAAGTACATCATTCCAACGTTTTTGTGCACAACCTGAAAAGAGTAGACAGAAGAGTATGCAATAAATAGAGAAATTTATTGTGCTAAAGGAACTTTTTTCACAAGGCATTTATCTGATCCTGCATCTGTGTCTGTTTTTTTTCATTTTTGAAAAGTCTGAGCGCTTCTTGGTATGCATCAAGTGCTTTTTCCCTGTTACCAAGTTTCAGGTAAATGTCGCCAAGGTGTTCATGGATGTATGGATCGTTGGGTTCCATTTGCAAGGCTTTCATGATTTCTTTGGTGGCAAGGGCCAGTTCTCCCATACGGAAATAGACCCAGCCAAGACTGTCTCTGATATAGCCATTCCCAGGTTTGAGTTGTATGGCTTTCTGTATATAAGAGAGCGCAACCTCAAGATTAATCCCCATATCTGCCCAGGTATAGCCGACATAATTTAAGGCTTCAGCATGTTCAGGATCTAGTTCAAGCAATGCATTCATGCGCTGTAGAGCAAGTTCTCGCTTATTCTCCTTTTCGAGGAGCAAACCATACTCAAAGTAGACTTTAGTGTTGTTTGGATGGACTGTAAGGGCGGCATCCAGAGTGCTATATCCATCCTGGAAGAGTCCCTGTTCCATATATAGCGAAGCTAGTAGTGTATAAAGGTCAGGTGAGCTGTTGATATTATAGGTAATGGCATCACGAAGAAGTACAATTGCTGTTTGAAATTGTTTCTTTTCCATGAAGATTCGTACTTGCAGCGAAAGGCCATCTTCGTGATATGTGGAATCCGGTTTGATTTTGCGGAGAAGTGTTAAGGCCTCGGTTTCATTTTTCTGCTGGTATCGTATGACAGAAAGCATATATATCGCTTCATCAACACCTTTATCAACAGCAAGGGGTTCTAAAACAGAGGCAGCCTTTTCAAGGCTTTTTGTTCGAAGATATAACCTTGCCATTACAATGTCGATCGCATCAGGATCGTTACTGTTTGCACGTAATTCGTTCAGGATAGTAAATGCCTGTTTTTCTTTGCCTTGCAAAAGGAGCACATGGACAAGGCCCAGGCCGCCACGTGAATCCTCAGGTTGTTTGGTGTAGACAATACGATACTGTTGTTCGACTTTGTCGTATTGTTCAAGCGAACCATAGAAATCTGCTACTTCAAGAGCCAGTTCCACTGACCAGTTTATGCTCAAAGATTTTTTGTAGTGTTCTTCAGCTTTGTTGTTGTCAGCTTTCCGCTTTGCAAGACGTGCCAGATACAGATGGGCAAAGAGCGATTCGGAGTTGAGGACCAGAGCTTCTTGCAGAGTTTTTTCAGCTTCCAGAAACAGGTTTTGCTGCGATTGCAGGAAACTAATACGAAGCAGGAGCGTTTCGTCCTCGGGAGTGAGCGTTAAAACGTCTCTATAAAGTTGTATCGCCTCTTCGATGTTATCGTTGCGAATGGTTAGTCTTGCCAGGAACAGTCTGTCCTCTGTGGCATCAGGATATTGTTTGATTGCCTCCCGTAACCATTCGGCAGCCCCTTGAGGTTTTCCCATGCGCAGGAGAAGCACAGGGAGTCTCCTTAAAATATATTTGGAGTCAGGATCACAAATTAAGGCTTTTTCAAAGGCCTCTTCGGCCTCCTGGTAAAGTTTGTTGATTTCTGCATGGGTTCCCCACAGAAGATAGAAGTAGGAGCAGGAACTGTCCGGCATCTCAACCGTCATGTTAACTGAAATTTCTTCTTTTGCTGATTCTGGAGGGTGGTGCAGTGCATCGTCTGGCGCAGTTGCACAGGAACTGATGAGCAGGAGGCAGAAAAGAAAAGCGTGTCGGGTAAACATTTTCAAGAGTATCATTTCATACCGGGAAGGGTGAACACAAGACGCAGCACATCCTGATGGATTTTTTCAATGGATCTGTTGGCATCAATCCTTTTGATGCAGGGGAGATCCATCTCCTCAAATTGTATTTGTACCTTGCGAAGATAGTCTTCTTTTTCAAAGTCATTGAGTGTGTCACCGCGGTTTTCAGTGATGCGGGTGACGCCTGTTTCAATTGGTGCGTGAAAGAGTAGTGCCAAGTCAGGTTCCGGGGCAAAGGTGTTTCTTGCCAGGATATCGGCAGGATCAAGCCCGGCAGCACCCTGGTAAGCAATGGTTGACAGGTAGTAACGATCTAAAAGAACCACCTTGCCACTGGCAAGGGCTGGAGCGATCAGATTTTCTACATGTTCTTTTCTATCGGCAAGAAAGAGCTCAAGTTCATCCTCACGACTGGTCTCTTTACGATTAGAGTAGAGTGCACGTATCTTTTGGCCATATACTCCGTTGGTTGGCTCAAAGCTGCTGACAACATCGATCCCTTTTTTTTCAAGTACTTGAGCGAGAAGGTTGAGTTGTGTGGATTTGCCAGTTCCATCAGTACCTTCAAACACGATAAGTAAGCCCTTTGCTTTTGTCACTATACTTTGTCCCTTTTTATGCCTTGTTTCTGTTTATGCAAATGGAGTATGCCATCTTGATTGCAGCTTGCAGACTGCTGGGACTGGCAACTCCCTGGCCTGCAATATCATATGCGGTTCCATGGTCAACAGAGGTACGCACAATGGGCAGCCCAAGCGTTACATTTACACCGTCATCAAAATGGATAAGTTTGAAAGGAATCAGTCCCTGATCATGGTACATGCAGATTACCAGATCGTACTCGCCACGAGCAGCTTTAAAGAAAATTGTATCAGGAGGAAAAGGTCCTTGCAAGGGGATATCCATGGCAGCAGCCCTTTTCATTGTAGGAAGAATAAGCCTCTGTTCCTCATCGCCAAACATACCGGCCTCACCGGCATGGGGGTTGAGGGCAGCTACTGCAATTCTTGGATGATGGATATTGAAATCTTTTTGCAGGCTTTGGTAGGTCGTCTGAAATAGTTTCAAGAGCGAGTCGCTACTGAGTAAAGAAGGGATCTCAGAGATTGCACAGTGAACTGTGGCCAGGGTCACTTTCAAAGTGTCTCCTGCCATCATCATCACCTGACTTTCTACATTGCAAAGAGCAGCCAGCATTTCGGTGTGTCCGGGATAATGGTGTCCGCTAAGCTGTAATGATTCTTTTGAGATCGGGCAGGTACACATGCCGCAAAAGATACCGTCTTGTATTCCTTGCTGCGATAGGACAATAGCCTCAGCCATGGCTATGGAAGTTTCTTTGGAGAATATTCCAGGTACTATTGAGTCCTTTGCAAGTTTTGAGGTCTCATAAACGGGAATAGTTTTTTTTGTCTGAGAGAGTTTTTTTCCTGGAGTCCACGGAGAAAAAAAGAAGTTTATCTCCAGCTTTTCTGCATAGTATTCAAGTACGTTGATGTCACCAACAATAACAATAGGGATGTCATTACTAGTGGTGGAAGAGCAATACTTGAGGATTATTTCGGGGCCTATTCCTGCGGGACAGCCCATGGTTATGGCAAGTGGTAACATAGTCGTTTAGCTTATACCGATCAACGGTAAGTAAGGCCGTACTCTTTCGAGTACCCCTTGAAGGGTGCTGAATAACCTACGGCACTAAAAACAGTTTTCAAGATGTTCTATTTTTGGTTTTTTGTTCTGCTCGATAAGGATGGAGATAACATCAAATCGAGCTGCCTGATTATTAATCTTGTTACGGGTCATATAGTCAAGGGCTATACGATTCAGTTGTGTCTGCTTTTTTATGGTCACAGCCTCAAATGGTTGCCCAAACAGTAATGACGATCTTGTCTTAACTTCTATAAAGATAAGGGTCTCACCATCCTTTGCGATAATATCAACTTCTCCTGTTTTCTGCCTGTAATTTCTAGTGATAATCTGAAATCCTTTTTGTTTCAGAAAAACGGTGGCCAGATCTTCTCCAAGCTTCCCAAGATTAATACGTGATTCAGACACTTTTGTTAACCACACCGTTAAATGTTTTCCGGTGGTGAGGGGTAATACCATGCTTTTTTATGGCATTACGATGTTCAAGAGTGGGGTAGCCTTGATTTTTTATAAAGTTGTAATGCGGATATTGCTGATGCAGTTTTGCCATCATCGCATCCCTTGTAACTTTAGCAATAATGGAGGCAGCGGCAATGGAAGCAGAGCGGGATTCGCCTTTAATAAGTGGTTCCTGAGGTGTGGTCATGGGAATGGGGAATTTACCATCCACAAGAAGAAATTCAGGGTTGGACCCTGCTTTTTCAAGTTCACGCACTGCTCTTTTCATGGCAAGAAGAGAAGCCTGCAGAATATTGATTTTATCAATTGTTGTGTGCGAGACGACACCAATACCAATGTGTGCATCAATAGCGTGTAAGCGGGCAAACAGCTGTTCGCGAGATTTTGCAGAAAGTTTTTTAGAATCTAAAAAAAGAGAGTGCTGGCAGGAAGTGGGTAAAATGACGGCAGCAGCAACCACAGGACCAGCAAGTGGTCCACGGCCGACTTCATCAAGACCTGCAACAACAGAATATCCATGTTGCTGCAGGTTTTTTTCGATTGTGAAATTATCCCCCGGAGGAGGATTAAACAGCGCTTGGGGCAGCTGTTTATCGCACAAAACCACGCTCGCGAATACGAGCGGCCTTGCCACGTCTTTCACGAAGATAGAAGAGACGCGAACGACGAACACGACCACGGCTCACAACCTCGATTTTCTCAATACGTGGATTGTGTAGGGCAAAAGTTTTTTCAACGCCAATACCGTGGGATATTTTGCGCACGGTATAGGATGCGTCCATCAAGCCTTTCTTTCTTTTCAGAACGACGCCCTGAAAAATCTGGACACGCTCTTTGTTACCCTCAATGATGCGAATATATACTTTCACGGTATCACCTGGACGAAAGTCCGGATGATCCTGGCGCATCTGCTCCATTTCAATTCTGTCGATAATTGTGCTCATAATAACTCTTCCGTTGTTTATCATTTAGCTGCATTATGTATGCAGCATCTTGTTTCAAATCTATTTGTAAATTTGATCTTGTAAGAAGTCAAAAAAAAACTATACGCTCAATAAGCGATCCAATACTATAGATACAGCCGATCGTACAGACAAATGATTATACCCAGTGTTTCCACCCACAGGCATCAGGCTAAAATCAGCCATTTCCATCACTTCAGAAGTAAGTCCGTGGGCGGTTCCAAAAAGAAGCAGCAGTGCTTCATTTTGTTGGATTTTGTCCCGAACGACTTCATAACTCAGTGTCTTTTCCTGCTCTTTAGCACTGGTTGTAAGCAGTAATGGTCTGACATTACGTTTGCTGGTGATCGAATCAATCACTTCATCAAGAGTTGTTGCCAGCGTAACCTTTGCAAGCGCCTCTTTGCGCGCCGGATTATATGTCGCTCCATGTCCTGTTTTCCAGTGCTCAAGGATCTCGGTGACCAGCTTTTGCTGATCTTCATAAGGGGTAACAATATAATAATTGTCCACACCATATGTTGCTGACGCCCTTGCTATATCATGAAGATCAAGGTTTGTTACCGCAGAACCAATAACCTCACCAATTTTGTTGATTACAGGATAGTGAACAAGGACGATGTCTACGCAACTCTGGTTGCTACTCATTGCTTTCCTGTATGTCTCTTACTGTTTGGTACAGTTTATTCTTCTTCAGTAATGCAACTTCTTGTTTGCTGAACCATTCTCTTGCCAGCAGATCAGGCCGCCGGTCCATGGTTCGTGTTACTGATTCAAGAAATCGATACTCTTCAATTCGCTGATGATCACCCGATAGTAAAACCTCAGGAATTGATACATCTTCAAACTCTCGAGGCCGCGTATATTGCGGATGCTTTAACAAGTGCCTGCTGAAAGTATCCTTATCAGCAGAATCTGAACATCCGAGTACACCTGGCAATAATCGTGTTACAGAGTCGATGAGAATCATAGCCGCTAATTCCCCACCAGTGAGAATATAGTCACCAATGGATATTTCTTCATCAATACTTTTTGCTCTGAAACGTTCATCCACCCCTTCGTAGCGCCCACAAATAAGGATAAGATGCTCTTCAGTGCTTAACTCTTCGGCCATTTTCTGGTTGTACTGCCTACCTTGGGGGCTGAGCAGTATAACACGGCCTGTTTTATTCTCATCATTCACAGAAGAAAGTGCAGCGGTGAGAGGCTCTGGCTTCATCACCATTCCCTCACCACCTCCAAATGGCCTGTCATCGGTCATGGAGTGCTTGTCTGTGGCAAAATCACGAATATTCGTAACGTTGATTCGTACCTGGTTTTTTTCCCTTGCCCTTCGTATGATCGACTCTTTAAGAGGAGACTCTAACAGGTCGGGGAAAATGGTCAGTACGTCAAAATGCATGGGCTATTTTCCCTTGGCATCATCACCACGATTTATCTCAAGCAGCCCTGGTGGCGGTGCTATGGTCAGACTACTCTCATCCCGCTGTACAATCATACCGGGAATAAGGGGGATCAAGAATTCGTTTTTACCTTTCCCGACCACGAGTATATCCTGTGAGCCGTTATCAAAAAAAGATTCAACCTGACCAATAGTTTCACCCTCAATCGTTACGACAGTCAGTCCTTCAAGTTCATGAAGGTAATACTCGTCATCAGTAAGGACAGGTAAATCCTGCTTGAGAACAAGCACACCACAACCAGCAAACGTTTCAGCCTTGGATCGGTCGTTAAGACCTTCTAGTTGAACCAGGACTTCTTTCTTCCCAATACGTGCTTTGCTGACACTGAACACAGGAAGAATCTTACTTGCTGCTGTGATAAGCGTCAGCTCACGATGTCGTGTTATGCTTTTGCCATCACCGGAAAACGGAAGTAGCTTTAACTCACCCTTGATACCGTGAGCCTTGGCAACTTTTCCAATGAGGGTATACTTCTCAGTCGGATAGGAAAACGTATCTGCCATTACATCCTGATGATTACTATTCGAGGATATTGAGGCGAGATTTTTTGTCTTCCTTTCCCGCAGCAGCAGAGAGCAAGGAGCGCATGGCCCTTGCTGTTCTGCCCTGTTTACCAATCACCTTGCCAAGATCATCTTTGGCTACAGCCAGATCCACAAGAATGGTGTCATCTTCTTCGGTGACAGTGACTTGCACATCGTCAGGGTTGTCTACCAGCGATTTGGCAATATATGTGATTAGTTCCTGCATAGTATATTACTCGGTTGCTGTAATCTTTTTCAGGATAGACTTTACGGTGGTGGTAGGCAGCGCACCTCTTCCCATCCAGTCTTCAAGCTTTGTGTTATCAACTTTGACAACGACAGGATCCTGAAGCGGGTCGTAAGTTCCAAGAACATCGAGGAATTTACCATCACGTTTGCATTCACTGTCTGCAACTACTATACGATAGAAGGGCTTCTTTTTTCTGCCAAGTCTTGTTAAACGAATTCTAACTGCCATTTCCGATATATCCTCCGGATTATATTATCTTCTCATGCCTTTTGGCATTTTACGTCTTTTCTTACCAGTCATACGACCGGGTTTGCCACGCATTTTTTTCATCATCTTAAGCATGGCTGAGTAACTCTTGATCACACGATTGACATCGCTAACACCGACGCCTGATCCTGTCGCAATACGTTTTCTGCGACTTGCGTTGATGATTTTATGGTTTTGTCGCTCCTTTTTGGTCATGGAGCGAATAATAGCCTCTGTTTTGGCAAGCTCCTTCTCATCAGGTTTGGGAGCATCTTTTAACTGTTTCAGCTTGTTTATGCCAGGGATCATATCCATGATCTGATCAAGTGAGCCCATCTTTTTGATTTGCTGCAATTGATCAAGAAAATCTTCAAGGGTAAATGTTGCTGTCTGAAGTTTTTTGGCAAGTTTAGCTGCTTTTTTCTTATCGACTACTGATTCGGCTTTCTCGATTAAGGTGAGGACATCACCCATTCCCAGAATTCTGGATGCCATACGATCAGGGTGGAAAATTTCCAGCGCTTCAAGCCCTTCACCCACACCAACAAACTTAATTGGTTTGCCAGTTACCTGCTTAATGGAAAGGGCAGCACCACCACGTGCATCACCTTCCATCTTGGTAAGCACGACACCACTGATTTCAAGATCCTGATTGAACTTCTTTGCAACGGTGACGGCGTCCTGACCAGTCATTGAATCTGCGACAAAGAGTACTTCCGAAAGGGGAACAGCACTCTGTATTTCCTTGAGCTCACCCATGAGATTTTCATCAACATGGAGACGGCCCGCGGTATCAAAGATCAGGGTGTCATAGCCTTTTTCTTCTGCAACTTCCACAGCGTCACGACAGATATCCACGGGTTTCATGTCCGTAGTGGACGGATGCACCGGAACGTCGATTCTTTCACCAAGAACAGTTAACTGGTCAATTGCAGCAGGGCGGTAAACATCAGCAGGTACAAGATAAGGCTTACGTCCCTTATCTTTCAACATCTTAGCAAGCTTACCGGAAGTAGTTGTTTTACCAGAACCCTGTAAACCTGCCATCATGATGGTTACTGGTTGGCGACCATCAAGACGAATCTGTTCGGTGTTTCCACCAAGTAGCTCAACCAGTTCCTCATGAACAATCTTTATAACCTGTTGTCCGGGAGAAAGTTTTTTGGTGACTTCCAGTCCAATCGCTTTTTCGGTAATCTTGGCAACAAAATCTTTAACAACCTGAAGATTAACATCGGCTTCAAGAAGAGCCATGCGCACTTCACGCATAGAATCTTTAATGTTCTCTTCTGAGAGTTTTCCTACACCGCGAAGTGTTTTAAAAACGCCTTCGAGGCGGTCTGTTAAATTATCAAACATGTCAAGTTGTTATCGCTGGTTTCAATGTGTTGTGGCTGTGACAATTAAGAGTCATCGCTAAAAAAAAATTATGTAACTGGTGTTACTCTACCCATAAAACGTTAGCCTCACAGGTGGAAAACCAATACAAAAACAAAGAAAAATACTTAAAATAAATAATTCTGTCAAGCAACGAACGGTTATGAGGTGAAAAAAGTGTTAAATTGTTACTTTTCGCTACGATGGTTTTGTTTGTTTGGGAGAGGATGTTTCAACGGTTGGTTCGAAAAGGGAGATGATCTTTTCGAGTTTATCAGCCATTTGTGACATAGCAACGGATGCTGGTGCATCAGGGCTTAATTCACAGACAGGTATATACGCTTTTAATGCATCTCCTATGGCTTTATCTTCCGGAATATTACCAAGTGGTGGGATTTCGATACCCAGATATTTGGCAACCATCTGTTTGAGTTTGGTCTTATTGACCTGTCCATTGTATATATCACGGTTTATTATCAGGAGAGGGTGGAAATACCGTAATGCTTGCTGTGCTCTCGATCTGGCACCGGTTTGTGTTGCTTCGGCAAGCTCCAAAACTTCATGCAGGGATGCAAAGCTTCGTTTTTTTAGAGTTGTGCTCACCTCACTGGAAGAGAGAAAACTGCCAAGCACTTTACGGATTGTAGAGAGTTGGAGAAAACTGTAAAAATCCATAATTGCTGTGGGCTCAGGAAGTGTGACGCAGAGTTGAATATCCCCAAACATAAAAAAATCTAGAGAGTGATAGCTTGTACCTGCACCGACATCGATTAAAACGACATCAACATCAAGGGTTTTCAGACTACGCAGGAGACGTTGTTTCTCCTGAAAACTCATATTCGCAGTTTGCAGAGTACTGCCACTTCCAGGTATAAGTTGCAGGCCATTAAGAGAGTAAAATGTGTGAATGACGTCCTGAATAGAGGTTACTTTTCGTGTGAGAAAGTCGGCAAGGGAGTGTTTGGGATTAAATAGCCCGAAAAGAAGGTGAACATCAGCCCCCCCTATATCAAGATCAACCAGGCAAACTTTTTTTCCTTTTTTGGCAAGGAGAAGGGCAAGGTTGCAGAGAATCATTGTTTTCCCTGCTCCCCCTTTTCCTGACCCGATTGATATTGTGACCGCCATTTCTGCTTAACCCTTCCGTCGCTGGAATTGATCTATTGTTTTTTTGCTTTTCGCCGGTTACGAATCTTATAAATAAGTCTGGCAGATTTGAGTATATCTGCCATTTTAGTTTTCTTTTCTGTTGGTCCACTCCATAGCTGCCATCCTTCTTTTGAGTAGAGAGTTATCTTACCATTTTCACTACTCAGGGTGGTCTCAAGCAGAATATCTGTATCGTCAGGAGGTGAAATCTGTGGGGCAGGGACAACGACGGGTATTGGCTTTGCATGTTGGATGCATGAGGAGCAGAGTTCGGATTTGTCATTTCCAAACAGATTGAGAACCCCCCCGCAATCTTTACAAAATTCCATTAATCTCTGTTTTTAGTATGTACATCAGCGTCCTTGCTTACCCTTTCTTAATATCACTTTCCTATCTTTTCGGCCAGTTGACGGAAATTGTTTAGGATTTGAAAAATATGAACAACACAGTATATGTTATCATAGAAGCCCATGACCACCTCGGAGAATATTTTCCCCGGATCGTTATCTTAAGAAAAAGGAATACCCATGAAGCATTACCGAAAAGAATTATGGTTTGAAGCACCGACAAGACGTGCTTTTATAAATATAACCTCTCAGGTTGAAGAGTGCTTGCGAGAGAGCGGTATCTCCAATGGTTTGGTGCTTTGTAATGCAATGCATATCACAGCAAGTGTTTTTATCAATGACGACGAGTCTGGCCTTCATCATGACTATGAAGTGTGGTTGGAGAAATTGGCTCCCCATGCTCCGGTTGAGCAGTATCGACACAATGGCTATGAAGATAATGCCGATGCGCATATGAAACGGCAAATAATGGGAAGGGAAGTCGTTGTCGCTGTGACCGATGGGCAGTTAGATTTCGGTACCTGGGAACAAATTTTTTACGGTGAGTTTGATGGATGCAGGAAGAAAAGGGTATTGGTTAAAATAATAGGGGAGTAGCAAATTACTCGAACTGATGGTCAGGGAGGAAGAAGGTAACTGCCACTGATCAGCCGTTGGTCTGCTAAGGTTTCGGATTAAACTTGGATAAAAAAAGTGTTCCTGTCACCCCCCATACAGCAGCGAAGAAAAGAGTCCATATGGGTGTGCCGTTGCCAAATTCTAATCCGAAAAAGCCGATATTCATCCGTACAGGAAAAACAAAAAGGACACTTGATAACCACGGAAGTATGCTGAGAATGGCACCTTTTTTTATGGGAGCCTTTTCATAAATAGGGATCAAGAAAATGACTCCCCATAATGCACTGGCAAAAACTCTCCTGAGTAGCCACTCAAAGGTCAGTTCGGGGGCCATTCCGAACCCCAATGCGGGTGTAATACCGAGGGCTCCCAACGACCACACCAGAATACTGTTCGTTATGCCACCGAGTCCACCGGCCACAAACATATAACATCCAGTTTTTATCGCTTTCATTTTTACACCCTGTCTAAGTGTGATGGCGTCGTATTTATGCCCGTAGTTAGAGTGAAAACGCTCCATCTCCTTTGTTGTTGCACATTTTCTATCATTGTGACGTACCTTAGTACGCTGAAATGATAGAAAATGTTTTCGTCTCGGATATGGAGTGCTTTACTTAACCATCTAAATTATGGGTTTTTACGAGTTTATCAAGTGTGTATTGTCGCCCCAAAAGAGAACACTGATTTAGCGTATAGCTGCTCTGTCGTTTTATATGAAAATACTATGCCTGCTATGAAGATTGCAATGGTTTTGATGTGCAGTTCTTTTGGATTGCTACTAGTTTAGAGCACTTTGGATTTAATTCAATACTGGTTGGCATGTAAACCACCAGATCACGCAGATTGTATGCCTGATAGGAAATTTCTAAATCGTGATTCCGTATGGTTATAGTTGGGGAGTTACTCATGGAAGTTGGGGGCGTTTGTTACGCATAGAGTCGAGACATTTCTAATATGAGTTGTCTATTTCAGGAAATGTATCACTCACCGCCTGAGGTTCGCCAAGCAGATATCCTTGAGAATAATCAACACCCAGTTCTTTTACCATGGCAAGAACTGGTTTAGAATGTACAAACTCGGCTATTGTCTTGATATTAAGTTTTCTGGAAAAACTGACTATCGTTTCGGTAATGGCCTGGGCAGAAGTGTCGGTGTCAATATTCTTAATGATAGAGCCATCAATCTTAATAAAATCCGGCTGTATCTTGAGTAGATAGGAGAAATTTGAATAACCGGTACCAAAGTCATCAATTGCGATTTTCCCACCCATCTCTCTGATTTTGGATGTAAGGTGGAGGACTTCTGTAAAGTTTTCGAAGCCTTCGCCTTCTGTGATTTCCAAGATTACACGATCGGTCACCCCATATTCTTCCAACGTGTTAAGTAAGAATGCAATCGTATTTTCATCCAGAATATCTTCAACAGAAAGATTCAAAGATATTGAATACGATGTTTGTTGTAATACCCTGAGCGTCTTTTTAACCATTGTTCTAGTAAGCTCTGGATACAGCTTTGCTTTTTTGGAGATATCAAGAAAGAAAAAGGGGGAAATTACCTTGCCATCCTCTTGAATGAGACGAACCAAAGATTCATATTTTTCTATCTTTCCATTACTATTATTAACGATTGGCTGGAAGAATGGTACCAGCTGATCCTGTGAAAAGGCGTTTCTGAGTTTTTTCAACCAGAGGAAATTCTGCTCGTGATGTTTAGTGTCAAGAAGGCTCTTCTCAAATAAAACAAAAGAAGTTTTTCTGGCTTTAGCTGCATGTAATGCAATATCAGCATCCTGAAAGAGAAAACTTTTCCCTCGGGCCATTCCGCAACGACAGCTGAGATGTACCTCAACATTATCTACTAAAAATTCTATATTAATTACTTGCTGTAGTTTGAGTACAGCTTCCTTATTGAGCAAACAGTCTTGCTTGTCATTCAAAATGGCAAAAACGTCATTGGCTAGTCGATACAGGGTGCATTTGTGTGCATCTATAAAATCAGCCAATCTGAGACCAATTTGAACAAGTACTTTGTCTCCCGTGCTAATCCCGTACAGATCGTTAACAACAGAGAAATTATCGATATCCAGCAGAATCAGGGTCGGAGTTGTTGTTAGTTTTATATCTTCAAGCAACTGAACTCGATTTGGAAGACCCGTTAATTCGTCTGTGGTTTGTTTTTGTATCTTTTGTTCCTGATGAATAATCTTCGTGATGTCATGGCGGATGGCGATATATTCGTGGATTTGTTGCTGACGATCAAGCAGAGGCATGACCATTGTGTCCACATAATAGGAACCACCATCCTTTTTTCTGTTTTTGATAATACCCCGCCAGAGCGAACCACTGGAGATGGTGGCCCACATTTTCTCAAAAGTCTTTGCCGGTATATCTTTATGACGGATAATATTGTGATTTTGTCCTATCAACTCTTCTCGCTTATAGCCCGAAACATCGCAAAAACGATCGTTGGCGTATGTTATAATACCATGAGGGTTGGTCTTGGATATAATGCTACTTTCATCCACTGCTTTCTTGTACTGGTCTAGAAAGTTATTATTCTTTTCAAGCTCCTGTTGGGTCACATTCACAAGATGGGTTAGCGTTTTGAACGTTGAGACCTTTGATTCAACTGGTTGTTTTTCAAAGGTCGCAAGTTCAGGCGATTCCGAGAGTAGCAGTACGGTGGTTGTAAGGTTGAGGATTTGGTTGGTTGTCTCTGTCTGATAATACTCTCCATAGGTGAAGAAGCCACTACTTGGGGCAATATCATTGAGGAGGCTGAATTCGATTTCTATCCGCTCCTGTAGGAAAAGTTTTCTGGCTGTGCATGAGTAGATAAAAATGGCTTCAACGGGATATGCTGCTACATCCTGTTGGAGTTTTTGCGCACCACTAAAAATGGCATCAACATTTCCAACAGCAAAACGAACCCTGTCACCATTCTGGAAATTGCCGGCGTATTGAAAAGAGCCATCATCGTGCACAGTAACTATGGAACGGGCTACTGGTAATCCTTCAACGATCTTTAGTAAGGGAAATTCGATAATGCTTCCAGGGAGGGACTGGATTGTATCTTTACCAAGATATCTGCGGCATATATCTATGATGGGAGTATTGTCTATCTCGTAGACCCGGTTACCAATAGCTTTGGTAATAACGAATTCCCGGCCAATTGGGAGCCAGTTCAGGGAACAAACATTATTGACATACAACTGGTTACTACTGAGCGCTGCCGCAACAACCCCCGAGTAGTATATTTGTGAGCCTTCAATAATATAAGTCTTGTCAAACCTGTTATTGTCTCCGGCATTTCCACCAATGACCGGAACTGACGAATTAACCGACGAAATACCCTGTAAAAAAGCCTCCGGATCACTTTGCAGACTTTCGCTGAAACAGATGAGGGCTTTTGTGTCGTTGACAACCAATTCAGAAACCAGAAACTCACCGCTCTGTCTGGTGGTATCTGGCACATGGCAGGTGCCAATATGAACGTGCTCAAAGATTGCACAGGAAATGACAATTGCTCCCTGAACCATCTTTCCGTTAACAATTTCTCCTGCAGTTGAGGCACCAATGACTTTTGCCTCAGGGACAATTTGTGCAATATGCGTCACAACATCCTGCACTAAGGTTATATCGTCAGTACCGCAAAAAAGCTGGATGAAAACCTTGCTGCACTGTAAAGGAAGTTTTTCCTGAAAGAAAATCTCCAGGTTTTTTTCTGTTGTATATATATGAGTAAAAACTTGCATGTTGTTGGTTCCGATCTGTCATGTTTTCAGAAATCGTTTACTTATACTATTGTAAGTAATAGGATTCAGATTGTACTTTATAATGATACCACGGGCTCGGCAGATATTCTCAATTTGATTCTATGATATGGAAACAAGTAAGTCAATCAGGCTTACAATTTCAAATAAGCCAATGACACCCTGACTTTTGACAGATCAATGGCCGGGATGTTCATAAAGTTCTCGATCTTTATTCTGAAAATCATTACAAGCAAGCTATTTGTCAAAGAATAGCACTTTACTGGGCTTCACTTGCTATAAAGATTGCCAGCCGCTCTAACCGCAGCATTGGGGTGATATTCACCCTTGTTAAATTCTTAACTATTCAATATTAGAGAGTAAGTACAGCCGTTTAGGGTGGCGTACGAAAAGGAATATATGTCAATGATACTAGAGGCATACAGCTTCTTTTGTCTTCCAAGAGGCAGGTGGACTTACCTCATAAATCGAAGTTTTCTTCAACAGGTAAAGAATTCAAAGGAGCTTAGGGGAGTAATCACGGACAGACACCACTTTTTTCAGTGGAGTGGTATTGCGAGGATATGACTTTTCGTGTCATTAAGTTTAAACCTTCGCTTAGTGATAGTGTGTTCGACTGTTAGGGTTCGGTTACCTATCTGAAGTAAAGTGCCAGCATAGATAGTCCCATGAATATCAATAGATAGATTGTTTATATCAATACTAGCCGTATCTGTTTGGTCATTTTGAGTTACAGTCTGGTCCGGCTGAGTTGTAGCTGTATCGTCTACAGAACGGGAGTAGAGACCGGTGCCGGGGATCATGTTTACCCGCAAATACTGGAGTTTCATTGTTTCAATACTGCTTTTGAGACTTTTGAGTTTTTTGGTTCTACGAACTCCTGTAAATCCCTTGAGTCGTTGTATTATTGACTCCTCATGTTCTTTTAATCGCTGCTGAAGTTTTCTGGACTGGTAGAGCCTTTTCGCGACGACCCCTGTAGCAATAAGACCAGGATCGGCCCCAGTTGCTCCGGCGTCGCCTAAGGAAATATTTCCTTCAGCAATGAGCTCTCCACCAGCAACGACACTTTGCTCTTTACACAATATATTTCCACCAGAGGAAATGTGACTATAGTAAGATTGTTTGCGTATTACACAGTTGCCGTTACAGTGGATATGGCCCTGTTCAATAAAGTTAATGTCAACGTCTCCAGAAGCCGTGACAGAACTGGCATTGCCAGTTATGCCACCTTTGATGACAATGTTGGATAGGCTGGAAATTTGAGTGGACATGACACTGCCCCTGATTTCCAAGTCGCCACCCGTTTTCACTTGGAAACCGGGGTAAACTGAACCGTGAATGACAACACTGCTTCTTGATTCGATGTTGCCAGTTGTGTAGTTAATGTCTCCTGGAATGTTCTGCTTACTGCAGACTCGGATAATATTTCCCTGAACAATAGAAAGTACCCCATCACTGGTGGCTGAGACCAGCAAATCTTTTTGGGAATACACAGCATCATCTGAGGTCTCAACTTTAATGTCTAAACCAAGTCGTTGTGCAATATGTTCACCCAGAACTGTCTCACCGGGCTTACCTCTGGTAGCTGGCACTTTACTGGCTATTGCCTGACCTGCATAAACTGGTACCATGATCTTTCTTTCACGGAAATCAATGCTGCCATCTATTAATAATTCTCCAGCAATGGGACCGATTTCGAGTTTAAACTTGAGATAGGCGTCGGTTCCAGCAACTGGTTCCCGACCTCTGGCAAGCACAATATAATCGGACTCTGTCACCCCATTACGGATGTGTTCCTTGATCTTTTTCAGACGCTTATAGTCAACCCCAGTTACAATTCCTGAACTGATAAGTAATTGGTACAGGAATTCACTAGAAAGAGTAGTGTAGTTGCACAATAGAGGCTTAATATGAATGGATGCCTCCATCTTATTTTTGGCCAGATGGAAGAGTGGTTCGACTGAAACGTCTAGTGTTTTTTCCTCACTCTCCTGGAGAGAATGAAAGCTGATTGTGGGGTACCCGGTCACATCTGTCAGTACCTGGGTCTTATCTTCGGAGAGGCGAGTATTCTCTCCTGCGATTACCGATCTGCGAAGAAGCTTCTCTGTTTCAGGTAAATCGGTATCAGTAAATTCTACGAGTACCTGATCTTTCATTACCAGCTCAGTTACCGGTAATTTATCCATTGGATAATTTTCACTGACTTTGAGTCTTTCTGTAGTGAAACAGATTGTTGGCTCAATATAATCCCGTAGGACAAAGCCTGTATAAGGCGTATAATTCATTACAGATAAATTCCTTTATCATAAGGAAGCTGCCCCGAAGCCATATAGCCGCAAGGTGGCACCGAAATTACTCTTGATTACGTCTCATGATTATAACAGTTTCATCTAAAATAGAGAAGTGACTCCGTATTCGATGTGTAAAGGTATTTAATTACGTTGAAATGTATTGAGGGCCTTTGCAAGTGACACATTGTGTTAAGGTGTATTTCCTGGCCTCTGTAATTGAATCATAGGCATATAAAAATACCCGTTCATATTTCACAGATGTCCACAGACACGTAACGATAACGTTGTCTAGCCAAGCTCCATCGACAAAAACCTAAAGCTGTAAAAAGACTGTAGAAGTAATGGTTATAGGCCTTGCGGGTGGTGTAGCCGTGATGGCTCAAGGGTGAGGTCTTGTATGTTGTTATCAGTAGTTTTGTGAGTATTGTCGTGAATATTTGCAAAATCTGATAAAGTGAATGTGTCGAGTGCTGTTTTTGTATAGTCCACAATGTTAGTACCATAATGAAACATGGTAGGCTTATTCAATCGATATAAAAAGTTACTAGTACAATGTAAAACATAAGACTTCGTATGTTCGACATAGTGTGTTATAATTGTTCCAAAACCATGGGGAACTATTATGGCTCCGAGATACCGAGTAACACTTACTGAAGAAGAACGAAGAGATTTAGAGGCTATTTCAACAAAGGGGAAAAGAGCAGCTCGCACCGTGCTGTATGCCCGGGCACTGC
>JAFLJS010000011.1 GCA_022712895.1 Desulfocapsa sp.
CCATAGGGATCAGTCTCGCTCGTTCAACGTCTCTGGCTGATTGACGTCTGTTTCTCCAATTATAATAACCACTACGACTGACTTGCATTACTTTACACAACAGACAAAGCGGATACGCCTTCTTCACAGAATCAATAAAAGAAAATCTCACATTGACTCTTTGGCGAAGAAGGCCGCAGCCTTTTTTTCTATTTCACGCTCCATCCGTAACCAATCTAACGGCTTCATTTTTGAATTCGTCAGTATATTTTTTACGTGTCTTTTTCTTCATGTGAACACCTCCTCTGAGCATTGTATCCGCTCTTAGTTTTGTGTCCACTTTTTCTATGCCACCTCAGACACATCGTAGCTTAAAAAGGGCGAGTTATTGTGATGTTGTTACGCTGTTCAGCGACCAACCTGAAATCATCGATTTTTATCACTTTGCAAACTGCCAGAATTGCAAAGCATCAAAAAACTACTCTACATAATGAATTCAAACAAAGCTTCGTTATTTCATTCAGATAGCTTCAGAAATGCAAAATGACGATCAAAGTGGGTTTTATCTACGACATCACCACAGAGATAGGATCACAATAGGGTCACGGCAGGATCAAAAAGTATCATGATACTGCGGCATTAGGATGCTGCTTGGTGCTCAAAAAAAAAACCCGCTGACCAGAATTTGTATTCTAGTCAGCGGGTTATATAAGAGAATGTTCCATAACTACCCGGAATCATTTGATTTTTGGTGGCGATGCAGGGAATTGAACCCCGGACACTACGGATATGAGCCGTATGCTCTAACCATCTGAGCTACATCGCCTTATGTAAAGAGGAAATTAAATACCTTATTCAGCGTACACTGTCAACTTCTTTCCTCTTTGATACAACAAAAAAACGGGCCTCGCAAAGTAGGCCCGTTTTTGTACTTCTACGAATTCAGCAGAGCTGAACGAGAGGGAATTACATCATTCCGCCCATGCCGCCCATTCCGCCCATGCCGCCCATTCCGCCAGGAGGCATACCCATTCCACCACCACCGTCACCATCATCTGGAGAATCGGCGATTACGCACTCTGTGGTAAGG
The DNA here is from genome assembly GCA_022712895.1 of Desulfocapsa sp. Lineage (GTDB taxonomy): Bacteria > Desulfobacterota > Desulfobulbia > Desulfobulbales > Desulfocapsaceae > Desulfocapsa. Next base: position 1,070 of record JAFLJS010000011.1, read on the forward strand.
AGCATTCCTGAAACAGATGCCGCGTTCTGCAGTGCAGTACGGGTAACTTTTGCAGGATCAATAACACCAGCAGCAATCAGGTCTTCGTATTCTTCGCTTGCAGCGTTGAAGCCGTTAGGACCTTCGAGGCCTTTCACGTGCTCAACGATTACAGAACCTTCGCAACCGGAGTTTTCAGCAATCTGACGAACTGGCTCTTCGAGTGCACGAAGGAGGATATTACGTCCAAGCTCCTGCTCTCCAGGAAGTTCAAGATCTTTCAGAGCGCCCAAGCAGCGGATGTATGCAACACCACCACCGGGAACAACGCCTTCTTCAACAGCTGCGCGAGTTGAGTTCAATGCATCTTCAACACGTGCTTTCTTCTCTTTCATTTCGATCTCGGTGGCTGCGCCAACGTTAATTACAGCAACACCGCCGATGAGCTTGGCAAGACGTTCCTGCAATTTTTCACGATCATAGTCGGAAGAAGAATCTTCGATCTGATTACGGATGGATTTCACGCGAGCTTCAAGCTGTGCGGTATCTCCAGCGCCATCAATGATGGTGGTATTATCTTTATCACAAACAACACGCTTGGCGGTACCAAGGTCGTTTACGGTTACGTTCTCAAGCTTGATGCCAAGGTCTTCGGTGATAACCTGTCCACCGGTGAGGGTGGCGATATCTTCAAGCATTGCTTTTCTGCGATCGCCAAAGCCAGGAGCCTTAACAGCTGCGATATTCAGGGTTCCACGAAGCTTGTTGACAACGAGGGTTGCAAGCGCTTCACCGTCAACATCTTCAGCGATGATGAACAGAGGCTTGCCCATTTTAGCAACGGACTCAAGAACGGGGAGAAGGTCTTTCATGTTGGATACTTTCTTTTCTACGAGGAGAAAATAAGGATCTTCCATGTTTACTTCCATGCGATCTGCATCGGTTACAAAGTAAGGGGAAAGGTAACCACGGTCAAACTGCATACCTTCTACAACGTCGAGGGTGGTATCCATTGATTTTGCTTCTTCAACGGTGATAACGCCTTCTTTACCAACTTTGTCCATGGCTTCTGCAATGATGTTACCGATGGTCTCATCACTATTTGCAGAAATGGTACCAACCTGAGCGATCTCAGACTGCTCTTTGGTTGGTTTGGCAATTTTGGCAAGCTCTGCAACAACTGCTTCAACAGAAGCATCGATGCCGCGCTTAATTTCCATTGGGTTTCCACCAGCAGCAACAAGCTTTACGCCTTCACGGTAGATAGCCTGAGCAAGAACGGTAGCAGTGGTGGTACCGTCACCGGCAACATCAGAGGTCTTGGAAGCAACCTCACGAACCATCTGTGCGCCCATGTTTTCAACTTTATCTGTCAGTTCGATTTCTTTAGCAACAGTCACACCATCTTTGGTGATGGTAGGTGCGCCGAAAGATTTCTCAATCAGAACGTTACGGCCCTTGGGACCGAGGGTTACTTTTACAGCATCTGCAAGGGTGTTCACACCGGTGAGAATAGCCTCACGTGCCTTCACACCGTATTTAATATCTTTTCCAGCCATTGTTTAAATCTCCTTATATAAGGTAATTGAAAAGATTAATTATTCTACAATTCCGAGAATGTCATCTTCACGCATGATAAGGAAATCCTCACCATCGAGTTTCACATCGGTTCCGCCATACTTGGAGAAGAGTACGCGATCTCCCTCTTTTACTTCAAGGGCAACACGCTCACCGTTATCTGCGGTTTTACCAGGACCAACTGCTACAACTTCACCTTCGGCTGGTTTTTCTTTCGCACTGTCTGGAATGATGATACCACCAGCGGTTTTTTCTTCTTCGGCAAGTCTCTTGACCAGAAGGCGATCATTTAATGGACGAATTTTCATTTTTCTTGTCTCCTGTAAAAAATAAAAAGTATTTGATTTTACAAAGGTCAGGAAACCTCCCTAACCAAGAATAAGTAAACCGGCCAATATGCCGGTCGTGACTTCATTAAAACTGAGCAAAACTATAGGATTGGATTTTCGAAAATCAAGGGGCGAACACCAAATAAATAATATTCGCCCCAAAGTTTTGAAGTTTCGTTGTTTTAAAGCGATTCTCAACCAATTCGAATGGTCCACTTAAAAGGATCTTCCTGCTTTCCGTATTGAATACCTTGCAGCTCATCAAAAAGTCTCTGTGACAACTCTCCGGTATTACCATCTGCAACTGTATATTTCTTGTCCTGATAACAGAGTTCGCCAACGGGTGAAATAACAGCTGCGGTTCCTGTTCCAAATATTTCTGTTAAGCTTCCATCCTCACTGGCTGCAAGGACTTCATCAATGGATATCATCCGCTCAACCACTTTTATGTCCCAGCTTTTGGCGAGCTGGATTACGGAATCACGGGTGATCCCAGCGAGAATAGATCCGTTGAGAGGGGGAGTGATAAGATCATCACCAATTTTAACAAAGATATTTGAGGTACCAACTTCTTCTATATATTTACGTTCACAAGCGTCAAGCCACAGAACCTGCGTATACCCGGCTTTATTGGCCTCTTCTGCAGCCATTATTGATGCGGCGTAATTCCCGGCTGTCTTTGCAGTTCCCACGCCCCCTTTTACTGCGCGCACATACTTGTCTGTGACCCAGATCTTTGTGGGATTGAAGCCTTCAGAGTAATACGCTCCGACAGGTGAGAGAATCATATAAAAATAATATTCTTCCGCAGGACGTACGCCAAGAACAGGTTCCACGGCAATCATGGTTGGACGAACGTAGAGCGTGGCACCTGGAGCTGTGGGAATCCAGTCTTTATCCAGATAAACGAGAGCCTTCATGGCCTTTAACACCTGATCCACGGGGATGCGTGGCATGCACATACGAAGGGCTGAAGCATTCATGCGCTCAAAGTTATCTTCCGGGCGAAACATGAAGACCTGGCCGTTCTCACCGCTGTAAGCCTTTAATCCCTCAAAAATTGCCTGCCCATAGTGCAGAGCCATGGCAGCCGGATCAAGGCTGAAATTTTTATAAGGGCCGATTTCGGCATCATGCCAGCCTTTTTCTCTAGTCCACTTCATCAGGAACATATGGTCAGTAAAAAAGTTGCCAAAGCCCAGGTTATCCTGATCCGGCTTTTCCTTCAGTTGACCGGAATCGCATTTACAAACAGATATTTCTAAATCTCTCCACATAAGCTGCCTCTTTTGCGGCTAGAGGTTGATTTTTCTTTCGCTCAACCGCTGTCCACTATATGATGGAATTGTGAAAACTCTTCATCTACTTTGTTGCCGCAATTTTTTTATAATTACGACGTACCCGAGTACGCCAAAATGATACTTTTTGCGCGCCTCGCATGGGAAGTTTTTCACAAATCCATCTGGTAAATTTGGTTTTTATGAAACTATTATTATATAATAGTCTAAATTGTTTTTTTCAGGTAATCGTGAAGGTTGTAACGTTACTCAACTCCGCGAGAATTGCAACATTTTCCTGCACCTTCACAGGCTGCAAGTCCTTTGGACGTACAACAAGAGCAATAAAATTATGATGGCACCAAGCACGGATGACAAACCAAATTCAATGCGAATCTGGTACTTCCTTTTTATCTTTCTTATCTCCATCATTTTCCTTGGGCACATACTCTGGCCCTTCTGGTCAATACTGGTGCTTTCTTTTTTGCTCACCAATGTTTTCAGGCCTCTGTACAAATTCATGGCCAGAAAAATGCCTGAAAAGCTGGCCTCAATTCTCACCTGTCTGCTTATCATCCTTATCGTCTTTATCCCTCTGCTCTTTTTTGTGGGTGCACTATCCAATGAAGCACTGGGCCTTTATCACTGGGGCCGGAACACCCAGGTAGGGATGAAGATCCAGCTTTTTATTCAAGAAAGCCCGATAGTTACCCAGCTTCAGGACTATATGGAAGGCTTTGGGTACGAATTCAAACCGGCTCAGGTTACGGCAATGTTTTCCTATCTTGCAAAAATGGCAGGCCTCTTTTTCTACAATCAGGCCAGTTCCTGGGCTGCCAATATTCTGCAATTTCTGTTTCTCTTCTTTATGATGATCCTGACTATTTTCTTCCTGCTCATCGACCAGGACAAACTGATCAAATTTGTCATCGCTGTCTCTCCACTGCCCGACGACGAAGACCGTTTACTCCTGGAAAAATTTGAAGAAATATCTAATGCTATTCTCAAAGGCAACGGAATCTGCGGGCTGATTCAAGGTGTACTGGGTGGTATCCTGTTTGCGATTCTTGGCATGAACTCCCCCATACTCTGGGGCGGCATCATGGCCATTCTCGCATTTCTTCCCATCTTCGGCGTAGGGCTGGTGATGATCCCGGCGTCTGTCATTCTCATGTTCAGCGACCGTTTAAGCGAAGGGGTCTTCCTCTTTATCTTTTATCTGGGACTCTCCTTTTCAATGGAATACATGATCAAACCGAAGATGGTAGGCAGGGAAGTACAAATGCATACCTTGCTTGTCTTTTTGTCTATCCTTGGTGGATTAAGTGTTTATGGTATTTTAGGTATTATTTACGGACCTCTTATTGTTACGGCCTTTCTAACCCTTACAGAAATCTACTTTGCCAAATACGATGCCCATGTCCAACGAATGTAAAACAAATCCTGAGCTAACTGTTAGCCTGCGGGTTCGTGGTGATGCCTTGGATAAATTCACGACCTTGCTCCAGGCCGGCTTTTTTCTCTCTATAAAGCAGGGAGAAAGTATTGGTGGCTTGCTCACATCCCTTCCCGGGTTTTCCGAAAAGTATATCAAGGAGCGGGTACAAACTATTTTTGTGGATGGCCTACCTGCCGATGATCTTGCCCAGCAGTTCTCTGAAGAAGAGACAGTGCTTGCCATCTCCGCCGCCATGCCAGGACTTGCCGGAGCTATTTTCCGTAAAGGAGGAATGCATGCATCGCTGCGAACAACCACTGAAAAGAAGAAAAGCTCTTCGGCTCCGGGTAGCATACTGACTGTGCGCCTCAAGCTTTTTAATGTCATAGCCAAAGAACGTGGAGTGACATTACTTGCCGCGGGCTGCCTTATGCAGTCTGCCTCTTTTGACAAATTTCTGAATTATCGTCCTCCCCTTGCCGCAAGCATTCAAAGTATTGTAATAAACAATCAGGAAACTGATATGGAAACATTACGAAAAACCCTTGCCGTAAACACAAAAATAGTCCTCACAATCAACAGTTCCCATGACAACTAAAACCATAAAAGACATGCTCGGGCGCAGCAGCCTGACGCCGGTACATGAGGCAACGTCTCTTCTTCTTGACCAGCTGAAAAAAATCAGAAGAGAAATAACAACCTGCTCACTGCCTGATGCCCTTGACCGTGTGCTTGCCATAGACATTCTCTCACCTGAAGATTTGCCAGCCTACCCAAGATCCACCATGGACGGTTTTGCCGTACGTGCAGCAGACACGTTTGGTGCCAGTAGCTCCATGCCCTGTTATCTTGAGATCGATGGCGAAGTAGCCATGGGCCAGATGCCGCAGGGCGAGGTTACCCAAGGCAAGTGTTTCCGTATTGCCACCGGGGGATTATTGCCCAAAGGTAGTGATGCCGTGATGATGTTTGAGCACACCATCCCCATTGACGGGAAGATGCTTGAGATCGTGAAAAGTGTCGGTGTGGGTACCAGCCTCATAAACACGGGTGAAGATATTGAAAAAAATGCTCCGGCTCTGCCCAAAGGACATCTGCTGCGGCCTCAGGATTTGGGCCTTTTGGCGGGCTTAGGAATTGCTGAGGTGGAAGTTTTCGCCAGACCCAAAGTCGGCATTCTCTCCACCGGGGATGAGATTGTACCCTGGTTGGAATCTCCTCCACCTGGGAAAATCCGCGATATCAATGGTGTTACCTTAACGGCTCTCTGCAAGCGTCTCGGCGCAGAAGTTACTGACTACGGTATTGTTTCAGACAATGAAGATATCTTCTTTGCAACGGTCAAAAGGGCAACGGAAGAGAATAATGTCGTCCTCTTTTCCGGGGGAAGCTCTGTGGGCATGCGTGATCTTGGGGAACGGGTCATTGAAAAACTGGGGAGCCCCGGAATCCTCGTCCACGGCGTGGCTTTAAAACCCGGCAAACCAATTATCATTGGCCTGACAAATAATACTGCGATCTTCGGGCTTCCCGGCCATCCGGTTTCGGCTATGGTCTGTTTTGAATTTTTTGTAAACCCCGCCCTGCGTTCATTCAGAGGATTAGCGGCCATAACACATGAAGCAAAGCCCACGATCTCCGCCACTCTGGACAGGAATATCAACTCCGCCGCAGGCAGACTTGATCTTGTCCGGGTACAATTGCAAGCTCGGGATAATGCTCAGCCTTTAGCAATACCAGTATTGGGCAAGTCCGGTTCTATCTCAACTCTCTCCCGTGCGCACGGATATTTTCTTATCCCTGAAGATGCGCAGGGGGTTCACGAAAACACAACAGTAAAGGTACATCTCCTGCAATGAAAAATATATACGTAAAAAATACGCCATTGGCTAAAGCCAAAGAAAAGTGGCAACAGGCACTGGCGAAAATCAATTTCTATAATGGTGCAGCAGTCACAGAGCTTGAGGTTGAAAAAGCTCTTGGACAAGTCACCGGCAAACCTGTTTTTGCCGCACATTCATCGCCCATTTATAATGCAGCTGCCATGGACGGAATTGCTGTCCACTTTGCAGATCTTGCCGCTGCCAGTGAAGCCTCGCCAATACGTTTAGGTAAGGAGCAGTTCACTCCTGTCAATACCGGCAACAACCTGCCCCAAGGCTTTGACGCCGTGGTAATGATAGAAGATGTACATTATGTGAGTGAAGAGGAGGTTGAGTTAATTAACCCCGCCACTCCCTGGCAACACGTTCGTACCATTGGTGAGGATATCGTCACCACCGAGCTTATCCTGCCCCAAGGGCATAAGATCCGGCCCATTGATCAGGGTGCAATGCTTGCCACCGGTGTCACAAAAATCAGTATAAAAAAACAACCCGTGGTGCAGGTTATCCCCACCGGATCTGAGCTGATTCAACCCGGCAATACTCCTGCTCCCGGACAGATCATTGAATTTAACTCAAGAATTCTCGCCGGATACTTAAATGAGTGGGGAGCACAAGCCAGCGGAGCAGCACCTGTCTCTGATGATAAAGAAAAGCTGAAACAAGCCATGCGTGATGCGGCAAAGACAAATGATATTGTCATTATCAATGCCGGAGCTTCAGCCGGAACCCGTGATTACACCTCAACGGTTCTTGCGGAGCTTGGGGAAGTGATCGTGCATGGTGTTGCGATCAAACCGGGCAAACCTGTTATTCTTGCCATTATCGACAACACCCCGGTTATTGGACTTCCTGGGTATCCGGTTTCCGCTATTCTCACCATGCGCCTCTTCGTTCAGGAAATGATCTACAACTTTATGGGCATGCAACAACCGGCACCACAATGGACAACGGCTCGTATGTCGCGGCCCATACATTCGGCCATGGGAGTGGATGAATTTGTGCGGGTCACATTGGGACAAGTGGGCAAAGAACTTATGGCCACACCTGCTGGTAAAGGTGCAGGTGCTGTTATGTCACTGGTACGTGCCGATGGAATCCTCACCTTACCCGCAGGATCTGAAGGAGTCGGCGCCGGAGAAGAGGTCAACATTGAGCTCCTGCGGCCTTTAACCGATGTTAAATCCACATTGGTAGCCATTGGCAGCCACGACAATATCATCGATATCCTTACCAATCTATTGCATAAGGGTGAGGCCAGTATTCGCGTGTCCTCGGCACACGTTGGCTCCATGGGTGGTATCATGGCCATTCGACGCGGGGAAGCACATTTGGCTGGGAGTCACCTGCTCGACGAAAAAACCGGAGAATACAATATCTCCTTTATCAAGCGTTTTCTCGCCAATACCCCGCTACAACTCATTAATCTCTGCTACCGACAGCAAGGTCTGATTGTGGCCAAAGGTAATCCGCTGAATATTACGGGCTTTGCTGATCTTGCCAATCCAGAGAAGAACATAAGTTTTATCAATCGTCAAAATGGTGCCGGAACACGTTTGCTCACAGACAAAACACTGGCTGATCAAAATATTCCAACCAGTGCCATCAGCGGTTACGAACATGAGGAATATACACATATGAGTGTCGCTGCGGCCATCGCTTCCGGCAGTGTGGACTGTGGCATGGGAATCTTAGCTGCGGCAAACGCCCTGCACCTTGATTTTGTGGAAGTAGCAGAAGAACGGTACGACTTGATTATCCCTAAAACTTTCCTTGATGATCCAAAAATAAGGCAGCTTCTCGAATTGGTTCAAGAGAGTACTGAATTCAAGGAACTGGTGCACAAGCTCGGAGGTTATAGCCTACGGGATTCAGGAAAGGTTATGTTTGAGCAGTAATTGTAACATTGCTGCAAAACCAGTCATTGTGGACTCGGGGTCTTTGCTTACCTGATCCGGACTGACAATAAAATTTGGGAAAAGCAATTAATCCTTGAGTTTTCCTATTGAGAATAATTATACTATTTTTTTGGGTAACGAAGTTCCCTAACTATTATTTAAGGAGACACCATGGCAGACAAAATTTTTCGCGTAAACATGACTGATCTTTCCACATCTATTGAAGACGTTCCCGCAGACTGGGCAGGTCATGGAGGCCGTGGGCTCACATCGAATATTGTAGCTGCAGAAGTCCCTCCCACCTGTCACCCACTGGGACCCGATAATAAACTGATTTTCGCCCCCGGCTTGCTGTCCGGTACCACCGCTTCCAACTCCGGTCGTATTTCAGCCGGTGCCAAGAGCCCTCTCACCGGTACCATTAAAGAATCAAACTCCGGCGGCACATCTGCCCAGAGACTTGCTAAAATTGGCTGCAAAGCGCTCATTATTGAAGGACAGCCTCAGGACGACGGCTGGTATTCCTTACTTGTAACACCTGAAGGCGTTACAATCTCTAAAGAAGAAGAGCTGGTCGGCAAAGGCAACTTTGCAATAGTGGAAGCCGTTGAAAAACGATTCTCTGATAAAATCGGCATCCTTTCCATTGGCCAGGCTGGTGAAATGCTGATGACCGGAGCCAACATCTCCGTTAAAGATCCTGACAGCCATGTTAGATCTCTAGGCCGTGGTGGCCTTGGTGCGGTTATGGGCTCAAAGAAAATAAAATTCATTGCACTTGATGCAAAAGATGGCAAAGTTGAGCTTGCTGATGCGGATGCATTTAGAGCTGCCAATAAAGTATTTACCAAGGCACTGATTGACCACCCTGTAAGCCAGGCTCTTGGAACATATGGTTCAAACGTCCTTGTAAACATCATTAATGAAGCAGGTGGGCTCCCTACTAAAAACTTCAGCTCAGGGCAATTTGAAGGACATGAGCAAATTTCAGGCGAAACCATGCATGACCTCATCGTTGAACGAGGCGGCAAACCCACACATGGTTGTCATGCCGGTTGTGTTATTAAGTGTTCCCAAATTTATAATGATCTGAAAGGAAACTACAAAACTTCCGGGATGGAATATGAATCTATCTGGGCCATGGGTGCTGACTGTACCGTGGACGATCTGGATCAGATTGCTGAAATGGATTCCATTATGGATGATATTGGTATTGATAGTATTGAAACTTCAGTAGCCTTTGGTGTGGCCATGGAAGCGAAGGTACTTGATTTTGGTGACAGCAAGGAAATGATCCGTATCCTGACAGAAGAAATTGCCAAAGGAACTGCCCTTGGTCGTGTCATCGGAAACGGTGCAGGAAGTGTTGGTAAAACATACGGGGTTATACGGGTACCAGTTGTTAAAAACCAGGCTATCCCTGCCTATGATCCTCGTGCCATTAAAGGAATCGGTATCACCTATGCGACTTCCACACAAGGCGCTGACCACACCATGGGCTACACCATCGCCACAGAGATTCTTGGTGTTGGCGGAACTGCTGATCCTCTTTCTAAAGAAGGAATGGTGGAACTTTCCAGGGGACTGCAGATTGCTACGGCTGCCATCGATTCAACCGGCATGTGTCTCTTTATTGCTTTTGCAGCACTGGATGACGAAACCTGTCTGCCTGCCCTTATTGATATGCTCAACGCCCGTTTCGGTATTGAACTCACCGCTGACGATGTGACCAACCTCGGCATGAGCATCCTGAAAACTGAACATGCTTTCAATATAGCCGCCGGTTTTACAAACCTGGATGACAGACTGCCTAAATTCTTCGAAACGGAACCAATTGCACCACACAATGCAGTCTGGGACTTTACGGGTGAAGAAATCGATACCTTTTGGGATTTTTAAAGTTGAAGGTAAATGTTAAGCTCTTTGCCTTCTTTCGCGAAGGTCGTTTTATCAAGGAAGACAAAGAGCTGCCGGAAGGCACAACAACAGGACAGGTTGTCGATGATCTAAATATCGACCGGGAAGAGGTGGGTGTGTTGCTCCTTAATTCCCGTCATTGCAAGTTCGACAAAATACTTCAAGAGGGTGACATTTATGCCATCTTTCCGGTAATCGGTGGAGGCTGAACACACCATACGCAATGGTCTTGCCCCGGCAGACCAGAAGGCCTTACAACAGGCCACTGTTTCCATAATTGGGTGTGGTGGTCTGGGTGGCCGAAGCGCCGAACTCCTTGTACGACTCGGGATTGGTTCCCTCATTCTTACCGATCCTGACATCTTCACCAGTTCCAACCTCAATCGTCAGATTTTCTGCACTCCTGAAACACTTGGCCATGAAAAATCCAGGGTGGTCGCTCATGAGCTGCTAAAAATCAATCCCAAAGCAGATATCCGTTTCCACGTTCAAGCCTTTACAGAAGAGAGCATACAAGGTGCCGATCTCGTCATCGACGGACTGGATTCCGCACAAGCCAGATTACAACTGGCGGAAATCTGCCGTATACGTTCCATCCCACTTATTCACGGGGCAGTGAAGCAGTGGTACGGCCATATAGGCGTTGACCATGAAGGCTCTGCTCTAATCGACACCTTGTATCCAAATCCAGAAATAGACAGTGCACCAAAAGTCCTGCCTATGACAGTGGCACTCATTGCTGCCATGCAGGTTTCAGAAGCGTGTAAACATATCCTTCGAAAGCGCTCCCCTCTACAGAATGGCTGGCTGCAATGTGATCTTCTTAACTGTGACTACGAACAGATCTTACAGGATAAACCATGAATTTCCAAAGTCTCTCAGCATGGCTGATGCAACAAGGCATGCAGGAGAACATGGCAGAAATCAGTGCCTATATACTTATCATCCTCGGAATTCTTTTTCTTGCCCTGCTCACCACCTGGATTGTACGACGTACTGCATTGCCAGCACTTATCAAAATAATTCACAAAAATCGACTGCGTTGGGATGATCCTTTAATCGAGCACAGATTCTTTCATAAAATCAGTTGGTTTGTACCGCTGATGGTTATCCATGTCTGTCAAGACGTTCTCCTGACGGACGAATCTGCTATCTCCCAATTTTTATCCCGGGCACTCCTGGCAGGTGTAGTAATTGTAACGACCCTCAGTCTCAGTGCTCTTCTCAGCTCGACCAATGCCATCTACACCAGAATTGCCAGAAAACGCAGTTCCACCATTCGTGGTTACACCGATGCCGCCCGCATTATTGTTTACGTTTTTTGTGCCATTTTTCTAATCGCCATTGTTACCGGTCGCTCTCCTTGGGGACTGCTCAGTCTACTCGGTGGTCTGACTGCAATCATTCTTCTGGTCTTTAAAGATACCCTGCTTGGTTTTGTGGCCACCATCCAGTTGTCAGCCACAGATATGGTACGCATAGGAGACTGGATACAGATGGATAAATACGGGGCGGATGGTGATGTTATCGATATATCCATTCACTGTGTGCTGGTTCAGAACTGGGACAAGACAGTAACCTCCATCCCTACCTATGCGCTTATCTCCAACTCCTTTATCAACTGGCGGGGCATGAGTGAATCCGGAGGACGGCGGATCAAACGTGCCATTAAGATTGATATCTCCTCCATTCATTTTGTAGATTCTAAAGAACTTGAAAAATTATGCGAAATTAAGATTCTGGAAAATTATCTGCGACCGAAGCAAAAGGAAGTGGAAGAATATAATACACGACACGAAATTGAAACCAACCTGGCAATTAATGGGCGGAGCCAAACCAATATCGGTATTTTTCGGGCCTACGTACAGGAATATCTGCGTCGTAACCCCAATATTCACCCCAACATGACATTTCTTGTCCGGCAACTGGCTCCCACAGAAACCGGATTGCCCCTTGAGATTTATGTATTCAGTAAAGATCAAGCCTGGGCAAATTACGAAGCTATTCAAGCAGATATTTTTGACCACTTACTTGCCGCCCTTCCCACATTCGGGCTGCGCGTTTTTCAAAATCCAAATGGTCACGACTTTCAACAACTCACTGGACACCATGATTGAAATTTACATTACCATAGCCATTTTAGGTATCACCTTCGGCTTATTGATTTTCACCAAACTTCCGCCCGCTGCTATCTTTATTGGTGCCCTGACCCTCACCATCACCTTCAAGATTGCTCCCCTGGAAGATTCCCTGAAAGGTTTCAACAACGCTGGTGTCCTGACCATTGGTGCTCTCTTTATGATTGCCGCTGGCATGTATTCAACCGGTGCTATCTCCATTCTCAGTGAAAAGCTTATTGGTCGACCAAAGTCGATATTTCAGGCTCAGTTGAAGATTCTCCCCAACATTGCCTTTGGTTCAGCTTTTCTCAACAATACCCCACTTGTGGCAATGATGATTCCTGTGATCAGGGATTTATCAAAAAGTTGCGGCCTGGATGCAAAAAAGCTGTATCTACCCTTAAGTTATGCTTCAATCCTGGGTGGCACTTGTACCCTTATCGGAACAGCGACAAACCTGGTCATTAACGGAATGATCAACGAACAGCTGGAACGAGGCGGAAGCGGACTTCCACATATGGAGCCTGTGGGTATGTTCGACCTATCCTGGATTGGTATTCCGGCAACCATCATCGGTATTGCCTTTATAATGTTTACTGGTAAATGGCTCCTGCCAAAGAAAAAAAATGTTTTACCAGAGGGTGTAGACACACCGGAACGAAGATTCTTCAGAGTGGAGCTTGCCGTTGAAGAAGGTGGTCCAATTGTGGGGAAAAGCATCGAAGATGCCGGTCTGCTCGACTCGGAAGGATTTGAGATTATCTGTTTTCACCGGGGTCCCAGACGACTGGATATCACTCCTGACACCATCCTGCACGCCAATGACAAAATCGGTTTTTCCACTGATATCGTTGCTGCCAAATCCCTGTGGGTAACCATTGGACTCATACCACTCTACTCCACCGAAGATCAAAAAGCGGAAAGACATCGACACCATCTGGTGGAAGTAGTGGTTTCCAGAAGAAACACAATGCTTGGTCTGCGTGTTGGAGATGTTGAGGCACAGGATCACCGCCACCAAATATGGCTGGTTGGGTTTGCCAGGGGTGAATCCGCCATGCACTACCCCTTAAACGATGCAGTTATACAATCTGGTGATGTTGTCTTACTGGAGGTAAAAGACAGTTTCTTTTATCAAAACAGAAATGAAGTTGAATTCTCTGCTATTAAAAAACTCAGCGGTGCCCAGATCCAACGAACTGATAAGGCAGTTACTGCCTCCGTGATAACTGTAGCCATGGTACTCTCAGTAGCCTTTGGTCTGATGCCCATGCTCAACGCGGCATTACTCGCCGCTGGTGCCATGCTTTTTACGGGATGTATGAATCTACATGACGCAGGAAAATCGGTGGATTTTGCAACTCTTATGGTCATTGCCGCTGCCATGGGACTTGAGTCTGCAGTAACAGCAAGTGGATTATCAGAAATAATTGGTGGATATCTGGGGGCTTTGGGTGGAGACAATGTGTATCTGGCCCTAACCGTTGTATTCATAGGCTGTATTGCCATGGATGCCATGGTCACAAATGTTGCTTCCGCTGTATTTATGTTCCCGATCTCCATGACCATTGCCTCTGGGCTGGATGTGAGCTTTATGCCATTTGTCATTACAGTTATGGTTGGTGCATCCTGTAGTTTTATTTCTCCGGTAAGCTATCAGACAAACCTTATGGTATATGGCCCCGGTGAGTATACTTTTGGTGATTTCGTAAAGATCGGTGTTCCACTCTCGTTGATTGTTGGTGCGCTCACTGTTTTCCTGGCTCCCATGGTATTCCCGTTTCACCCCTGATGAGACGAATTACTTCTTGATATAAAGAGAATTTCTGTATGTCCCACCTGTTAACTGATGATCCTGCGTTGGCACGACTTGTAACCATGGGCTCAGTCTCCAAAACAAAGACTATTGAAGACTATCTCGGAAAACCGGCCAATCTGGCAGTCTATTTCAGTGCGCTGGAGATAGGGGCAAAGTACTCTCCGTGAACCTTCCTCATGGAGGCCATTATCACACGGACACCAAGCGTCTATCACCAGCAATTGCTTTGACTTTTATCACTATAAAGTCAATCCAGAAACTGAACTGATTGACTGTGAAATTAACCACCTAAATTATGGGATTTCAGATGGTTAAGTATTTATGCCCTTTGTTCGGGTAAAAAATTTCACATCCGAGGAACAAATATTTCCTATAATTTCGGCGCACTAAGGCATATCGCAATTATAGGAAATGTGCAGCAACTAGGGAGATGGAGCATTGTCACCCTAACTACGGGCATAAATACGACGCCATCAACCATAGTTAATATAACTATTTTAACTCAAAAACACTTAATAGGTCTATTACCTATATGAAAGCTCTTTGAAATATGTTTTATGTTATTAATAACTATTCACGCCAAAAGCCAAACCTGTTGTGAAACAGGGACGGAAAACCACGGGTCTATCTAGATAGCCGAGTTGCCGGATTGATAAGTTTATACGGTTTTTTTATTTGCTAAAAGTAACATCAGAGAGGGGCGTGATGAAAAAGGTTCTTAGTATCGGCGTATATATTTATTTTATTTGCAATGTTTCTTTAGTTCAGGGAACTATCATTTGGGATGATTCATCCGCAGGTGTTAATCACAATCCAAATGTCACGGTAACGTACGACACGCCAGTCGCTGCTGACATGACACCTTACGACAGCAATTCCACTCACAATCAAAATGCTTACGACTATGGTGATGCGCCTGCCCCATACCAAAACGCAAGAAACACAATGGGTCGCTGGCAAATGCTTGGCAATGAGCTGGGAGTTGATGACGGTGTTACCTGGTCTGTCAATGGCTCTGCCTATGATACCAGTGTGTCGCTTATCAGAGGACGGGAAGTCACATTCAGATTCAATTTCTGGCAGGCAAATAATGGCGCTCATGATTATGACCAGCTGTTTACAACAGTGGACTGGAATAACAACCACATATGGGATCAAGAAGAAACTTTGCTGTATGCACGTATAGACACCCATAACAGACCGTCCAATGACGTTGGCATTAACTGGGATGCTGATACTGACACCATCTTTTATGCTACCTTTATAGTGCCAGAAACGGCAGAAGTCGGCTCCACCTGGCTAAGAGCCCGTGCTCACTGCAATCACACATTGTGGGGCGATATAACGCCATACAATTATCTTGGTCAGGGAGAGACAGAAGATTATGAATTAACAATTGTTGATCCTGTCCCAGAGCCAGCAACAATGCTCCTCTTCGGAACCGGTTTAGCTGCCCTTGTCGGTTCTGGATTACGCAAAAAACAAAAAAAATAACAACCCAATATATACTAGAAAAAGGCAGGGTCACCATGTTGATTCTGCCTTTTTTTGTTCCCTCTCCACACGCTTGATCCTCTCCTTGTAATGTCAGTCCAACCGATGTTGGCAAATACCTAAGGATCGTAAAAACCTCGCGCTTATCCGTTCATAGATAAGTTAATGCAAATGGACAACGGTAAAATGCTGAGGATCACGATCTCCTTTCTTTTGTTCCTCAAATTTCTTGCAAATAATACTCCACTCCTCTTTGAGCTTTCATTGCAATATTCACCATCCTCACCACAACGACCAAAGCACCAATAACATGCCCTGGTTAATTCAAATATCAGAGGCTCCCCGCAGGAAGACTCTTTGCAGTGAGAAATTTTTTATCATTTTTCTTTTCGTGCTGAAACATACTTCAAAAAAATATTTCACTTTTCAATCAAGACACGATAAAATGAAAAATACCGGATTCACGGTATGGTGTTTTTTTCCCCTTACGACGATAGTATGGGAGCTTAGGTGTACTTTACCACTTAGCTTTTCGTATCTCTAACATAGTCTATACAGGAGGTTAGCATCATGGCGGATGACAGTAAGCCGACAATGGCACCAGAAGAATGTTCCGGTTGCCAAAAAGAAAACATGTCGGAATCACGCCGGACACTCATGCGACGACTCGGCTGGGGTGCTTTTTTCACCACCCTTACCGTTTCTGCGGCAGGAACACTTCGTTTCTTCTTTCCAAGGGTTCTCTTCGAACCACCCACCAGTTTCAAAATCGGTACTATGAAGGACTACCCATCGGGGTCGACCGACAAGTATGGTGTCATCACTGTTTCCGAACAGTTTATGGAAGAACAGCGGGTCTGGATTGTACGTGAGGTCGACAAGGTCTATGCCATCTTCGGTAAATGCACCCATCTGGGCTGTACCCCGAAATGGTTCCCAAACGAACGCCTGTTCAAATGTCCCTGTCATGGCTCCCAATATTATTCCAACGGTGTCAACTTTGCTGGCCCTGCACCCCGTCCCATGGATCGCTATATAATTACCAAACTTGCAGATGGTCGTATTGTGGTTGATACATCAGAACTGTTTACCGTGGATAAATTTGATGATCCACGCTGTTTTCTAAAAGCATAACTGATGGAGTCGCAAAAACTCTTCATCTGCTTCGTTACTAAAATATTACTATCATTACGACGTACGTTAGTACGCCGAAATGATAGTAATATTTCGTGCCTCGCATATAAAGTTTTTTTCAACTCCATTCTGAATTTTGGCTTTTTACGAAGCCATCATAACTGAGTGAAAATATGACTTTAAAAGAAAAAATCATGGCTAGCCAGATCTGGAAATCGATCTTTCGCCATGACTTTGAAGATACTCCGTCCAATCGTGGAAAAGTAATTCGCAGCAATGTGTTTCTTCACCTGCATCCTCTGCGCATTCCTGAGCATGCGATGAAAATTCGTTTCACCTGGTGCATGGGGGGAATCACTTTCTTCGCCTTTCTGGTTGAGTGTATCACCGGAATCCTACTCATGTTCTATTATCATCCCGTTATTGAATATGCCTACATGGATATGAAATATCTACAGTTTGATGTGCCCTTCGGTCAGATTCTGCGTAACGTCCATCGTTGGGGTGCCCACCTTATGGTGTTCACCGTGATGCTGCATATGCTGCGGGTCTTTCTCACCGGCTCCTACAAACGTCCTCGTGAGTTTAACTGGGTTATTGGTGTTGTACTGCTCACTCTGACCCTTCTCATGTCATTTACCGGCTATCTTCTTCCATGGGATCAGCTTGCTTACTGGGCTATTACCGTTGGTACCAATATGGGCGCAGCGACTCCCTTTATCGGTGTTGAAGGGCCATTCGCAATTGTGGACAAGTTTAATGATGTCCGTTTTGTTCTTCTTGGCGGAACAACGGTTGGGGCCAACGCCCTGCTCAGATTTTATGTGGCCCATGTCATTGCCATTCCAGCAATCGTTTTTGTTGGATGCGCCATCCATTTCTGGAGAATCAGAAAAGATGGTGGCATTTCACGTCCCCTGTAGCCAATTTTAACTAAAGGAAACACAATGGCAGAGGAAACAGCAGCAGCGCTGAAAGCAAAAGAACGAGCAGATAAAAAGAAAAAAAATCCCCATGTGTGGCCGGAACTCCCCTTTAAGGAGTTGATGTGTGCCGTCGTTGTTATGTTCGTACTCATAGTATGGGCCTTATTGCTTGATGCACCTCTTGGTGAGATTGCCACCCCGTCCCGGACTGAAAACCCTGCAAAAGCCCCCTGGTACTTTATTGGGCTACAGGAAATCCTGGTCTACTTTGATCCATGGTATTCCGGTGTGGTATTGCCTTCCATCATTATGATTGGACTTATGGCCATTCCCTATCTTGACACCAACCCCAAAGGTGTTGGCGAGTACAACTTCTCCGCCAGAAAATTTGCCATGGTTAACTTTCTCATCGGCTATTTCATGTGGATGTTTGCCATCGTTGTCGGCCAGTTTATGCGAGGCCCTTCCTGGCTCTTTTTCTGGCCCTGGGAAGTGTGGGACGATTCCGGACATCATGACGAAATAACACTTTTTAATATTGATAACAAAACAAGCATTATTGCACTGGCTATCTATGCAATAGTTGGATTTGCCCTGCCTAAACTCCTGAAAATGAAGTGGGCAAAAAACCTTGACTGGACGAGATACACCATAACAATTTCTCTTCTCCTCCTCATGTACCTAGTTCCAGTCAAGGTTGTTCTCAGGCAGATTTTCCACGTCCGTTATCTAATTGCTACTCCCTGGATTAACTTCTAAACGAGCCGATTATGAAACTCTCTTTTAAAGATACCAAATTACTTCTTATCTGTTCCGTTGCACTTCTGGTTCTTACAATACTGATGTTTCTGTTTGAATTTGAGACCACAAGACCCTGGAAAGGTATTCAGCGTGACTTTGTTAAAATTGACAAACAGCTCACCGAAGAAGCTCTGGTAAAAGCCCAGGCTCTTCCTGACGGTGAAGCAAAAACAGAAGAGATTAAACGACTGACTAAGCATACTGAAGAGCTTGACTCGTTTATGCCAATCATCAAACAGACATGGCTCACCCATTTCAACACAGCAGACCGTTGTACTACCTGTCATCTCGGTATTGAAGCACCACAGTTTGCAAATGCTGAGCAGCCCTTTACCACGCATCCCGGTAAACATATCGATCCAGCTCGTCATTCAATTGACAGCTTCGGCTGTGTTATCTGCCATGAAGGGCAACCTGTTGGTCTCACCGTCGATGAAGCCCATGGCCATATCCATCATAACTGGATGACTCCATTGCTTGCCGGTAAACGTGCAGAATCTTCCTGTGAAGCGTGCCATCCCATGGGCAGTGATATTGCAAAGGATGCTGTTCTTCCTGATGCCCCATCATTTACCGCAGGTCGCAGCCTCTATCTTGCAACCAACTGCCTTGGTTGCCATGTCGCTAAGGGTTACGAACGTGATGCTGGAATCGGCCCCACACTTACCAAGTTAAGCACTAAGGCTGATCCTTCATGGACTGCATCCTGGATTAAAAAACCAACAGAATTTTTAGCAAAAACAGCAATGCCTGATTTCGAACTGGAAGACGAAAAAATTACTGCAATCACAGCGTATCTGCATTCTCTTGCCAAAACAGAATCAACAAACTCTATAGCCAGAAAAAATATTGGTAACAAAGATGCCATTGAGCGCGGCAAAGCCAGCCTTACCGATCTTGGCTGTTTAGGATGTCATACCGAAGATGGAAAAGACACCGGCTTTGGACCTGACTTAAAGCGTGTTGCAGAGAAAACCACACCTGAGTGGCTCTTTGCCTGGATTGAAGATCCAAAAAAATACTGGCCTGAAACCAATATGCCCAACCTTCGTGTTCCTGAAGATGAAGCGCAGGATCTGGTCGCCTATCTCTCCACCCTTAAATCCCAAGAAGTGACCGCAAGTGAGCCTTCCATGGATAAAGAACTTATAGAAAAAGGAATGCTCCTTGCCAAAGATACCGGTTGTACCGGTTGTCATTCCATTGCTGATTTTGGCCTTGGCTATAATGCACCTGCCCATGATGGTATTGGTCAGAAACGTGTGGATGAGCTCGTCTTTGCTGACACCAAGATCAACCACACACTTGCCGACTGGCTGCAGCTCAAGGTTCGCACCCCGCGCTCTTTTAATACCAAAGAGATGCCTACCCTTATGCCTAATTTTGGGCTTAGCGAAGAAGAAGCGGAAGATATGCTGACATTCCTGCTTTCAATAAGAAACCGGAACAACATCCCCACTGAATTTATTAAAACACTGGAAACTCCTGGAACTGCAAAAACCATGGGTGAAATCCTGATTCAGGAAAACAACTGTACAGGCTGCCACAAGATTAAGGGTGAAGGTGGTACCGTTGGACCGGATCTCAGTTTCCAGGGACAGCGTATTAATCCAAAATGGATGACTAACTTCCTTATGGCTCCAACCAAGATCAGACCGGAAGGCATCGAGCCAACCCGTATGCCTACTTTTAATTTCACAGCAGAAGAAGCCAGTACTCTTTCAGCCTATTTTGCTGAGCAGTCAGAAGTGTCCTATCCCTACTACGAACCAGCCAAGAAAGAATTTGCTGCAGCAGACAGGGAAAAAGCCTGGAAAATTTATTTTCAGACATTCTCCTGCCAGTCCTGCCACGCCTGGAATGGACAGGGCGGTATCATCGGCCCCGACCAGAGTGATCTTGCCAAACGATTGCGTGCTGACTGGGTTAAAAAATACCTTGCCGATCCGCAAAAGTTTATCGCAGATGTACAGATGCCGAACTTTGAAATGTATCCGGATGAGCTGGAAATACTCACCGATCTGATCATGAGTTTTAATGAGATTCCAGCTTCAGTCTGGGAACAGATCAAGAAACGCTGGGACGATGAAGAGCTTGCCAAACAAGCCGCAGCAATGAGTGCAGAATAAGGGAACTCCAATGAAAAGAAACCAATCAAAAACTACCGTATTGTTTGCTGCTTTTTGTCTTTCACTCATGCTTTGTACGTTTGCATCCGCAAGTGAAACACCTCCTGCAGAAGCTGCGCAAGAAGCAACAGAGGAAGCAAAGCCAAAGCTTACAGTGAGTCTTGAGCTAGGTGAAGTTACCTACAAACATTACTGCACTCCCTGTCATGGAATGAAAGGGGATGGGACTGGCTTTAATGCCGGTAGTCTTCTGGTGAAGCCAGCCAACCACACCGATGCCAAGTTTATGTCTGAACGCAATGATGCAAAACTCTTTGATACCATCAATCTCGGTGGTGTTGAGGTTGCTAAATCTACACTTATGCCACCATGGGGTGCAACCCTTGGTGATGAAAAAATTAAATCCGTTGTCCTCTATCTGCGCGAGCTCTGCCAGTGCAAGGCAACAAAATCCTGGTGATGGTAGAGAAAAAATTCTCCATCTACTTCGTTGCCATCATTTTTTTATCATTGCGACGTACTTTATGTCCGACGCAACGACAAAAAAATGAAGCACCTCGTATATGAAGTTTTTTTCTATACCATCTCCGTGTTTTGAGGATTGTACCGTGACAAAAACAGGTGAAAATCACCATATCAACCACATCATCCGGACCTGTATAGGAGACGCAGCGTTCACCGACACTAGGGAAGAAAGAACTGGATCATATAAATAGTGTCTTTACCGGACACTAAGTAGCCAATCATTAGGGGGAGGCTTATATGAAATTTAAAAACAAGCAGACAAAATCACTGCTATCCGTAGGGATGGGTGTGGTTGTCTGTATGGCATTCGCGGGAGTACAGCCGGCCAACAGCGCCACTGACCCTGCCGACGAATGGAAAAAATGGCAAACCAAATTCAACCAGGAAATGGCATCCAAACAGCCTGAGAAAAAGGCTATGTGGATGAGCAAAGAGCTGATTGAAAAGGTTCTCACAATCGATGACGCCAATCTGCCAAATACTGAAAAGCGTGGTGTTAAAGTAGAAAAATGTCTCACCTGTCATGACGGTGTTGAGCAAATTTCTGCATTCCACCCCATCGATACTTTCGGCTGTACCATCTGTCACGGTAGTGACAAGCCCGAATCATTAATCAAAAAAGAAGCACATGCAAACATGATCTCTGCCCGTTCCATGAAAGGCCAGAGAAACCCTTCTAACTTACGTATCCTAGAAAAATCCTGTGGTACCACTGGCTGTCATAATGGCCATGAGCAGGAGGACAAAAACCATGTGTATCGTGTTCGTCGTACCGTTATGGGACTGCAATCGGGTATTTCCGGCGCACTCCGTTATCAGTATGCAGCACAGCCATCTAAGTTCTCCTCATTCTCCGGTGTGGGAATGGACGATACTGACTATGTACCATTGCATCGCGGTGGCGTAAAAAAGATGGATACCCTTCCTGTATTCTCTGCAAAAGATCTTGAAACAGACGATCTGGGTAACGTAATCACCACAGATGATATGGGTAACCCCATGCGCATTGAAGGTGAGAACGCTGATTCCCAGTGGCGTAAATCTTGTGCCCGTTGTCATTTCTGGAACGAAGGTAAGCAGGCCCCATCCGATTACCGTGCCCAGGGTTGTGCATCATGTCACGTACTCTATGACAACGACGGTTTCTACAAAGGATCCGACCCTACCATTCCAAAAGACGAACGTGGTCACGGAAAGGTTCATCAAATCACCGTTTCTATCCCTGCCGAGCAGTGTATTCACTGTCATAATCGTGGCGGGCGTACTGGTGTGAGTTATGAAGGTCGTGTTGAGTCCGATTTCTACGGAACTCCTTTTATGGCCGGCAAACACTCCTCTGAGAAATTCCACGGTAAATACTACAATACCCCAATGATGGATATCCATTATGAGAAAGGTATGGAATGTATTGACTGTCATACCCAGTTCGACACCATGGGTGACGGAAACCTCTACTCCAAGAAACATGAGCAAGCTGAAATTCGTTGTCAGGATTGCCATGGTACTTACAAAGAGGGTCTCATTACCACCAAAGTTACCGATCCTGACGATCGTGTAATTCGTCTTGGTATGGTTTCTCCAAACTACGAAAATCAAGTTGGCGATGAAATGGTTGTTACCGCTCGTGGTAACAAGTACACCAACGTCAAAATCATTGACGGTGAGCCAATTCTCCTTTCCAAGTTTGATGGTCGTGAGCATCTGATGCCTGTTATCACCAACAAGAAAGGCGTTCACTCCATTCCTCAGCATCAAGAGCGTATGGAATGCTGGGCATGTCATGCACGTCACACCTCGCAGTGTTACGGTTGTCATGATAACTATGACCAGACCAACAAAGGTAAAGACAAACTTACCAACCAGAAATCTGCTGGTAAGTGGCCTGAATTCAGAACCTACGTACGATACGATACCCCGCTTCTCGGCATCTCTGCCAAGGGTCTTGTAAATACTTATGTTCCAGGCTGTCAGGTATTCTTTAATGCAGTGAATAGCAAAGGTGAAATCATTGGCGACTTTGATAACTTTGTATTCCAGTCTGCTGAAGGATACTCCTCAGTAGCAACAAACCCTGTTTTCACACATACCGTTCGTACCGAAGTTCGAAGCTGTGAAGATTGTCATCTTAACTCCAAAACCATTGGTCTTGGAACCGGTCAACTCTCCATTGGAGCAGATCTGTCTGGTAAGGATGATGCCATGAAGTACACATATGAGATGGATCGCTCCGGCCTTACCGCCGCCTTCCCACTCGATGTTATGGCAACACCACAGGGGAATCAGATTGCATCCACGTCACACGTTGGTGCAAGACCATTTAATCAGGCTGAAATGACCAGAATCCTTAAAGTCGGTAACTGTCTGCCTTGCCATGACGGTTATGATGATAAGATTTTCCAGGATATCTATAAAGCCTACGAAGACTTCCCGACCAAGTGTAAGAAGGATGAATTCGTTAAAAAAGCAACAGCCGCAGCTAAATAAGGAGGTGCGTGATGAGTAAAACAAAACTTGCAACAATCCTCACAACTTGTGGTGCTGCCGCCCTGGTCTTCGGACTGGTAGCGACTCCCGGGTTTGCTGCGGATAAAATGATTAAAGTAGGCGATAAGATGTATCCATTGAAAAAAGTGGATGATCTTTCCGATTTCGCCGATGCCAGGCGTTTTGAGCTGCCAATGAAAAAAGTTGACGGCGAAATGATGAAGATCACTCCGGAAGGAGAGGCCTTTGCCTGGGATAAACCTCGTGCCCATGTACTGGAAGCTGAATATTTAACAATTCGCTTTCCAGTAGATAAAGTCTTTGCAGGATCGAAAGCTGCTGTAAAGGGTGGCGCATGTCTCTCATGCCATGAAGGTATTGAGGCCATTTCAGATACCCATGATTTTGCCTGTGTGCAATGCCATCAGGGTGACGATAAGGCCAAAGACATAAAAGTTGCCCATAAGGGTATGTTCTCCAACCCATCTGATGGCAAAGTAGTTGCCAAAACCTGTGGAACAGCTGATTGTCATGCTGATCAATTACACAAGGTTGAAGCATCTCTCATGGCCACTTCAGCTGGTGAAATTAATGCCACCCGTTATGCCTGGGGCGCCCAGGATACTGTTGATGCAATGTATAGTGTTAACGGCAAAGGTGGTACCAAGGTAATCCCCACCGAGAAAGAATCCGGACAACTGGTTGATGATATGCTGCGTAAGAAGTGTCTGCGTTGCCACATTAACTCTCCGTCTCCTAATCGTCTTGGTGATTTCCGTGCAACCGGTTGTGCTGCCTGTCATATGATTTATGCAAATGACGGTCAGACCATGACTGGTGATAAGGCAATTCTTGCAACACAGAAAGCCAACAACGAAGCAAAGGCCAATGATCCGGTTCTCAAAACTGATCTTTCAGGTATGCTTTCTAAACGTGGTTATCCAATGAAGCATCGTATGACCACTGCTATTCCAACTGTCCAATGTGTTCGCTGTCATAGCGGTAACCGCGTTGGAACAGAGTATATCGGACTCTTCGAGCATGATTTTGAGAAGATGTACCGCTCTCCTCGTGATTCCTGGAATGCACCTCTGGCGCCATATGGTATAGATCATCATACATTAATGCCAGATATCCATTACAAAGCAGGCCTTGCCTGTATTGACTGCCATACCGGGTCTGAAATGATGGGTAACGGGAAAACCTATGCAGCGTCACATCAAGCTCTTGAAGTGACCTGTGACACTTGTCATGGTACTCCTCAAGCCGTTGCCAAAACAGCAGCACTTGCTGATGGTGATGCAGCGCTTAAAGCAGCAAATTCTAATCCTAATATCTCTGCAAAAGCAGGTGATATGGTTGCAGTTACTGCTAAAGGCACCAAGATGTACAATGTCATGAAAACTGACAAAGGCATGGTTTTGACCTCAAAAGTTACTGGTAAGCAGCACGTTATTCCACAATTGAAAGATGTGGAAGTGCAGCCGGTAGCCCATGCAGTATCAGGTCATATGGCCAATATGGAATGTTCAGCCTGTCACTCCGGCTGGGCATCCTTGGATTTCGGAACGCATCTTATGCGTGAAGATTATCCATCGTATAAAAAATGGAAGCGCTGGCGTGAGCCCGACCCACAGACCCTTAAGTTGCTCTTTGCAACCATGGGTTCAGGCGTTGGTGATAAGATGCAGACTCCAGACCGTAAAACTCCTAAATTGAAGAAAGATGCATGGCCTGCAGCTCAGGAAATGGATCTTCTCAATGGTGAAGTAACAACCGGTATCTGGTTCGGTTCTATGACCATGCGTAACTGGGAAGATGTTATTCTTGGTAAAAACCCTGAAGGTAAGGTTTCCATGTTCCGTCCACAGTATCAGTATTTTGTCAGCCACATTGGTCCTGAAACTGGTAAACTGCGTATGGAAGAAAAGGCTCTTAAGAAGAAACTTCTCATGACATCTGACCCTGATGCACGTCTGAAAGTAAAACTTGAGCTTCGTGATATGCGTAAGAAAGTTAAAGCGCAGATCTTTATGGATTCAGAGCTTGTGAAAACAACTGCAGGGATGCCGGGACTCGTTATGAACCCCTATTCTCCGCATACCATCCAGTCCGTTGGACGGAGTTGTGAGCAATGCCATACCAATGGTGAAGCTGCAGGCCTGGGCCGTTCTGTGTTCAACAAAGCAGACGATACCTGGGTACCACAGCTTGACTCCGGACGTGCCGGACTGCCAATCGATTTCCAGATTAAGCAGGCTGTCGCAGAAGATGGTACAGCTCTCCAGATCACCACCCAGAAAGGTGCCCGTTTCTTTAATAAAGAAGAGATGGATGCACTCCTGACTAAGTCTGATTATTATCGCGCCATGCGCTATCAGGCGCTTCAGGCAGGAAACTGGGGAACATTGCTTCAGCGTAAAGAAGCAGCTCTTACCGGTGGTTCCAAACGTATGGTTAAAGAAGGAATCTCCAACGGCGATGTTCGTACAGTTGGTTCCTACTACGACACCGTTCGTTATGGTTTCTGGCAAACTGATCCTATCGTATTCACTGAAGACTACTTCAA
This sequence comes from Desulfocapsa sp., assembly GCA_022712895.1. Taxonomy (GTDB): domain Bacteria; phylum Desulfobacterota; class Desulfobulbia; order Desulfobulbales; family Desulfocapsaceae; genus Desulfocapsa. Next base: position 27,370 of record JAFLJS010000011.1, read on the forward strand.
GAAAGGTCAATCGACAATTACCGGGCGTAAAGTCTGGGAAAAGCCGGTTGTACAAGAAGAGAAGAAAGTCATAGAGGCCGGTTCTAGAACCTACCTCACCGATGAGAACACTAACTTTAACTGGATTCCTGAAGATCAGAAATAGCAGTAGCTGATTAACACTATCCACGGCCGGGGTGCTCAGATTACCAGAGCACCCCGGCTATTTTTCGTTTGATAAGACTGGTAAACAGGCATTTAATCTACAGGCTATAAACAAGGACGTTATGAGCCTGAAGTCCTAAATTCCTTAAGCCTGATATTGCTTTTATCAGCTCTTAGTTTTCAAAATGAGAAAATGGTGATACAATTTTATTAGTTTCTATTTTGACAACTAACAGTTGCAGAATCTTAGAAAATAAACAGGGAGGAACATTAGCAAATGAAAACACCAAGAAATGGAATGAACATTATTGTTCTGGTAACAATGATTTTCGGACTCATTGTCTGCTTTGCCGCCACCAGTATGGCCGCAGCAAATATAAAAAAGGGAAAGAGACGATACAATGAGTTCTGTACTCCCTGCCATGGCAAAAACGGTCTAGGTGATGGAACCAGAATGAAGGTGGAAAAGTTTGACCCGGCTCCACGAAACCACACCGAAGGCAATTACATGAACAGACGGACCGATGTCCAGCTCTTTAAAGTTGTAAAAGAGGGTGGAAAATCACAGAATTTCTCCCATATTATGCCCCAGTGGAAACATATATTAAAAGATAAAGAAGTCTGGAATATAGTGGCTTATATTCGTTCGCTTGCCGTAAATCCAGAATGGACTGGCACCCCGCTGCCACCAGATCCAAAATTTGATAAGAGCCAGAAAAAATAATACCGGTGAAAAACGATACGCTGGTTTCACTACCAGCAGAAAATGGAGAAGATATGAAAAAGATTTTATTATGCAGTGCATTAGCACTCCTCGTGAGCTCACCTGCCCTGGCTCAGGAAAAGAAAGAATATGATTTTGCCGGTGTTAATAGTTGTAAAAAATGTCACCGTAAAGTGTGGAAGACTTGGAAAAAGACCCCCATGGCTGAATCCTTTACTATCCTCATGCCCGGTGAACGTGCCGAAATGAAGACAAAAGCCGGACTTGATCCCAACAAAGATTACACCAAAGATGCCAGCTGTCTACCTTGCCACACCACAGGATACGGCAAAGCCGGTGGATTTGTAAGCGTTGAAGAGACACCTGATTTAAAAGGTGTTGGCTGTGAGGCATGTCACGGTGCAGGAACTGCGTACAACAAGGTTATGAAAAAACGTGGTCGCGTTTACACTGAAGAAGAAATGGTGCATACCGGCCTCAACCTTGATCCGCGTGCCACCTGTCTCACGTGTCACAATGAGAAGAGCCCCACCAGTGAGTTCCAGGAGAAAATTGATCCATCTGAACATGACTGGCCGGGACATGATGAGGTTAAGCTGAAATATCATACTCCTGAGTATCAGGCCAACAAACTGTGATGGTCTTCATCTTCTTCGTCACCACAAATTTGCTGTCGTTACGACGTACTCAAGTACGTCTCACTCCAACAAATTTGCACCCCAAGGGTATTTCCTGCGGGGCAAGTTCCTCGAATATGAAGTTTTTCACTTAGCCATTTAAAAGTTAACCTTCACCAGCTTATCAACTGCAAGAAGAGGATATATTCATGAAACGAATCACCGCAATGTTCCTGCTTGGCTTCTGTGTGCTGTTCAGTTTTGCCAGCACCTCCCATGCTGAAACCATTGAAATTAAGATTAAGAACTTCAATTTCTATCCACCAGACCCAGTCATCAATGTTGGTGACACTGTGGTTTGGACCAATACAATGAATTATGGCCACTGGGTTATCTCCGGTGTTGATATGCGCCACAACAATAAATTTTTCTCCTATCTCCTGTTACGCGGAACCAAATTCAGTTATACCTTCCGCACCCCCGGAGATTATCCATACTACTGTCCCATCCACTCCATGCAGGCTATGATCTCCGTTGTTGGCGTTGAGCCTGCTGAGGGCGAATCACCTAAAGAAGGTGAAACCAAACGTCGTCGGAGAAGACAATAGTAATGCCAAAAAGTGTTCCTCGGTTTCTTGTTTGCATTGTCTCACTTGTTGCAATTGTGGTAATTGTTCTCTTCCTGGAGACTAGCAAGGTCGAAACAAAACAGCAGGAAACTCAGGAAACATTTCAATCAGGCCTGGGTGGAATAGGCACCGGGGCAACCACTGTTCCTGCATGGAACTTTGGCGATTATGACAGCCGACTGCAACCGGGTGGTTATGACCGGAGCTATCCCATCCCCGGTGGATATTCCTATTCGCCAGACCGTTTGACCATGATCTCCGGATTTCAGGACTAGCAAAACCCCTTATGCAGCTCCATATCAATCTCTTTATTCAGGCCGTTCTTTCCATCCTGCGCAATCGTGCCAGGAGTCTTGTCGTGAGTGCGTGTCTGATAGCTGTACTGTTACCGTTTATCACCGCAATGGCGGTTTCTGAAGGTATACGGGCGCAGTCTGCAATTTCTGTCCATAAGGGAGCTGATCTCTATATCAGTCGTGCACAATACGGACGAAATGGTGCTATTGACCTTGCAGAGATTAAAAATTTTGCTAAAATCCCTGGTGTTACCTCGGTTGTTCCACGAATCAGCGGACGTACTTATATGGGAGAAGAACTGGCTATGGTTGTGGGAATTGATAATCCGCAGTTAATCAACAGTAAAAGCCAGAAGTTGCAAAGCGGTGAACTGCTCATGGGCCGCCTACTGGCAGGACGGCTTGATCTGCAAAAGGGAGATGAAGTCCGATTCTTCCTCTTCCCCGCATTATCTTTTACCATTGTTGATCTTATTGACGGTGATCTCGCCATCTGGGCCTCATCTCTTGTTATTCTTTCTTTTAATGATGCCGCAACGATCTTTAAACTACCCGGGTATGCCTCTGAAATTTTACTATATACTCGTCCCGGAACGGCAGACGCTATCGCTGAACAGCTAAATGGCCTGGGTAAACCATGGGATATGACCCCACCCCTACGCATTCAGACGAAATCTATTGTAGAACAGTACATCAATCGTGGTTTTGATTTACAATCAGGTGTCTTTTTCCTTTTTTATCTAACAGCTTTTGCCCTCTCAATTCCAGCACTCCTTATCCTTTCCGGATTCGGCAGGGGTGCCAGAAAAAAAGAAATCGGCATACTCAAAGCCACCGGCTGGCAAACCCTTGAAGTGATGGAAATGACCTGTATGGAAAACCTACTTCTTGCCTTGTCCAGCAGTATGCTTGCAGTTGTACTGGCAATGGTCTGGTTGAAGTTTGGAAATGGAATAGGCGTTGCTCCTCTTTTTATCAGTGGCATTGCCTGGGTTCCTGAGTTTCAGGTACCATCTCTTTTCACACCCATGCCCGTACTTTTTGCCTTTCTCTTTGGTCTGGTGCTCACCATGCTCGGTACCATTTTCAGTACCTGGAAGACCGCGATTACTCCACCGCTAACCACAATGAATTAACCCTGGGAGAACTTATGAAAAACACGAGACAGACAGCTTTAACATTTCTTTGTATGACATTTCTTCTCCTCTTGGCCAATACAAGCACAGCCAGTGATGTAAAGCGAGGTGCCAGAATTTACCAGCAATATTGTACCCCCTGTCATGGTCAGGAGGGTAACGGCCGCGGCCCGCGAGCCAAAAATGAGGCCCTGCAACCACCACCACGGAACCATACCAATGGTTTCTATATGAATATGCAAAGCGATGTGCGTTTATTTAAAGTAATTAAATTCGGCGGGAAGAAAAACAACCTCGCCCACATCATGCCGCAGTGGAAACACATCCTGAAAGATAAAGAGATATTCACCATTATTGCCTATATCAGAACCCTGGCCCAAGACCCGGAATATGTTGCTCCTACCACACAAGGGTGGAGAAAAAATCCCTACGCTGGGGATGAAAGGGAACAGTTAAAAGACCATATTAAAAAGCAATGACAGCCCCTCTTCTACAAGCCATAAATCTCTCCAAAAGGTATGTACTGAGCGGGAACCATACTGTCCATGCCTTGCAGGATGCCAGTATGGAACTCACGCAAGGGAGCTGGCTGACCATTACTGGGCCATCGGGCTCCGGGAAATCTACTCTGCTCGCCTTGCTGGCTGGTCTTGATCGGCCAACTACCGGTGAGGTGTTACTTGATGGAACAAATATCAGCCAGGCCAATGATGTTCGCCTGGCACGTTACAGGAAAAAAAAGATTGGAATTATTTTTCAGGAATATCATCTCTTTGAAGAACTAAATAGTCTTGAGAATGTCGCTATGCCTTTGGTTGTGAGTAATATGACAATAAAACAGCGCCATGCACAAGCAATGTCACTTCTTGAGACCGTTGGGCTGGCTGATCGGGCGACACATCTCCCCCGCCAGCTTTCCGGTGGGGAGAGGCAACGTGTGGCTGTGGCTCGTGCTTTGGTGCATGATCCGGAAATTATTTTTGCAGATGAGCCAACCTCCAATATTGACCAGAAAGCAGCAGATAAAGTGCTACACCTTTTTCACTCCTTCAAGAACGCAGGAAAAAGCCTGATTGTAGTAAGCCATAGTAAGCAACTTTCTGCGGCAGCTGACACACTGATTCAAATGGAATCCGGGAGAATTGTACTATGATAGTCAACCCATGGACAGTCTCATCACTCAGCCTCGACATTGCTTCCGCTAGTCTTGGTATCATTGCAGCCGTTGGAGCCATAAAACAATTTCGCACGACAACAAAACGTTTACCTGAAACAGGCGAACGACTGGCTGAAAGTGAGGATCGGCTCTATCTGCTCTTCTGGATTGGTGCAGTATTTCTTTTTTTGCGTTTTCTTGCCTGGCCACTTTTTTATTTCAGCTTACACTCCATCATCCCAGAAGTACCTGGAGCCATGTGTATTTTCGGCACACGAAATCTTCAACCTGTTCTGACAAAAGTCCTGGAACTGACCAAACCATTGCTGTTTTTTGCAGGACTGGTTTGGCTTCTTGTCTTCAGGCTCGAACGCTTTTTCTATCAATCGGGAAGCGGCTCTAAAGCACGCAGGTCCAGTCTCGTCCTTCTCTCGTTTTGTCTAATTGCAGGACTTGTTGACAGTATAGGATCGGCAGCCCTGTGGATTCAGAGTAATGCAGAGCTAGCAGTTTCCTGTTGCACAACCATAACTGATATCCCCTCACGCTTTACCGTCTGGCTTCCCACTTCACTCTTTGGCCATGAGTATCATCCACTGCTATGGAACCTCTTTTACGGATCAAACATCCTGTTGATCTGTGTGGCTCTCTTCTTTTCAAGGCAAATCGCAAAGGGGGGGGTAAGGCAACGTTCCTTTTTCTTTCTGTTGTTGCTCGCTCTTCTCAATATAGCTATCGGACTATTTGCCTATATCGAAGTTATTGCTCCAAAGCTTATGAACCTGCCTTTTCACCACTGTCTGTACTGCATGGTACAGAACGTTATGGATGCGCCTGTTTTTGTGGCACTCTTTATTGGCGGCAACGCACTTTTAGGTGCAATTTTTCCAGTTCATTTACTTGCTGCCAGTTGGGCAGAATCATCACATCTCAACTCACTCACAAAAAAACTTCTCTTTTTTGGAGTACTCTTTCTAATTGGAAATATGCTGATGATTACAACCCATATTTTTCTCTAATCCGATGATGAAATCATCTAAAACAGCACTGTTTTGCGGCCTCTTCTTCCTTCTTCTTGCATCCCTTGCCTGGGTGTCAGGACAGAGTGACAAGGGAAATGAGAGCTGCCTGGTGGATGGAACCTCTCTTCTCCCCATCAGTCGCGTCTCCATTCAATCTACGGATGGAAACATATCACTTTTCTGCTCCCTCTGCTGTGCACGTACCTGGCTCGATGCACACCAAGAAGTGGCAGCAGATTTGAAGATAGGGAAAGGCAGCATCACTGTGGTTGATGAAATATCCGGATTGGAAATCGATGCCACACTGGCCTACTATGTGGAAAGTAACGACTACAGTCGCAAAGAAAACAGATGTCGTAGCCATGTATTTTCCGACAAACAGACTGCCTCCAAATATCTGCGTAAAAGTGGAGGCCGCGAACTACAGGGTTATCTGGCAGGGCTTGGACCAAAACTTTCCTGGGCCGCTGATTTCACACTTCCAGATATGGAGGGAAGACAAATCAGGCTTTCGGATTTTCGGGGAAAAATTGTCTTTCTTCGCTTTTTCAGCATGAAGAATCCCTTTGTAAAGCAGGATTTCACCGACCTGCAAATAGCTCAGGAACGATTCCAAGATAAGGGCTTTACGGTACTGGCAGTAAGTGTTGAAGACACAAAGAAAGATGTGGAAAGACTTCTGAAAAAACTCAGAATTACCTTTCCCGTTCTCGTAGACTTTGATGGGAAGATTGCAGACAGCTATCAGATAACCGGATTTCCCACAGGATTCTTACTGGACCCTTCAGGAATTGTTGATTCCAGCACTATTGGTGAAGTAACAGCCGACGTACTTGCACCTTTTTTACATTCACTACGATAACATTAGCAACAGTAAGCCGGCATAAGTGCCTTCACCAAATTCTTTTCAGAAAAGCACAAAATACGACGTAGTAGTATTGTTTCCGAAGCTCAGGTATGGTAGCTTGGGACTTTAATGATAATCAATCTCACACAAGGAGAAAATATGAAAACCACACTTCAAACAGTTGCATTCCTTCTCACATTTGCATTTATCTGCATGGGAGCCTCATCAGCACTGGCCTTCGATGCTAAATACAAATACACAATCCCCAGCATGGAAACACAAGAAGATATTGATAAAGTAACAGCCTTTATCAAGGCCCTACCAGGGATTATGGAGATCACAGTTATGAAAGACAATCAGGAAGTAATCGTCTTTTTTGATGACGAGGAACTGGATGATGAGAAATTCCAGCTGCGTATTCCTCTTTATAAGGAAGGATACCAAGTTACTGAATATGATATTCTCTATGAAGATCCAAACAAGAGAAACTAAAAAAGAATAGCTGACATACGAACAAGAAATATCGAATTACTACAATAGAGAAACTTCGTTATTCAATATTTCTTGTTCACAACTTACAAGCCACTTCAGACCTAATTCATCAAGCCGCCTTTAGGTTCTTCAAGCAGCATTTTTTTCTCAATTACAAAACCTGCATCAATCAGTGCCTTCTCAGCAACTTCCTCATTGCTTTTATCATCATCGAAAAAAAACATAACTGAATTAAAAACAACATCAGGCACGATGTCATACACTCCTGGTACGGTATCAAGCACCTCATAGACAGCAACTGCTGTTTCACGATTATCAATGGCTGGCATAAAAAATTTCCACTGGTATTCTTTTGCTTGAACAGTGCTTGCAAGGAGGAGGAGAGTGAGGGCTATCAGTATTTGTTTCATAGTTATATTTTCCATTTCAATTCAGTTCAGTTCGATTTGCGACTAATGATGGATCTGTAAAGACCTCCTATTCGAAACACGCCAACTTCAAATCATTGCGGCGAACACAAGGTGTGTCGAAATGATTTAAAGTTGGCAGCAACGAGGACGCGGAGGAGTTTTACAGATACATCAATCGTGACCTTCAGTGTGTTCCCACTGTATGTCCCAGCGTTCAACGGGATATCCCAGTTCATCAGCAAGGCGTAATCGAAGCTGATAACGTTCATCATTTAAGATATCATCTTCATAATGAACATAGACCCAATGACGGTCAAGTACAGTCTCAACTTTATTCACACCCTTATGCTCTTTAATAAAATCCACCACCTTTTTTTCATCTTCAGCGCTTTTCATGGAAAAGATATAATATTTGATAATAATATCTGCGCTAACAGCCGGTTGTGGAACCAAAAATGAGCTGCAAAAAAAGAGACCAGCAAAAAGAAATTTTCTTGTTAAAGATTGCATAAAAGAGTTCATAGTTCGCAATTTTCTGATACTATATAGAAACATTATTATTCCTATATCTAACCTGGAATATAGCAGTTTTCACGTCCATTACGCAAAGGAAAAAGATGAACACATTAAAACTAATTTGCTCCACATTGTTACTGATACTTTTTATAGCATCACCCTCTTTCGGCGAAGATTCCAGCTGGGAAGAACTGAATAGTAAAGTTACTGGATATTACCAACAGCAACAGTATTCAACAGCTGTCGGATATGCAGAAGAAGCACTCGCTCTTGCCAGAAAATCGGGCAGCAAAGAAAAGATTGCAACATCTCTCAAAAACCTTGGTGAAATAAGTACCCACATGGGGCGCCAAACAGAAGCAGAAGCCTACAACAAAGAATCCATTGCAATTCGTCAGAATCTCTTTGGACCTGACGGACTTGAAGTTGCTCTTTCCTGGAGAAGCCTGGGGTTCACCTATTTTTTAAGCGAAAAAATGGATGATGCAGAAATGTGTTTCCAGGAAGTATTACGCATTCATGTAAAAAACTACGGCGAAAAAAGTATTGAAATTGTTCCAGCTCTGCAACGTCTTGAGAAATTTTACAAATACACCAAAAACCAGGACAAAGAAAGTGCCTTCACTGAAAGAATCCTCAACTTGCAAACTGGTCCTGAATAAGGGTGGCCAGCAAAACAATCACAACCTTTCTGGCAGATGATCACCAAATGTTTCGCCAGGGACTTCGAACCCTGCTTGAAGCAGCACAAGATATAGAAATTTTGGGTGAAGCCAGTGATGGGCAGGAATCCTTAAAAGGGATTGAAAAGTATCAACCGGATATCGCTATCCTTGACATTGCAATGCCTGGCCTTTCCGGAATCGAAGTGGCAAAACGTCTGCCAAAAATCGCACCCGACACAAAGACTATGATTCTAACCATGCATGGAGACACTTTTTTTGCCGTGGAAGCACTGCGCGCCAAAGTGCAGGGTTTTATGCTGAAGGAAGAATCCATCGACTACCTGGTTCAGGGCATCCGCAAAGTTGCTGCTGGTGAAATTGTTGTAACACCCTCCCTTGAGAAGGCTGTTTTTAAAGAATTACAAAACAGCCAGAGAAAACACAATGGAGTAACATCTAACAATATTCTCACCCCGCGAGAAACAGAAATTTTGCAACTTGTCGCTGAAGGCATGACTAACCAGGAAATTGCTGATCTGCTATTTATTTCACCGGCAACAGTTGATACTCACCGAAAAAACATAATGACAAAACTGGACATACATTCTGTCGCTGGCCTGGTCAAACATGCCATTCGCCATAAGATTGTAACACTGTAGGAGACAAAAAATGGACGCGACAATGGTATTAGTGGCCTTTGTATTTGGCTTTTTTCTGAAACAGGTCGGCTTGCCGCCACTCCTTGGTTTTCTCGCCGCAGGATTTGTCTTAAATGCATTTGGCATACAAGGAGGAGAAGACCTTCAAACCGTAGCAGATATTGGTATTCTGCTACTCCTGTTCAGTATCGGTTTAAAAGTTCGTGTAAAAAGTTTGTTCAGGCCTGAAGTGTGGGGAGTGGCATCACTGCACATGGTGGTAACCGTTGCCTTACTTGGAAGTTTTATCTACCTACTCTCTTATACCGGCCTCGAACTTTTCACAGATTTAAGCCCACAAATAGCCCTACTCATTGCTTTTGCCCTCAGTTTTTCCAGTACTGTTTTCACAGTAAAAGTATTGGAAGAACGGGGAGAAATGAACTCCAAACATGGCCAAATTGCCATTGGAATTCTTATCCTCCAGGACTTTTTTGCAGTAATTTTCCTCACACTTTCCAGTGGTAAGACTCCATCTCCCTGGGCCATAGCTCTTATTGGCCTGATCTTTCTCAGGAAACCAATTCTCACCCTCATGAAACGAAGTGGGCATGGTGAATTATTGATTCTTCTGGGCCTTCTTATTCCTCTGGGAACTGCGGCTCTCTTTGAATTTGTCGGCATGAAACCGGATCTGGGCGCACTACTCGTCGGTATGTTACTTGCCGGAACTCCAAAAACAAATGAACTTGCCAAAGCAATATTAAGTTTTAAAGATCTACTGCTGGTCGGCTTTTTCCTCACCATTGGACTCTCAGGCCTGCCCACCATACCGAACCTTGCCGTTTCAATGCTTCTGGTGCTGGCCATCCCCGTTAAAACCGCTCTATTTTACCTGCTTCTCACCCGTTTTAAACTTCGAGCCCGGACAGCATGCCTTTCAACTCTCAGTCTTGCAACTTACTCGGAATTTGGACTTATCATCGGAGCACTTGGTACAGCAAAAGGATGGATCAGCAGTGAATGGTTGATTATTTTTGCTCTGTCCCTGTCTATCAGCTTTATGCTGGCATCGCCCATAAACAATCTGGCCTATAATATCTATGCAAAACTCCACGATTTTCTTGTGCGCTTTGAGACCAAGGAACGCTTGTCGGATGATCAAATCGTTTCTGTGGGTGATGTGGATGCTGCCATTTTTGGAATGGGACGAATAGGAACAGCTGCCTACGAAGATATGAACAGTCGCTACGGAAAAAGGATTATCGGAATCGACTTTGACCTTAACATTGTCAAAGAACTCCAAGCCAAAGGATGGAACATTATCCAGGGGGACGCTGTTGATTATGATTTCTGGCAGCGGGTCCAGGTAAACAAAACAGAATTGAAAATGCTGATGCTGGCTATGCCAAACTTTGAGGCAAACCTTTACGCTGCCAAGAGAATTCGAGCACGCGGTTTTAAAGGAACAGTGGCGGCTCTTGTCACTTTTGATGACCAGATCGAGGAACTGAAAAAAGCTGGTGTAGACTTAGTCTATAGCGCACACAAAGAAGCAGGAACAGGTTTTGCGAATCATGTTTGCACTCAGATGGGTCAAAAGCAGCTCGCTGAACTTCAATCACTTTAAACTCTATTTTCTTATTTTATTGCATCCTTCTGTCGTTTTTTGCGCAAGCGCTCCAGATCATCAGTGTTTGCTTCTTCAAAACCTTTGATATGAAAATTCTTGAGTATGCCAGCCGTTTCCGGCCGCTCCATAGTTAGCGAAGTAAGGGCTTTTACTATTTTCACACTCAGTGCCGGATCAATATCAGCTCGTACAGCAAACGGAAACTGCTGAATCCTTGGAGACCTATATACGACTCTCAACGTTTCTTTGATCTTTGCAAAAAGTGGTCTTTTCAAAGTATCCAATCGTATAGCTCCCGCCAAATACTCACCACCAAGCACTGAAAATATAACCGAATCGTTGTCACCTTTAAAAGTAACTATCATATCCTGTTCAGGATCAATACCCTTCTTCAACAGTGCTCTTTTTTGCAATTTATAACCACCTCTGCCAGTTTTCGTTACAGCCGCTAGGCTTTTCCCCTTCAACTGCTCCAGACTTCTGACACCGCTACTCTTCAAAACGATAATTCCAGCATGAAAAGGTGGATATCCACGGGCGATTGCCTGATAGCCCGCTTTGTCGTGTGCGTTAAAATAAAAACTACTGCCTAATGCTATAATATCATAGTGTTGGGCATACACATTCTCCATATACTCTTCATAACTCCCGGCGGTAAGGACTCGAACATTCACTCCCAATGCGTCACCCAGATACGATGCCAGGGGAAGATACAACGCCCGTACTACTCGTGGTGTTTTAAAAGGAATAATGCCAAGTTTTAACTCATTTGCGCCTTGTGCAGTCATCGCACCAGCAATTGAGATAAAGAAAAAACAAAAGAGTATCACTTTCCATAATTTCATCGTTTTACCTTTCTATTATTCGCTGTTACAAACGAGTATATTCCTCAACTCTATTCCGACCTTTCTCCTTTGCTCGAGACAGGGCGTTATCAGCAAAAGTGATCAAATCGTTATGTAATACCGCTTGGTGTTGTGGATTGGATGCCAAACCAATACTTACCGTTACAGTAACTGCCTGGTTAGCATCCCCGACAGGCTTTGCAGCACAACGCAATCGTATTTTTTCGGCAGTCTGTTTTGCTCCTTCAATATCTGTCTGCGGAAGAAGAACCAGCACCTCTTCACCACCGAAGCGGAAAGCAATATCCGATGCACGGAGCGTAAAGCGTATTCGCCTGGAAAATTCACGAAGAACCGTATCGCCAAAGCTGTGCCCATAGGTATCATTTATATCTTTAAACCTATCCACATCAAGCATCAAACAGGCTAATGGTGATTCATAGCGTAGACAACGCTCAAACTCCTGTTTGAGAATATTGTTTAAATGCCTGCGATTATACAAGCCTGTCAAATCATCAGTTATACAAAGTTTTTCCAGTATCCTTTTCTGGTCACGAAGTTCAATTTGTGTTTCCTCTAAATCACATCGATAACGATATAATTCAAGGAAGATGGAAACTTTGGCAAGAATAATTGTCGGATCAAAGGGTTTACAGATATAATCCACCGCTCCCGCCTCATAGCCATGAAAGATATGTTTCTGTTCTTTGTTAATGGCTGTTACGAAAATAATCGGAATATTCCTTGTTTTACTATTCTGCCGCATCAACGTGGCGACCTCAAAACCATCCATCCCCGGCATCTGCACATCGAGTAGAACCATGGCAACATGGTGCTTACTCAACTGGAGCAATGCCTCATTACCAGATGTGGCTGTGACTACCTCACAATCAATTTCGTTAAGAAGTAATTCCAGGGAAAGACGATTTTCCGATCTGTCGTCAACTATCAGGATTTTTGGTTTATCCACGCTGATTTTCCTTTAATGACAAAAATTGTTTCAAAGGCTAGCATTCCGTCCGGCTGAGACACCAATGACCATTGCGTCATATGATCTGTCAGTTGTGATGGAGTCGTAAAAACTCTCCATCTGCTTCGTTACTTAACTATTTCTATCATTACGACGTACCTTAGTACGCTGAAATGATAGAAATAGTTCGTGCCTTGCATATGAAGTTTTTTACATCCCCATCCTCTTTCTGGGGTTTTTACGAGTTTATCAGTCGCCACAAGACCCTGAATCCCCGAGTTTTTTGTATATTTTTTCTCTATTATCTATATTTTCGAACAAATACGAATAGGATGAGAGCCTGACAGTTTCTTTTGTTCCCAAACAGAGATATGCTCCGCCATGCAGACTATCGGCAAATAACTTAAAAACACGATCCTGTAGGTTTCGGCCAAAATAAATCAGTACATTACGACAGATAATCAGATCCATATCGCCAAACACTCCGTCTGACACCAAGTTATGATCTGAAAAAAGAACATTTTTTTTCAGTGCCTTATTCATCTTCACCAGTTCATAATTTGCAGAGTAATAATCTGCAAAAGACTCAAGCCCACCACTGTCCCTATAATTATTTGTATACTTCTGCAGCAAATCGGCTGGATAAATACCTTCTTTTGCTTTGCCGAGCACAACTTCATCAAAATCAGTCGCATAAATACGAGATTTCCCATAGAGTCCCAACTCTTTCAATAAAATTGCCATGGAATATACTTCTTCACCGGTGGAGCACCCTGCATGCCAGATTTTAATCAACTCCTGCCCTGCCAAAGATGGCAAGATTGCTTCTCTTAACGTTTTATAAAAGGCGGAATCACGAAACATCTCCGTGACATTAATGGACATATCCTGTAGCAGCACATGAAAGAAATCAGGATCATAAAGAACCTCACGCTGCATATCCGTTAATGTCTGTAGACCCGATACCAGCAACCTGTACTTCAGTCTGCGCTTAACTGACGCCCTGGAATACCCTCTGAAATCGTACCCATACTTCTGGTAAATGGCCTCTATAAGGAGTTCCACCTCAATATTTTCTGTGGTTATACCGTCCTGTATCATTGTGTTAATATGTTACCACAAGTTTCCCTTCTGCTCCTTCGCGTCCACGTAGGAGGTAAACTGTAATCATCAGTACAACCAGACCCGCAACATGGAAAACAACTTCTCAGCATCCACAGGTTTTGCCAGATAATCGCTTGCTCCAGCTTCAATACACTTGGCACGATCACCCTTCATCGCTTTCGCTGTAAGTGCCAGAATCGGCACCTTACTGATTTTGCTCTCCATCTTTCGAATCTCACGCATGGTCTCATATCCGTCCATTTCCGGCATCATAATATCCATTAGAACCAGATCGGTGTCTAAATTCTCTGCCAGCTTTTCAAGGGCTACTTTGCCATTTTCAGCGATTTCTGTGACTATTCCCTTTTCTTCAAGGATACTGGAGAGGCTGAAAACATTACGCATATCATCGTCGACGATCAATATTTTTTTATTCTCAAGAATTGCTTCGCGGTCATGGAACTTCCTGATGATTACTTTCTTTTCTTCCGGCAAATCTGCCGCAACCCGATGGAGAAAAAGACTACTTTCATCCAGCAACTTGTCCATGGATTTTGCACCTTTCACAACAATGGAATCAGAAAGTATATCCAGTCTTTGCTGTTCTTGGCTTGTCAATTCCAGTGCAGTATGAATAATGATCGGAGTCTGAAAATCCTTCTCATTCTTCATCTGTTTTACGAGTTCGTAACCATTGATATCCGGCAAACCTAAATCAACAATAATGCAGTCAAACTCCTCATGTTTCAGTAAATCCATTGCCTTGACGCCCGTTGCTGCTGAGGTGACTATCACCACAGTATCAGCAAGAAGCTCTGTCACTTCCCTGCGCATAACATCATCATCTTCCACCAGTAGAACGGTTTTCACTTTTCTGGAAATGACTTTTTCAATACGACTGAAGGTGGTGTTAATGGCCTCCATATTCACAGGCTTGGTTAAATAACCGACAGCTCCCATATGTCGTGTTTCACATGTGTCATCGGCGGCGGAAACAATGTGAACCGGGATGTGCCTTGTCTGTAGATTTTCTTTCAAGCGGGACAACACATTTCGTCCGCTCATTCCAGGCAGTTCCAAGTCCAAGATGATGCCATCCGGTTTATACTGTTCTGTCATCTGTAGGCCGGTTTCTCCTGACTCTGCGACCAGTGCGTTGAACCCTCTTTCCCGGGCACTATCACGCAAAATTCTGGCAAACGTCTGATCATCTTCAATAATCAGAATTGAACGGGAATGTTCCCCAATCACACGACGATCATCAGCAAGATACTCCTCTGCCTTAAGAGCCGCAGTGCTTGCTCCCTGTCCTATTGCTGCACGTTCACGTGCTTTTTCAACATGTACAGGTGCTTTCACAACTGGAGTGCTCCTTTGCCCGGATTCCACTCCAGCCTGACCAACCTGCTCTGGAAGGGATAAGGTAAACACCGCCCCCTTGCCCTTGGCACTTGTTGCACCGAGGGTTCCCCCTAATAACCCAGCTAACTCTCTTGAAATGGAAAGCCCCAAGCCGGTACCGCCATATTTACGACTGGTGGAACCATCCTCCTGCTGAAAAGCATGAAATACGGACGCTATATTTTCCTCTTTGATACCAATACCACTATCTGTCACAATAAATCTGAAGGGCAAATCCCCTGTCTCTTTCTTTACTTCAAGTGTTACACTTCCAGTTTCGGTAAATTTAAAGGCATTGGACAGCAGATTTTTCACAATTTGTCCAATTCGCTGACAATCACTGCGAATAATCGTTGGCATACCAGCTGCCACCCGAAGAGCAAACTTCACCCCTTTATTATCGGCCACTGGTTGAAAGTTTCCTTGCATACCTGCCATTATATCTTCGATACAACAATCATCTAGAACCAGTACCATCTTGCCTGATTCCACCTTGGCCAAGTCCAGTACTTCATTGATCAGGATGAGTAATTCTGCGCCAGAACTATGAACCGTAGCAGCACATTTCACCTGCTTTTCTGTCATGCTTTTTTCTTTGTTGTTCGCCAGATGTTGAGACAGAAGAAGGATAGAGTTCAAAGGCGTCCGCAACTCATGGGACATATTGGCCAAAAATTCAGACTTGTAGCGAGATGCGGTCTCCATCGCTTTTCTAGCTTCATCAAGACGGAGATTCTTGCTGTTAAGTGAACTTTTCTGCTCTTCAAGAAGCTGTGCCTGTCCCTCAAGTTCTTCATTGGTCTGTTTTAATTCTTCTTGTTGAGCCTGAAGAAATGCTTCGGATTTTTGCAAAGCGAATGTCTGCTTTTCAAGGCCCTGATTGGCTTGGCTCAGCTCTTCTTCCCTTGCCGCAATCTCTTCTGTTTGTGTCTGCGACTCTTCCAGCAGTTCCTGAACTCGACGATTACTCCGTAAAGTCTGGATCGAAACACCGATTCTATCAGCAACCTGTTCAACAAACAGCTGTACCCGATTCACAAATGGTGTCAGGCTGGCAAACTCAAGTACCGCCAAGACAACTCCTTCAACCACTACCGGCACAACGAGGATGGAATGGGGGTCAGCTTGACCAAGTCCAGACTGCACTAGAATATAATCCCTGGGCACAGAACGGATAATCACGGTCTTTTTTTCCAGGGCTACCTGCCCTACAATGCCCTCTCCCAGTGCAAATTCCTCACGGAATTTACTGCCTGTGCTTAAGGCATAACTCCCGCTGAGCATGAGACGATTTCCCCTGGCCATGGTGTACATGACACCGATTTCGGCATCAAGATACTCGGCAAGAAAGGAAACAGTTCTGCGACAAAATTCGGTCAGCGACAACTCACCACGCGTGATATCACTGAGTTCCAACTGACCATCCTGTAGCCAGCTATTCTGTTCTTCCTGCTCCTGACTTTTTCGAAGTGATGCAACCATGGTATTAAACGATCGGCTTAATACACCAATTTCATTCTTCGCACCAAGTTCATACAGGTTTGTATAATCTCCACTGGTTACCTGTTTGGTCTGTCGGGTGAGCTGAATAATTGGCCTTACGACTGACAACACCAGAGACGGCAACAGAAGCAGAACAAGGAAAAAAACTATGGAACTTAACAGTATCACTTTGCGCCGCAGTGCCCGCTCTGCAGCAAAAGCAATATCAACATCTACTTCGGTAATAAGCCCAAGAAAAATATCTCCAGTTGCCACCATATGGTGCATACCGATAACCTGTTGTCCGAGTGGGCCGGTGTATATAAAAGCATTTTGCTTATCTTCGACTTTGGGAATATCCGCCCCGAGATGTTTGCTGATAAGTCTTGTCTGCTCCGTTACAATTTTTTTATCCAGCAATGGTCGTTCCGGATCCAGAGGCATTACAGAACGCAAAGTCAAATCCGGTCCAATAAGATAATTGTTGAGCGTACCAGCCAACACCCCATTTTCCGTGAGCAATACAGCAATAGAATCCAGAGGAAACTGGGCAGCCAGCACTCCAACACGCTCTCCCATATCATCAACTATGGGAACAGTAATAAAACCGGTAATCTCTCCTTTCGACGGGATATAATGTTCATAGTCCGAGAAAGATGCCTTGCCGGTTTCCAGACTGCGTTTACAGGCAGCAGCAAATTTAGTTGCCCTGTACCTACCGTCGAATAGATTCGTTGCAAGATCATCTTGCTCGGCTACGCTGTAGAGAATATCTCCATTGCCGGCAATCAGAAAAACATCATTAAATTTGAACCGCTTGTTAAAATAAAACAGATCAGTAGTCCACTGGTCCACCAGCCTGATCCAGGGCAGAGAATTAATAAACTGCTGTAATGGTTTGTTTGCCTGATCTCTTGCTTTAATCAGATTTTCCATAAGACGCAGATTCGCTTGTCTCTCCCCCTCAAACTGCAGAGCAGCCTGCATCGATTTAAAATATTGTGATATTTGCAGACTCTTACTCGCCGCAGCCTGTTCCAGGATTGCTTCCGCATTTTGCTGTAAATTTATCCGAGCCTGATGCAAACTGATATAACTGACCGTGAGCATGGGCAATAAGGCCACCAGCAGAAAACTGATAAGCAATGTTTTGCCAAGAGCAGATCGTAAAATGGTAGAAAGGGTATTGTCAGATTCTGGCATATTCATTTGGCAATAACCCTCTGTAGGGTCTCCGCCAGCACTTGAATAGCTATTGGTTTTGCGAGGTACGCTTTGATACCTGCCTGCAAAGCATCTTTTTCAGAAACAGCAGAGCTGTATCCAGTGCAGAGGATAACGGGTATATCCGACCGAATTCTCATCAGCTCTTCAGCAAGCAGATTACCGGGCAACCCGGACATAGCCTGATCTGTGATAACCGCAGTAAACGTATCCCGATCTTTACGAAACAGAGCCAGCGCTTCATCACCCGAGCTGGCCATAACGGTTGTATAGCCAAGAAACTCAAGATAACGTTTCCCCAGTTCGCGTATGGCGGGCTCATCATCCACAAAGAGGATTTTCCCTGCCCCTCTCCCCAGCTTGATAATACTTGAAGCACCGCCTGCCTGCCCTACCTGACCAATAACAGGGAATAAAAGTGTAAAAGTAGCGCCTTTACCAGATTCACTGTCAACTGTGATTGTTCCTCCACATTCATGCACAATTCCATGAACCACAGAAAGACCCATGCCTGTCCCCTGCTCCTTTTCTTTGGTGGTAAAAAACGGGTCAAAGATATTATCCATAAGCATGTCATTCATTCCCTGACCAGTATCACTCACAACAAGCTGTAAGTAGTTACCAGGTGGCATATCCGTTTCCCGGCTCACTTCCGTCACAGGAATTTGTAGGTCCTTAAGGCTCACCGTAATAGTACCTCTTTCATCCTTTATGGCATGAAAACTGTTTGTGCAAAGATTCATGATGATTCGATGAATCCCCATGGAATCCGCAAGGACAAGATTCCGGGAATTGCTTATCTCATCAATCACGTCAATGGTTGTGGGGATGGTTGCCCGAAGCAATTTTAAAGCCTCCTTGATCACGGGGCTGATCAAAATAGGACTTCGTTTACTTTCGGCTTTCCTGCTGAATGTCAGAATCTGGGCAACCAGTTCTTTGGCCCTGTGGCCTGCTTTACCAATTTGTTCGAGGTTGCTGTCAAGCTCAGGGCTCAGATTTTCCATATATCTGGAGATCTCTGTATAGCCAAGAATTGCAGTAAGGATATTATTAAAATCGTGAGCAATTCCTCCAGCAAGGGTTCCCACAGCTTCGAGTTTTTCAGACTGAATAAGTTTTCTTTCCAGTTGTTTTTGCTCTGTAATATCCCTTGCCACATGCACAATCAATACTCGTTCACCTGAATCAGAATCAAGAACGGAGCTACTTTCCTGGAAAGTTCTGGCAATTTGTTCATGTTCAATTTCCCAGACGCATGTGCTCCTTGTCTCCAGGGACTCACCATACCTGCAGCCTTTACAGACAACAGCAGAGCCGTGAAAAAGCTCATGGCAAGTTCTCCCAAGAATCTGTTTTTCGGAAAGAGCCAGTAACTTGCAACCTCTTTTGTTGATTCGCAGGATTCGCATATTTTCATCCTGAATCATGACCATATCACTTATGCCGTCAAAGGTCTTTTTGTACAAATCTCCACTGTGCTGTAGCTTTCTCCGCTGTTTATACAGTTCCAGAAAGACATGTACCTTGTTGAGCAATATCCTGGATTCAAAGGGTTTGCTGATAAAATCAACAGCTCCAGACTCGTACCCTTTAAACACGTGGTAATCATCAGAAAATACGGCGGAAAGAAAAATAACAGGCAGGTGTTTTGAGGCTTCCCGGCCCCGAATAAACTGGGCCAGTTCATAGCCATCCATTTCCGGCATCTGTACATCTAGAATGGCCAGAGCAAAATCATTATGCAGGATTTGCTGTAGAGCTTCGTCTCCACTGAGGGCTTGAACAAACTCCGCATCAACATCTTCAAGGATTGTCTGCAGCGTTATGAGATTACTTTGCTTATCATCAACAATGAGAATCTTAGCGTTACTGTTCATAGCTTCCTGCTTTTACAATAAAGAAACTCGAAAACTTCGGGGTACGCTAATTGTATCATCCATAGGGGAAAAGTCAAAAATGAGTGATATAATTTATTCTAAGTAACGTACGACAAAGAAAACTTGGGGCTATGATTGCATAGCGCCAGCCCCAAGTAGTTCTTTTTCTCTTACAGTTTAAAACCTCCAATCATTTGCTTAAGTTTCTCTGCAGTTCCTGAAAGTTCGGTGACGCTTCCACTGACCTCACCACTGGAAGTGGACATTTCACCGGATGCCTGACTGACATTGGAGATATCTTCTGCGATCTGGGAGGCAACAGCAGAACTCTGGGCGACATTCTCATTCACTTCACTGAGTCCCTGAGCTGCTTGGGCAACACTACCTGCAATCTCATCGGTGGCAGAACTCTGTTCACTAACTGCTCCGGTAATGGTGGTTACTGTCTCATTTACGCTATTAATAACTTCGGTAATGGTTTCAATCTGTGAAACCGTGGCACTGGTTGAATTTTGAATATCTTCAATCTGACTCTTAATCTTGCCAGTTGCCTCTGCTGTCTGCTTGGCAAGCTCTTTAATCTCATTGGCAACAACGGCAAAACCTTTGCCAGCTTCACCTGCCCTTGCCGCCTCAATGGTTGCATTGAGAGCCAGTAGATTTGTTTGGCCGGAAATATCATTAATAACTTCTGTGACCTTCGAAATCTCAGTGGCAGCAATTCCAAGCTTACGAACTTTGATTGTTGCACTTTTCGCCTCGTCGACTGCCTCTCCCGTAACTTTACTTGCCTGTGCAGTGTTGACATTTACGTCGGCAATGGTGGCAGTCATTTCTTCTGCAGCAGAAGCTACAATATTAATGGCGGTGGTTGCCTGTTCGGTTGCCGCAGCAACAGAATCCATATTCACACTCATCTCTTCTGCAGCAGTGGCGACGGAATTTGACTGATCAGATACGCTGTCAGCACCACTTGCCATCTGCTCAGAAATGGCGGAAAGCTCAGTAGTGGCAGAAGACATGGTGTCGACACCCTGGGAAACTTCTTTGAACATAGACTGTAGCTTAAGGATAAAATTATTAAAGTTTGATGAGAGTTTCTGCAACTCATCGTAATTGGATTCTTCATACACTTTACAGTCACGACAATCTTTCATCTTTCCACTGGTTACTTCTATGCAATCAGGGTTCATAGACATTGTTCCACTGATTTCCCAGCAGAGCCCTGCCTTTCCATAACTTCGACATTTTGGCTCGTTACAGTTCATGGAATCACTGCAATTAATACAATCCACCTTCAGACGTTGGGTAAGATCCGCCTCTCCCTGAGAGAGTTCCATCAGATTTGCAACGACAACTTTAATGGGAGCCATAGTCGTACGCAGCATGGCAAGGGCTGCAATAATAATCAAAACGGAACTCACTAAAATGATCATCCCCATACTATTACGAATTGCTTTTACTGGTGCGAGCGCTTCGTCTTTCTCGATCTTAGCAATCAAGGCCCAAGTTATATCATCTAAGGTTACGGAGGTATGTGAAAGGAGTACTTGATCTCCGTTAAAATCAAAACCGATATCGGTGCCAGCCTCACCTACCAATGACTCTTTAACAGTCTCAGAATCGTCCCTACCCCGATCAGGATTGGCAAAAGAGGCAACTACTGTATGGGTGGTACCTTCCATGGAGTCAGATCGCATCAGATAATCAGGGCCCACCAGGTAAGTTTCTCCAGTTTCACCCATCCCTTCACGTTGCAGCATGATTTTATTTATACTTTCAAGGGAAAGTTGTAGGGCAATAACTACTTCAACCTCTCCTTTATGCGTAATTGGTGCAGCAATAAAGGCCGCAGGAGCACCTTTCCTTGGCGCATACGATGCAAAGTCAACAACACCAAATTTTTTACTGGCCATTACCTTTCTAAAGAGCTGGCCAAGATTAGAATTTGCATATTTCCCATCCTGAAAGTTCGTCCGATAATCCGGCTTCTTATAAGCACTATAAAAACAGTAGCCATCAGGATTGATGAGAAACAAATCGTAATACCCATAGGTTTCGGCATATTCGCGATAATACTCTTTTCCTTCATCATCTGTTGGTACAAATGCTTCAGCTATATCAATTTCTGTTATAATAGCCCAGGTTAGCCCCATCACATTGACAGGTGCTGCAGCGGACAAAACAGGATTGTTATTATAATCCAAGATCACATCACTGTTATCTTTTCCTTCAAAGGCCCATTTAGCGGCAGCAGTATCTACTTTTCCTTTTTCTGGATTTGCAAAAGAGGCTTTTACAGAATGATTTTCTAGATCGAAAAAAGAGTTGGAGCGCATGAGAAGATCAGGGCCGACCAGATAAGACTCACCTGTCTTCCCAAGACCTTCTCGTTCATCCATGATACTCTGTATACTTTCCATGGATATCCGTAAACTCACGACACCAGTTTGCTTACCGTTACTGAGAATAGGAGCTGCAAGAAATGCTGCAGGTTCATCATTACTTGGGGCGTAAGGCCTGAAATCCACAAGAACAGTTTGCCCCTGTTTTGCTTTTGCAAAGGCTTCGGCAAGGCCTGAATCTTTATATTGTCCATTGACAAGATCCGTCTTGTAATCCTTTTCTTTTGCTTGGGAGTGGACGACAGTGCCATCCATATCAATAACGAAAAAATCATAATATCCTGTGGCCTGGATAAATCCGTCTATAATGCTGGTAAATCTTTTCAGTTCAGGTGATTTATAGCCGGAATCAAGGAAAGTCTTGTAATGCTGCATCGCCTTGGTACAGATAGAACGACTCTGCTGAGCGGCAATATCTGTCTGCCACTGCTTGGCCAACTGTTCAACGGCCTGTTTTTTGTTTGCCTGAATAGCATTCAAAGAATTGAAGGCCTCATCTTGAATGGTATTTACCGTTTTTACCAGTACTTCCAGGTCACCTTTACGTTCGGTAAAATAACTCTCAATCTGACTCTTTTTAATCTCCCGCACACCAGTTAGCTGGTTAAAGCTAGCAGACTCAAGGGAGTCACTGGCTTTTTTTAGGGAGAGGAATCCACTGATTAACAGTGGAAGCAGACCAATCAACAGAAAAGCAGTAACAAGTTTGACACCAATTCGTTTAAAATAGCGCAGGTATTTCATCAAACAACCTCCTATGGGTGAGATGGTAACCACAGTTCGTCATCATTACGTAACAGTATGTTCATAACAACAGCGGACAGTTCTGTAAAATCTGTAGATTCTGCTACAAAGATAGGGCTGAGTTGATAGGCTCTGTCCCAGCATTGACGGCTGCATTCCGGGCTGAGCAGTAATAGGATTCGAAAATCCTTTAAATCATTTTGCATGGCGAAAAGACTCTCGAAGGCATCATCATTTGCAGCATAGAGAATCAGGATATCATCACTGCGAAGACTGAGCGAGACAAGAGATTCGAACCCACTACCACTGGGAAGTAAAATAATATTTTTGGCAGCAACGCAGGACTGCAATGCCTTAAAGTATGGTTTGTTATATTTTGAAACAGATGCCGGATAGAAAAATATATTCATTATTTCTCTCAAGATTCGTTATCTCAATTCACCTGGTTTATGCTTTGATTTTCTATAGCAAAATCTGCGCCAAAAGACAAAATAGGCAAGACATCCGTAATGTTTTTTCGTAATTACAGGAACATTTGGATAGGCAGGAAATAATTTAAGGAAAAATTCTATGTGACAAAGAAAGAAAAAAAACGGAAACAATTCTCTTGGCAGGGAACGTTATCCCATTTCCGGGACTACCATAAACAATAAGAAGGATCTTATTCTGACGTGCAAGAAGAACACTCTTTACCCATACTGTTTCAACAAACGATACATCTTAGACTTGGAAATTCCGGAAAAATCACAAGCAGCTTTAGTATCTCCCTGACAGTGTGCCATCAATCTGTTGACATACTCTTTTTCCATCTCGTTCTTGTACGCATTCCAGGGCTTTAACTCTTGGCCACTGGTAGTACTTGCAGAAGCACTACCAGTCTCAGCCTGCACAGCAGCCCTTGCCATCTGTACCCGAAAAACGGGCGGAAGATGTATGGAAAAAATGGTGGATATCCCAACACAGCTTGCAAACACATATTCAATTATCTGGAACAGTTCCCGGATATTACCCGGCCAGTCATGCTCTGCAAGGGAGCCATAAAAGTCAGGAGATACCATTTTGGCATCAAGTCCATAGCGTTTACAGAGTTTTTTCAGATAGAATCGCACTAATTCCTCAATATCCTCTTTACGCTCCCGTAACGGCGGCAAGTGAATGGATAAACCTTTTAAACGATAATAGAGATCTTTTCGAAAACTCCCATCGTCCACCATGGCCTCGATATCACGGTTCGTTGCAGTCAGCAATCTGAAACGGCTTGTCTCTTCTTCGCTGGCTCCCACTGGCCGGAAAGAATATTCCTGTAGCACCCGCAGAAAGGCTTTTTGCATGTGCAGCGGTAACTCTCCCACCTCATCAAGGAATAAAGTCCCGTTATCTGCCCGTTTTATAAGCCCTTTTACTGTTCTGTCAGCACCAGTAAAGGCGCCTTTGACGTGACCAAAGAGTGCACTTTCAAGAAGATTTTCGGGAAGAGAGGCACAATCAACAACCACAAAATTGCTGCTCTTATCACGGGAATTCTCATGGATTGCCCTGGCAAAAACTTCTTTTCCGGTTCCTGTTTCGCCACTGAGCAAAACATTCACATTGCTGGCAGCGGCCTTTGCCAGATCATCGAAACATCTATCCAACACCAGAGCATGACCAATAATGCCCCCCCTTTTCAAAGCCACAGGAATTGTGTGATTACTGAGTTTTTCCTCTCTGTATTGCAAAGCCCGTGGTAAATGCAGTTTCAATTCCCGAAGGACATGAGGTTTTTCTATATAACTCCAGGCACCACTGAGCACTGCCTGTTCAGCACCATCTGCTGCACCCTGTCCGGTTATAATGATTACTTCCGGCTGTGAAGAACTGTTTATAAACGAAGGGAGTGAGTCAAGACCATTGCCATCCGGCATCTGCACATCGAGTAAAATAATATCCCAATCGACATCGTTTGCCAACTGAATGCCCTCTAGAAGCAGATGAGTTGATTCGACAAAGAATCCTGACCGGCTGAGATGTTTCACCAGCATTTTACACAAGAGCTTGTCGTCATCCACCACTAATATTCTGTTCATCTATACCTTATCAGTCCAATTAAGTTAATCCATGAAAGGATGTTGAGTCTTAGATTCTTAAGAAGAATCCTTTCCTGCGAAAAATATCTTATGACAAGGTGGTCACAGAAGTCAATACTGTCGGTGTATTTTTAAGATTCGGAATTCACATCTCAACACTACTACCAACCGGAACATCCAGAATCACACGACATCCCGTTCCTTTGGCAGATTCAATGGTCATGCTTCCATCCATGGAGACTACCCATTCCTGGATACTAACCAAGCCGATACCCTGTAATTCGTTATCCAAATCCTGAATGGCGTCGGGGTCAAACCCCTCCCCTTCATCGTTCACCGTCAGTCGCACTTTATTGTTACGCCGTTTCACTGTTGCCACCACTTCAGCACCACCACCATGTTTCCAGGCGTTATGGAGTAATTCTT
This sequence comes from Desulfocapsa sp., assembly GCA_022712895.1. GTDB lineage: Bacteria > Desulfobacterota > Desulfobulbia > Desulfobulbales > Desulfocapsaceae > Desulfocapsa. Next base: position 52,842 of record JAFLJS010000011.1, read on the forward strand.
TATAGGCTCGAAACAGATATATCTTCTGGGAATCTGACAAGCCCAGATCTTCTTCCCCACCATAGACAGAGACGTCAATTCCTGTGCGGCCAGAATAATTGTTCCCATACCAGTTCATGGCTGCCACCAGCCCACGATCATCCAGAACCTGTGGGTAGAGATCAAAAATCATGGTTCGAATCTGGCCAATCATTACCTTGACCATATTTCTGGTATCAAGCAATTCTCCCTGCAGACAGACAGGAAGCGGTTCCTCTCCGCCATGGTTTGGGCAAGATCGCTGTTCCGCTTCCTGCAGTCTCAAATTAACCACGGCCAGGTTTTGTGCCATCTCTTCATGCAATACCTGACCAAGATGCCGACGTTCCCGTTCTTCTGCCAAAATAATCTCTTCTCTGATGCGTTTGCGCAGTGCCCGTTCTTTCTTTTCACGGATTCGCAACTCGGTGACATCTCGCAATACACCTTCCACTCCCAGCATCTTCCCATCTTTGTCTTTTTTGGCAGTGGCAGTGAGGATACAATCACGTACAGTCCCGTCCAGACGAGTTACAACTATTGCCGTATCCCGCACAGCTCCGGTTTCATACATCTGTATCTTTAACTCTGTCTCTTCCTTATCGCTGGCCTGCTTGCAGCAACCGACGCTCAGACTTTCAGGGATGGTACCTTTCCCTACCCCAAAGAGCTCCCTTCCCGCTTCATTAAGATCGATAATATGGCAGCAATCATCGGTCACAAAAATACAGTCCTGCGAATTCTCAAACAGATGCCTGTATTTTGATTCTGACCGTTTCAGACGGGCAATGGTGCTCTCAAGGTTTGTAGCCATGGCATTAAAAAGATGACCGAATTTGCCCATATCGTCACGAGTATAGACTGTTGCCCTGGCCGAAAGGTCACCCTTTTGAATTTCCGATGCAGCAGCTGCAAGGGAAATAATAGGCCGTGAAAAATTCCAAGCGACCAGTACCGCGACAATGACACAAATAGCAACCAGGAGAAGAGTGAAACGCATAAATGATTGTACATATTCATTGAATCCAACCAGCAGGTCTGCGTCATCCAGAGTGGTCATCAAAATCCAGCAGTGGGAGGTTCCCTCAGAGCAAAAAGAAGAATCCACCTCTGGCGCCAGTGGACGCACCAGCGAACCGAGGGGAATACGGGCATAGGCAAATAGAGTCTGCTTGCCGGTCTCATCACTGACGGCAATGGAAATATCCCTGCGTTTTTTCCCTAGCCAGCCAGCAAGTTGCGGTTCGGTCTGAAATACTGTTGTATCATGGCCCAGTATAAAGCCAAAACTCTTTTCCGTTTGCCGATGGTAGAGAAAATATCCATCCTGATTTAAGAGATAGAAATGCTCCTTTCCAAGCGGTGAGTCTTGCTGTCTACCCAGCAGATTAAGAAATGATGAGCCAAAAACATTCAACACCAGGACTCCCTGCTTTTCTCCGTTTTGATCAAACACCGGAGTGGCATATCGGATAACGGGAAGCAACGGGTGCTGTAGTTTCCCCTGCTCCATATTGAGGTCCATGGGAGAGATATAAATTCCACCACTGGGCAGAGCAAAAGCCTGCTGAAAATAGTATCTGTCACTTTTGTCCTGCAATTTATCAATGGGAGTCAGCCAGCTTGATGTTCCGTTGGTGTTGGCCCGTACTATCTCCATACCATTGCTGTCGAGCAGGCGTACCTGCTGAAAAACCTGATGGTGAGCAGCAAGGTTTAAGAATTCTTTTTCCAGGATTTTTAATACGTGGAAATACATGGTCGGCTCGGTGGCCTGCATCAAAGACTGCAAACTGGGAAGATCACGCAATACTAGAAGATCTCGCTGAATCCACTGTTGCAGAGAGCTGATATCTGAGTTGATCAGCTCAAGATTCACCATGGCCCGTTCTTTTGCACGATCAAGGGCAAAACTTCGCTGCTTATAACGAGCGTAACCGCTGGAGATCATAACCGTTGACACGGTTATGATGATAAAGATAAAGATGAATTTTCCGCGTAGACTTGTCAGCATATTTCTTCACAACTGTTGAGATGGAGTGACATGAGATTGATGGCCTCGCAAATAACTTTGATGTCGTAAAAACGTCATTCCGAATCAGGTCCGGAATGACGGCTGGCAATTAATCGTTAGACGATGATCCTGTCCGGAGCATTAAACACATTCACCCTGCCGTGCCTGGCATAACCAACCAGTGTGACGCCTGCACGCTTTGCAATGGCTAACCCAAGAGAAGATGGTGAAGTCCGGGACATGACAATCGGAATCCCGATACGAGCACATTTCAAGACCATATCTGAAGTTAAACGTCCGGTGGTGTACACGGCCCCACTGGCTGGAATTCTCCCCATTAGAATAGCACCAATGATTTTATCCACAGCATTATGGCGTCCCACATCCTCATAAAACCCCTGCAACTTGCCATCTGCCCACAATCCACAACCGTGTATACAGTGTGTTGCAGGGCCTAAGGGCGACTGCGCCAGCATTTCACGGATAAACTGATTCACCTCGTCGAGGGTTATAGTACACTCATTCAATGGATCAAAGGCTCCTTCCAGCATCTCTTTGGAAATTTTCCCTGTTCCTCCACATCCCGAAGTGATGATGACTTCTTTTGGTTCGCTGCCTTCTTCCACATCGGCATGCACGGAGATACGCCCTTCCGGGCAAACCAATACTTCCCGCACCTGACCTGGTTTAGTTATATACCCCTGACCAAACAAAAAACCGGCACCGAACTCTTCAAGACCTGTGGCCAACACCATGGAAGCACCTATTTCTTTATCATTAAGTGCCACTTTATATGGGACTTCAATGGCCAGTGTTTCTGTTCGCTCTTCCTTACCGGAAGCGGTAACAACCACTGACTTATGGGACAATGTTACTGATCCATCTATCTCTTTCAATTTCAAATACCAACGTTATTTTTATACATTTTATCGGATGACGGGCAAAAGCCTCAGATCCTGTAAAGGGACTTTTCAATAGATTAAGTATTGGTCTTACGATAGTATTCATAAATAAACCATAAACTCTCTCAATTACAGACATGATAACCAGCAAAGTGAAAAAACACAAAAACACATTCAGATTATTTTCAAGTTTCCTGATCCAATACCTCTGCCTATGTTTGCTACTATCACTTTCGCCGACATTTGTCCATGCAAGTGACCGCAGCACAATACTTCTTGGCCAATCATGTGCCTTAAGTGGACCAGCCAGAAACCTTGGTTTCAACATGCGAGCCGGCCTACAGGCAGCAATAGCGGAAATCAACGACAAGGGAGGGGTGAAGGGCCGCACGATACAACTGCGCAGTAAAGATGATGGTTACGAACCCGACAAGGCAATCAAAAACACCCTGGAGCTGATTCAGGACGACCAGGTTTTTCTGCTTATAGGTGAAGTGGGCACTCCAACATCCAAGGCTGTTTTACCACTCATTGACAAATACAAGATCCCCTTCTTTGCTCCCCTTACCGGAGCCGAATTGCTGCGAACTCCTGCTCACCAGTACGTTATAAATATCCGCAAAAGTTACTATCAGGAAATGGAAGCACTGGTGTCTCATCTGACGGACACATTGGGTATGCAGCACATCTCCTGCTTTTATCAAAATGACAGTTATGGATTTGCCGGATTGGAAGGCGTAAAGCGAGCACTTGGCAAACGGAATATGCAACTCACATCCATGGGCAGCTATGAACGCAATACCATTGCTGTCATGGGGGGAATGAAGAGTATATACAAAAAAAATCCAGAGGCAATTCTTCTTGTTGGCACCTATGCGGCCTGTTCCGAATTTATCAAACTCAGCAAAGTCAAATATCCAGGAAAACGTATGTTTGGCAATATCTCCTTTGTCGGCACCAAAAGTTTACAGGAAGCCCTCGGACATTACGGTGAAGACGTTATTGTCTCACAGGTTGTTCCCTTTCCCTGGGACGACACGCTGCCTCTTGTCACTGAATACAGATACGCCATGACCAAATATCAGCGTAATACTCCCGTGGGATTCATCAGCCTTGAGGGTTATATTGCCGGAAAACTCTTTGCAGCCATTGCAGAAGCAGTAGTCGGAAATCTGACCCGTGAAAAATTTATTCAAACCATGTATAAGGTTGGGGAATTTAATCTGGGCGGTGTGAAAATTCAGTTCAACACAAAAAACGATCCAGGCATGGACACCATTGGACTGACCACTATTTACCCCACAATCCAGAAACTGGAAAAAAGGTAAGGTATGCGACGATCCCACAGTCCATCCCTTGCCTCTGCACCGTTTCGTGCCTCTCTACTAGTCCTCCTGGCCCTGGCACTTTTTATTGCGCTGTTCTGGAGCATCAATCAATACCAGAGCTACCAGCAAACGATTAGAAATATAGAACGCAACTATAAAGAATTATATAAAGAACGGGCTCAGGAAAAACTGGACAATGTACTTAAATTTATCGACCAACGTCGCTCGCAGGCTACACAGCGTATTGAGAACAATTTACGACTGAAAGTCCAGTCCGCCTACACCATAGCCTCACACATTTACCAGGTACACAAGGAGGACATGACTCCCGCCGAACTGCGTACGGATGTGATCGAGACCCTTCGTCCCATTCGCTGGAATAGCGGTCGCGGGTACTATTTTGCAGGACGTGTGCAGGATAATATCATAGACCTGTTTGCCAATGACCCACTTCTCGAGAATCGTAGTCCCACAGAGGTACGAGGAGAAAATTACCATCTTATATTTCAGGAACTTTATCAAATACTGAAAGAGAAAGGCGCCGGCATCTACCATTACGATGCCATCTCAGTTGAAAAAGGGCTTCACTTTCCCGGCATGAGCTTTGTCAAATATTTCAGACCGCTTGACTGGTATATCGGAGCAGGCACATCAAACGAAATCATCAAAGCTACGCTACAGGATGAGATCCTTGAAACCATACAAAGCATGCTATTCAGTAAGAATGGTCACGTTCTCTGCCTGGACAGAGAGGGTACTATCCTCAGCCATCCACAAAATGTACTCATGGGGCGCTCAATCATCGATATGATGAATACCCAAGGAGACAAGTATGGTGAAAAAATGCTGCAAAACGGGCTGCAATCTGCGGCGGGTGCCTACCATCTGTACACAAGTAACACCCCGCAGGGCAAACAGCAGCGACTTTCTTTCAGTAAAGCTTACCCCCCTTGGAACTGGATTCTTGTGGTAGATATCTCCATGGATGCCATGGCACAGGCCATTGCCCATGAAACACAGGCCCACTCCACAGCAGCTATTAAAAATGGAATTGTTTTCCTGAGCTTGCTTGGAATTGCGGTGCTCTTTCTGCTTTCCATGGCCTACTACCATTCAAGAAAAATAAAAAATGATATCAGACTGTTCACCGAGTTTTTTCGAAAAGCAGCCCATACACAAATCAAGATTGGTCATGAAGACTCCACTTTTGCCGAATTTGAAGATCTCGCAGCACTGGCCAACACCATGGTGGACGATATTGTACAAAAAGAGCATCTGTTGCGCCGGGATGAGCTACGTCTGGACACCCTGCTCCAGCTCAGCGAAATGGAAGAGTATAGTATCAAAGACAAATATGACTTCGTATTGCATCGAATAACCCAAATCACCGACAGTGACCGGGGATATCTAGCCCTTGTCAACAGCGCAGGAACCCATTGTTCTCTCATCGCACAGATAGATCTACAAACTGGATACACGGGAAACGAAACGGGCATAAAAAACAGTTCATTTTTGCTAAGCGACGATAGCCTTGTCGGCCACTGTGTACTTGCCAGAAAAGGAGTTTTTAGTAACACAAAAGAAGAACTCGTTGGCCATACTTACCCTTACCGAGAGACAGTACAACGTCGCATCGATACTCCGGTAACAGATCATAACACCATTGTACTCATTGCCGGGGTCTGCAACAGCAGCAGAGAATATGATCATGCTGATGTGCGGCAGATGACCATGCTCCTTGAAGGAATGTGGCTCCACGTCCAGAAAACCTGCTCAGAAAAAGAGATGGCACGCCTCGAAAGACAGGTAATTGCCATTGGCGAAGAAGAACGGAGCAGGATTGGCCGGGATCTCCATGACGACCTAGGATCACACCTGAGCGGTGTGGAACTACTCAGTACTGTGTTACAGAAAAAACTTGAAAAGCATGCCCCGGATCAGACCGAACAACTTGCCACTATCCGCCAGCTTATTCGTGACGCCATCGAAAAAACCCGCAGACTTTCCCACGGTCTCTATCCTGTGCACATCATCGAACATGGCCTGGAAACAGCTATTGAAGAACTGGCCACCGAGATCAGGGAGCTATTTTCTCTACCATGCACACTCCTCTTTGCTGACGATGTTGAACCTCTAGACAGTGCTATTACTCCTCATATATATTACATTGTGCGTGAAGCACTTTTTAATGCAGCAAAACATGCCAAGCCGCATATGATAGAGGTTACCATCCAACGTACAAACACGACACTGTCTGTGATCATTAAAGATGATGGGCAGGGTATGGCACAACAGAAGAAGAAAAAAGGCTTAGGCCTGCACACCATGCACTACAGAGCAAAAGCAATTGGTGCCACCCTTGATATTGCAACCGCAACTGACGGTGGCACCGTGGTGACCCTTCAAGGAGCAATGACCTAATGAACTCAAAAATCCTTATTGTTGATGACCATCCTATTTTCCGAATGGGCATGAAAGAACTGATCAACCATGAGGAAGACTTCACTGTCTGTGCTGTTGCTACTGATATTACTGAGGCGTTGAAAGCCCTTGCTGAAAAAACTCCCGATATGGCCATTATCGATGTAGCACTAGCAGATGAAAATGGACTGGATCTCGTTAAAAAAATCCATGAAACCAACAAAGAGTTCCCCATGCTGGTACTCTCCATGCACGATGAATCGGTCTGGGCAGAACGGGCTATTCGTGCAGGAGCTCGTGGTTATGTGATGAAGAAAGAGGCCTCAGAATCTGTTATTTCAGCACTTCGCACCATGCGCAAAGGGAAAATTCATGTCAGCACACATATGGTTTCACTCCTGCTGAACAAGCTACAGAATGATTCGGAAAACGAAGAACACTCCACAGAAGAGTGCCTTACCGAACGAGAGATTGAGGTCTTTCGCTTTCTGGGAGCCGGACTCTCCACAAGAGAGATTGCTGAAAAAATGACTCTTGGTATCAAAACTATTGGAACCTATCGGGATCGCATCAAACAAAAGCTTGGTCTGAAAAACGCCACGGAACTGACTCGCCGTGCAGTACTGTGGGCAAATGATGAAAGTATTCACAAAGTATAACACCAGTGATAAACAGTAAACCGGCACTTTTTCCGGTATACCCCTTAAGGGGGTGCTCAGTGCAGTACCCCACAGGGGTATAAGTGGCTTCACCAAAATCTTTTCACAAAAACGCGAAAAGATTTTATAAGATACTAAGAAATAGAGTACGATAATAGACAGTGCAGCGATGGTTTCGATTGTCAGGTTAAAACATTAAAAAAAATGGGAGACTCGCCATGACACAACAACGACGACAGGCGAGGGTTCCAATTCGCGGTCAGGCCATTTTATCTAACGATCAGGGCGTATGCATCACGGCCAGCACCAAGGATATCAGCCATGACGGCATCGGCCTCAACAAGCCGATAGACCCATTAGCTGAAGCCGAATACCGGATCAAAGTAAGTACCGATACAGGCCGGCAAATCCATCTCCGTGCAACTCTTATCCATAGCAGTATCAATACCACCGGGTTTAGAACATCAAGCATTGATGAAAGAAACTTACAGATCATAACGGATCTGGTTGCGGAGTATCAAAACACCGACGATTTTATAAAACAAATAGATGAACACGACCTTCTCCAACAAACATATATCGATGAAGACGGAAACGAGGTTTCAGTAACATTTGATACTAAGTAGTATCACCTTAACCAGCACTCCACGCTTTCCCCCTTCCTGATGAAGGAGGAAGGCATCTTGTAAGTCTTTTCCCTACACAAAAATAGGTTCCTTCCCGATTTCTTTCCTTGCAAGTTTACGATATAATCACACTGTTTTGATTGATAAACTCGTAAAAACCCGGAATTTAGATGGTTAAGTAAAAAACTTCATATCCGAGGCGAAAATATTTTCTATCATTTCTGCGTACTAAGGTACGTTGTAAAGATAGAAAATGTGCAGCGACGAAGGAGATGGAGAGTTTTTTACGACGCCATCTTGATTGATAGATTGTTAAAGAGTCAGGGACGGCTTCTCAAACGAGAAAAACTTTGACATGCCAATGGCGATAAGTACAATGAATGTAGGTGATTTTTCGTTGTAAACGTTCTGCATCCCATCCCATAAGGAAACAATTTTAATGAGTAATTATTCAGGCCACTTTCTCTGCGCCACAACTGGTGCACAATCTGATTACTATTCCAAGCCACTGGCGATTCGTCCCGGCGACGCATTCAGTACTGGTGACGAGACGGATGAGACACCTCTCCTTGCTGGTGGTTTTCCTGCGATTCACCCTGACTCTGACTTCCCTCTGTCACCAACCCTACAACTCAATGCTGATTTGACCACCATTGACAGCGCACACATCGCAGCACTTGCCAGGGCAGAGTTCACCCGTCATAACAATCAATCCTATCGAACCTATGCTCTGGAAGCTGATGCCCGCCTCACCGTTCTCAGTGCTGATGCTGCGCCCCTCAATGCATTCATCAACACCTATGGCGGCATCCTCCACATCGACCCTATACTGACCAAGGGTTATGACCCTGAATTAACAACCGGCCACGAAATACAGATAGAGCAGACTGGTAAAGGACTGAGGATTTCCTTCAACGTTAAACAGCCGGTTGATCTCAGTCGTTGTACCTACTGTGGCGATTGTGGTGAAGCGTGTCCGGAAGACTGCCTGACCAAACAGCTCTTTTTAGATTTTTCTCGCTGTACTCTCTGCAAAGAATGCGTGGTCATCTGCTCCCATGACGCCATTGACCTCCATACTGTTGAAGGTAGAGAGTTAACTACGCCAGCACTTCTACTCCTTGACGGAACAGGTGTTGCTCTGCCGGAAACAAAAGAAAATATCTACTCAAAAGATAGCCTTGCCACTCTCTTTGAACGGATCTACGCAACTGAGATTGAAGAAGTCATCGACTGGAGTGCGAACACTTGTCAATACAGTCCAAGGCTTGATACCGGCTGTAGTGCTTGTGTCGATGCCTGCGTGCACAATGCCATTCACCAATCAAAAGAAGGGGTGACGGTTAACCACCTTGCCTGTGTTGAATGTGGCGCCTGCCTTTCCAGTTGTCCCACCGAAGCCTTACAATATAAACGCTTTGATGATATTCATTTTATAGAATACTTTAGAGAGTTCCCCTTAACACCTGGAACGACCGTAGTCATTGGGGATGAGGCCACATTGCGTACATTCTGGTGGAAGAGCGACGGCACACGATATGAAAACGTATTCTTCCTGGAGCACCCTCAGCCAACCGCCCTCCATGCCATGCATCTTCTACTTCTCCGGGCAATGGGAGCGGCGCATATAATCGTCCTTGAACAAAAACAGAACGTACCTTCCAGCCAGATAGTAATCAGTAACAAAATTATTCAAGAGCTCCTCCAACAGGAACAATCAGTGCAGGTAATAACCGCTGTTTCTGACCTTGCCGTCCTCCTCGGGAAGGGCAACGACAGTACTGCACCCGATTTTTCCTACCATGACTTTTCCTACACTAACCGTAGGGCAAAGCTCATGGACATTGTGCGGTTTCTGGCTCAGCACAGTAATGCTGAGCCAGAAATTCTCACAGGTGCAGCCAGTGAAGATTTTGGCACAATTATCTGTGATGAAGATGCATGCACCGGCTGTATTGCCTGTGTCGGTGAATGCCGAATCGGTGCTCTGACAACAGACGGAGAAACCTACTCCCTCAGCCACACTCCTGCACTCTGTGTCCAGTGTGGCACATGTATAAGTGTCTGCCCTGAGAATGCACTCTCAGCGCAGCCTGGGCTCTCTTTGAAGGAAGATTTTTTCACAGAGCGGCTGATTGCAAAAACAGAACCTGCCACATGTAAGGGCTGCGGGAAAATATTTGGTACACAAAAATCACTGGAAAAAGTGGTATCTATTCTCACTGCCAAAGGTATGTGGGACAAAACAGATGACCTTCTCTCATACTGTGATAATTGCCGTGTGATCAACCTCTACAAAACGAGCGAGCATGAGCAAGCAAACAGAGCTGACTGATCGGGATTTAAGCAGAATACGCCTACGTTTTCTGGATCTTCTCAAATCTTTTTTTCAAGACCAACCCGATGCCGAGCTCCTCAGCCGCTGGCGTGGAATTTTTGCGGCACTGGATAGTCAACGCATCACAAAAAACCTAGACAAGGCCACCCATGAGCTTGGTGAGCTGCTGTCCAGCATGACTCTGAAGCAGATCAAAGAGGAACACTATGCCCTGTTTATTGACCCTTACAGCAAGCAACTGCTGCCTTTAACAGCTGCGTATTATATTGATGGCAAAAGTTTTGGACCAAGCCTTGCCAAGTATCGTGACATCCTGAAAGAAGGGCAGGTAATCAAAGAGAGCAAGTTTACAGACTCGGAAGACTCACTTCCCATAATGCTCGACGTACTCATTGCACTCATTCAAGAAGAAAAACAAGGTGACGTTGCGACACGGCATTTGCAAGATCAGCTCTTACAGGAATTTCTCATCCCCACTGTAAAAGCTGTCAGTACCCAGATCGGCGATACAGCGGGCATCAAATTTTATGTAAAGTGTATCACTTTCCTTCTAGCGTATCTTGAGCTGGAGCAGGGGCTTTTGGAAGATAAAACAAGTAGTTCATAGATATATAGAGTTGACGTTGCACAAAAACGTGTGATGGTTCACAACACCCCATAACCATGTGGAGGACATAACGTATGAAAGAAAAAGATGATAAAAGGCGCTCCTTTTTAAAACAGATTTTTGCAGGTTCAGCCATTGTCGCAGGCTCTGCACTTGTTGGCAGACAGGTGCAGGCCCGTGAAACCATGAAAAACAATCGTCCTGAGGAAGTGCTTTACAAAAAGAGTGCTGATTTTCAGAAATATTACGACTCATTACGTTAACCCATAAGGAGAACCTCACAATGGCTCAACGAAAAATTCGCAGTTCCTCTTCTGTGGGAACAAAAACCAACCGGGTGACCTTGAATCCCAAGGTGGCCAGGCGATCATTTTTAAAACTGTCAGCTGCAACTGCCGCACTAACCGGTGTAGCAATGACTACCAGAATGACCGCAAAAGCGGCTACACCAGCAGCTACCAAAGCAGCCTACCCAGGCACTAAAACAGTGCGTTCCGTCTGCACCCACTGCGCAGTTGGATGTGGTATCCAGGCTGAAGTTCGTAACGGTGTCTGGATTCGTCAGGAAGTAGCTCAAGATCACCCTGTCAGCCGTGGTGGATACTGCTGTAAAGGCGCCTCCGCCATCGACATGGTACATTCTGACAAACGCCTCAAAAGCCCAATGAAACGGGTGAACGGCAAATGGCAGAAGATCTCCTGGGATCAGGCCATGGGCGAGATCGCTGCCAAACTCACTTCTATCCGTGACAAAGATGGTCCCGATGCACTTCACCTCAACGGCAGCGCCAAGGTCTCCACGGAGATGGCCTACCTGCAGCGAAAGTTTGCCGCTTTCTGGGGGTCGAATAACGTCGACCACCAGGCAAGGATCTGACACTCTACAACGGTGGCAGGTGTCGCCAATACATGGGGTTACGGAGCAATGACAAACAGTCTCAACGATATGAGACATGCTCAGTTAATGATTTTTATCGGATCTAACGCAGCGGAAGCACATCCCGTTTCCATGCAGCATATTCTACATGCAAAAGAAGTGAACAACGCACCAATTATCGTCGTTGATCCACGTTTCACCAAACTCGCTGCCAAGGCGGATGAGTTTGTTCGTATTCGTCCCGGTACTGACTGTATCTTTATCATGGGACTGGTGAACGAGATTATTGAAAAAGGATGGCAGGATAAAGAATTTGTTGCCACCCGAGTTGCCGGTTTTGAGGAGATGGCTGCATCCATTACCCAGTATACTCCTGAAGAAGTTGAAAATGTTACCGGAATCCCAGCTGCACAGACCAGAAAAGTTGCCAAGATGCTTGCTGACAATCGTCCTGCATCACTAACCTGGTGTATGGGTGGAACCCAGCATCATATCGGCTCCTCCATCACCCGCGCCTTCTGTATCTTGCAGCTAGCCCTTGGTAACATGGGTAAATCGGGTGGTGGTACTAATATTTTCCGTGGCCATGACAACGTTCAGGGTGCCACCGATATGTGTGTTCTCTCACACACTCTGCCAGGCTATTATGGCCTGAAAGACGGCTCTTGGAAACACTGGTGCCGTGTCTGGGATGTTGATTACGACTATATCAAGGGAAGATTTAAAGAGAAAAAATGGATGAACGCCAAGGGCTTTACTCTTGCCCGCTGGTATGAAGGTGTTTTAGGTGAAGAGAAGATTGATCAGTACACACCAATCAAGGCCATGATCCAATGGGGTTGTGGATCAAACTCCAACTCCCAATACAACAGAGTTGTCAAAGCCTACAATATGCTGGATCTCTTTGTAATTGTAGATCCTTTCCCAACCATGGCTGCTGCCACCTGCACCACTGACAATGTGTATATCCTGCCCTGCTCAAGCCAGTATGAGACATCAGGATCAGTTACCTCCACATCACGTCAGATCCAGTGGCGTCATAAAATTGTTGAGCCAATCAACGGTTGCCGTGACGACTATACAATCATGCAAGACCTGGTTGAACGTCTTGGATTTGCTGACGAATTCTACAAGAACATCAAAGAAATTCCAGAAGACATTACCCGCGAGATCAACAAGGGAACCCTCACCATCGGCTACAACGGTCAGACCCCGGAACGCATTAAGAAACATATGGAAAACTGGCACACTTTTGACATTGATACCTTACAGGCAAAAGGCGGCCCATGTGATGGTGACTACTATGGAATGCCATGGCCATGCTGGACAGAAGAGCATCCCGGTACTCCAATTCTTTACGATGTATCAAAACCCGTTGCTGAAGGCGGACTGCCTTTCAGGAACCGTTTTGGTCTAGAACATAAGTATGAACAGTCTGGACGTACCGAAAACCTACTTGCTGCTGAAGGCGTATACAACCCGGGCAGTGAAGTGAAAGGCGGCTACCCTGAATTCAAGGATGTAGTTCCCGGCACTAACTGGAAGACAGACCTCAGCCAGAAGACTCTCAAAGAAGCGATCAGACGGGGTATGGCTCCTTTTGGAAATGCACGTGCCCGCTGCGTGGTTTGGACATTCCCCGATCAGGTACCCATCCATCGTGAGCCACTGCATACGCCACGTCCTGATCTGATTTCCAAGTACCCGACCTATGAGGATCAACCTAATCATTTCAGGGTCTTCACTAGATACAAGAGTGAGCAGAACCCAGATCTTGTCAAAAACTTTCCATTCGTCCTCACCACAGGCCGTATGGTTGAACATATGGGAGGTGGCGCTGAAACCAGAAGCAATAAATATCTTGCAGAGCTTGCACCTGATATGTACGCAGAGGTCAATCCCAGAACTGGAAACAATTTAGGTTTCCGTGACGGTGAAATGATCTGGATTGAGTCTCCTGAAGGAGGCAAGGTCAAGGTTAAGGCGATGTTTACCGAACGTGTTGATGAAAAAACAATATTCATGCCGTACCACTTCGGTGGCAGCCTGATGGGCGAGTCTATTGCCGGAAATTATCCTAAAGGCCATGAGCCATATGTTGTAGGCGATTCCGCAAATGTCTGTACCAACTACGGTTACGACATTGTTACTCAGATTCAGGCAACTAAAGATGGTCTGTGTAAGATCAGTCGAGCTTAGGAGGAATAGAATATGGGACGCATGAAATTTTTGTGTGACGTTGAACGCTGTATCGATTGTAAAGGATGCGTGGTTGCCTGTAAGGAAGGAAACCATATACCTGTCGGGATTAATCGACGACGGGTTATAACCATCGATTCAGGAAAACCTGGCGAGAAATCGCTCTCCGTTGCCTGTATGCACTGCTCAGATGCACCTTGTATTGCCGTCTGTCCAGTTGACTGCATCTACCAACGCGATGATGGCATTGTACTGCACGACAAAGAGGCCTGTATTGGCTGTGGTTACTGCTTTATGGCTTGTCCTTTTGGGGCACCACAGTTTCCGGCAGGCCAGGTTTTTGGTGCACGTGGTGCCATGGACAAATGTACCTTCTGTGCAGGAGGCCCTGAAAAGACTTTCAGTGCCAAAGAGATTAAACTCTACGGTCAGAACCGGATTGCTGAAGGTAAGGTACCCCTTTGCGCTGGCATGTGTGCGACAAAATCACTGCTAGCAGGAGATGGCTCTGTGGTCTCTGATGTCTACCGTGAACGTGTGTTTAAACGTGGCTCAGGTGCAAATGCTTGGGGTCGCAGCAAAGCATACAAGGAATAAGGAAAGACTATGTGGCAGACATTTAACAATGCTTTTACAGGAGAATACGTCCAGTATGGCCAGCTCTTCACGCAGTTACAAGAGGTGCTATTTGGACGTATATTCCTCCTGATAATGACTATTATTCCGTGTGTATTTTTACTGCACTACATGGTCATTGGCCCTAAACGATTTGCACATGACGGGCCACAGGTATTTTTCTTTGGATTAGTCTCGAGAATAGTACACTGGATTGCTGCCGCTTCTTTTTCTTTTCTGGTACTCACCGGCCTGATGGTAATTTTTGCAAAACCATTGGGCGGTGGGACGCTGATCATGGGTGGTCGGGTTGTGCATAATGCATCCGGCATCATATTCACTATTTCAGCCATCCCTATGTTTTTCATATGGCTGAAGGATATGCTCCCTACTCTCTATGATATTAAATGGTTTTTTATCATGGGTGGTTACTTGAGTAAGGAGAAGGTTCCGGTTCCTGCCGGTAAGTTTAATGGCGGGCAGAAGATGTGGTTCTGGCTGGCAACTCTAGGTGGATTTGTACTGGCCTATAGCGGCTATGTACTCTGGGGCCTTCAGGGGCCTGTGGATACGATTCGGCTGATGGCAATTATTCATAATTTCCTGGCCGCGGTACTTGTTGCCATGTTTTTGACACATCTGTACATGTCCATATTTGCGATTGCCGGGTCCCTTACGAGTATGATCACCGGCTACAAACCAAAAGAGGAAGTAGCAATCCTGCACAGCAGATATAAAGAATAAATTTCAGATACCTTAAATCTTTTATTCAAGGCAGGGTCGTTTTGTAATGACTCTGCCTTTTTTTATCACAATTGATGAACTCGTAAAAACCCAGAATTCAGATGGTTAAGTAAAAAACTTCCTATCCGAGGCGCAAATATTTTCTATCATTTCGGCGTACTAAGGTACGTCGTAATGATAGAAAATGTGCAGCAACGAAGGAGATGGAGAGTTTTTGCGACGCCATCACAGTTGACGACTTCATAAATCCGTTATAGTATCAACAGGTATGGTACCTATCGTTACATTTATCGGCTGGCACGATTGCGGCAAGACAACCCTTGCCTCAAAAGTTGTCACCTATTTAAAAGAATCTGGATATTCGGTGGCGGTGATAAAATCCACCAAAGAAACCGGAATTGCCTTTGATACTCCCGGCACAGATACTCACACCCACCGCCAGGCGGGGGCAGATGCTGTGCTGTTTGTTGCCCCTGACCAGATGGTAATGTTGAGTGACAACTCTGGCGAATCCATCACAAGTCTTGCCCACCGCTATTTCCCCTATGTGGATATTGTTATTGGTGAAGGATTTAAACATGCACGGCATGTAGCCAAGATTGAGGTTTTTCGCAATAGCGACCGGCTCCTGCGCGATCAAGTCAACGGAGTTATTGCAGTTGCCAGCGATAAACAGGTCAGTGGCGATTACATTTTTCGTCTGGATGAGGCTGCAGAAATTGCAGCATTTATCGAAAAGCGATTCCTACAGAACAGTGCCAAACCAACCGACCGCGCCACACTAATGATTAATGGCGAGCGGGTGGTCATGAAAGGTTTCGTGCAGGACGCTTTGGCCGGTACAATCGAAGGATTTATAAACTCTTTAAAACTTCACGGTACAGACAGCGAAACAAGAACACTAGATATCCGTATTAATCTTTCCAAAAAATAACAACTCATGCGAAAATCACTCATTCCTTTCTTTCTGGTTTGTACTCTTCTTCTACCAGTCAGCATTTTCGCCGTAGAGTCCATTCGAGTTGCCTCAACAACATCCACCCACAATTCTGGCCTGCTTGATTATCTTTTACCACTCTTTACGAAAAGCAGTGGTATTGCTGTAAAGCTTACTTCTGTCGGAACCGGAGAAGCTCTAGAACTTGGAAAAAATGGTGCTGTGGACGCAGTCCTTGTGCATGCAGAAGACTTGGAAAAGCAATTGGTTGAAGAAGGTTTCTTCCTTGACCGTGAAGATGTGATGTACAACGATTTTGTGATCCTTGGCCCCAAGAATGATCCCGCTGGTATAAAAGACACCGATAAAGCAGCAGAGGCATTCAGAAAAATTCGTAATGCAAAAACAACTTTCACCTCACGCGGAGACAATTCCGGTACCAATATGCGTGAAAACCGAATCTGGGCAAGCAGTGGAAAAATGCCATCACGTAGTAATAAGTGGTACATCTCTACTGGTGAAGACATGCCAAATTGTATTCGTAGCGCCTCCCAAAAACAAGCCTACACCATTAGTGACCGTGCTACCTGGCTGGCCATGGATGATCGCCCCCAACTTTATCTCGACATTGTTTTAGAGGGCGACCCAAGTCTCTTCAATCAATATGGCGTTATGATCGTCAATCCTGCCAACCATAAAGATATTGACTATCGACTGGCCATGAATTTCGTCATCTGGCTTACTTCCAACGAAGGGCAACAGGCGATTGGAGAATTCAAAGACAGTCATGGTAATATTCTCTTTACCCCCAACGCCAAATAAAGGGACTCTGTAACAAGTATGAATGTCACCCTCTAATATCCTGCAAAAGTTTCTCTTTCCATCCTTTACCAAGCGCTTACTTCTGCGAACCTCTCTGCTTGCTTGTGCAACCTGGTTCATTTTTTCTTTTCTTCTTATCCCTCTCCGTATAGAAGGGTATAGTATGGTACCCACCTATCTGGATGGCTCTTTTGCCTTGTGCTGGCGCCTTCAATATCTTTTTTCTCCACCAAAACGTGGTGATGTTGTGACTGTTCGTTTTGCCGGAAAGAATGTAATGCTTCTAAAACGAATTGTCGGGCTGGCAGGCGATACTGTTTCCTTCCGAAATGGGCAACTGTATATCAACAAAAACCCGGTTGCGGAGCCGTATGTTATCAACAATTCAAAATGGCAACTGGCTGAACGAATAGTTAAACCCGGTTATGTATATGTAGTTGGTGATAACCGGGATACCCCAATGCAGCAACATAAATTCGGACAAGTAAACAGTAAGCGCATCATCGGAGGCGTCATTCCTTGAACAGAAAAATCATTGTCATAGTCAGCCTGCTCCTCAGCGGAACATTACTGTTCTGGCTCCTGCCAAACGACGAAAAGGAAATTCGTAAGAACCTGCACCAACTTGCAGCACTCTGTTCATCGACAGAGGGTGAAGCCACTATCACAATACTCAACAGTGTGAGGAAGGCGGCCAAACTCTGTAGAGATCCCTGTGCTGTGAAGGTTGAATCTTTCGATATCAATGGAGCATTTAGCCATCGAGAGTTCAGCAACTATCTCCTGATGATGAAAAGAACGCTGCCAGATACTCATTTTACCTTTAGCGATACTCAGATCAACTTTCTGCAGGAAGACAAGGCCTTTATCACGACCACTCTCTCTTTACGTGGCAAGATAAAACAGCAGCGATTTACCGATGCCTATGAGTTGGACATTATCGCCTTGAAAACTGAAGGAAAATGGATTTTTTCTGCATTTACCGTGGTTGAATTTATGGAACGCTAACACGACGCTTTGAAAATATGTCTTTAATTTGCTATAACGCTTGTAAAGCATTCAACACTTTCAACTTACAAAGGATACTGTATGTCTTCTTCTTTAAATAAACAACTTGGAACCACTGATGTTCTGTGGAATCTTGATGCCCTCTACGACTCCCCCAAAGACGAACTCCTTCAGGACGATCTCGACCTCTGCACCCAAGAGGCAGAGTTGTTAAAGGAGCTCTACAGCGGGAAAATGGCCGAGTTAGAACCTTCTGTTTTTACAAGAGTCATTCGTCGTATTGAGCGCATTCAGATCAATCTGGGCCGCATGGACACCTATGCTTTTTTATATTTTGTAACACAGGTAAAAAATGATGCGGCCAGCGCTTTCATGCAGAAATGTAAGGAGGATGCCAGTCTCGTCAACCGGGAACTGGTCTTCTTTGATCTGGAATGGGCTCAACTGGATCAGAAAAGTGCCGACAAGCTTCTGGCAGCAGAAGATACAGCTCCCTATCGCCATTTTCTGCAGAATATTCGGAAATACAAAAAACACCTGCTCTCTGAAAGCAGAGAATCGCTGCTTCTTGAAATTGCTCCAGTAGGAAAAGAATCATGGTTGACACTCTTTGAAAAACTGATGGGGCATCTGGAATTTGGAAAAAATAAACGAAGTGAAGAAGAGGTGTTATCTGACCTGTATGACGCAAGTCGTGAAGTTCGGCAAACTGCTGCAAAAGAGCTCACCGAAGGCCTGGAGAGCCAGCTCCATATCCTGACGCATATTTTTAATACTATCCTGGCTGGTAAAATGATTGATGATCGCATGCGTAACTACCCGGCATGGATCAGCTCCAGAAACCTCTCCAATGAACTGGAAGACAGTACTGTTGAAGCCCTGGTCAGCAGCACCACTGACAGATATGATATTGTGCAACGTTACTACGGCATCAAAAAAGAGTTGCTTGGTCTGGAGGAACTCCAGGACTATGATCGCTACGCACCTCTGCCATCCCTTCCCCAGGAGCTCGTTTCCTGGCAGGAATGCAAAACCATCGTACTTGATGGTTTTCGCGAATTTTCTCCTGAAATGGCAGACATTGCCAATCTCTTTTTTGAGCAAAACTGGATACACGCCCCGCTCCTTGATGGTAAAAGGGGCGGTGCTTTTTCTCACCCTGCAGTACCCGATGCAAACCCCTATATCCTGGTAAACTATACAGGAAATATTCGGGACGTATCAACAGTTGCCCATGAACTGGGCCATGGAATCCACCAGTATCTGGCAAGAGAAAAAGGGTATTTCAACTCTGATACGCCTCTGGTTCTTGCAGAAACAGCATCTATTTTTGCAGAACTGCTCATCTTTCACAAGCAGGTCGCCAGCATAGTAGAGCCCACTGCCAGGAAAGCCTTTATCTGCCAGAAACTTGAATCCATTTTCGCCTCAGTTTTCAGGCAGATATCCATGAACCGCTTTGAGGATATGATTCACAACAGTCGGCGGGATAATGGGGAAGTTGCAACAGATGAACTCTCTGCACTGTGGATGCAAAGTCAACGGGAAATGTTTGGTGACTCGGTAACACTGAACGATAGTTATAAAATCTGGTGGTCATACATTCCACACTTCCTCCACACCCCTGGTTACGTATACTCCTATGCCTTCGGAGAGTTACTGGTGTTGGCACTGTATAATCGCTATTTGGAAGAGGGAGAAAGCTTTATTCCAAAGTATATCCATTTATTACAAGAAGGTGGCTCCCACTCTCCCTATGAACTACTGCAACCTTTCAATATTGATTTGAATGATCCTGTCTTCTGGCAGGGAGGACTTACAGTTATTGAAAAAATGCTCAATGAGGTAGAAAATGTCTAAGAAAGAAATTGATACAATCGGACAACGGCTGGCACAGGTTGTAAAAGCGCCTGATGAGTCAGAAGGGCAGGAAAGTTTTGCCCGCGCCATGGAACTGACCAAGGCTTACGCAGCATCTGGATCTGCCACCCATTTCAGTGCTGTTGCCAGACTTTTTTATGATCTTTTTGAGATGTTTGAGACAGGAAAAGATCCCAGACAGAATTAGTCGTTACAATGGAAGAACAAATAGTTTGTCATTCCGGAACAGTATATACAAAGTTCAAATTCCGGAATGACAAGTAGCTGCAAACGCGTATTACACCTTAAACTGCTTCACTGTCTCGGCCAATTTTCTGGCCAACTCTTCCAGCCCACTAGCATTGGTACTCACCTGCTTACTGCTTACATTGAGTTCCTGAGCCGCATGCCCAACTTCAGCAATATCAGCAGCAACTTCACCAGTAACCGACGAGGCCTGAGCGACGTTCTCATTTACTTCCTGAATGCCAAGAGACGCCTGACCCACATTGTCTGCTATTTCCTGGGTAGCACTGGCCTGCTCTTCAACGGTTACAGAAACAATGGAAACCATTTCATTCACTTCACTAATAACTCCAGTAATCTCAGTTATATCTGCAACAGCACCCTTTGTTGCCTCTTGAATCTTACTGATCTTCCCTTTAATTTCATTGGTCGCCTCTGCAGTCTGTTTTGCCAGATCCTTGATCTCATTGGCAACCACCGCAAAGCCTTTACCCGCCTCACCTGCACGAGCAGCTTCAATGGTGGCATTTAATGCAAGCAAGTTCGTCTGCTCAGAAATTTCGGTAATTGATTCCGTAACTTTTCCGACTTCCTGAGCTGCAGTACCCAGTTCGTGGATCTGTTCAGAAGCCTTCTTCGATTTTGCAACGGCTGTATCTGTGATAGCACTGGTCTTTTCAGTATTGGCTGCAATTTCTGAAATGGTTGCAGACATCTCTTCTGCGGCAGCAGCCACCATATTTACATTCACTGATGTTTCTTCAGAGGCCGCAGCAACAGAATCCATATTGACACTCATCTCTTCTGCAGCTGCAGAAACTGTCTGAGATCGACCGTTGGTCTCTTCCGAATTAGCAGACATTTCGACAGAAAGATCTGAAAGTTTGCTTGACGTGCTATTCAGGGTTACAACTCCATCGCTGATATCCCCAATCAAACGGCGTAAGTTCTCTGACATCCTATTCAACGCAGCGGCCATAAGACCAACTTCATCTTTCTGGGCAATATCAAGCTGTTGCGTAAGGTCGCCTTGTTCAACTGCATGAATCATCGCCACCGCTTTCTGCAGCGGCGTGGTAATGGCACGGGTGATAACCACACCTAAAATTAAGCATGTAATTACCCCAAGAAAGAGAAGTATCCACATTGTGCGATTCAAAGACGCATACATCTTCAGAACCTTTGTCTCATCTTTTGCCATCAGTTTTTTCTGATCAATAGCCATGGCTTTGAGTGCTGTAACCAGCTTAGCTCCCTTTGGGGCAGCCTCGCTACCCAACCAGTAGTTGGCACGATTCCAGTCTGTAGATTCTCTGCTATCAAACATTTTCTGCACTGTTGGAAAAAGATTCTTTTGGGCCTGATTGTAGGACGCCAGCGATTTCAACTGTTCAGGGGTGAGAAGATGTTTAAGTTTCTGTAATTCATTAAATCGTTTAATATTTTTATCGTGAAACGCGATATAAAGTTGCTTATACTGATCATCACCAGAGAATAAAAAAGATTTGGTGGCGGACATCCCCATGCCGACTGATCCCCGAACATCAGCCATAATACCGAGCAGTTCCTTTCTTTCTTTGGTTCCCGGCTGCTGTTGCTCAATATCAATCAGACGTGTTATATGCAGTCCTGCGTTAGCACTGTACGTGGCTGCATCTGTAAGCAGTAATTTAATCGACGGCACATTGTCCGGAGTCTGGGCAATATCTTCAATTTTCTGCTGCGCCGACTTAAACTCGCTGATCACTCCTTCTATGGTTTTTAAACGCTGAACATTCTCAGGATTTGTCCAGTTAACCGCAAAAGATTGTAATGTTTTAAGAGCTGGCTCAATCTCTGCATTCCATGACTGCTCACGCTCATCTTTAAATTTATCTTTACCGAGTATCATCCAGCCTCTCAATGCGGCCAGGCTGTGATTAATGCCATTCAGCATGGACAAACTGGCATTGGCTGTAGGAGCACGCAAATTCATTATTCGGTTATTAACTACTTTTACCTGGTTAACCTGGTAGATAGTCGCCAAAACAACACCAACCAGAACAATTCCCATAA
The DNA here is from genome assembly GCA_022712895.1 of Desulfocapsa sp. Classification (GTDB taxonomy): domain Bacteria; phylum Desulfobacterota; class Desulfobulbia; order Desulfobulbales; family Desulfocapsaceae; genus Desulfocapsa. Next base: position 75,118 of record JAFLJS010000011.1, read on the forward strand.
TGGCGTAACCGCCGCCAATTTTGATACCCACTTTCAGGTTATTAAACATTCTATTCTCCGTTCTTTAGATACCTAAGGCATTCTCTTCCTGTTTTTCTGAAAAGAATTTATTTAACCATTCTAAGTCAATCATAATTGAAACAAGATTGTAAAGAAGTTTTGGAAATAAAAGCAAATGCCTTTGCCATCATTTTTTATTGAATATAAATCGTAGTTGACCGTTTCTATACTCATTTTTGATAACATTAGTAATGTGAATTCTCTACAATTGTAAAAACTCTTCCGAGATACTCTGTTATTTTCAGTATGTTAACGGATTAACAACCATGAAAAAAATCTAGCTAGTTGATCTTAAAGGCTAGGAAAATACAACTGAGTGAAGTTAAAGAGAACGCAACGGGGATGCGATGCATGCAGAATCACAGGAAACAATGGTTGGAGAGACTTTTTTCAGACCTGTTGAGAATCAACTTGGTGGGACACGCCGTAAATACTGCTTCAAAGAATCCATATCAGCCTTTTTCGTCTCAATAATATACTGATTGTATTTGAGATTCTTCTTGATGCTCTCCATATAGAAGCTCCTGTCTACCCCCCAACGTTCACGAAAATGAATTCGCATATATTTCACCAGGTTACCAAAGACACGAGACAAACGATCCACAACAATCTGTTCATAGAATTCAGAGGTATGCTCCATAAGCTCCAGCGGTGAACTGTGTTTACCTATTCCACCCTCCTGAAATTCCTGAAAAAGAAAAGGCAGGCGCTCCAGATAATATCTGTCTGCCATCTGGGCCAGAATATCTGCAGAGCCCACGGCAAAAGATGCCAGCTGCATCTCAGCTGATGGGAAAAACAGGGTGTCTGGATCAATGCTGAGATTCGTGGATTGAATAATCACAGAGCAATCGGTAATAAAAGGAAGACTGAACCCTTTTTCCTTCAGGTAATCGGCCATAAAGAACATCGATCGCTTTTCATGACCGATGGTAAACCTTGCGCCAGTCTCAGCTGTCTCTGTAATCTTCAGTAACAATCCACAGTCATGAAAATAAGCACTATACAAAGCCTTGCTCAGTGTTTCATCTGAAACTGGCCAGCCATCACATAACAATCCGTGAAAAATTCTGGCCGTTGCCAAAACCACACTATAGGTATGATCAAGATTATGATATTTGGTGTTTGATTGTCTGTAGAGCGGGTGTTTTCCGTTGAAAAGCAGTTCCAGTTCCCGGTGCAATTCGACGATCGGCGATCGTGAAAAACTGGGTGATATCAGGCTGATGATTGCCTGAATTTCATCCAGAGGATCATCGGTCTTTCCGGTTTCAAACAATTTTGTGAGAGCAATATCATCCATACCAGGGACTTGCCTACGCTCAATCAAATTCTATACACTTTTGTGGACAATACGCAGCAGCCTTTTCCACTTTTTCTGTAATTGCTGCCTCGGAGTCAAGCAAAAGTGCCTTGTCCCCCTCTTCATTCAGAGCAAATACTTCCGGACATATTTCGACACAGGAGCCACAACCGTTACACTCATAACTATCTATTATGATATATCTTGCCATTTTGCTAGCCTCCTCGAAACAATCAACAGCCCACAAAACAGCCTTATTTCATCTCAAGTAAATCTTTCTTGAAAGTCCTGTCAGGCTCAACCGGATAAACACCATTAAAACAGGCCAGACAAAAATCTTCTTTGCCAAGCCCAGTAGCCTCAACCAAACCCTCCAAGCTCAGATAATGCAGAGAATCAAGCCCAAGATAAGCAGCGGTTTCCTTTACTGAATGCTGGGCCGCAATAAGCTGATCTGAGGACGGAAAATCAATACCGTAGTAACAGGCGTGTCTGGTTGGCGGACAACTCACCATCATATGCACTTCTTTTGCTCCCGCCTCACGCAGGGCTTTGACTCTGCTTCGGCCAGTGGTTCCACGAATAATGGAATCTTCCACAATAATTACACATTTGTTTTTGAGCAGTGATCGGACTGGATTGAGCTTCACCTTCACATTAAAATCACGCATGGATTGTGTGGGCTGAATAAAGGTTCTTCCCACGTAGTGATTTCGAATCATCCCCATCTCAAGGGGAATTCCGGATTCTTTTGAAAATCCGATGGCAGCATAATTCCCTGAATCGGGAAATGGCATAACAAAATCACCTTTTATATCCGACTCACGGGCTAGGATCTCGCCCATTCGCTTCCTTGATTCATACACATTCTTACCGAATATATCTGAATCCGGACGGGCAAAATAAACCTGCTCAAAAATACAGAAATGGGTCTTCTGTTTGGGCCAGGGGAAAATAGATTTCATCTTTTTCTTCGTGATGATAAGCATCTCACCCGGTTCAATATCGCGAATGTATTCCGCTTCAACCAGATCAAGAGCACAGGTTTCAGAAGCCACTACCCAGCCCCCATTATTGAGTTTTCCAAGGCAAAGAGGACGAAAGCCACCAGGATCACGAACAGCCACCAGTATCTCTTCGGTCATAAAGAGAATCGAGAATGCGCCACGCAAACAGGAAAAAGATTCGGTCAAAGCACGTTCCAAACCAAGGTGAGTAGTGCGGGCCAACAAATGGAGAACCACCTCACTATCCATGGTTGTTTGAAAAATAGAGCCTTTACCCTCAAGGTCCTGACGTAACTCCAGCGAGTTGACAAGATTACCGTTATGAGCCACGGCCAGAGTAATACCACGATGATTAACCATCAGGGGCTGCGTATTGGTAATATTGGAAGCACCTGTGGTGGAGTAGCGAACATGTCCCATGGCCATGGAACCGGGCAGGCCCTGTAAAATATCTTCAGAAAAAATCTCCGGGACAAGTCCCATTGCCTTATGAATGGCTATATTACCGTTATCAGAAGCTATAATTCCGGCACTCTCCTGCCCTCTATGCTGTAGCGCATACAAACCAAAATAGGTGAGTTTTGCTGCATCTTCATGCCCAAAAATGCCGCAGACACCACATTCATGTTTGGGTCTTCCATCTTCAACAGCGACTGCACGGGTGCTATCCATCGAAATATTCCTTTATTTCCAGAGCGATAATTCGTATAAAAGGGAAAGGCACAAAGAAAACGAATATCTTTGCGCCTTTAATCAAAATTTGATAAACTCGTAAAAACTCAGAATTTAGATGGTTAAGTAAAAAACTTCATATCCGAGGCGCAAATATTTTCTATCATTTCGGCGTACTAAGGTACGTCGTAATGATAGAAAATGTGCAGCAACGAAGGAGATGGAGAGTTTTTACGACGCCATCAAAATTTGATAAAGAAAGATGTATAATAAGTTCCATCTAAATTCAACAATAAAGCGTCTTTTGTGGTATTTTTCTATATAAAATAACCGCATTTTGCGCGAATACCATCTTAACGTCTATAAATGATAAAATTAACATCCACCGTCAAAGCATCGGGTTGAGCAGCTAAACTCGGCCCGGGGGACCTGGGCCAGATACTCTGCGGAATTAATCTTCCCAAAGATGACCGCCTTATTGTCGGTGCTGAAACAGCCGATGATGCTGGGGTCTACCGCTTAAATGACGAGACCGCTCTTATCCAGACGCTGGACTTCTTTACTCCCATCGTGGACGATCCCTTTTCCTTTGGCCAGATCACTGCCGCCAATGCCTTAAGCGATGTTTACGCCATGGGCGGAAAACCGATTCTGGCCATGAATATCCTGGCTTGCCCCATTAAATCCATGGAGGCAGAGATTTTTCGTCAGGTGATAAAGGGGGGACTGTCCAAAATTGAAGAAGCAGGTGCTTTGCTTGTTGGTGGGCATTCGGTGGAGGATGAAGAGCTGAAATATGGTTTGTCGGTGACTGGAACGGTGCATCCCGACCGAGTACTTCTCAATAGCGGTGCGAAACCCGGCGATCACCTTATCCTCACCAAACCTCTCGGTACCGGCATCCTGGCAACAGCCATCAAAGGGGCACTGGCGGGAAGAGAAACCGAGGAACAGATCACAGAGATCATGGCGACCCTGAACCGTTTACCGGCAGATGCGATGACAAAAGTCAGAGATCAGGGCCATACAGTTCATGCGTGCACGGATGTTACCGGATTTGGTCTCCTTGGCCATCTCCATGAAATGACTGTTGCCTCAGGCGTGAGTGCCAACATTTATCGGGATCAACTTCCTATTATCCCTGGATGTCTTGATTTTATCGACATGGGTATCATTCCGGAAGGAGCCTATACCAATCATAAGTTTTACTCAAAGTGGTTAACAAGTGACAAGAGTAGCGGCGATACCCTGGAAATGCTACTGGTTGACCCACAGACTTCAGGTGGGTTGCTTATTGCGGCTCCAGCCGAGGCAACACTGGCGATCTTGCAGGCAATAAAAGACTCAGGCTACCCACTGGCCTGTCATGATATTGGTGAGATAGTGGAGGGAAAAGACAACATGGTTGCTCTCCTGTAAGCTCAAGCCGAGCAGTGTTATTCACACCTCAACAATGGCAAGCAGTAACTCTGTCAGGCTGTACAGGTCATTTAAATCGAGGGATTCATCCACAGTATGCACATTCGCCATGCCGGTAGCAATAATGGCTGTTTTCAAGCCATAACTATTGAAAATATTTGCATCTGAGCCACCTCCAGCCACCTGAAAACTTATCTCTCGGCCTAGAATCTTTCCGGCATCTCTAACCCGTTTGATTGTGAGATCATCGTCGGTAAGACGCATCGCCGGATAGTCCCTAGCCACAACAATCTCAACCGATGGCGGCTTACTCTGCCCGTTCTGAGCAGACCAGTCTTTCACCACGTTTTGAAATGTGGACTCGATCTCCTTTGTATAAGCATCCAACTTCTCCGGTGAATGGGAACGAACCTCTCCCTCAATGGTTATTAAATCAGGGACGATATTGGTGGCAACCCCTCCCTGGATCAAGCCAAAGTTAGCCGTTGATTGATCATCGAGACGACCAAGACGTAAATCGGCAATGGCACGCGCGGCAAGACAAAGTGCCGAAACACCCTGTTCAGGATTTAAGCCGGCATGGGCTGCAATTCCATACACTTCTATCTTCAAGTGATTCGCTGCAGGAGCGCCCACAACCACCTTGTCAATTCCTGTGGAATCAAGAGCATAACCGGATTTTGCATGGAGGAGTCTGTGGTCTAAATTTTTGGCACCCAACAGGCCAATTTCTTCGCAGGTGGTAAGTAGGATTTCAATGGGACCATGATCAATCTTTGATTCTTTGAGTACACGAATCAGCTCAATAACCGCTGCAATTCCGGATTTATCATCTCCGCCAAGGATCGTATTGCCACGTGAACTGAAGATATCACCACTACGCAGAACTTTTACTCCAATACCCGGTTCCACTGTATCCATATGGCAGGCAAAAAAGATGGGCTCTTTTACAACAGTTCCAGCAAAACGTACAATAAGGTTACCACAATCTGAACCGGTCTGTTCGGAGGAGTTGTCCTCCACAACAGAGTCAGCTCCCAACTCTTCACAAAGTCCTTTCAGATAATCGGCAACCCGCCTTTCCTGCCGGGAAGGGCTGTCAATTTCACACAGGCTGATAAATGTTTTTGCCAGTCGCTTTCTATTGATCTGATATTTACTCATTTTTGCTACTCTCTCTTTGCACAAGAAGAACCACAGCATGACAACTGATTCCTTCCATTCTTCCGGTAAATCCCATTTTTTCCGTTGTTGTGGCCTTTATATTGATCTGCTCCTCTGAAACATTACAAGCCGTTGCAATATTTTGCTTCATTTCGGTGATAAAAGAGGCCAGTTTCGGTTTCTGACAGACAACTGTAACATCTGCATTGGAAAGAATAAAGTTTCGTTTGTCAGCAAGCGCCACCACACTTTCCAAAAGACTTATGGAATAGATATTTTTAAACTTCTGATCGGAATCCGGGAAATGCGCCCCAAGATCTCCCGCCCCCAAGGCTCCAAGCATGGCATCACACAAGGCGTGTGTCAAGACATCAGCATCCGAATGACCGGCAAGCCCAAGCTCAAAAGGAATCTTCACCCCACCAAGGATCAGATCGCGATCTGTAGCAAACTGATGCGCGTCATACCCATGCCCCACACGCACCGAAGGGCTCATTTCTTTCTGCATAATTTTTTCCGCAATAATCAGATCATCGGGCCTGGTTATTTTGATATTTGTTTCAGATCCTTCAACCAGCTGCACTGGGATTCCCGCAAGTTCGAGCAGTGAAGCCTCATCGGTGACATCACGACTGCCCGCCGCCTTGTAAGCATTCTGCAAAAGCGAGACACGAACCGCCTGCGGAGTCTGCGCCTGCCACAGGGTTTCCCGGTCGACGGTCTCCACAATGCGATTCTCAGCATCACCTTTTTTCAATGTATCCTTCACCGGCACAGCAGCAATTGCCGCCCCAAATTCATCGGCCGCCAATACACAACGTAATATTATATCTGAGGTCACCAGAGGCCTTGCCCCATCATGAACCAAAACCACACCCACATCAGCTGCCAGACTGTCCAGACCGCACTTCACAGAATCCTGGCGACGTTTCCCCCCTGCAACTACAGTAACGGTGTTATCAAATGCCTTGTGCTCCACCAGAAGATCTTTCGTAAAAGCCACACGATCAGCAGGAACAACGACCACAATTGTGTCGACACAGTCTGCCGTAATAAAGCTGCGAATGGTATGCACAATAACAGGAGAGCCGGCGAGAAAATGAAACTGCTTGGGATGATCCAGTCCCATTCGTGTCCCACTTCCAGCGGCAGGGATTATGGCAGCGACTTTGGACATAAAAGGAAAAGAAATAATAGTAGAAGGTTTAGCAAGAACCAGAAACGTTCAACAGACTGATAAAGTGCTGCTGGACGTTTCTGTGCGTAAAAAAATGGAGTGGACTGTAAGCCGAATCCTGTACCCCTTTAGGGGCCATGATCATTTCACTGGGATAACGGTCACCCGTCACCTCATGCAACCTACCCGAAGACTTCAGGCGGGCAACCTGTGAGACGTCTTCCTATTTGGTCTTGCTCCGGATGGGGTTTACCCTGCCCTGACAGTCACCTGTGCAGGCGGTGAGCTTTTACCTCACCATTTCACCCTTACCGAATCCCGAAAGATCCGGCGGTATATTTTCTGTGGCACTTTCCGCCAGTCACCCGGCGTTCGCGTTACGAACCATCCTGCCCTGTGGAGTTCGGACTTTCCTCTCGGGTATCATGTACCCGGGCGATCATGCGTCCACTCCAAAAACCGTACGTCTATGCTTCTGCCTCAGCAGCCTCATGGTACATAATCCGCTGACACGTAGGACAATCGAGAGGCTTGTCACCACGGAGTAGTAAATTGTACTGCTGGGGAGGAATAGCCATAAAGCAGCCTTGACACACGCCATCCAGAACATTGACCACACCTAAACCATTTCGATGCTGGCGCAGGGTGTCATATTTTCTTAATATCTGTGGCTTTATTTTCTTTGCCTGTCTTACGCGCTTATTACTCTGTGTCTTTTTGCGTTTATTAATGGCAGCAATTGCATTTTTAACTTTTTCTGTCTCTTCTTGAAGGAGTTCTGTCTCGCCTTTAAAGAGGTTTTTATTTTCCTCAATATCAGCAGTCAACTGTTCTACTTCTTCCATGATGGCAACAGTCTTCTCTTCCTTCTCTTTGACGCCTTTCTTCCCGTCTTCAATTTCCTTGAGGATTGCAGTCTGCTCACGACCGGTTTGAACCTGCATCATCTTGGCCTGACGATCTTTAACATGAACCATTTCATCAGTGACTTCCACTTCCAGAGTACGACGTTCTTTCTCAAGAATATCGATTCGTTCCGTCAGTGTGACAATACTTGCTTCACGTTCGGCGAGATCACCGCTTTTTCCATCAAGAGCGTTCTGTTCTGCCTGAATTTCTCCATCAATACCATCTATCTGATGATCAATCTTCTGCAGCAGTGCAAGTTCAACTATTTCTTCGTTCAAAGCTCTTCTCCCGTATATTGTTAGTTACTATTATTTATATAATTTTCATTATTTATATGTAAAAATGGTGCTTTTTCAGTTTCTGTCTGACAAATTTCCACGTTCCATCCCTGCTTTTGTCCGAACGCTTCAAGGTTTTGCGCAAGAAGGAGCATGGCCGGCTTTTCCGTACCGTAATGGGTAGCATCGATCAAACAGAATCCTGCATCCTGCGCCCATACAGCTGTGGAATGTTTTATTTCAGACGAGACATAAACATCAGCATTTTTTCTATAGGCCTCTTCTGCAAGGTCTGATCCGCTACCTCCGCAAAGGGCAATACGTTTGATTTCAGTGGGTTTGGGGCCGGCTAGCTGCACATCAGTGCAAGCAACGGCCTTGAAAAGGTGCTGCATAAAAACGGAAAAAGGCAATGGACTGGCAAACTCTCCAATCCTGCCAAGACCTACTTTTTCATTTCCAGAACCGGCTATTGCCCGCAAAGGACGCACATCTTCAAGTTTTAATAGCCGGGCCAAGGCGTCACTCACCCCGTCTTCAGCACTGTCAAAATTGGTATGACAGGCGATCACATTGACTTTATGGACAAGGGCACGTTCGAGAAAAGCACCATCGGGAGTAGCAATGTTGACAGATGGGAAAGGATGAAAAATACAGGGGTGATGGGTAATAATGGTATCGATGTCACGCCTAATGGCTTCATCGAGGAGGGAGAGACTGGGGTCAAGTCCAAAGAGCAGTGAGCCGACCTCCCGTCCAGGATCACCAATCAGCAAGCCCACATTATCCCAACTTTCAGCAAGTTCAAAGGGAGCGATATGATTGAGCCCCTTGAGGATATCTGCAACGTGTACTTTCATATCTCCCCAATGGCTAAACAGCCAAAATCAGCCAATAAAAAAAGGTACAGCCCTATGGGGATGTACCTTTGGATTTCTGGCCTTCTGGAGGAGGCTTCTTGGCCCTCTTCAGAAATGCTGTGTATATATGGCGAGACCGTCGGTCTCTTATATTTGTGAAAGTGCGTTAGTCTATTCAAGGAACCTGGTCATCTGGGCAGATTCTGCATGTAAATGGTGGGCGCAGCAGGATTTGAACCTGCGACCGACCGGTTATGAGCCGGTGGCTCTACCAACTGAGCTATGCGCCCTCCGGCATCGAAAACATACCATATAAAATCATAATGGCGAAAATGTCAATCAAAAAAAAATGTTTGTTTGCGGATTCTGGTTAAGTACGTTTCTGTTTATTTCTGGCACAGGCAATTGAATGGTAAGGTAGCGTAATATCATTACCAAATTCTTTTCATAAAAAAACATGAAAAAATTTTATAAAGTACTCAATTGAACGTGAAGCCTGTAAGTTGTATAAGAAAGAGTTAGTGTACAATTCGAAGCAGAGAGTGCTAAAATAACTATGTTAAGCGGAGCAGGCCACAGTGATTTACAATAATCTACTGTTTTTTCTAATTGCGATTTTCCTTTTCACCATGACCAGTGGCACAACGGAGCCGGAATTCTCACTTCCAGGTTCTCTTGGCATTTTTACTGTTCTTCTCTTTACCTTCGATTTTTTCTGCCGGCGGTTCTACATAAAAACAATCAATGGCGGATCAACCCGTTACTTTAGTGCCGAAAAAAAACTTACTCTGCTGGCACTCCTCTTTTTTGCACTGTCACTCTTTGCTTGTGACCTTCACTATTACCTGAGCCCACTCTCTTTTGGGGGACAGTTTCCAGCACTTGTCAATATCGGTGGCCTCTCGGTCTTCTTTCTCTTTTTGACCATCATGTGGCGAAGGGCGAGGCCAGCGTACCAGGTGATATTTGAACGCCAATACAGCACCACCGAATTTCTCACCAGCAACATTAAAACCAATCTTCCCATTGTTTTGCCATGGGTTGCACTCTCACTTTCTTATGATTTGCTGGCCTTACTGCCTTTTCCAGGACTTACAGTTTTTCTCCGTTCAGAGACTGGTGAATACGTCTCTTTTGTTCTGTTTTTATTGCTAATCCTCATCCTGTTTCCACCCATTGTGCGCAGACTCTGGAATTGTACCCCTTTTCCAGAAGGCCCACTCCTTGAACATTTACAGGATTTTTTTAAAAAGCAGAACTTCTCCGCCAAAATCTTTCTATGGCCGCTGTTCGAAGGCAGAGTCATCACTGCAGGGGTCATGGGGATCATACCGGGTCTACGGTATGTGATGATCACCCCCGCCCTCCTGGAACACCTGACCCTTGATGAGCTTGACGCTGTTATGGCACACGAGATTGGCCATATACGTAAAAAACATATGCTGCTTTACCTCCTTATTATTTCTGGATTTTCTATCTTCGCCGGTTTTATTCTGGAGCCGTTCACTTTTTTCCTCCTCTCCCGCGACTGGTATTACAGTCTTTTGGAGATTACCGGCCTGACAGCAGAAAACCTAATCACAGCAATCATGGCCGTAGCCGTACTGTCACTGATGGTGCTATACTTTCGCTTTCTGTTTGGTTATTTTATCAGAAATTTTGAAAGACAGGCAGATCTGCATGTTTTTGATGCCATTGGCAGCAGCAAATCGATCATTGCAGCATTCGAGAAGATAGCCATTCTTTCTGGAAATATCCGCGACCTTCCCAGCTGGCATCATTTTGGTATCGGTCAACGAGTGGACTACCTGGAGAAGTGCGAGAAAGATCCCTCAGAAATTGTTAAACACAATCGCAAAGTACGTCGCAGTCTACTGGCTTACATCCTGCTGGTGGGAATCGCCGCTTTTGGTCAGAGCCTGCTGCCAGCCGATGCATGGAAGGTGAGTTATGAGGAAAAATATACCGAATTTATCCTCAACCAGAAACTCATCCGGGAACCGGATAAGGCCCTGTGGCTCGGAATTGCCGGGGATCTTATGCAGCATAAAAAAATGGAAAAAAAGGCTATTGCTGCTTACAATAAGGCCCTTGCTCTGGAGCCATCCAATCCCAAACTTTTAAACAATCTGGCTTGGCTGCTGCTCACCAGCGAGAATATAAGCTTACGTAATCCCAAACGAGCCCTTGAAATGGCACGACTTGCCGGGATGCAGATTCCTGCGGGACATGTCCTGGACACGCTGGCCACTGCATATTGGGCGAATGGTTTTACAGAAAAGGCCATTGAGACAGAAAAGCAGGCTATTTTTGCGGATCCGAGTGAAGGAGAGTATTACCGAAGACAGATTCAAAAATTTAAGAACAGTAAATATAAGGCAGAAGCACCTCAAGCATAGGTGTCTATGCGTCTGAGTGATTCAGTCGCTTTCTCATCAACACCTTCAATATCAAGAACTTCTTTTGTGACCTGACTGGCTTTGGCTTCTGCCTGTTCAGCGCGAGCCTGTTTTTCTGTTCTTCTGCTTGCGGCCTCATCGGTTCGTGTATTTCCGGAAGTGTCTCGCGAAAGTTTTGATCCGCTGGAGTCACGTGGGGCAGCTACTGAAGATACGTTATTTACAGATACTCCAAGTGTCATACTGTGCTCCTCTTTTTAAAAATGGGAAAAATAGTAAGATTCACTATCATATCACACAATTCAACTAAAATCAAAAGTCCAACAATTCGACATGCATACCCATAAGTGCCATCCCATTTCCATTGAAGCGTGCAGGCAAGCACAAAAACAGGTCTACAAGTACCTTACCCCCACACAACTGACACGATACGAAGAGCTCTCCAGACTTATCGGTGCCGATATCCACATTAAGCACGAAGATCACAATCCCACCGGCTGCTTTAAGGTTCGGGGTGGAATAAATCTGATGCACCACCTGCAACAATCAGAGTGTAATGGAGTTATCACTTTCTCAACAGGAAACCATGGGTTTTCTGTCGCCTCCACTGCCTCATGGTATGGCATTAAAGCAATTGTGATAGTGCCCGAAAACACCAATCCTGCCAAGAAACGAAATATCAGATCAACGGGTGCCGAACTTATCGAAGCCGGAAAAACATTTGAAGAAGCTTCACAAGTGGTGGAAGAAATTGTGGCCGAAAAAGGCTATTACTACGTGCACCCTGCCGATGAACCACATCTGATCAATGGTGTGGGGACCGAATTTTTAGAAATCATTGAAAAACTGCCGGACATGGATGCGATGATCGTACCCCTTGGCGGCGGCAGTGAAGCTGCGGCTGCTGCGACAGTATTGAAAGCCATTAACCCGGATATTGAAATTTACGCTGTACAAGCGGAGCAATCTTCCGCCGCTTGTGCTTCATGGAAAGCCGGGCAGATACAGGCCCGGTCAAACACAACTTTTGCCGGCGGTTTTGCTACAGGAACAGGTTACGAGACACCTTTTGCCATTTACAAAGATGCAATCACTGATTTTATCCTTTTAACAGAAGCTGAGATTTACGAAGGAATTGCACTTGCTGCTTACTATACCCAAAGTTATCTGGAGGGCGCAGGAGCTGCAACCATTATGGCCGCCCTGCACCTGAAAGATCGGCTCCAAGGAAAAAAAGTTGTCTTGCAGTACAGTGGTTGCAACGCTTCACCAGATGAAATACAGAAAGCTTATGCACACCCATTTTTCACAAACGGATATACAAAATAGATTAGAGGAATAACATATGCCATATCTTGGAGCCCACGAATCAGTTGCAGGAGGTCTACACTTCGCATTTGATCATATTCAACAGGTCGGAGGTGATGCTCTGCAGATCTTCACCAGAAATCAACGCCAGTGGCATCCCAAACCTGTTTCCAGCAAAGAACAGCAACTCTTTGCCAGTGCCTGGGAAAGACAGCCTTCCATGGTAGTCGCCTCGCACGCCTCCTACCTGATCAACCTGGCATCTGCCAAACCTGAACTTATCAAAAAATCAATCGCCGCATTTGTGGAAGAGTTGCACCGTTGCGAACTTCTAAACATCCCATACGTAGTCATGCACCCAGGATCACATGGAGGGGATGGTGTGGAAACAGGACTTAAGCGCTTTGTCAAACATCTTGACGAAGCATTGGAGCTCGCAGATAGCAAGATTACACTACTCATCGAGACCACCGCCGGACAAGGAACAGGCCTTGGTAGTCGCTTTGAAGAACTGGCAACTATTATCAACAATTCACAATATTCCAACAAACTCGGTGTCTGCGTGGACACCTGTCATATTTTTGCTGCTGGTTATGATATACGAAGTGAAGAGAGCTACCGCAAAACCATGGATACGTTTGACCAACTGGTGGGAATAGAACGTATCAAGTTCTTCCATCTCAATGATTCAAAAAAAGGACTTGCCTGCCGGGTGGATCGCCATGAACATATTGGCCAGGGTGAAATAGGCATCGAAGGATTCCGAAACCTGCTCAACGACCCGCATTTTGTTGAGCACCCCATGACTCTTGAAACTCCCAAAGGCAAGGATTTACAAGAGGATCGGGACAATTTACACACTCTCAGAAAACTTTTACGGTAAGGTGTCCGCAATATCTCACATGCTGACGTGAAATTTTACTTAATGAAATTTGACTCCTCCCCTGAAATACGGGATAATAATATATGATGCATTACAGCACTCCAAATGAGTAAAAATATTGTACACTTCGCATTTGAAGAGGTTCACAATTTTCGTTTATCTACTTTGTAATTGGTTACCTTTTCTTTTTTCACAAAACCATCAACCCTGGTGAATGGTTAAAAAAAAGACTACTACACAAAAACAACCTATGAACAGTACAAGTATACGAACAAAGCCCAAACTAATCGGAGATCTGCTGGACATTATCCATAATGCAATCATTGTTATCAATTCAGCAAATAAGATCATCTATGCAAACAGCCGTACCGCAGAGATGTTCAACACCTCGGTAACCGATTTACAAAACAATGATATTTTTCACCTGTTTATGCCCGAAGATACGGATATCATGGTCAACAACATCCTCCATATCACCAGGACTGAACGCGAGTATGAGGGTGAAGCCATGCTCAAACGCATGGACGGAACACAATTCATGGGACTTATTTCCGGAACTTCGTTTCAGTGGGATGAAAATCAAGAAGGAATAGCCTTCTCGATCCATGACATCACCGATATTAAAGCCATTGAACGCTCTCTGAGACACTCGGAACGCATAACCTTTCTTGGCCACCTCATTGACGATATCAGCCATCAGATCCGCAACCCCATCACGGTGATCGGAGGATTTGCAAAACGCCTCCTTACAAAAAATGCGCCGTCAAAAGAGACCAATGCTATAATGAATGAGGCTCGCCACCTTGAAGCCCTGCTGGACACACTGAACACCTTCATACATTTGCCAAGCCCTGTGACCAAACGCGTCACGATAGGTACGCTCATTGAAATTGCAGAAAGCACTCTGCGTGCGACGGTAGAGACAAACAACTGCAACTGGATCAGTGAATATGATGATGATTTGGCTGAAGAAGAGCTTCTCCTTGACACAGAGTTGATGACAAAAGCCCTGGAAGCCGCCATAATCAACGCCTGCGAGGCATACGGCAGCGATGACACCGGCAGACAGATCCTTTTCCAAATTCAACATTCACGGAATACTGCCCTACCTTATGTGATCCGCATCACAGACCGGGGAGCAGGAATTTCCAGCACCATTTTGCCACATATTTTTGGCCACTTCTATACGAACAAAACTAAACATATAGGAATGGGACTGACCTGTGCCCAGAGGATTGTGGAAGAACAGCGGGGCACATTAACCATTGACTCCGAAATGGATAAAGGCTGTACTATCAGTTTCCATTTAGTCAAAGAAAGACGACGCCCCATCCGCACCACGAAGATTCAATAATAAATCATAGAGCAGTAAAGGACTCTGCGAGAAGCTGCCATGCCACCTGGGCTCACTACAAGATCATCCCGGAAGTGTGGCATTATCCAACTATGATGAACCCGTAAAAGCCCGGAACTTAGATGGTTAAGTAAAAAACTTTCTAACTATTTCTGGCACCACTCATACGCATTTCTAAACATCTGCATCCACGGAGTTACTTTGAGATCCTTCATTTCCTGGGGCAGATAATGCGCCTGCCATGGCAGAAACACACGTTCTGGATGGGGCATCATGGCCAAATGTCGGCCATCGGCTGAACATAGCCCTGCAAGGCCACCTGGTGAGCCATTGGGGTTATAGGGATAGGACTCGGTAGCCTCTCCTGTATCGTCCACATAACAAAGCGGAGCAAGGTTTTCAGCCACGACTTTTTCTTTTACAGCTGCATCCGGAAAATTCAAGAGCCCTTCACCGTGATCAACATGGATACCAAAGACGAGGTCTTCCATACCTTTTAACATCAGTGAAGGACTTCTACCTACCTTCACCGTAGCCCAGCGAGACTCAAAGCGACCGGATTTATTATGGATAAAACGAGGCTGTTTTTCAGCCGCCATATCCTGCCATGGAACCCAACCCAACAAACCAAAGAGCTGGCAACCGTTACAGATACCGAGACTAAAGGTGTCGGTGCGATCATAAAATTCACGGAACATCTTTTTCAGGGTATCATTAAAGGCAATGGTTGCAGCCCAGCCCTTGGCAGATTCCGGCACATCGGCGTAAGAGAAACCACCAACGGCGGCAAGCCCTCTAAAGTCATCAAGGTTTACTCTTCCGGCCAGCAGATCACTCATGGTGATATCCCAGGGTTCAAAACCTGCCATATAAAAAGCAGAACTCATTTCACGATCAGAATTGGAACCTTCGTCTCGTAAAATTGCAACTTTTGGTTTGTCCGTTTTGGCAAGCAATTCAGCAGGTGCAGGTTCTGGGGTGAAGCTAAGCTTATATTCGGGCCCTTGCCGATCATAACTATTTTTCTTTTCAGCATCGGCACAATCAGCATTCACCTGCAGTCGTTCCAGCTGGTAGCTTGTCTCTTCCCACCACTCTCGGAGCAGTCGCATATCTTCATCGAGTACAGACTCGTCATTTACCCGAATCTTGATCTGTTTTTCTTCTGTGCTATGCCCAAGGTTTACAGCGGTGAGATTGTACTCTTGGAGAAGAGTTGTAAGTGCTGTCAACTTATCGTCCGTACACTCCACAACCAGCCCCAACTCTTCAGAAAAGAGTGCGGCCAGAGCAGAATCGGTAGACTGCAAATTAAGATCCAGACCGCAATTCCCGGCAAATGCCATTTCCAGCAGAGTTGTGATTAAACCGCCGTCACTCCGATCGTGCCCAGACAGCAGCAAACCCTGAGTCATTGCTTCCTGAATAACCAGGAAGCCCTGTTTTAATTTTTCCGGATTATCCATATCAGGACAATCATTACCCAGTGCCGAACGGGTCTGGGCAAGGGCTGAGCCGCCGAGACGGTTCCTGTTCTCGCCAAGATCAATAAAGAGCAAGGAGGATTTGCCAGCGGCTTTAAGATCCGGGGTAAGTACTTTTGTAATATCTGTCATGGCCGCATACACTGAAATAACCAGCTCACGGGGCGACTTAACTGTCTCATCACCCACCATGGTGGCCATGGAAAGGGAATCTTTTCCGCCATCAACTGCCATTCCCACAGCAACCATCGCATCGCACATGCCTTTTGCCGCATCATACATGGCCGCTCCTTCACCGGGAAGCTTGGGGGCCCACATCCAGTTTGCAGAACATTTAACCTGCTCCAGATCATCAATCTTTGCCCACACCAGATTAGTCAGCGATTCGCCAACAGCCATTCTGGCACCTTTTGCCGGATCAACCAGCATCTTAATAGGCTGTTCGCCAATGGCTGTGGCACCACCCGTGAGCCCAAAGTGCGATTGGGCAACCACTGCCACGTCACTGACGGTGAGCTGTAACGGCCCACAGCACTGCTGCTGAGCAATGAGACCGGTTACCGCACGATCGACCTTATTCGTCAGGAAACGTTTGGAACCAACAGATACCAGACGCAGCACATCATACAGTGCATCACGTACATTTAGATCTTCCGGCAAAGTGAGTTCTGCAAGCTCTTGTTTATTGCGGGAATCTTCAAATGTCTTTTGGGGAATATCACCCAGCAGTTCCGAGAGGTCAATATCCACGGGGGTTGAACCATCCTGCGAGTCACGAACCACAAACTGTAAATCTCCGGTCACCTCGCCAAGAACTTCACAACCCACCTTTTCACGCTCACATATCGCCTGAAATTCCGCAATATTCTCAGGGCTGATAAGAAAACCATTCCGTTCCTGATACTCAGCCACATAGATTTCCAAAACAGACATGGTGGGATCGCCCACCCGCATCTTACGAATCTCTATATACCCACCGGAATGTTCCACCAGCTCTTTTAATACATTGGCAGGTCCGCCAGCACCCTGATCGTGGATCACATCGATGATGGTTTTGTCCCCCATCTCGTTGCAAGCACGGACAACACGGTTCATCTTCTGTTCCATTTCAGCATCACCACGCTGAACCGCATTAAAATCCAGCTCTGAGGCATTTTCACCTTGTAGCATGGAGGAAGCAGCGCCACCACCAAAACCAACACGATATGCTGGTCCACCAACCTGAACAATCTTCATGCCCTTTGTTTCTTTATCTTTTTCTGTGTGGCGCGCATCAATCTGACCAATGCCGCCAGTGAACATAATGGGCTTTAAAAATCCCCAGCGCTCACCTGTGGAAAGACGAAGATCAAAAGAACGGGTGAAACCCTGGATCATGGGTTCGCCAAACTTATTGCCGTAATCAGAGGCACCGTTACTGGCCTCAATTTCGATATCAAGGGCTGAAGCCAGATTCTCAGGACACTGATAGGACTTTTCCCAAGGGAGTGTGTAGCCGGGAATATGCAGATTCGCCACACAGTAGCCAGTGGTTCCAGCGATTACAAAACCACCTTTGCCAGTACCCTGAACGTCACGGATACGGCCACCTGCACCTGTTTCAGCCCCTGGGAACGGTGCGACACCGGTGGGAAAATTATGTGTTTCAGCGGTGAGCAACATATGATAAGTTGCATCTTGTTCCTGTAGAGGGCCGGGTTTTCCTGGCTGGACCGGCATGATGGTATGCACTTCGTGCCCCTGCACAACACTGGAGTTGTCCTTAAAAGCCACCAGACTGCCCTTGGGGTTTTTCTTCAGTGTATCTTTTACCATCTCAAAGAGGGTTGCGTCTTGTAGTTCGCCATCAATTACCTGCGCACCACCAAAAAAACCGTGCCGGGAATGTTCTGAATTGGCATTATTCAAATCCATAATCTCAACAATGGTTGGATTACGATTATTTTTCTCTACAAAGTATTGATGATAAAAATTTCGGTCCCGCTCATCCATGGAGATACCCGGAATATCGAGGAGCGCATCGGGCCCTCCTGCCATCATATCCACGTCATACACTGCCTCCGGCTTGATCCCGGTTTCAAAGGTGGAAAGAGCTTCTGGATACGGACATTCCGTCATACGATCATGGTTCTCCCGGATAAAATCGTCGAGCGTTACCGCATCTTCCACGACATATCGGCGAGAACGTTCCACACGGGAAACCGTATCAAGCCCGGTGGCGTGACAGATGGAAACCATATTTGACGACCAGGCAGTGGCAAAGTTAAGCCGTGGTCCCATTTCCACCACTCGCTCACCGGTTAACTGGGGAGCGGTGGTCACGGAATCTGCCAAAAAGCCATCGGCCAAAATCAATTGCAGTCGGCTCTGTTGTTCATCTGTTAACGCTTTACTGGACTCAATATTAAAACAGTATTCCTGATTGGCGCTGGTTTTTCGGTAGAGCTGACTGACGATAGGTGGCATGATTTTTCCTGAAATAGATGATTGGTCAGAATTGTTATGGATTTTACCCAGGCTATTTTATACCAGATAGCAAGCTTCATTAAAAGTTTCTTGAAAAGAAAGCAAAAAAAGAACAAAATACCAAATATACACTCATCGAATTCCCTGCATTTTCAGAAAAAAAAGAAAACATGAAACTACTCAACTCAGACGCACTGCTTGATATTCTCCTCAAAAAGAGACTGATCACTCCTAAACAGAAGCAGTTCATCACCCTTGAAAAAGGAAAACAGCGACAGAAGCTCCTGAAAAAATATGGTGCTGATCGTAAATTTGATACAAGTTTTCCAGACCTTGTGGACATTATTGTTTCCTTTAAGCTGGACGCCGGTGGTAAAAAAGGACTAACTCTGGACGAAGATTCTATTATCAAGGCAGTAAGCCAGTCCTGTGGCCTGCCCTTTAAAAAACTCGATCCGCTCAAATTGGACATGGACACAGTGACAAAGACCATCCCCAGAAACTTTGCCCTGCGCCATATGTTGCTGCCCTTTAACTTTCAAAATGGTGTTCTGGAAATTGCGGTGTATCATCCAGACAACATGACTGTTCTCAAAGATATTGAGCAGGCTAATCAGGTAACAATTAAGCCCTACATTGCGCCTAAATCTGATATTAAAAAAATTCTTTCTGAGTTTTTTGGCTTTCAACGCTCCATCAGTGCCGCTGAAAGTCAGTTTGGTGCGCCGGGAGTTGGGGGAAGTGTTGATATCGGAAACCTGGAACAGTTTGTCAAGGTCTCTTCCTCCAAAGAAATTTCTTCATCAGATCAGCATATTAAATCCGCTGTAAACCATCTTTTCAACTATGCCCTCGACCAGACAGCCAGTGATATCCACGTGGAACCCAAACGTAATGACTGTGTCATTCGTTTTCGAATTGATGGCGCACTGCACACCATCTACAACCTGCCAAAGGCCGTGCATTCTGCGATTGTTGCCCGAATCAAAATACTGGCAAGGCTGGATATTTCTGAAAAAAGACGGCCACAGGATGGTCGCATAAAATTGTCCTTACAGAATGACAAGGAGGCAGAAGTTCGTGTTTCCACGATTCCAGTGGCTTTTGGAGAAAAGGTGGTGATGCGACTCCTTGACCCGGATGTCATTTTTCAGGATCTGAACAATCTTGGTTTCTCCAAACGAGATCGCATTGTGTATAACTCCTTTATCCAATCACCACATGGGATTGTACTGGTTACCGGGCCCACCGGATCTGGTAAATCAACCACTCTCTATTCCACCCTCGACAAAATTGCCACCCCCGAAAAAAATATCATAACCATTGAAGATCCTGTGGAAATGGTGCATGAAGCCTTTAACCAAATATCGGTACAACCTCTGATCGATGTCACCTTCTCTACCATCCTTCGCAACATTCTTCGTCAAGATCCGGATGTGATTATGATTGGTGAGATCCGTGATCTGGATACTGCTTCGCATGCTGTACAGGCTGCCATGACAGGACATTTAGTCTTCTCAACCCTTCATACCAACGATGCGGTTTCATCCATTGTTCGTCTGCGGGATCTGGGCCTTGAACCCTTCCTTATCTCTTCAACTCTTCTTGGCGCCCTGGCTCAACGCCTGGTACGTACCATTTGCCCACATTGCGTCGAATCCTTCACCATCGATGGGCATGAACTGCTGCATTTAGGGTTTCCAGTAGCTGACAAGGAAATCTATAACCTGAAACGGGGCAAAGGGTGCAGACAATGCAGAGATACCGGCTACAAAGGTCGCTGTGGAATATTTGAGATATTCCCCCTGTCAGACCAAATGAAAAAGATGGTCACTGCCGGAGACAGCGCTGATGACATCAGACAACTTGCAATCCGCGAAGGAATGACTACCTTACGAGAGGACGCTTGGGAAAAGGTCAAGGCTGGAATAACAACTTACGAAGAAGCAATGCGGGTAACCGCTGAATAGATATGGCAAAAAAAGGTACAGACAGTGCTATTAAAATAGTCTGTAAAAACAAAAAGGCCTTCCACGACTATCATATTGAAACAAGATATGAGGCTGGAATGGTGCTCCGAGGGCCAGAAGTAAAATCACTGCGTGCCGGAAAAGCAAACCTGAAAGATGGGTATGCCCAGATCGACAAACGCGGAGAACTGTTTCTTCATAATGTACATATTTCACTCTACAGCTTTGCCACTCACAACCCCAATGAACCGAGAAGAGTTCGAAAACTCCTGCTCCACAAAAAGGAGCTGAAGAAACTTATCGGGAAATTACGGGAAAAGGGGCTTGCGCTGATTCCCTTGAAGATATACTTTATAGGAAACGGTAAAGCCAAGATCGAACTTGGCCTTGCTCGCGGTAAAAAATTGTACGACAAACGGGCCTCTCTGAAAGAAAAGCAGAGTAACCGTGAATTACAGCGCGAGATGCGCACTAAGTATGTTGGCTGAAAGATTTTTTGATTATACCTGAAACTCAGCCACTACTCGTGTCATTCCGGACTTGATCCGGAATCGCTACGGGAAATACTACTTTTACAAATATGGGGGCGAAACGGATTCGACAGGGATGTGTAAGCTATACGTTGCATGCCGAGCTTTCTATCTGCTCGTAAAACCGATAGGCATTTAATTATAATCGCCGACGATTATAACACCGCACTGGCAGCTTAGACTGCTGTGCCGTTCCCCCGGCCTTCGCCCGTAAGGCTGGATCGGAACGCCGACTAACGGGCTGGTTCTTTTGTTGCGTCTACCGGTAAAAGAATAAGATTTAGTAGAATAGCGTCAGTGTACTCTGGTTCCGGCGGGGCCCCTGATGCGAAACTTAAAGCCCGGGACTAAGCATGTAGATACGTGAGGGGAGCATTTTTGGACGCGGGTTCGACTCCCGCCGCCTCCACCATTTGATAGTCCAGCCAAGTCTGGAAGAATCTTTTAAGCCCGTAAATTAACACAATTTACGGGCTTTTTAGTGTCCAGTGATGTCCGGAGAAATCCATTGACGTCCTATGTTTTAACAGTACACCTTGCAGTACCGACCAACCTTTTAAACGGTACTGTAAAAAATGCCAACTATGCTTGGATTCTGCACATGATCTCCAAGTTGTCACAGAACGGGGTGGCCGGTTTTGTCCTGGCCAACTCTTCTATACCACCCCCATCCCAGTGTGCCTCTGGTTTCTCAGCCGTAACAAGAAGGCTGATACAAAACGGGGTTTTCGTGATCGCCAGGGTGAGACTCTGTTTATTGATGCTCGCAAGATGGGTTTCCTTGTTGATCGGGTACATCGGGAGTTGTCTGACGAGGAAAATTGGTGAGATTGGCCGTACTTATCATGCCTGGCGGGGTGAGAAAAAGGATGGTGCATATGAAGACAAGGCTGGCTTCTGCAAGTCCGCGACTCTGGAGGAGATCAAATCCTATCAGTATGTTCTAACCCCTGGCCGTTATGTCGGAGCTGAAGCTGTGGAGGATGACGGTATCCCCTTTAAAGAGAAAATGACCAAGCTGAGCGCCATCCTTTATGAGCAGATGCGGAAGGGGACAGAGCTGGATGTGATGATCCGCAAAAATCTGGAGGTGCTGGGGTATGGAGAGTAAGTGGCCAGAGTATCGCTTAGATGAAATAACAGAATTTATATTTGATTGTCCCCACTCTACACCCAAATGGGAAGAAGATGGAGTTTTAGTATTACGCAATCAAAACATACGAAATGGAAAACTAGATTTATCATCCAGAAAATATACTAACGAGGAGGGTTATAATTCTCGGATTAAGCGGGCAACACCACAAGCCGGAGATCTCGTTTTCACCAGAGGGGCACCAATGGGGGAAGTGTGCCAAGTCCCTGAAGATTTCCGTTGTTGCCTTGGGCAACGTATGGTTTTACTCAGAGCAGATCGAAGACATGCAGACTCAAAATACCTTCTATTTGCACTGCAAAGTCCCTATTTGCAACATCACATTAGTTGGAATGAGGGGACAGGAACCACTGTTAGCAACATACGTATCCCAAA
>JAFLJS010000012.1 GCA_022712895.1 Desulfocapsa sp.
CAACTGTTGGTAATGTTGGGAGTTCGTCGGAACAGAGTACTGCGGCAAGGGTCTTTTCCTGGTTCATAGACAGCCTCTTGGTAGAGTGTGGTAGTGCAAAAGGATTAAAGAAACGTTTTCAATCATTACGCCTCGGATATGAAGTTTTTCATCCGAACAAAGGGTATAAATACTTAACCATCTAAATTCTGGGTTTTTACGAGTTTATCATTGTTGAAAAAGTATATCGTTTTCTTTCTAATAATAGCAAGGAAAGCTGGAAAAAAGAAAGTGCATATCCTCCGGCGGGAACATGCTGAATACCTTATCGTATGCACATCAAATCAGGGTTTTATGTAGGCAAACCCATCGTTTTGAAGGTCGATCAGACCTATTATGCCAGCAGGGATGATCTCGACACCCTCAGCAACGTCAGCGGCATTTATATTAAATTTCTGTAACGCATTGTTACAGACCTGGAATCGAACCCCGGCAGTTAAGAGCGTTTTGATCTGCTCAAGGTTTTCTTTTACTTTTTCTCCTGCCAGCATGGCAACGCCGGGGCCATTTGCCAGAAGAATAAAGTCTCCCCCTGTGCCATCGATTGCTGCAAGTGTATTTGCAATATTGCCAAGACCAAGTTTGAAAAGGTGGTCGTCTTTAAGATCAATGTGAAAAACGGCTTTGTAGGCCATAATGGTTTCCTTAAGTTATGGTTAATTGACGCAGTATCAGCAGTTACGTTGAAATGTTATAGTGGTGTTCCGTTTTCAGGGTAGGTACAAATTTCACCACAATAATTCCTGAATATGAGATTTGTCCCGGTGGAGATAATATAATCCGGGGTAAGGGGGATTTTTCCTTTACCGCCTGGTGCATCAAGGGCCAGAGTCGGGATTGCCATCCCAGAAACAGAGCCTATCAACTGCTTCATAATATCCACACCACAGCTACTATGGGTTCTGAAATGATTCGTTCCAAGGGTAAGATCCCCTTGGAACAGGTAGTAAGGCTTTACCCTGACTTTGAGTAGACCTGTAAAAAGTTTCTTCAGGGTTTGGGCATCATCGTTAATACCTTTTAAGAGCACGGTCTGACAGCCTAATGGAATCCCGGCACCGGCGAGACGGGCACAGGCTTTAGCTGCCTCTGCTGTCAACTCTCGTGGGTGGTTAAAATGGGTGTTTATGTACAGCGGATGGTATTTTCCAAGAATTGTTGCCAGGCTTTTTGTTATACGCATGGGGAGTGTGCAAGGGATACGACTGCCAATTCTGATCACTTCAAGGTGAGGTATGGAATGGAGTTTACCAAGGATAGAATTCAATCTTTTATCGGAGAGTAAAAGAGGGTCCCCACCGGATAGCAATACCTCCCGGACTGAGCTGGTTTCTTGAATGTATTTAATGCCCTCTTCAATGGACTTTTCGTTAACACACATTGCACTTGAACCAACCATTCTTTTGCGGGTGCAAAAACGACAATACATGGCACATTCTGAAGCAACAAAAAGGAGCACTCGGTCAGGGTACTTGTGGACTATTGCAGGCACCGGACTTAAGCGCTCTTCGCCTAATGGGTCGGGAATACAGACCTTATCTTCAAGCTCAAGGGGGTCGGGGACAGCCTGCTTCCAGAGAGGGTCGTCAACCTCTTTAATAAGGTCAAAATAATAACGATTAATTCGCATGGGAAACCTTGCACAAGCGTTATCCAATACAGTATAATCAAACTTAAAATGGCGTGCAAGAGTGGCGGGTTTAGTCACGCTGTCTTGCAGTGTTTCTTTCCAGTGTGTCATGGTGGCATATTATGGAGGATAGCCAGCGAAAAGTCAATTGTCGAGTACAGGCTGTAGCGGCCTTGGGAGATGACATGGCAGAGAATCAGTTCGGTTTTAAGTATGATGAGTATGGCAATACCAGGGAAATTCTTGTGTATGCCAGCGGGCCAACCATTCACAATATCAGTTTTGTGAATAAGGGAACAGCATTCAGTCTTCCGGAAAGGAAACGGCTGGGGCTGGAGGCGGCGCTCCCACCTGCGGTAAGAACGTTGGAACATCAGGTAGAAAACTCCATCATCAAGGTTAATTCAAAAAACGCACCCATCGAGAAATTTATCTATATTCGATCCCTCTTTGATCGCAATGTGGCTCTTGCCCATGCTCTAATTAAAAGCGATATCGAAAACCTGATGGGAATAATATACACTCCAACTGTTGGGCTTGCTGTACAACAGTATTCCTCAATGTTTCGTCAGGCCAATGGGCTGCATTTTTATCCGGGCAATATCGATCAGGCGGAAGATATTCTGCGCAGGTATATTCACAGGGATATTCGTGTTGCAGTGGTCACCGATAACCAGGGAATCCTGGGGATTGGAGATCAGGGGGCTGGAGGAATAGCAATATGTCTTGGTAAACTCATGCTCTATACGCAGGGTGCAGGCGTGGCTCCCTGGCACTGTTTACCCATCTCTCTGGATGTCGGAACGAACAACGAAAGACTGCTGGAGGATAATGATTATCTTGGTTGGCGTCATCGCAGAATTACCGGTGATGAGTATCTCGATTTTATCAGACGTTTTGCCATGGCTTTTAGAAATGTTTTCCCGAATGCCCTCTGTCAGTGGGAAGATTTTTCCAAGCAGAATGCTTTCGCCATCCGTGACAGCTATCTGCACGACCTAATATCTTTCAATGACGATATTCAGGGTACCGGATCTGTGACCTTGGCTGGAATCCTTACTGCCATGAAGATTAAACTTGAGAAGTTAAAAGATCAGATTTTTCTTGTTCATGGTGCCGGTGCTGGCGGAGTTGGTGTTGCTGAACAGATTGGTGTTGCTCTTGTTGAAGAGGGTTTAACTGAGGAAGAGGCAAAGGACAGAATCTTTACCCTCGATTCACGTGGCGTGGTGACAACAGATCGTGATATTGAAGACTATAAGATGAAGTTTGCAAAAGATAAGAGTAAAATAACATGGTTGCAGGATGAGCAGAATCGCGATTTGCTGGGTGCTGTAACGAAGGCCAAGGTCACGGTACTGATCGGAACATCAGGTGTTGGCGGATGTTTTACGCAGGAAGTTGTTGAGGCGGTACATAAAAACACAGAACGTCCTGTGATCATGCCATTGTCGAATCCCACGATTATGGCTGAAGCTTTGCCGGAAGATATCTATCGCTGGACGGATGGCAAAGCTCTCGTGGCGACAGGAAGTCCATTTGATCCCGTTGAGCACAATGGAATCACTCACCGTATAGGGCAGTGCAATAACGTTTTTGTCTTCCCCGGAGTGGGGCTTGGTGTGCTTGGTTCCGGTGCCCGAGAAGTGTTGCCGCAGTTTTTCACAGCTGCTGCACATGCGGTCTCATCCTGTGTTTCCAAGGCTGAAATGGAAGAAGGGCTGTTGGTTCCTGCCGTTGGTTCACTGAAAGATGTTAGCGGAAAAGTGGCACTTGCTGTTGGAATGTCTGCAGTTGAGCATGGGGTCAGCAGGCCATGTGTGTTTTCAACTTTTCAGCATGAGGGGGATGAAGCTCGAATGAATGAACTCCTTCGAAAGATGCGGTGGGATCCTGAGTATCTGCCCATTGTGGCGATGTAAAGCTGTGAGGTAATTCTGGTGGCATACTAAGGAAGAACGTAAGTTGTTTTTTAGTATGCCCTAACCATCTTGTCATCTCTCCATTCTCCGGAGTATTTGAACCCACCGGGGAATATCATTATGCCACGGCCATGTTTCATGCCGTTTTTCCAGGCTCCTATATAACGGCGTCCATTGGGATATCTCAATGTGCCGCTTCCGTCCATTTTCCCATTTTTCCATTCACCGACAAAACGTGTGCCAGTGGTGGCATTATAGGTGCCATGGCCGTTCCAGATATCGTCTGTCCAGTTACCAATGTAGCTGCTTCCGGTGCTGGTTTGTAGGGTGCCATACCCGGTCTTGTGGCCTTGAACCCATTCTCCGATGTACTGGTCGCCGTTGGCTGATTGCAATGTACCATGTCCATTTCGCTGTCCGTTTATCCATTCCCCCGAATAGTATTCACCGTTAATACTGGTTGCCACACCGTAGCCTGCCAGGCAATTTCCACTGATACATTCATCGGTATAATGTTTGCCTTCAACGGTTGTGAATATTCCTTTCCCGGACTCTTTGCCATTGATCCAAATATCTTTATAGGTGTTACCACTGACATAAATAATTTTGCCTTTGCCATGCTTGGTGCCGTTATTCCATAATCCTTCAAAACGATCTCCACCAACCAGTGTCATGCAACCTTTGCCATGGGCTTTGTCGTTTTTCCAGGAGCCTTCGTACAAGTCTCCAGCAGCATTGGTGGTGCTGCCTGTGCCATGTTTCATCCCCTGGAACCATTGTCCGGAATACATATCGCCATCTGCTGATGTCGCTTTTCCAAGGCCGTGGCGTTTCCCTTTCTTCCATCCCCCGTCATAACGTTCACCGCTATCAAATAAGCGTGTGCCAATACCGTTGTAGCAATTCCCTTCGATGCAGGAAGATGCACAGCCACTCAATAAGATGAGAGTAGTGGCAAGGATTAAATAACATTGCCATGATGGAAAAAATCGTGGTGAGTTTGTCAAGGGTGTGAGTCCGTAAAGAGGCGTTTGTCACATCGTAATTGAAACTTGATAAAGAGACAGTGGAATAGAATAATTTTTGTACAATACTTTTGTGAGCTTGTCAAAAAATAAACCTCAGTACTACGGTTGTGGAATTTTATAATGGAAACAATTCAGAGAACCAATACGACTATCCCAGTGGATGTATAGTTGCATGGAAAAAGAGTGAAATGGTAAGGGAAAAGTACCATTTTTTATTACTTTGGATTGTTTGAGGGGGGGGGAGGTGATTGAGAAAATGATTCTCGGAAGGGCGGTGTGAGTGTAACTTAACAATCTTATATTACATGGTAAAAGCATGTCCTAAAGTGTTTAGTTGATCTCTGTTGTACGTACCACGAAGGGTATATATCTATTTTTTTGAACAATAAAGCAAAAAAAGTTGATAATTGTTAAAAAAAATTGATATGTCACTTGAATAAAATTGAAAACTACGTTAATTTAACTTCCTCATAATCACTGATATCCTTACATCGTAAGGGGTTTTGGTGAAGATTCTTCCTGGGTTTTCCCACTTTTTGTTCTGCTTTACAAAGTAATGGGGTACTCAATTTACTATGCAACTAAATGATGTGCCGGGCTTTCTTGGTCGCTGGTCATCAGACTTACTTTGAGGGTATGGAATGACAGCAAAACTTATCAGCGGAATTGAGATAGCAAAAGAAATTCGTGAAGAATTGAAAGTTGAAGTGACCGAATTAAAAGAGAAGCATGATATTGTACCAGGCCTTGTCACTGTTTTGGTTGGCGAAGACCCAGCCTCTCAATCCTATGTAGCTGCCAAAAACAAAACTGCCAAGACCCTTGGTATTAATTCAGAGCAGGTTACACTTGATGTTGATACCAGTGAAGACGATCTTCTGAAATTGGTTGCTAAATATAATGAGGACCCTGCTGTTAACGGAATCCTTGTTCAGCTGCCATTACCCAAACATATCAATGAAGCAAATGTACTTCTTGCCATTGATCCCGATAAAGATGTTGATGGATTCCATCCAATAAACGTAGGAAAGATGGTTCTTGGTGAAGAGTGTTTCCTCCCCTGTACCCCCCACGGAATCCTTGAGATGCTGACCCGTTCAGGTGTTGAAACCAGTGGTGCTGAAGTTGTGGTCATCGGCCGTTCAAATATCGTTGGCAAACCAATCGCTAACCTTATGCTGCAAAAACGTGATGGTGGTAATGCAACCGTTACCCTTTGTCATACCAGAACCAAAGATATGGCAGAACACTGTAGACGTGCTGATATCATCATTGCAGCGGTTGGTGTACCTAAAATGGTTACTGCCGATATGGTAAAACCTGGCGCTGCAATTATTGATGTTGGTGTTAATCGCATTGGACAGGCAGCCAGTGGTAAGGCAATTCTTGCCGGTGATGTTGATTTTGATGCTGTGAAAGAGGTCGCGTCGTGTATTACCCCAGTTCCCGGTGGCGTTGGTCCCATGACTATCACTATGCTGATGAAAAATACAGTTCAGGCCGCCAAAATGGCTGCGAACTTAACCTGATATACAAAATAATTAGAGTGTATGGCGGTCTGCTTGAGTAAAGACCGTTTATCATTGTTTCCTGGAGGATAACTATGAGCAGTAGCAAAGGTGGATGCACATCCTGTAACGAGATTACCCTTGCTTCAACCAAAGATCTGTTAAATCAGGATTTGGCGAAGCAGGTACGTACCGCCTATGATCGCATAGAAGATCGTGGCGTTTCGGCGTGTCTCTTTGGTTCTGGTGGTACCTGTTGTCGTATTTGTAATATGGGTCCCTGTCAGATTATTGATGGTGTTGAACAGATGCTTGGTGTTTGTGGCGCAACCGCTGCAACCGTAGTTGCCAGAAACTTTGCTCGTATTGTTGCCGCAGGAACTGCTGCTCATACGGACCATGCCCGTGAAATGGTAATGGGTTTTATTGAGACTGCCAAGGGAAACACTCCCCACGGAATCAAAGACGAAGAAAAACTGCATACGCTGGCAGAGGTCTTCGAAATTGAAATTGAGGGACGAACCAAAGAAGAGATCGCCCTTGAACTTGGTGAAAAGGCTCTTGCTGAATTTGGACAGCAGAGCGGTACCTTGACCATGCTTAAACGTGCTCCGAAAAAGACGCAGCAAATGTGGAAAGAGAAGGGTGTAGAACCTCGTGGAATTGACCGTGAAGTTGTTGAAACCATGCATCGTACCCATATGGGTGTTGATCAGGAATACAAAAATATAATGAAGCAGGCTGCACGCTGCTCACTGGCAGATGGCTGGGGCGCTTCAATGCTCTCCACTGAGCTGACTGATATTATGTTTGGAACACCAGTTCCAAGACGTGCTCTTATTGATCTTGGTGTACTCAAAGCTGATCAGGTTAATATAACAGTGCATGGCCATGAGCCACTGCTGGCCGAATCTCTTTGTCTGGCAGCAGAAGATCCTGAAATACTTGCCCTGGCCAAAAAAGTGGGTGCCAAAGGAATCAACCTTGCCGGCGTTTGTTGTACCGGAAATGAGATCCTTATGCGCCGTGGAATTCCAGTTGCAGGTTCCTTTATTCAGCAGGAAATGGTTCTGGCCACAGGTGCAGTTGAAGCCATGGTTGTTGATGTACAGTGTGTCATGCAGTCAGTTGCCCAGGTGGTAAAAGGTAAGCATACCGATATCATCACTACCAACTACCGTGCAAAAATGCCCGATGCGATTCATATGCAGTTTGAAGAGAAGGATGCCATGGGATCGGCTAAGGCTATTCTCACCCATGCTATTAACAATTTCAAGAAACGTGGTGAGTTCTACATTCCAACAGATCAGAAATTTGATGTTGTTGTCGGTTTCAGTCATGAAACCATCAACTACATGCTTGGTGGACGCTTTCGTCAGAGTTACCGTCCATTAAATGACAATATTATCAACGGCCGTATTAAAGGTATTGGTGCCTTGGTAGGTTGTGAGCATTTTAAATATAGTGATGATGTACATTTCAAGATTGCTGTGGAGCTTTTGAAAAACAATGTTCTGATACTGGCTACAGGTTGTGCGGCACAGGCCCTCGGCCGTATGGGACTGATGCGTCCTGAAGCTGCTGCCGAATATTGCGGTGAGGGACTTGCAAGTGTCTGCGAAACGGTTGGTATGCCACCGGTTCTGCATGTCGGTTCCTGTGTTGATAACAGTCGTCTTCTT
Organism: Desulfocapsa sp.; assembly: GCA_022712895.1. Classification (GTDB taxonomy): domain Bacteria; phylum Desulfobacterota; class Desulfobulbia; order Desulfobulbales; family Desulfocapsaceae; genus Desulfocapsa. The sequence goes on from JAFLJS010000012.1 coordinate 7,810, forward strand.
ATTGCTCTTACTGCAATGGTAGAAGAAGGTGGTCTTGGAGATGATATCTCAGAGCTTCCTGCTTGCGGAACTGCACCATTATGGATGAGTGAAAAAGCTGTTGCCATTGGTCAGTATTTCGTCACCTCAGGCGCTCACGTTATCTTTCAGAATTTGCCTGTAACCGGAAGCAAGGAGATGAATGACTTTATCCTTGACGGTATGAAGGAGGAGTACGGTGCCTGTTGGGATTACGAAGAAGATCCCATTAAACTTGCACAGAAGATGATCAAAGCCATTGATGGAAAACGCGAAGCTCTTGGTATTAACAAGAAGCAGGATCGTGTTCTCTTTGATATGGAGATGCGTCGTGATATCGGTTCCGGTGAAGGTCTTGCCGGAGTGGGTTGTGGAAGAAAGTAAGCCCATAGCTTATCAAAAATATTTTCTAAGGAGTCCAGCCGATGAAGTCTGGTAGTAACCTTGAAACACTATTAAGAGAAGGAACATTCGTCGTAACCGGCGAACTTGGTCCTCCTAAAAACGGAAACCCTGAAGTGGTTCGCGAGAAAGCGAAATTGCTGAAAGGAAACGTAGATGCAGTCAATATAACAGACTGCCAGACAGCAATTGTCCGCATGTCTTCTATAGCTGCAGGGCTTATTGCCAAAGAAGAAGGAATAGAGCCGGTCATTCAGATGACCTGTCGTGATCGTAACCGTATTGGTATGCAGTCTGATATTCTTGGCGCTCAGGCGCTGGGACTCAAAAACCTGCTCTGTCTTACCGGTGATCATCAGAAGTTTGGTAACCATCCCGGTTCGAAAGGCGTCTTTGATATGGATTCCATTCAGATGCTCGGCATGATGAAAGCCATGCGTGATGATAAAAAGTTTCAGTGTGGTGAAGAGATTAAAAGTCACCAGCCGAAACTGTTTCTTGGTGCAGCTGCTAACCCATTTGCCCATCCCTTTGAGTATCGTGCTGTTCGACTTGGGAAGAAGGTGGCTGCAGGTGCTGATTTTGTGCAGACCCAGATTATCTATAACGTAGAAAAATTCAAAAAATTCATGGAGATGGTTCGCGATCTCGGTCTCCATGAAAAATGTTATATTCTTGCCGGAGTGACTCCTCCAAAATCACTTGGCATGGCACGGTACATGCAAAAATTTGTGCCAGGTATGGATGTAACCGATGAAGTTCTCCAGCGTATGAAGGATGCCAAGGATAAACAGGATGAAGGAATGCAGATCTGTGCAGACATCATCAATGAAGTAAAAGAGATTGAAGGCGTGGCCGGGATTCATTGCATGGCCATTGAGTGGGAGGAGGCGGTTCCTGAGATATTAAGCAGAGCTAAACTTCTTCCTCGTCCGGGTATCACCGAAACAGCAGCAGAAGTAGTAGAAGAGAAAACAACTGAACAGATCACCGTTCAGTCTGTTGATACGGATGCGCTGCTCGAAAAAGCCAAAACTGAGGCCGCTGCTATTATAAAGGCTGCAAGAGTTGAAGCTGATGAACTGAAAAAACAAGCTGGAGCAGCAACAGCTGCTGCTTCCACAGAGACTATAACTGTCGTGCCACAAGGTGCGGATGATTCAGGAGAGCATGAAATGAATGAAAAAGAACGGATCATGGCCCTTGATTCTGTAAATCAGGGTCTTGCCGCATTGAAAAAGGCCTATGGATTGACTGATGATCAGTTTGAAGCCCTCTCCAGTTTTGCAGGAGCACATGCAATTCTAGGTAAGGTTCCTGAAACATCTCCAGCACCTGCTGCTGCGCCAATTGCTCCAGTAGCACCAGCTGCTCCGGCAGTTGATGATAGTGCAGAAAAAGCAAAAGCTGATGCTGAAGCAAAGGTCAAAGCCGATGCAGATGCAAAAGCCAAGGCAGATGCGGATGCCAAAGTGAAAGCTGACGCAGACGCTAAATTGAAAGCTGATGCAGATGCAAAAACAGCCGATGAGGCTAAAGCTAAAGCTGATACAGAAGCAAAAAGCAAAGCAGATGCTGATGCTAAAGCTAAGGCGGATGCGGATGCAAAAGCTGTAGCAGATGATAAAGCCAAAGAAGAAGCTGATACAAAAGCCAAAGAAACTACAGCACCTGCTGCCAGTGATGATTTTGCTGTTGCCAAGCTTGCTCTTGAGCCTACATCACTTGCAGACAGGACTACAAAAGTCGATCCTAAAATCTACACCACCAACTACTCCGGCAAGGTTCGTCCCGTAAAAATGGGTAATGGTGATCATATAGTAGAAGTTGGCGGAGCGACTTCCATGCCATTCCAGTTGTTTGAAGGAGAGCATCCAAATAAGCAACTCATCGCCATGGAAGTTACAGATGTAAAGCCTGACGAGTGGCCAGAACCCCTTGCGCGGCATTTTGCAGATGTTCTTGATAACCCGGTTGCCTGGGCTCAGAAATGTGTGAAAACTTATGGTGCTGATGCAATTGCCATAACACTTGGCTCCACTGATCCAAATGGCATGAATCGATCTTCCGCCGATGCTGCAAAAGTTGCAGCAGAAGTTATCAGCGCAGTCGATGTTCCGGTAATTGTCTGGGGTTGTGGAAACTCTGATAAAGATACCGAGACGCTTCGAGATCTCACATCTGTCATTGGTGACAAGAAAGTATGTCTTGCTCCACTTGAAGATTCCAACTACAAGACCATCGGCGCAACAGCCATGGCCTTCCAGCATCCAATTGTTGCTGCTTCTCCAATCGATGTAAACCTCGCCAAGCAGTTGAACATTCTTCTTGAGAATCTCGGTGTCTCCCTTGATACAGTGCTGATGGATCCATCCGTTGGCGCCCTCGGCTACGGTATTGAATACACATACTCCGTAATGGAGCGTATCAGGATTGCAGCACTCACTCAGAATGATGAGAAACTGATGGTTCCAATCATCTGTAACCTTGGTTGTGAAGTATGGAAAGCCAAGGAAACAAAACTTCCAAGTGATGATATGATTGGTGATCAAGAAACACGCGGTATTATGATGGAAGCACTCACCGCAAGCTGTATGCTTATGGCTGGTGGCGAAGTGATGATCATGCGTCATCCTAAAGCCATTGCCCTTACAAGAGAATTGATTAACGGTCTGATGGACTGATTATTTTAACTAAGCTAACCCGCAAAAAAGAGAATTTTGTTTTTCGTATAAAACAGGAGTTTACAACATGTCAAAAATAATTTGTTCAGCAGCCATTCGTGGCGCACAAAAGATCATCGATATGGCTGAGAGCAGCTATGAGGATGCTGTTAAAAAATTCGGAGAGGACAAGGACGTTTCTTTTCCTAATACCGCATATTATCTGCCTATTATTTACAGTATGCTTGGTGCAAAGGTTGAAAAACTAGGCGATATGAAAGACATTTTCAAGGAATGTCGTAAGTTAATGCCTCCCGTAGTGACTGGGGATATCTGGCTTCCCTATCTAGCTCCTGCACTCGATGCTGGTATGGCCACCTTCTTTGCAGAAGAGATGTATGAGTCTATTCGCTACCTGAATGATTCAACACTCTATACAGCAACTGAAGATCCAACAGCTGATAACTACTGGCTCGGCGCTGCCGATGATGTGATCTTCCGTAAACGTGGAGTTGAATTTGTTGATGGTTCTGCTCCTGGTTTTGCTGCAATTTTAGGAACTCCAAAAGATCCTGAAATGGCCGCTAAAATTGCTATCGAATTGCAGGAGAAAAACCTCTATATCTTTATGCACGATCAGACAGAGGGGATCAGCCTGCCAGAGCAACTTATAAAACAGAATGTTCAGGTCGGCTGGAACACCCGTCTGGTTCCATTTGGACGTGAATATACCACAGCCGTTTTTGCAATCGGTTTTGCCTGTCGTGTGGCCCTTGCCTTCGGTGGTGTGAAGCCAGGCGATTATGCTGCAAACCTTAAATATAATAAAGATCGTACATTTGCTTTTGTTATGGCTTTTGGAGAGGTGAGTGACGAGTGGTACGCAAATGCCGCTGGTGCTATCAACTGGGGTTTCCCAACCATCTCTGATTATGATATCCCAGAGATTCTACCAACAGGTGTTTGTACATACGAACATGTTGTTGCCAATGTTCCCCATGAGGAAATCGTTCAGAAAGCCATTGAGGTTCGCGGACTGAAAGTAAATATCACCAAAATCGATATTCCAATGTCTTTTGGCCCCGCCTTTGAAGGTGAGCGTGTTAGAAAAGATGATCTCTTTATGGAATGTGGTGGTGGTCGTACACCTGGTGTTGAAGTGCTTATCTCCAAAGAGATGGATGAGATCGAAGACGGTGTCGTTACCCTTGAAGGAAAAGATATTAGTGATCTTGAGCAGGGCGAAAATGTGCCTCTTGGGATTCTGGTCGAGGTCGCAGGCCGCGAAATGCAATCAGATTTTGAGCCTATCCTTGAGCGTCAGTTCCATCATTTGATCAACTATATTCAAGGTATTATGCATATGGGACAGCGTAATATCATGTGGGTACGAATCGGTAAAGCCGCTGTCGAAAAAGGATTCTCCTTTAAACATATTGGTAAAGTGCTGCATGGCAAACTGCATCAGGAGTTTGGTGCCATCGTTGATAAAATCCAGGTGAAACTCTACACCACTGAAGAAGGTGTACAGCATATCACGGATCTTGCCAAATCAGTATATCATGAACGTGACCTTCGCCTTGGTGCCATGACCGATGAGACTGAGGATGTGTTCTACTCATGTACTCTCTGTCAGTCATTTGCTCCCAGCCATGTATGCGTAATTACACCTGAGCGTATCGGAATGTGTGGTGCCTATAACTGGCTTGATGGAAAGGCCTCTTATAATATCAACCCCACTGGGCCCAACCAGCCAATTGCTAAGGGTGAGTGTATTGATACTGACAATGGCTATTACGAAGGTATTACAGAATTTGTTAATCAGGCATCGCGAGGAGCTGTTCCTCAGGTAAGTTGTTACTCCCTGATGAACAATCCCATGACCGCCTGTGGCTGTTTTGAGGCCATTGCTGCCATGCTTCCACAAGCAAATGGTATCATGGTTGTTAACCGAGACTTTCTTGGCATGACTCCATCTGGAATGAAGTTTACCTCCCTTGCCGGTATGGCTGGTGGTGGTATGCAGACTCCAGGCTTTATGGGTGTCAGTAAACATTATATGACTTCTAAGAAGCTCTTTAAGGCTGAGGGTGGACTCAAACGTGTTTGCTGGCTGCCGAAGATGCTGAAAGATGAACTTGCTGACAAGTTGAAGGCAGTTTGTGAAGATATCGGAATGCCTGAACTGTTCGACATGATTGCGACTGAAGAGCAGGGGACTACTGAGGAAGAGATCCTCGAGTTCTTAAAAGAAAAAGGTCACCCATGTTTAGAGATGGAAGCAGCTGTATAGCGCTGTAACTGTCCAGAAGCACTCATCTCTGTACGGTCAGGCTGGCTCACATAGTTTTACTATGCTTCGCCTGCCCGCCTGTACAGATATGAGCACTTCTGAACAGTTACTTGATCGAGTAAAATTTTAAAAATTAAAAATATATATAGTAAATTCATTTACTGTTTCGTTTAACCGGAGGAATAACCATGGCCTTAACAGGTATTCAAATCCTTAAAATGCTGCCCAAAAAGAATTGTGGCGAATGCAGCATTCCAACATGTCTCGCTTTTGCCATGAAAGTGGCAGCAGGTCAGGTGGAAATTGGAGAGTGTCCCTATGCAACTGAAGAGGCCATAGCCACAATTGGTGAAGCTTCTGCTCCACCGATTCGTACCGTTAAAGTGGGTACTGGTGATGATACTTTCACAGCTGGCGGTGAAACCTGCATGTATCGTCATGATAAGCGCTTTGAGAATCAGACCGGTATTGCGGTTTTGGTGACAACTGAGCAGAGTGATGCAGATGTGGAAGGTCGTATTGAACGCTTTAATAAGCTTGAGTATGAGCGTGTTGGTGTGATCATGAAAGCTGATCTTATCGCTGTTAAGGATGCCAAAAATGATGAGGCTTCTTTCACTGCACTCACCCAGAAGGTACTCGATGGGTCTGCTCGTGCTGCCATCATCCTTATTAGTGAATCTGCTGCAAATCTTGCTGCTGCTGCTAAAGTATGTGGTGCTCGGACTCCGATTCTTCATGGTGCGACTCTTGATAACGCCGATGAGATGGTGAAATTAGGCGAAGAATTCAAAACTGCAGTTGGTGTTGCCGGTAGCAATCTTGATAACTGCGTAGAAGTGTCTGAAAAGCTTCTTGCTGCAGGTCTCAAAGATCTCGTTATCGATACTGGAGCCAGAACGCTGCGTGCTGCGTTTGAAGATAATGTTGTGGCCCGTCGCGCAGCCGTAACTTCAAAGTTCAAACCACTTGGTTTTCCTACCATTACCTTCCCCTGTGAGATCTCAGATGATCCGATGATGGAAGCCATGGTTGCCTCTGTTCTGATTGCCAAATATGCTGGTATTATTGTTCTTTCAGATATTCAAGGTGATCTTATCTTTCCGCTTTTTCTTGAGCGAATGAATATTTTCACAGATCCGCAGCGTCCAATGGTTGTAACAGAGGATATTTATCCTCTTACCGGACCTGATGAAAATTCTCCTGTTATTATCACCTGTAACTTCTCCCTTACCTACTTTATTGTTTCCGGTGAGATTGAAGGATCTAAGGTTCCAAGCTGGTTGCTCATTAAAGACACTGAAGGTCTTTCTGTTCTTACTGCATGGGCAGCTGGAAAATTTGGTGCTGATCTTATTGCTCAGTTTATCAATAAGAATGGAATCCTCGATAAAGTGAAACATCGTGATCTGATTATTCCTGGCTACCTTGCCTCCATGAAAGGTGAGCTTGAAGAAGAGCTTCCAGACTGGACTATAATCATCGGACCTCGTGAAGCCGGGCATCTGCCGGCCTTTTTAAAAGAATGGAAACCATCTGCGTAAGCAGTAGTATTTTATGAGCACTGTAACTCTGAACATAAATGGCGATCAAATTGTAGCTGAAGAGGGGATTACCATCCTTGAAGTTGCCAAACGATCAGAAATAACCATTCCCACCCTTTGTCATGTAAAAGGTAAGCCTGCTGATTCCCCATGTAGCGTTTGTGTGGTTGAAGTGGAGGGTCAAGATGAATTAATGCGATCCTGCGTAACCCTTGCCAAAGAAGGAATGGTTATCCAGACAGAATCTGACGATGTTATTAAACATCGTCAAGAACGTCTTGCTGTGATCTCAGAAAACCATTTTGGAGATTGTAAGGCGCCATGTAATCTTACCTGTCCAGGTCAGATTAATGTTCAAGGCTATATAGCACATGTTGCCAAGGGCGAATACGAAGAGGCATTGCGTGTGGTAATGGATCGAAATCCTCTTCCATTTTCAGTGGGACGTGTCTGTCCACGTTTCTGCGAAACCAGATGCCGTCGTATACTGATTGATGAACCTGTCTCTATCAACCACCTGAAACGTTTCGTTGCAGACTGGTGTATGAAAAAGGAGATAAATCTTAAGATTCCAAAGGATAAACCAACAGGTAAACGCATTGCTGTTATTGGTGGTGGACCTGCTGGATTGACAGCGGCATGGTTCCTTGCCAAGAAAGGTCATGAGGTAACTATATTTGAGGCGGCCCCAAAACTTGGTGGTAACCTGCGATATGGCTTACCGGATTATAAGATACCTAAAGATATAGTTGACTATGAAGTGAACGCTATTATGCGCATGGGCATAAACGTTCGTCTCTCTCAGCGGTGGGGCACTGATTTCACTCTGAAGGATTTGAAAGATTTTGGTTTTGATGCCACCTTTATTGGTGTTGGCGCAACTGTCGATGTTCCTTTTGATGTGCCTTGTACCGATAAGGCCAACGTTTATACTGCTGCCAATTTCCTGCGTCAGATTAACGAAAGAAGGGAGCTTGATCTTGGCAAGAAAGCTGCTGTTATTGGTGGAAATAATATCGCCATGGAAGTTGCCCGGTCACTTTTGCGTCAGGGAGTTGAACAGGTAACCGTTATTTATCCTCGTGCTCGTCTTGAGATGCCTGCGAATCAGCGTAATGTTAAGGAAGCCCAAAATGAAGGAATCCAGTTTCTGCTTATGGCCTCTCCCAGTGGCTTGTGCGCCGTACCAGATAAAAACCATCGTTTAAAACTTGATCTTATCAGGATGAAACTTGGTGAGCCCGACAAAAAGGGTAAACGTGATATCCTGCCAATTACAGATTCAATGAACACTCTGGGTGTTGATACCGTTATCTCTTCACTCGGCCAAAGGGCAGTGATTGGAGAGACTATGCTTGGCGGTGAGCTGGAAGCGCAGTTAAAAATAAAGCCAAATGGAATGTTCGACGCCAATGCTCGTAGTGCACAGACCAGTGTTGAAGGCGTTTTTGCAGGAGGAGATGCCTCCACTGGTACAAAATCGGTTATTCAGGCAGTTGTTTCCGCACGGCGTGCTGCAAACAGTATCAATGCCTTTGTCATGGGTTGTGAAAAAGAGCCTGCTGATGATCGTTTTAACTTTACCCGTGGTAAAGGTTTTGATGACGTATCCTTAGCCAATTTTGAAGGCATCGGTATTAATCTTCGTGAGAAGATGCCCACCAGGCCTCCTGAGGTTTCCACACAGGATTATGATGAGGTGAAGCTCGGTTTTACCGAAAATATGGCTAAGCGTGAGGCCGAACGCTGTTTGAAGTGTGGGTGCACCGCCTTTGAACGCTGTGATCTCAAACGTCTCGATATTGACAACAAGATCAATATCAACAAAACGGGAATGGGTAAAGTACCTGTTTATCCAATTGATGAAAGTCACCGGGCCATAACTGTTGATCCTAATAAATGCATTTTTTGTGGCCGTTGCGAACGATCCTGTGAATACGATGCCTTGGAAGTTCGTGCCACTTCTCTTGATGAGAAAGGACGACCTGTAGGCCTCGTCATTGATTTCAAGGAAAACTGTGTTTCATGTGGCAAATGTGTTGATAATTGCTCAACAGGTGCATTGAACAAGAAAAATCGCATAGTTCCAATCCAATCTGAAGAGGTTCGAGAAGTCCGAACAACCTGCCCCTATTGCGGCACAGGCTGTCAGATGATTTTGAAAATCAAAGGGCAGACTTTGATGGAAGTCACTGCTGATCCTGAAGTTGGACCTAATTACGGTGATCTTTGTGTGAAAGGCCGTTTTGGACATAATTTTATCCAGCATCCAGACCGCTTAACTACACCGCTGATAAGGCGTCAGAAGGGTATGCCCCTCGAACCTGTAAAGTGGGATGAAGCATTGGATTTTATGGGACAGGCATTTTCCAAGATTCTTGGTGAGAATGGACCGGATGCGCTGGCTGGACTCTCTTCAGCCCGCTGTACAACTGAAGAGAATTATGCCTTTCAAAAATTCTTCAGGGCTGGGATAGGAACAAATAACATTGACCACTGTGCCAGATACTGACACAGCCCAACGGTGACCGGTCTGGTCACGGTACTTGGTTCAGGCGCTATGACAAACACCATCAACGGCATTCTCGAAAGTGATGTAATGCTGGTGATTGGTTCGAACACTACAGAGACCCATCCTATTATCGGTTTGCGAATGCTTGAGGCCGTTAAAAAAGGATCAAAATTGCTGGTTGCTGATCCTCGCAAAATTCAGCTTTGTGATTCTGCCGTCCAGTGGATGCAACAGCGTCCCGGAACAGATGGTGCACTTATCAATGCCCTTTGTCATGTTATCATGAGCGAAGGCCTTGAAGACAAAGAGTATATTGCTGAACGTACTGAAAACCTTGACGCATTCAACGAATCCATTGAAAAGTGTAGCCCTGAATGGGCCGAAGAAATAACAGGTGTCAGTGCAGATACCATAAGAGATGTTGCCCGTATATTTGCTGCAGGTGAACGAGCAGGTATCTATTACACCATGGGTATCACTCAGCACACCTCAGGAACAGACAATGTGTGTGCTCTTGCCAACCTTGCCATGATTACCGGTAACCTCGGGAAAATTGGTGCTGGACTCAATCCGCTACGTGGTCAGAATAACGTGCAGGGTGCCAGTGATATGGGTTGTAACCCGAGCTTTTTTCCTGGTTATCAGAAGACAAACGATAAGGCGGCATGTGACAAATTTTCTGAAATATGGGGAGTTACCGTTTCAGATAAACCAGGTCTTATGGCCACTGAAATGCCTAACGCCATTACTGATGGTAAGTTGAAGGGATTATGGATCATGGGTGAAAATCCTGTAATCAGTGACCCCAACAGTGATCATGCAAAGCATGCTTTTGAACAGCTTGACTGCTTGGTTGTACAGGATATCTTCCTTACTGAAACTGCAGAAATTGCAGACGTTGTATTGCCGGCTGCTGTATTTGCAGAAAAGAATGGAACATTTGCCAATACCGAAAGAAAGGTGCAACGTGTTCGTCGGGCACTTATCCCACCAGGAGATTCACGAGACGATCTTTCCATAATCAATATGGTCAGTAATCGAATTCTTGGGAACAGTAATAGTGGCTATAACGGATATTCTGATCCCATTTATCATACCGTCGCTCCCCTGGCCTCAGAAGTTTTTGATGAGATGACAACGTGCTGGACTGCAATGGCAGGTATGAGCTATGAGCGCATTGAAGATGAAGGTCTTGTCTGGCCCTGTCCCGATAAGGATCACCCCGGAACTCCAGTTCTGCATATAGATGGTTTCCCTAGGGGAAAAGGATATCTCTCTGCCATTACCTGGTCAGGACCTGCAGAATTACCAGATGCGGATTTTCCACTGGTACTAACCACCGGTAGAGTATTGTATCAGTATCACACAGGAACTATGACACGTCGATCTGAGGTTCTTGAGGGAGCAGCGCCTTCTGCCTATGTTGAAATGCATCCTGAAGATGCCGCTCAGTTGAATGTTGCAGATAAAGAGATTGTTCGCGCAAGTTCAAGACGTGGTCAAATAAAACTTGCAATACGGATTACTGACAGAGTGAACAAAGGACTGGTTTTTATTCCATTCCACTACAAAGAAGCTTCTGTCAACCTGTTAACAAACGACGCACTTGATCCTCATAGTAAAATACCCGAGGCCAAGGTGTGTGCCATAAAGATTGAAAAGATTAGCGAAGCTGTTGCAGTATAAATAAATTAATAATTACCCGGAGATTTTAGATGGGAAAAGCAATGATACACAGGGAAGGCGCTGTGATGATACTAGGCGGAGGAATCGCCGGTATACAAGCCGCCCTGGATATGACTGACCTTGGGTATTACGTCTATCTGGTCGAGAAGTCACCAGCTGTTGGTGGCGTAATGGCTCAGCTGGACAAGACATTTCCGACAAATGATTGTTCTCTCTGAATCCTGGCGCCAAAGCTGGTAGAGGCCGGTCGGTCTCCAAATATTGAGATGATTACCAATGCGGATTTCCTCGCATTGGAAGGTGAAGCAGGCGATTACACTGCAAAGCTGAATATTCGTCCCCGTTATATCGATGCAGATGCATGTACAGCCTGTGGGCTCTGTACTCAGTATTGTCCAAAGCATCACTCAGATTCATACAATGAAGGGCTATCCATCACCCGTCCTATTCATATAGATTATGCCCAGGCAGTTCCTGCCACATACTATATTGACCCTTCATCCTGCATGTTTCTGCAGCATGACACTTGTCAGATTTGTGTCCCCGTTTGTCAGAGTCATGCTATTAACTTCAGTCAGAAACCGGAAGCCAGAGATCTGAAGATCGGTGCAGTTATTCTGTCACCCGGTTTTGGGAAGATCGCGGAAAGCACCCTTGAGAAGTTCTCTTACGGGAAACATCCCGATGTAGTAACTGCTTATGAGTATGAGCGCATGACAACTGCTTCAGGTCCGTTTCTAGGAGAGATCAAATGCTTCTCCGATGGACGGCATCCAAAATCAATGGCTTTTATTCAGTGTGTCGGCTCCCGTGATCTTGGTTGTGACAACGGTTACTGTTCATCTGTCTGCTGTATGTATGCAATCAAAGAAGCACTGGTTACCAAGGAACATGATCCTGAAGTGGACATCACTATCTACTACATGGACATCCGTACTCAGGGCAAAGATTTTGATGCAGCTCGTGAACGCGCCGAAAATATTGGTATCAAATTTGTTCGCGCAAAAGTTGCTGATGTAACACCATGGGATAATCATCTGAAACTGACCTACTCAACCCTTGATGGTCAGCATAAGTTTGATGCCCATGATATGGTTGTACTCTCTGTTGGGCTTGAGTCTCCAAAAGATGCACAGAAAATTGCCGATATTACAAAAATTGATCTCAATAAATACGACTTTTGTAAAACCGGAACCTTTACGCCCCTTGAAACCAGTAAGAAAGGAATTGTTGTGGCCGGTGCTTTCCAGGGACCCAAAGATATTCCTGAGTCAGCAACTCAAGCTTCTGGTGCCGCAGCCCTTGCAGCTGTAACACTCAAAAAACAGCGGGGTAAAGGTACAGTTTTAAAGGAGTATCCAGAAGAACTTTCCGTTACCGATGAAGACGAAGTTCGTATTGGAGTTTTTGTCTGCCATTGCGGTATCAATATCAGCTCTGTTGTTGATTGTCCTGATGTAGCCAACGAAGCTGGTGGCATGGAAAATGTTGCCTACTACACAGAAAATCTGTACTCCTGTTCACAGGATGCTCAGGAACAGATCAAGCAGACAATTATAGATAAAAAACTGAACAGAGTTGTTATTGCCGCCTGTTCACCTCGAACCCACGAACCTCTTTTTCAGGAGACCCTGAAAGATGCAGGACTCAATAGAAACCTTTTTGAGATGGTGAATATCCGGGACCAATGTTCCTGGGTACATGCCAACGAGCCTGAAGAAGCCACCCAAAAATCGAAAGATCTGGTTCGGATGGCTGTGCATAAGGCCGCCCATATTCAGCCTCTGCCTGAGCAGACAGTGCCAGTAACACCAAAGGCTCTTGTACTTGGTGCTGGTGTTGCCGGAATGACCGCAGCACTCTCTCTTGCTGATCAGGGATTCCCTTCCATAATTGTGGAAAAGGGTGACAAGGTTGGTGGGCAAATGCTTAATTTGAAAAATACCCTCAATGGTGAATCCATTGCTGCGCATTTAAAGTCTCTCACTACAAAAGTGGAAAAGGCTAATAATATTGAAGTAATGCTTAACTCAGAACTTGTTGAAACGGCAGGTTTTGTCGGTAACTTCAGCTCTGTTATTGCAACCGGTAAGACCAAGAAAAAGAAAGAGACCACCTATGATCATGGTGTAGTGGTAGTTGCCACTGGTGGCCATGAGTATCGTCCTAAAATGTACGAATTAGGTAAGTCCAAGAAGGTCTGCACGCAGCAGGAGCTTGAAACAAAACTTGAAGGCCGTGCCAAGAATCGTGCACCTAATTCAATTGTTATGATTCAGTGTGCAGGTTCCCGTGGCGATGATTTGGGATACTGCTCTAAGGTCTGCTGTAATCACGCAATGAAAAATGTTTTAAAAATCAAGGAGATCAACCCTGATTCTCAAGTCATTGTGCTCTATAGAGATATTCGTACCTACGGTTTTGCAGAAGATGCATACCTTGAAGCACGCAAAAAAGGCGTGATATTTATCCCATATGAAGTGGATAGAAAGCCTGTGGTCAGCTCCAAAGGCACAAAAGTTCAGGTGGATTTCTTTGATTCCATTATGCAGGAAGATGTGAGCATGACACCTGATCTCGTTGCCTTGTCAGTTGGTCTGGTACCGAACAGTACCGATGAACTTTCTAAATTGTTGAAATTACCCGTTACAGCCAATAAGTTCTTTCTGGAAGCACATGTCAAACTTCGTCCAATAGAGATGGCGGTAGAAGGTGTGTATGTTTGCGGACTGGCCCACGGTCCAAAACCAATTGACGAAACCATCGTTCAGGCACAGGCCGCTGCAGCAAAAGCTGCCATGCCGCTTGTTAACGGAAAGGTAAAAGTAGATCCAATTGTATCCACCGTTGATCAGGAAGATTGTATTGGCTGTGGAATTTGTACCAGTCTCTGTCCGTATGGTGCAATCACCATGGTAAAGATAGAAAAGAAACGTAAAGCCTTTACCATTGCAGCATCTTGCAAAGCTTGCGGTATCTGTGCTGCACACTGCCCGACATTTGCCATATCCATGGGTGGCTTTACCAACGAACAGCTGATTTCACAAATTGAAGCGTTTGGAAATAAAAAAGAAAAAGTAGAGGCTTAATCAGAAGTCTACACTAATAGATTTTCGGAGAACATAATGTCAGATAATGAATTCAGCCCAAAAATTCTTGGGTTCCTCTGTAACTGGTGCTGTTATGCAGCAGCTGATGCTGCCGGGGTATCGCGTTTTCAATACCCGCCAAATATGCGGACTATACGGGTAATGTGCACAGGAAGAGTAGACCCTTCTTTTATTCTGAAAGGATTTCTTGAAGGAGCTGACGCAATTTTTACCGGCGGCTGACAACTTGGCGAATGCCATTACCAGGTTGGTAATTATGATGCGATGGGCGTGGATGCACTGGTTAAAAAAGTGCTTCGTGATGTGGGAATTAAAGAAGAGCGATACAGCTTACAGTGGGCTTCCGCCGCTGAAGCCCCTCGTTTTGTAAAGTTGATCACTGACTTTACAGAAGAGATGAAAGCGCTTGGTCCCATTGGAGAAGCTGAAGGTTTCTCTAAAGAAGAAGTTCAGGATCGGATTCAGCAGGCATTAGATGCTTTGTCCAGCCAGAAAGTACGTATTGGCTTTGGTAACGCTTCTAAAGCAGTACGTAAAGATGCAATCTGGACCGATGAGCATATCAGTGGTATCATCAATAAAAAGATGGAAAAATCACTGGCATCTCTTAGTAAATAGATTTACGGCTTTAAGTTTAGCTATTAGGCCCTGTTTTTCTTTGTGAAGAACAGGGCTTTTTTTAACTGAAAATGGTGGCGTGGGAACAGTACAGCAAGTAGATCTGGTCGCTTGCTGCTTTATCTTCTGTTAGACGCAAGACGGGATCGTTTCCGTAATAAATCGATATAGTAGGAATTGACTTTGCCGATCAGGTCCTGTGTCTCACGGTAGGGGGCTACCCTGCCTTTTTTTAATTCTTTCTGATTTTCTCCAGCATTCCATGCCGTGAGTACAAGCTCAAGCTTTCCTTTGAATTTATAATTATATTTAGAAATTAGATAACAGGTGAGTAGGATATTTATCTCAGGGTTAAACAGATCATTTTTTTTCAGGTTTGCCAGTTTGTTTCTGGATACGTTCGGAAAACGAAACCGGGATCGTGAGAGCTCAAGCGCTGCCTGTTTTCCTGTGCTGTAAATAATCTGCCCAAGTCCCATTGCTTCCTTACTCGATATGGCTCGTGGATCAGCATCTGACTCTGCAAGGATCAAGGCCCTGATAAAATCAGGGTTGACCTTGTGCCGGGCCCTGAAGAAGGTAAACTGTGCATAGTAGTTTATGTATCTGTTAAAGGGCTTGAGACGCTGTAAAGCGCCCTTGCTGACCTGTGTACCTTTATATTTTGCAAGGGATTGTTGTAGCTGTGCACTGTCAGCAAGTGTAGGTGCCAGAAAGAACAGGCAGCTAATAAGGCTCAGGGTAATGAGATAAAATTTCTGCATCTATAGAGGGCGTGAGAGGAAGAGATCAATAACTTTTGAAAGCATATAGGGATCTTTCGCTCCTGTGCTTTCACGTATGGAGTGCATGGCAAGACTTGGGATTCCAACATCAACAGTTTGGATACCAAGGGATGTGGCGACAATGGGCCCTATTGTAGATCCACAGGCGAGATCATTCTGCATTACAAATTCCTGTACCGGGACATTTGCTGCGATGCAAAGACTCTTGAAAAGAGCAGCAGATCTGCTGGTTGTTGCGTAGCGCTGATTTGCGTTGTATTTTATGACCGGTCCATGGTTCAGAAGTGGCAGATGTTGCGGGTCATACTTTTCAATAAAATTAGGATGAAGAGCATGTGCATTGTCCATGGAAATAAAATGGGAACAACTGAACATTCGAGCACGTTTTGTGGCATCTGGAATAAGGCGGGTGAGTACAGAGTGTAGAAAGTTTCCCTGAGCTCCGGAAACACTTGATGAGCCAATCTCTTCGTGGTTGCTACAGAGCAGGAGGCAATTCCCCTCAGTAGCGTCCTGCAACATACTCTTAATACCAATAAAGCAGCTGACCAGATTGTCCAGCCTGCTTGCTGCAATAAACTCCCTGTTCAATCCGGTCAGCTCAGGCTCTTGGGTGTCGTAGCAAAAGAGGTCAAAACCAAGGACTATTTTTGTGGAGATTTCAGGGTACTCTTCTTCAATCTGCTGCTGTAAAACATCGTGAAAGGAGAATGTTTCATCAGCTATCTGGCAGAATAAAGGGTGCAGATGCTTTTGGCGTTTGATACTGTATTTCTCATTCACTTCACGGTTCAGGTGGATGGCAAGGTTGGGAAGCATGGCCACGGCACGTTTAAAATCAATGGTTTTGACACGAATAGTGTTTTCCTGGTCAAGCAGAGTAACACGTCCGGCAATTCCAAGATCCCTGTCAAACCAAGTGGCTAATATTGGACCACCGTATACCTCAACACCCAGTTGAGTATAACTGTTACTCGTATTTGCTGGCTGCGGTTTGATCTGCAAGGACGGAGAATCTGTATGGGCGGCAAGCATTTTCCAGCCTGTTTCACACTTCCTGGCTGATGCTATTTTAAAAATAAGAATAGTTCCATTATCACGAATACAATAATATCCTTTACCAGGTTTTGTTTGCCATGCATCTTTCTCGTGAAGTTCAGAGTAACCGGCCTGGACAAGGAGTTTCGTCAAATATTGTACTGCGTGAAATGGAGTAGTGGCAGATTTGAGGAAATCAAAAAGTTCGTGGTTGAATTGTGTTAGCGACATGGAATCCTATGGATGGTTTTGAGAGGGTCAGTGAGCAAGTGCTGCCATGGTCTGATATGCAGATGTCATGCTTGTACGGCTGTAATCTGATATTTCAGGCGATGCCTGAGGTTCTTGTTTAATTGCTTTGTCTTCAGTGCCAGTGTCAGCGTCAGTGTTTTGTGAAATGTCTGGTTGCATGGACGTGCTTTCCTGGGCTTGTAATTCGCTCTTTGCCTCCAATTCCCTAGAACTTGCCTGGGCAGCAATTGCCCGATCAGCAGAAGACGGATTTGCCGGGGCCAAGGCAGCACGGCGAACAGTCTGCATCTTTAGAATAGTAGCCGCAGGGGAATCTTCTTTCGTCATATCAATAGGGACCTCCCCACCAGTGGCATAGCGTTTACCGTTGGGGCCTGTGGTGTATGAAAAAGAAGCCCCTCCAGCCGCGTATGCGCCAGCTGCCGAAAGGTGAGCCTGTTCATGGACTCTGACTTCAGTATCTCGCTGTTTCAACACCGTGAGTTTTACAAGTTCTTCATCTGTTAGCAGTTTCTGGTCTGTTCCTTTCTCCTGGCTGCTGGATGAGTTTTTTTGTTGCCTGGCAATTTCTTTTGCGGCAGGGGAGAGGGAAAGCGAATCCTGAGAGGGTTTGGAGCGGGACTCTTCAGGAGAGTAAGGATTAGCGGCAGGGGCCTTAGCCGAAGGATTGGCCTTGTTTGCAGGGTGCAAAGAAGCGCCCTGTTGAACCTGCGAATACATCTGAACACCATATGGTTGTGCGGCACTTTGCATAGTCAAATCTATCCTGAATAATAGAATTCCCTAATTCATATGATATGACAGTGTGACTGCAAAAGCAAATCTACTGATAGGCTTCTTTCAGGTCATAGAGCATGTCCAGGTAGTCTTCAGAACCTTTCATGCTTGATCCGCCAGTTTCCATTTCTGAAATTAACATATCAATGGCAGGTTTCAGTGCAATGCCATGTCTGTTATTTTGCTGCCGGTTGGCAAGATCCACAAGGAGAATGGCGTAGTAGGTCACAACCATACGTGACTGGGAGTCACGACGGAAGAGGTAAAGCCTACCCCCCATGGTATTTAGAAAAAAACCAGCATATTCGTAGAGTGCATCGCCATTAATGTTTTTAACGTACTTGTTCTGAACACATTCAGGGGTGTTAATGAGAAAATAGTAATCTGCCAGAATCTGTTCAAGAGATTCTTTTTCACGGTTCAAAATGCCTTTCAATAACAGGATATTATCTTTACCGGAAATTCTAAAGAAATGGGCTGTGTTACGTAAAATGGTATACAGGTCATCAGATTCTCGTGTCACTTTGGGTGGATTATCAAGTAATTTTCCAATTAGTTTATCGAAGTGGATTTCACTGTTCTTCTGGAGATTATACGCTTGTACGTATGGCTGTTTGTCGAGGTGGGCATAAAAGGCATCAAGTTGTTTTTCAGGTTCAGTGCAAATGGAGTCGATTTTCTCAAATTGTGGCGTTTTGGCAGGCTCAACAGTTGGTATTCTTTCAGCACCTGTTTCAGGTTCTTTTTGATCCGAAGATTCCTGTGTACCAGCATTTGTATCCACGCTCTCCACGCCTGGTACTATAAGAGTTGTATTGATTGCAGCAATCTCTTCTGGCGTGGCAACTAATATCTCTTCAGTATTCCCTGGGATTACAGTGAGCTTCGGGACAGGTCTTGACGACTCAGGGAGAGGTTTTTCTATAACAGGTTCGGGAACAACAAGGGGGGGGGGAGAACTGGAATTTAAAAAGGCATAAATGCCACCAATAACAAAGAGCAGAAGGAATAGAAGAACAGCAGGTAAAACATAAGAACGTTTTTTGGCTACCGGCGGTTTTTTCTTTTGTTTTGCTTCAGAAGGATTCATTGAGTGTATATATGTGATGAAATTAGCGTCAATTGAAGCTTGCAGCCTACAATAGAATCAAGCGAAAGTCACGTTCAATAAGGCTGAACCATGATTCATTAGTTTTGTGTGAAGAGGCGTTTTCTACTTGACTCACTACAGCTAAAGCACTATTGTTCCCAACAATTTCGCATTAGTTAATTAAAGCCCGAACTTGGGCATATGTAAATACTTTAAATTGTACGGAGAAAAACACAATGACAATTTACGTAACTGGTCACTCTAATCCTGATACCGATTCAGTAACCGCAGCTATTGGCCTTGCCGCTTTGTTAAATGCTCAGGGACAGGACGCCAAGGCTTGTATGCAATCTACTCTTGCTGATCTTAATCCAGAGTCCACTGTAGTTCTTGAAAAATTCGGTCTTACTGCTCCTGAAGAGATGATGGACTGTTCCGGTAAAACTGTTGCACTTGTTGATTTCAGTGATATCGCTCAGGGTCCTGCTGGTCTTGGAGATGCGGATGTTGTCAGCATCGTTGATCATCATAAGCTTGGTGATGTAACCACAAACCAACCGATTCTTGTTCGTTGCGAGCCTGTTGGTTGTAGCGGCACTGTTCTCAATAAAATGTACAAAGATGCTGGTGTTACAATTGCTAAGGATGTTGCTGGTGGAATGCTTTCCGCTATCCTTTCCGATACTGTTAACTTTAAGTCCCCCACCTGTACCGATGATGACAAAGCAGCTGTTGCTGAATTGAAAGTTACTGCTGGTGTTGATGATACAGACTCATTGTTCATGTCTATGCTTGAAGCCAAGTCTTCTGTTGCTGGGGTTCCTGCAAAAGATCTCGTTTTCCGTGATTACAAAGATTTCGATATGAATGGAAACAAAGTAGGTTGTGGACAGCTTGAGCTTGCCAATCTTGATCAGGTTGCTGATATTCGCGAAGACCTTCTCAATGCTTGTAAAGAAGTTAAGGCTGACGGACGTCACACTGTTCTTCTTATGCTCACCGATGTGGTAAAAGAAGGAACTCAGCTTGTAGTTGTTTCTGACGATGTTGCCCTTATTGAAGGTGCTTTCGACGGAAAACTTGATGCTGCTACTGAATCCATGTGGATTGACGGTATGATGAGCCGTAAGAAGCAGACTGTTCCAAATATGCAGAAAGCATTTGGCTGCTAATTAGTACTCTATACGAGGTACTGAAAAGAGTGCCGGCTTGCAATTTAATAGCTGGTGCTTGCTAGTCAGATTGAGATTTGTAAAAGGTGTTTCCGTTTTTCGGAAGCACCTTTTTTTTTGTTTTGGGGTATCCTGTGTCGGCCAGGGAGCAGACTTCTCAAGCTCTATTGCTATACCTTAATTAGGTGCAGGTTATTATCCTGCTGGACAGGCAATCTTTTCTAATTTGGGTTGGTACTGGAAGTTGTCATCATGCGCATCAGTGTGGCAGGTGAGGCAGATATTGATTCCGGGGGTTCGAACCAGTTTGAAATGTTCTGGGTCTTGCAGATGCTTCTGTCCGTTTCCGTGACAGGTTTCACAACCTACGGATTGTAACGCTTCAGGAAAGGAAAGAAGTGACTCAGTGATCAAAGATTCAAATTTCCCTCCGGGAACATCAATGGTCATATGGCAAGGCAAACATTCAAGGTCAAGATGCTTTTGTTTTTTGACTAAGGTATCGTAGGCTGTTCCATGCTGTGTTGTTTTCCAGAAGTCACCCTGTAGTTCATGACAGGAAGAACAGGTGTTTGAGCCTATGAGTGATTGGGGTAATCGAATAACCGCAGCCTGTCCGATGGGCTTATTGGTCTCTTTTTTCTTTTTGTTCAACACCCGTATATCATTATTTAGCTTTTTGAGACGCTCCTCGGTGGGCTGATCATTCGGCATATTTTTTTTCAGTGGTAGAAAACGGTAAGTGAAGGTGTCTTTGGCCGTACCATCTAGTTGTTCTTCAAGTACCTGCTGTTTCATCTCTGTGATTTCTGTAGTGAGCGCTTCTTTTTCATTCTCAAGCCTTGTGATGGTGGCTGCGTATTTTTCCGTAAATCCTGTTGACTTTGATTTTTTCAGGAGCCTTTGTAATTGCCAGTTAAGAGAACCGAGTTTGTTTTGCAGATCGGCTAATATTTTTTGGCTGTCTTGGCCCCATTGACGACTGTTTCCTAGGGAAATTTGTAGTAATCCTTGAGATTTGCCTTGTCTTTCGGTCTGGATAAGTAAACTCTTATTTACCAGAGTCGGTGATACATTTCCCTGACGACTATCGGCGGTAATAAGAAGTGAAATCTCCGGAAATATTTGTGCAATTTTCCGGTTTTCGCTATTGTTCAGTGAAGAAAGTAGAATGATGAAAATGTCGGAATGTTCGGTCGTTATCTGCTTGAGTATAGAAGGTAATACCTCCTCCCATGATTGCATTTCGACACCCGGAATGGCCCGCTCAGGCGCATTGCTCACAGCTGTTATGGCAATGTTCCGTCCTTGGATCTGTTTTTTGATGATACTCTTAAAAAGCAACTGTCCATTCTTTCCAACAATATTTGCAGAAAGCCAGGGGAAGCCACTTGCTTTGGATTCCTGGAGCAGTGTCAGGCCTCCAGCCAGGTCATGAGGGCCAACAGCCACAGCGTCATAGCCAATGTCAGTATAAACATCAAGAATAGTGGCAGCTGTTAGTCTTTCCTGGTTAATGCCTTTGGCAACGATTTTGCGTTTGAAGAGGAGATTGCCACTGTCTACTAATAATCTGTTTGTAGACTTTTCTTCAGTGAGGTTCTTGATCTGGAACAGTTTTTTGGACAGCCCGCCCAATTGATTGGATTTTCAGCCACAAGGTTCTGTTTCACCCTGAACATTTCCAGAAAAGAAGAGTTGAAGCGGTTTTGGAGCAGCCGTCGCAGAAGTTTGCAGAGAAACAATAAAAAACGTACAAAGCAGCAAAGGTATGAACAAGGGGGAGAGATTATTTTTTCGTATCATGTCGTCGTTTTTGAAGAATTACCCGCCATTTTTGCAGGCGGTCTTTTACCAGAGCTTCGTAGCCCCGATTCGTCGGTGAGTAAAAATGTGATCCTGTAATCTGCTCCGGTAAGTGCTCCTGAGCGACCAGTGCGTCGCCAGCATTATGAGCATATTGATAGCCTTTGCCATAGTCAAGATCTTTCATTAATTTAGTTGGTGCATTTCGAAGATGCAAGGGAACTGCGAGAGTGCCGGATTTTCGGATGCATTTACGCACATCACTCTCAGCGTTGTATAAAGCATTGCTCTTTGATGTTGTTGCCAGATACACAACAGCCTGGGCAATGGCCAGTTTTCCTTCGGGTATACCAAGGGTATGATATGCATCACGGCAGGAGAGGGTATGTGCTAAAGCCTGTGGATCGGAGAGCCCCACATCTTCTGACGCAAATCGGATAAGACGCCTACATATATATAAGGGGTCTTCCCCTGACTCCAGCATGCGGTAGAGCCAGTAAAGGCTGCCGTCCGGATCTGAGTCCCTAAGGCTTTTGTGCAGTGCTGAAATAAGGTTGTAATGTTCTTCTCCATCCTTATCATACCGGAGTGAGAATTGTTGGGCTGCTTCCTGTACATCAACCAGAGTTATCAGGCGCTCTGTGTGTGCTTTTTTGTCTTTGAGCCGATGTAAGGCAAGGGTTGCGGCAATGTCCAGGCTATTTAATCCTTTTCGGGCGTCTCCATCAGCCTGTGCGATTAACACTTCGAGACTATCTTTGCCAAAAGAGAGTTGGTGTGTGCCCAGCCCACTGTCTACGTCAGTCAAAGCCCTGGTGAACACCATTTCCAGGTTCTCGTCGCTGAGAGGTTGCAAGACAAGCACTTTGCATCGCGATAGCAGGGGAGCGATAACCATAAATGATGGATTCTCAGTGGTTGCCCCTATTAACGTGAAGAGGCCACTTTCAACATGGGGCAGGAAGGCGTCCTGCTGGCTTTTGTTAAAGCGATGGATTTCATCAATAAAAAAAATAGTGCCTCGGTTTTCCTTCTCTTTGAGCGCTTTTGCCTGGATTACTATTTTACGAACCTCTTTCACTCCTGAGAGGACTGCAGAAAAAAAGACAAAATCAGCAGATGTTGATTGTGCAAGAATTTTGGCAAGAGTTGTTTTGCCGGTGCCGGGTGGTCCCCAGAGAATTAGAGATGGCAGGGTATCTGCGGCAAGTACCCCCTGCAATAGTTTGCCCTTACCGACGAGTGATTCCTGGCCTGCGAAATCACTAAGGGTTTGGGGGCGCATGCGCTCTGCAAGGGGTGTATGTGAGAGGGTGTTTTGGCTCATACCGATAGTAACTGGTTTATTAAATAGTCAGTGCTTGTTGTTGTGTACATGGCAGAAGAGGAATTTACCTGCTTTTTTTCTTCGTGGCAAATAGTAATGTCAAATAACAGCTAATCCCTTGCAGTGAGGAATTGGAGATGATATTGTTTATTTAAGAATTCTGTTTATGATGGCGTCGTATTTATGCTCGTAGTTAGGGTGAAAACGCTCAATCTCCTTCGTTGCTGCACATTTTCTATCATTACGACGTACCTTAGTACGCCGAAATGATAGAAGATATTTGCGCCTCGGATATGAAGTTTTTCACCCGAACAAAGGGCGTAAATACTTAACCATCTAAATTCTGGGTTTATACGAGTTTATCATTTATGATACCTTTTACTAAATGTTGTTTTTTCTTTCACTATTAGAGCAAATACTTCCATGGTTTCACAGAAAATCCTTATCATTGATGATGAAGCATTTATTGCTGATATGAGTCGAATGGCCCTTGGTGATGTAGGGCACGAAGTGTCGTGTGCCTACAGTGGGGAACAGGCCATAGAAATGTCCATGGGGATTCAGTTTGATCTCGCCATCATCGATGCCATGCTTCCCGGTATGTCCGGTATTGATACCTTTGAACATATCAGGCAATCAAATCCAGGGATAGTTGGTATACTTGTATCTGGTCATGCCAATATGGATATGGTCATTGATGCCATGAATAAGGGTTTTAGTGGGGTCCTTGAAAAACCACTGGACGGCACTCAAATTGTAAAGGCTGTTCAGGAAGCCTTAGCAATTGCAAGTTTACGTGAAGAGAATACTCGTCTGAAAACCATGCTTCCCCTTTACAAACTTGGGGAAAAGTTTGTTGAAGCTGATACACGCGATGAGGTCTATGAACTTTTACTGGAAGCGGTATCTTTACAAATCGATGTGCCGACCATTTCCCTGATGATGTTTGTGGAGGAAGATGAACGGTTGCATATTGTGGCATCACGCGGCATTGATAAGACTGTGGCAAAACAGGTTGCCGTCAAATCAGGTGAAAAAATTGCCGGCTGGGTCTACGCCCATGGAGAACCTGTCATTCTCAACAAACATAGCCAGGAAAAATCTCCTCTTGCGCACTATTTAAAGCGAAAAGAGATTTCAGCTTCCATCTCCTTTCCTCTTTCTGGTAGAGATAAAATTTTGGGTGTCTTGAATATCAGCCAGACAGATCGTGATGTTGAATACAGTCAGGCTGATTTGGAGATGCTGTCTGTGATTTGCGGACAGGCGGTGATGGCTCTTGAAAATGTCGCATCCATGCAGGCCCGTGAAGAGAATGCCAGGACAAAGGCGCTCTTTGAGCAGTATGTGGCACCAGAAGTAGCTGAAATTCTACTTAGTTCCGGTGAAGATTTAATGAGTCTTGGTGAGGTGAGGACAATAACGGTACTCTTTGCAGATATCAGAAATTTCACACTGGCAGTTCAGCACTTGTCTCATGAGGAAATGCACCATTTTCTTACCAGTTTTTTCGACATCTTTTCAGAGGTTGCTTTTTTCTGGAAAGGGACCCTCGACAAGTTTATGGGAGACGCAGCACTGGTTTCTTTTGGTGCGCCTGTTCACCTTGAAGATCCATCTGATGCTGCCCTCTGTACCGCGGTGGAGCTTGCCCAGAAGTTCGAAAGGTTACGAGAAAAATGGTTAGAAAAATCTGATGTGTTCCATCAGTTGGGGCTGGGAATCGGGATCAGTCGTGGTGATCTGTTTCACGGGAATGTTGGCTCTTCAAGGAGACTTGATTACACCGTAATCGGAACAGATGTAAATATTGCACAGCGACTTGCCTCATCAACCGAGTCGGGATTGATTCTAATCACTGAAACTGTGAAGGATGATCTGAAAAAAACATATCCAATACAGAAGGAATACGCCAGGCAGTTACGTGGGCTTGAACGGGAGATAGAACTCTATTCAATTGCACCTGCCAATATGACACTTCCCTGAGTCTTTCCCTATTGTTTTAGAACCTCAAACGTATCGTTACCAAAGCGAACAAGATCTTTGTCATACAATTTTCTACCGCGACGCGTCTCGAGTTCGTCATTGACTAGGATCTCTCCATCAAGTATCCGTATTTTGGCCTCTACTCCATCCTGCACGACATTCGCAAGTTTCAAGAATTGACTGAGTCTGATTGGTTCTTTTTGTATTGTGATCTGTGTTGCTTCGGGAGTTGACATACTAGTGACCGTTTTGCATTGGAATGAGGATCTGAACAAATTATAGTTTCCCTTGGGTACTGGATAGTTACATGGTAGTATAGTTTGATAAAATTAGCATATTAATAAATAAAATAGCCTTTTTTGAGGTATACAATGAAGTTAGAAGATCCCGCACTTCTCCGACAGAAGTGTTATATTGACGGTGACTGGGTTGACTCAAGTGACAAAATAGAAGTCTTTAATCCAGCAGATAACAGTTTGTTGGGGACAGTCCCATCCCTTGGCGCAGTTGAAGCAAAGAGAGCCATTAAAGCTGCTGCAAAGTCCTATAAACCATGGAAAGAGTTAACGGCTAAAGAACGCTCTGTAATACTGCGGAGATGGTATGACCTGATTGTTGCCAATAAACATGATCTTGCCATTATTATGACCAGCGAGCAGGGAAAACCTCTTGCTGAGGCTGAAGGTGAAGTACTGTATGGGGCGTCATATGTTGAGTGGTTTGCGGAAGAGGCAAAACGCGTATATGGCGATACCATTCCCATGGCACAAAAAGGAAAACGAATAATTGTGCTTAAGGAGCCGATTGGAGTCTGTGCTGCAATCACTCCCTGGAATTTTCCTTCAGCGATGATAACCAGAAAAGCTGCACCAGCCTTGGCTGCAGGGTGTACAGTGATTGTTAAACCTGCCGCTCAGACACCATTCTCTGCCATGGCTTTGGCTGAGCTTGCGCACAGAGCTGGAATTCCTAAAGGTGTTTTTAACGTTATAACTGGACCAGCCCGTGAAATTGGCGCAGAATTCACCAAAAGCGCTATCGTCCGCAAGTTGAGTTTTACCGGGTCCACACCTGTTGGAAAAAAACTCATGGCTGCCTGCAGTGAAACCGTGAAGAAAGTATCCCTTGAACTTGGCGGACATGCTCCTTTTATTGTTTTCAATGATGCTGATATTGATGTTGCTGTCACTGAGGCTGTTGCATCGAAATATAGAAATGCCGGACAAACCTGCGTCTGTGCAAATCGTTTTATTATTCAGGATGGTGTGTACGAAGAGTTTGCCCGGAAGTTAAGTGTTGCCGTTAAAGAACAACTACGAGTAGGAACGGGATTTAAAAGTGAAAACAACCAGGGACCTTTGATTGATCTCAATGCTGTGTTAAAGGTGGAAGAGCAAATCAAAGACGCTTGTGACAAAGGAGCAGTGCTTCTTGCTGGTGGGAAAAGAACTGGAGATAATGGTTTCTTTTTTGAACCGACCATCCTTGGAAATGTTACTACCAAAATGAAGATTGCCACAGAAGAAACATTTGGTCCGGTTGCCCCTCTTTTTGTTTTTAGCGATGAAGCTGAGGGGGTCGCCATGGCAAATGATTCTGACTATGGGTTGGCTTCCTATTTTTTCAGCCGTGATATGGCTCGTTGCTTTCGGGTCACCGAGGCACTTGAGTATGGTATGGTTGGTGTCAATACCGGAGTACTGTCATCAGAGGCAGCACCTTTTGGTGGCACGAAAGAGTCAGGAATTGGCCGTGAAGGATCTAAGTATGGTATTGAAGAATATCTTGAGATCAAATATATGTGTGTTGGTGGCCTTTAAAATCAGCGTATTGTTAAGCGTTTGTTGAAGATAGATTATCAATCATGAGGAATTTGTAAAAACTCTCCATTTTCTTCGTTGTTGCAAAAATAAAATAATTATGATGTGTTTAGCATGCCGAAATTATTTTAATTTAAGGCACCTCGATTATGAAGTTTTTACAAATCCATTTTCAGTTTTGACTTTTTACGAAGTCATCAATCATAACAAAGGACGAAATTTTATGAAAAGCAATAAAACACTTGGCCTTGGAAATATTTTTGCTGCACTTGTGCTATTGTTCAGCCTTACCGCATGTATGACAAGCAATACAGATACAGCAGAGCTGCCTGGAAGTGGAGTTGGTGGTGCCATGATGGGGAGTACGATCGGGAATTATGAAGATATTGAGATCCCTGTTGATATGAAATATATTAACGCAAACTCCATGTCTATTCGTACGGAGTCCTTTCGCGGTGGCATTATTCATTATAAAGGACGTATTGAAGCCAATTCCCTGAAGGAATACATTGTTACTTCCATGAAGAAAAATAAATGGAAGCTTGCTGGTGAGGTATCCAGCCAGGATATTATCTTGGCATTCACAAAACCCCATAGAACATGCATGATACAGATCAAGCCTAACTCATCCTTGTCTGATACCACACTGACCATGTATGTGACTGTGGATCTTGCAGCTTCACGTACATTAAACGCATTTGGTGAACCAATGTAGAGGTTTTTAAATCCCTTTTCTCTCTCCTTATTGAAAAAGAACAGGATGAAGGTATTTTCACCACTTATGGCTTCTCATTGGAAATTTAATATTTAGTGGACCAGCGTATCATATTTAAAAAGCTAGCCAGCATGTTTTGCCAAGCCGTTATCTCCGGACATCTCCGGGGTAACGGCTTTTTTTATGTTTTTTTTCTGGTTGTATTCCTGATTACCCCCATTGTTGTAGAAGCAGCTTATGAGGATGATATTATCCTAGGCGCAAAACAAGGTGATGCACAGGCGCAATATGCCCTTGCATTACTCTACGAATATGGTGGCGAAACTGTGGCCAGAGATCATAAAAAATCGCTTCAATTTTTCAGGAAGTCAGCTGATAAACAGGTTGCTGGAGCCTGTCTTTACTTAGGCCTTAAGTATGAACATGGCAATGGAGTTGGCCAGGATTATAAAAAGGCAATTTGCTATTATTTGTGTGCGGCGAGACAGGATTGGCCGATGGCACAATTTTTTCTGGCTGATTTTTATGCACAGGGAAAAGGAGTGAAAACGTCTGTACTAACAGCTCTTGCATGGTTGGGACTCGCACGTGAACATGGCTACCCAAAGGCTGATATTGAATTTTTACAGCTGCAAGAACAATCAGCAATGAGTGATTTTACAGTACTCGCCACAATGCAGAAGAGACTCATGGAAAAGGTTACGGAAAGCTGTAACTAAAAATGTTTTTTGCTTCTGTGGTATAGTAAAATTTGAAATAATTACTATTTTTCTATCTCCAGAAGATAGTTCACGGATATATCCACAATGCTTTTTAGGGTTTTATAATAGATGGAAATCGATATAGACCGACAGAAAGAAGCTCAGGTAAAAGCTAAAACACTCCTTGCGAAAGAAGAGCAGAAACGTGCCGAGCGCCGTTTGATACAGCTCCTTGCAAATCTTGAAGAAGGTAATGTTGATGTTCTCTTAAATGATGAACTCATGGAGAAATTGCCCTCAATTATCAGTGATTACTGTCAGGTTGGTGATCGTGATAAGGCGCGAATTCTTTTTGAAAAACTTGGCGAAAGCGCATGCAACGAAAATAAAAACATACGTGAACGTGCTGTTATGGCGCTCAGTTTTTGCTACAGTGGTCTTAATAAAAAGCAACATGCTGATTTACTGGAAGACGTGAGTACTATCCTTTTACGTTGGTTGCGGATTGAAACAGAGTTTCTTTCAGCTTGTGATATTGTCTGCAGACAATTACAGGAAAGTGGTATTCGTATGCTGGAAGAAGGCTTGTGGAAGCAGTGTTACGGTCTTTTGGAAGTTTTTTTTCAGATCCAGTCTGGAACCCTGAAAAAAAGTAATGCTATTCGCAGTGTTGTATGTAGGGCTCAGGATGGAATAGCTGCGGATTACATTCTCGAGGAATTAACTCTGGTCAGCCTGCGTGGGCGTGGTGACAGGCGTCAGCAGGCCGAATTGCTAATAACTCATCTTGGCCGGAAGGCTGCGATCCACCTGCTTAATACATTGCTGAACTGTAAGGAAAAGGAGGATCGGTTACGTCTTGTTGGTCTTATTCCAGCCACCGGGAATGTCTCTGTTTCTGTTCTTAAAAAATACCTGCAAAAAAAGCTTCCCTGGTACGGGATTCGTAATATCATTCTAATGATAACCGCCATGGATGATCAGGAACTCGTTCCTCTGATTATGCCATTTTTAAGTCATGAAGATATTCGGATTCAGCAGCAGGTTCTGGATTGTATAACAGAAGTTGTTACTTCCAATATGGGAGGGTATCTTCTTGCCGCCTTACCAATTGTTGATGATGTGCTGAAAGTTGAATTAGTTTCCTATCTTGGCCAACTTGGAGAAATCGAGGCGATTGATGCTTTTCTAGATCTTCTTGGGCAGCGTGATTCTTTTGCTGATGAAGTGCGTGATGAGTTATTGCAAAAACTTGTCATTCAGGTGCGACTAAGTGATTCAATCAGGGCAGTTAATCTTCTGAGCATGCTAGTAGAAGAACGAAGTTCTGAATATGACCCGAAAACAGATCCGGTTCTTCTGGCAGCCAACCAGTCGTTACAGATTCTGAGACCACGTTTTAATTTGGATAAAAAGGATGCAGTAAAAGAAGATCCTGTAGTAGGAAGTGAGACCCAAGAAGCTCCTCTGGATATAGATGTTTCCTTTGATGGTGATCCGTCTCAAAAAAACGCAGCGTATCAAAAAGTCCATACAATTAATGATAAGGTTACAGAGTTATTAGGAAATAAGAAGATTGAAGAAGCTGGCAAGTTTCTCTATGAAAAGTGTATAGCCGCCGCAGAAGAAAAAGATTTTGAAACAGCAGTGATGTTGCGTGATCGAATACTTGAAGTTGATCCAAACGCTCTTGCTGAAGTTATTCAGGCGGGTGAAAAAATTGAGGAAGAACGCTCATCTTCAGTTACCTCGAGTCATATAACAATCTGGCAGGATATATATGATTCGTTAACCACAGATGAATTTAACGCTCTGTATTACGCATTACAGTCACGAGAATATGAGACAGGTGCAGTGATCGTTGAGCAGGGAATCAGCAGTCCTCAACTTTATTTTATTAATTCAGGAGAGGTACGTCTGAGTTGCTGGCGTGGCAAAGATGAAATATTCCTCAAACGAATAGGAGCTGGAGAAATTATAGGCGCTGGCCCCTTTTTTGATGTTTCCGTCTGGACAGTTTCGCTCACTGCTCTCAGTAAAACGACAATTCATATGCTTGAGCGAGAGAATTTTCTTGAGCTCATTGAGCAATACCCTGCAATTGAACGCTGCTTGCTTGATTATTGTCGTAAATCAGAAACCGTCCCGGAATTGCTAAGAATGTCAGGAGAGGATCGTAGACTTTCAGTTCGGTATCCATTATCACTTATAGTTAAACACGCGCTTCTTGATAAATTTGGGAATGCCAGCATGAAGAGTTTTAAAGGCGAAATTGCAGACATCTCCAGTTCAGGACTCTCTTTTTATATTCGTATTTCCAGAAAAGAAAATGCACGGCTGATGCTTGGACGTGGTATAAAAACGCAGTTGCCGATCCCAGGCAAAGGATCTATTACCATTGTAGGGCAGGTCGTGGCTGTCAGGTTTCAGCAGTATGGAGAGAGTGATTATTCTGTCCATGTGCAGTTTAATGAACCGATTGCAGACGACGTTGTAAAGCGTGTTGTTTGATGGCGTCGTAAAAACTCTCCATCTCCTTCGTTGCTGCACATTTTCTATCATTACGACGTACCTTAGTACGCCGAAATGATAGAAAATATTTGCGCCTCGGATATGAAGTTTTTTACTTAACCATCTAAATGCTGGGTTTTTACGAGTTTATCGTTTAGTAAATTTATAAATGTTCTGGTGGGGCTATGACAGTAAAACTTGATAGGAACAGACTTGTTCTCAGATCATGCACCATTGATCCACCCCTGGCCCTTGCTCCAATGGTTGGATTATCCCATTCTGCCCTCCGACTGCTTATTGTTGAACTTGGGGGGGCTGGGCTTTTTTTCAGTGAGATGCTTTCTGTTGGGAGACTTCCCTCTGAGAATGAAAACATCTCTCCCTACCTCTCAAGAACTCCTGCCGAAAGTCCGCTTTTTTATCAGATATTTGCTGGGGCTGGTCAGGATGTGTTACCTGCTATTGATCGTTTACATGCATTGAATGCCCAGGGAATAGATTTAAATCTTGGCTGCCCTGCACCTGCCTTGCGTAAACTAGGTGCAGGATCATTTATGGGTGATAAATTGATTGCAGCGACTGTGCGAACAATACGTTCAGCAACTAGCCTGCCTCTCAGTGCTAAAATTCGGCTTGGAAAAACGTTGGATGAGAAAAGTCTGGTATCTTTCTGTAAAATGCTAGAAGATGAGGGGATAGATCTGCTGACGGTTCATGGACGTTTGCATGGTGAGAAATTTTGTCGAAAAGTTCGCTGGGATTGGATTGCCAAGGTCAAAAAATCTGTAGCGGTTCCCGTAATTGCAAACGGCGGAATCTTTTCAGTGGCCGACGCCAGGAAATGCTTGCATGAGTCCTGTGCTGATGGGTTGATGATTGGTCGAGGTGCTGCTGTTCGCCCTTGGATTTTTGCTGAAATTGCTCAAGATCTCTATGGCCTGGAAATTTCGAAAAGGCCATCGTTAACTGAGATTTATTTTCGTTTTATAGCATTACTTGAAGCTCGTTTTCAACCAGAACGAAGACTTGGGCGTTTGAAGCAATTTACCCATTATTACGCTGAAAACTTTGCTTTTGGTCACCACCTTGCCACTGGTGTACAAAATGCAGATAGTATAGAAGAGGCGAGTGACACTGCCGGAAAGTTTTTTGAAAAGTCAGACAAATAGCCAGTGGAGGACGGAAAATGATAGATTTAGTGAAAAAGGTTCTGTTAACAGGAGTAGGGGTTGCGGCCCTTAGCAAAGAAAAAATAGAAGAGCTGGCCAAAGATCTTGCCGACAAAGGGAAGATGACAGAGAAGGAAGGGAAGGCACTCGTTGATCAGCTTATGCAAAGTTCTGATGAGGCACGTCAGGCGCTACAAAAACAGGTTGAAGCAAAAGTGCAGACTGTCCTTGAAAAAATGGATCTTGCTAAAAAGAGCGATCTTGATGCCTTGAAACTTGAGATTGAAACACTTAAAAATCCGGAAGAAAAGGGTGATAGTGAAGTTTAAAAGAGGACGTCAGAACAATGAATTCGAAATGTTGAACCGATAAGGTAAAACACTCCGATATTCAATGTTCTCTTTTGCAGGTTTCTGCTATTAGTACTGTTTAGGTCTGCGGGATTTACGATGCGTAAAAGGTTTCTTTTTCCCGCCATACTCCTTTTTACTTGCAGGTATTGCTTGGGTAACTTCAATTGCGACCTGTTTCCCGTTAATCTCAGACTGTTGAAACGCTTTTAAAATCTGCGCGGTATATCTACTGTCTGCCTCAAGGCGAGCGGAGTTCCTGAGGATTTCTATCTGGCCGATTTTGATACGGCCAACATTCTCGATTTCGTTAATTTTCCCTATAATTCCCTGGGGCATAATGCCTTGCCGTCTCCCTACGTTAAGCTGAAATGTCGTGAATTTCTGATTGGGATGTATTGATTTTCGTGGATCAGTATGATTACGGTCTCTACTATTCTGCTTTAAGTCTCTTGTTGAGACATTCAGGTCAGGTGCGTCCTTATAATAATCGAGGAATTTGTTAAACTGTAGAGAAACAAAATGTTT
>JAFLJS010000013.1 GCA_022712895.1 Desulfocapsa sp.
ACCGTTCAGTTTTCCGGCAGCAAACAAGATTTCAATGTGGGCCTTGGTTCCGTGGCTGTCCCCGGTACGTTAAAAGGACTCCTCCACACCCACGAGCGCCTGGGGGTTATGGATCTGGCAGAAGTCGTAGCCCCTGCCATCGCATTCGCAAAAAGCCATACATTAAACAAACAGCAAGCCTATTTTCTGAAACTTCTTCGTCCAATCATGATTTTGCTCCCCGAGGGAAAGGCAATCTATGCACCCGACGGCAGCTACAGGAAAGAAGGTGACTTATTGGTCAACCATGAACTGGCATCATTTTTTGAAGAACTTTCACGTGACAAAGGGCAAAGCTTTTACCAAGGACAGATTGCCCGGCAAATCGAAGATGAGATGGCTGAAAATGCAGGTCTCTTGACCCGTGAAGATCTGGCGAGCTATGAGGTCAATGAACGGCCTCCCATGACTGCCCACTTCAGGGGCTACCAATTCCTTACCGCTCCCGAGCCTTCACTTGGCGGCGCCCTGATTGGTTTATCTCTCTCCCTGCAATCTCTTGGTGGTCTTCCCGACTACGCCTTTGGTTCAGCAGGATATCTGCTGCATACCACAGCACTCATGCAGGAAGTGGAAAGATTACGGGAAAAGGGTGTAAGTACAGCATCAGCCTTGACCACGTTCCTCAATAACCCGGAAATGACAATTGCCAGTACCAATACCATTAAAACCTTTTCCCGTGGTACAACCCATATTTCGGTGGCAGACAAAGAGGGAAACTGCGCCGCCATGACCTGTTCCAACGGTGAAGGAGCAGGCTATTTTGCACCGGGAACTGGAATAATGCTCAACAATATGATGGGTGAAGATGATCTGCACCCTGAAGGCTTTCATTCCAGTCCTCCCGGCCAACGCGTGGGCTCCATGATGTCCCCATCTCTTCTGATGAGAAATGGTGAAGTTCATCTGGTTATTGGCAGCGGTGGATCGAAGCGAATCCGAACCGCTATAAGCCAGGTTCTCAGTCAGGTTATCGATTTCAAACGACCCATTCAGGATGCCGTGGATGCCCCACGTTTACATTGGGATGGAAAAACCTTGCAGATTGAACCAGGATTTTCTGACGCCGATTTGCAACCGGTACGCGATATGGTTTCTGTCAATGAGTGGCAGACAAAGGGCGTATATTTTGGTGGTGTGCATGCTGTGATTCCTGGGAAAGAAGGCGCTGCTGACCCACGTCGCGGCGGCAAGGTACTTGAAATCTAATAAAAGTGAAAAATAACGCAGCACTTTGACAGTTTTTTAATACAACCCCACTAAACCAGAAACAACAATCCCCGGCAAAATCACTGTTTACCCACATTTTTAATGAACACTTTGTGTGTAAACAGTTAGTAATCTGAATTAGCAATAAAAAAATGACGTGGGAAACACTCGGGTACTGCAAGACAAAAGAGGTGCCCAGGAGAATACTCCCTCCCGGGCTTCAGGAGGAGGAAACAAAAAAACAACGTACTACTACAAACTGCGACAGAGCCTTGCAAAACCTCCGGGAATGGTACCCGATGACCAAAACGCCCTGCCCTGCTTATAATCCACAAACCAGTACCCACCCGGCTTACGTTTTGCAGCAACAAAGATAAAAGGTTGTTCTTTAGAAAAACAGGGTTGCAGGTATATCCCCTTCGCATTTTGATGAGGATCCATTATAGACATGGCCTCTTCCATGGAGGGCATTCGCCAGTCATGATGTCCTGCAAAACCTTCTTTATTCAATTTCTCGATATTACGAATCATGGTACGAATGGAAGTGATATCAAGGCCTGTCCGCTGCCACATTAGGTTTGTTTTCTGATCAACAACGGTGAGCCCGTCTCCAATATCCGCAAAATGATTACCAAAACCACCACCTGCGTTATGCTCCGCCTCAAAGAAGTTCCACTTCTTCATATATTCCGGGGCATCACTATTCTGTAGGAAAGACTCTTCAACAGGTAAGGTAACCACCTCTCCAGTAAACTCTGATTCAGCCAGTGGAGTGAGGTCTTCTCCCATATCTTCAACGACAATTTCCTTGGTGATAGGGATGACTTTTGAAGAATCTTCTGCGGTAAGGATATTTTCGATCAACCATTCCTTGATCGGGGCATCAATGGCATAACTTTTTTCAAAAAGTGATGAAGTCCCCTGTTTTTCAACACAGGCTTGAACCAATTCGTCAGGAGCCTTAATCTCAGCCACAATCTCAGCATGTTTCACCCCACGTTCCATGAGACAGAGCTTGGGCTTATCCTCCCAGTTATCGACAAAAAAGTAGTAAACACGATCGGTCCTGCCAATATTGCTTCGCACATGTTCACGCCCGCCCCAAGACTCAAAAGTACCAAAACTCAGATCCGGTGTCATTTCCCAATCAATCTCAGGGGTTACTTGACCACCGATCTTCAACTTCTGAAACAATCCCATATCAGACTCCTTTTATTTACGATCAGGATTCATTCTGGAATTGAACCCTTCACCTTTTTCTTCCGCTAGTGTATTCTTTTTACAAGGCAGAAGTTGCCTATGCCACATTGTGTAACAATATCAATTATAGTTATCATTCCCGATATGAGCAAGCAAAAAATATTCTTTTCTTTTGAAAGAGGGTTCCCTCTGCCCGGTGGTACCATGATTCTTGAAAATGGTATCAACTTTACTATTTTTTCACGGCATGCCACGGCTGTTACTCTTGTTCTTCAACTAGCAGAAGCAGGAAACCCTTCCGAGCTTATTGAAATAGCTCTAGATCCCGCAACAAACCGCACAGGCGATATCTGGCATATCCTACTCATCACCACAGAAAGGAATTTTTGCTATGGATACCGGATGGATGGTGCAAGAGATATAGAAGAGAAAGGACTAATTTACGATACAAAACAGATTCTGCTCGATCCTTTTTGCCAGAACATCAAAGGCCGACACTGGGGCGCACCCTCTCCCGGCACAGACGTTCCCGTTTGCAAGTTGAGCGACCACGACTTTGACTGGCAAAACGATCGCCCGCTGAAAACCCCCATGGTAGATTCAGTCATCTATGAGCTCCACGT
Source organism: Desulfocapsa sp. (assembly GCA_022712895.1). Classification (GTDB taxonomy): domain Bacteria; phylum Desulfobacterota; class Desulfobulbia; order Desulfobulbales; family Desulfocapsaceae; genus Desulfocapsa. The sequence goes on from JAFLJS010000013.1 coordinate 3,072, forward strand.
AAGAGGGTTCACAAAAGATAGTAGTTCGCAGGTACAGCATCCTGGGACCTATCTCGGAGTAATCGAAAAAATCCCTTACCTGAAAGAACTGGGTATCACTGCGGTGGAACTCATGCCGGTGATGGAATGGGACGAAAACGATAATGTTTTTTTTGATCCTAAAAGCGGTGAGCGACTGAAAAACTACTGGGGCTATAATCCTATTTCTTTCTGTGCACTCAAATCAGGCTTTGCAGCAAATCCTAACCAGCATTTCAAAGAGTTCAAAACCATGGTTCGCAGTCTGCATCAGGCTGGCATAGAGGTTATTCTTGACATGGTCTACAACCATACCGGAGAAGGCGGATACGATGGTAAGACAACCAGTTTTCGTGGAATAGATAATTCCATCTACTATCTCCTGGCCCACGACCATACACATCAATACCTCAATTATTCCGGATGCGGCAACACGTTTAACTGCAACCATCCCGTTGTCAGGGAATTTATCCGTGAATCCCTACGCTACTGGGTCATGGAAATGCATGTGGATGGTTTTCGTTTTGATTTAGCTTCTATATTGGGACGAGATAGTAACGGTGAGGTTTTGAGCAATCCACCCATGATCGAAATGATCGCTCAGGACCCTATTCTACGTGACACAAAAATCATTGCAGAAGCCTGGGATGCTGCTGGGCTCTACCAGGTAGGCAGCTTTTCAAGAGACAGCCGCTGGGCTGAGTGGAATGGGAAGTTCAGAGATGATATCCGGTCCTTTATGGCAGGGCACAGTAACTCTATTGCCAACCTTGCCACTCGCATTGCCGGGAGCTCCGATTTGTATCAGAGCAGTGCCCGTACACCATGCAACTCTGTAAATTTTATCACCAGCCATGATGGTTTTACCCTTTACGACCTTGTCAGTTACGAAACAAAGCATAATGTGAACAATGGTGAAGAAAACCGGGATGGAGACAACCATAACATCAGCTGGAACAGTGGTGTTGAGGGGGGCAGTAATGATCCGAACATTATAGCCATGCGTCATCGCCGTATTCGCACTTTTTCTTTGCTGCTCATCCTCTCTCAAGGGGTGCCCATGATCACGGCAGGAGATGAATTTGGCCGCACGCAACAGGGGAATAATAACAGCTGGTGTCAGGACAATGCCGAGAACTGGATAGATTGGGATCTCGCTCGTCAGAATAACGATCTGTTACAATTCTTCAAAAAATGTATCGCCCTTCGTAAAAACAACCCTATTTTTCGCAGACGTAATTTTTTCGACCACAAAATCAATCCTGAAATCATCTGGCAGTCATTGCAACCCGGCGTTGAAGACTGGTCCAGTGACTGCCATACCCTAGCTTTTTTACTTAAAGGAAATGCACAGGGACCTGATTTTTTGATTATGTTAAATGGCCAGCGTACAGGAACAGTTGAGTTCACCCTTCCACAGGCCCCCGGCCAAGATAGATTATGGGAACAAATCATTGATACCGCCCAGGACACATCTGATGATTTCAACGTAATACATGGCAATCAAAAACATCAAAAAAAGAGCGCCGTGCAGGTAAAAGCGATGGCAACTGTTGTCCTCAGATCAAAAAAAGAGTAAAAACGCTACCTACAGCCTTTTTTCCACCGGATAAACTTGCCATTTACCAAAAGAAGATTTACTCTTTCGGGCAGTATTTACATGAATGAAATAAATTTACTAGACGACAGATGACACAAGGTACCTTCTTATTTCTTGGTGATTCCCTCATTGCCGATTACAACTGGCAAGAGCGAATGACCCATTTCAAGATTATTAACCATGGCGTTCCCGGTGAAACTGCCCAGGGGTTACTGAACAGAATTCCCTCTATTACTGAATCAGTAAAGAACCCCGAAATGATACTGCTGATGATTGGTACCAACAATCTAATTATTGAAGATTACAGTTTCCTCGACTCACTCCGGCAAATCATTGTTACACTCACAGCTAAATACCCAGCTACAGAAGTGATTACCAACAGCCTGCTTCCCTGCCAGTTGCCCTGGTTAAGCATGGAATCGCTACAGAGTATAAACGACATGATTGAGCCCATGACCCAGCAAACCGGATCCTGTTATCTCAATATGTTTAATAAGATCAAGCCCACACCCGATTTTTTCCAGAGTGATGGTATCCACCTACAACCCAAGGCGTATGAACTCTGGTCAAAGAATATTCTTGAATTTGTCTCCTTTTTAATCGAAGATGATTAGTGCCTGATTATATGAAAACAGCTATATCATCAAGAAATCACAAATGGGACTCTGGACCAAAGGTAAGAAACTACCATCAGGCTACTTGTACTGGCTAGCCATTCAGCATCGGTGCCAATCTCGGCTAAGCCAACTTTTCCCCCAACGGGAATTAACCACTATTCACTAATAGGATAAGTCACATGAAAAAAACATTTTATCGCGGATTAGCAATATGTCTTTTTATCGGTCTTGCTGTGCAAACCGGTGATGCCAACGCCAGCAGCGAAACAAAAGAAGCGAAGACATCAGCCCCTGCCAGCGCACAAGCACCAGGGAACCTGACCGGAACAGTTCTCGAGACAATGGACAGTGGCGGATACACTTACCTGCAACTTGATACAGGTGCAGGCAAACCATGGATTGCCATCCCCCAGGGAAAGGTTGCCGTTGGTGATAAAATCAGCTGTCTGCCCGGAATGGTCATGAAAAACTTCTCCAGCAAAACTCTGGATCGCACTTTTGATTCCATCGTTTTCTCTTCAGGTCTTGCCGGAGCTACACCAGCCCCTCACGCTGCCATGGGTCAGGGTGCAATGGGTGGTGGCGGTGATTCCTTTGCCACCGCAGTCGCGGCTGAAGGTGGAGTAGATCCAGCAAGTCAGATTCAAGCAGCAGGATCTGGCGGAAGCCAGGGTGCCATTGTTCCTTTTTCTGAGATCAAAGTGGAAAAAGCCAGTGGAGACAATGCCTATCGTGTGAGCGATGCCTTTGCCAAAAAAGACGAACTCAACGGTAAAACTGTTCGCTTCAAAGGGCAAGTTGTGAAGTTCAGCACCATGATTATGGGACGTAACTGGGTTCATCTTCAGGATGGTACAGGTGATCCCATGAGCAATACCCATGATCTTGTTTTAACAACCGGCGCCACCGTAAAAGAGGGTGATATTGTAACCTTGGAAGGTGTACTTACTGCCAACAAAGATTTTGGCGCAGGATATAAGTACGATGCCATTATTGAAGAAGTAAAGATTGTAGAATAGCACAGACTGGGAAATTGTCCGGGTTCCAATGCCCGGACATCCCTCTGGCAGTAAAAAGGAGGATCATATGCGTATAGCGATTGTTGGTCCCGGAGCATTAGGCTGTCTCTTTGCCACAAGGCTTTTTTCTGCTGCTGGGCATGATTCCTTGTTGATTGATCACCGGCCTGAACGGGCTGCAATGCTCAATCAACAAGGAATCATCTACGAATCAGAAAACGGAACTGAAAGATTCTCAATACCGGTTCTCCATGATCCGGCGGCTATTCCAGCTGTTGACATCCTCTTTTCCTGCGTCAAATCTTACGATTTACAACAGAGCCTTACATTTTTACAACCACTTCTCACGCCTACTACTCTGCTTATTTTCCTGCAAAACGGGATTAGTCATTTGCAGTACAATAATGCAGACAAACTGGGGGCCACACCTGCTTTCGCAACCAGCTCAGAAGGTGCTACACGCTTAGCAGCCGGCCATATCCGACACGCTGGCATTGGCCATACCACCCTTGGCTTCCTCTCACGACAGACAAAACACGCAACGACTCAGCTACGAAATTTGCTACCTCTTTTGCAAAAAAGTGGCCTTGCAAGTTCACTAACCGAAGATGTCCACGCCAAACTGTGGGCAAAACTCTTTGTGAACGTAGGTATCAATGCACTGACCGCCATTGAAAACTGTAGTAACGGACAACTTCTGGAAACAAGCAGAACACGTGTCAAGTTAGCTGCTTTGGTAAAAGAGGCCGAAGCGGTGGCGCATGCCCAAGACATTACTATTTTTGACGATCCAGTACAAGCAACCCTAGCTGTCTGTAAAAGCACGTCCCTGAACATTTCTTCCATGCTCCAAGACATTCGAAATCAACGCCCCACTGAGATTGAAGCCATAAATGGTGCCATCAGCCGTATTGGCAAGCAACTCAACGTGGCGACTCCAGAAAACGATAAGATAATTGATAGAATTAAAGCAATTGATCTATCACCTGGAGTACATCCGAACAAGGATAAACACAATGAATATAAGAAGTCATGAAATCGGATTTGATCTCGATGGGGTGATCGCCGCAACAGGAGAGACTTTCCTCCGCCTCGCCTGCGAGAACTTTGGCCACTGCTCTTATAGCCTTGATGACATAAAAGATTTTGAGGTGGAAGACTGTCTGGGAATCCCCAAAGATCATGTGGAACAACTTTTTCACATCATTATGAAAGATTCCCTCAACACAGGCCTGCAACCCATGCCTGGGGCTGTGGAGGTAATCTCTACGCTTGCAAACCAGTCCACTGTGACTATCATCACGGCAAGACCTCTTACCAATCCTGTCGCTGACTGGCTGGATCATTTTTTCCCGGACGATACATGTAAAAACATACAACTGGTAGCAACTGGCGACCATAACGACAAGACTCGTTATATCAAGGAACATAACCTACGATTTTTCATTGATGATCGGGTGGAAACCTGTCTGCAACTGGCCGAAACCGACATTACTCCCATTGTCTACAATCAACCCTGGAATATTGGCAAGCATACACTGCCAAACGTAAGTAACTGGCAAGAGATCAGCAACTTACTGGAAGAATTATAAGCCATGCGCTGCCCTCACTGCAAACAAGCAATCGAGGTATACAAAAACCCTGTGCCAACGGTGGATATCATCATTGAAGTTGGTGCAGCAATTGTGCTTATTAAACGAAAGAATCCACCTTATGGATGGGCCCTACCGGGTGGTTTTGTTGATTACGGAGAATCTTACGAGACTGCGGCAGCAAGGGAAGCGGAGGAAGAAACCGGACTTGTTGTCCAGAATTTACAACAGTTCAGAACCTATTCAGATCCAGGCCGTGATCCGCGCCAGCACACAGCCTCTACTATTTTCATTGCACAGGCCGACACGGAACCTGTGGCCGGAGATGACGCCGTAGAAGCGGCCTTATTTACAAAAACGACTCTACCTGACCTTGTCTTTGATCATGGCCAGATTATTGCGGATTACTTTACCTTCAAAAAATCTTAGTCAACAACCAAAAAACCCCAAGCCCCGTACCCACGGTGCTATATATCATTAGTCAGGGCATGCATTCACTGCCATATTTCTTGGCAAGAAATGCAAATACGCCGAGTCCGGCAAACCCTGCAATGATAACAAAAATCAGATTTTGCATATTTTAAAAAAAATCATACCAATAATATTTTGGATGGCTAAGTGTTTATACCCAGACCACGGGCATAAACACGATGCCATCATCTAGCCACGTACTATAACGCCTGTCTTCTTGCGCAGGCGAATGGATTTTGGCGTAACCTCAACCAACTCATCATCATTCACATAAGCGATACAATCTTCAAGGGTCATCTCAACGGGTGGAGTCAGAGTCACTGATTCGTCAGTACCTGAAGCACGCATATTGGTCAGTTTCTTTCCTTTTGCAGGGTTTACAACCAGATCAGCAGCACGAGCATGTTCACCAACAATCTGTCCCTTATAAAGAGGGGCACCAGGATGGACAAAGAGTTTTCCACGATCTTGAAGATTAAACAATGCAAAGGCCACCGCGGTACAGTTCTCCTTCACCACAAGCACGCCGTTAACACGATTAATGATATCACCAGCCCATGGCCCATACTCAGCAAAGACATAACTCATCATGCCCATACCTTTAGTGTCCGTCATAAAATCTGAGCGATAGCCGAGCAGCCCACGAGTAGGGATCTTAAATTTCAGACGAGCCATACCATTCTGATTGGTCATCTCTTCCATCTGCCCTTTCAGCTTACCCAGTTTTTCAATAACAGCTCCCTGGTATTTTTCATCCACATCTATGGTGAGTTCTTCATAAGGTTCAAGGGTCTCACCATCTTTCTCAATGAGAATTACCTGAGGCCTTGTCACCTGCAATTCAAAATCTTCACGTCGCATTTTCTCAATCAGAATCGAGAGATGTAACTCGCCACGTCCTGATACCCGGTATCCGACACCATCGGTCAAAGGCTCAATCTGTAATGCAACATCAGCAAGGATTTCTTTCTGCAGACGCGCTTCAATATGTCTTGAAGTAACGTACTTCCCCTCTTTTCCAGCAAAAGGCGAATCGTTAGGGATAAAGTTCATAGAGATGGTTGGCGGATCAATCTCAATCAGAGGTAGTGGTTGTGGATCGTCAGGATCAGTAAAGGTAACACCCACGGTCACATCATCCATACCTGCAACTGCCACAATTTCACCTGTGGTTGCTGATTCTACAGCTACCTTTTCATCACAGGTAAACCTGAAAATCTTTGAAATCCGAACTGGCTTAATAGTGCCATCACGCCGGGCAACACTGATTGGCTGATTAATAGATATGGTGCCGTTTACAACTTTGCCAATCCCCAGACGTCCCAGATACGGGGAGTAATCAATGGTGCCAACCTGCATCTGCAAAGGTGCGTCCACAGAACCGGCTGGTGCTGGAATATGCTCTGTGATCATCTTGGAAATAACATCCATATTCCCACCATCGACTATTTCGTCGGTATGGTCAGCCAGGGCATACCCCTCTTTGGCAGAGGCATACACAACAGGAAAGTCAAGAATTTCATCAGGTGCTTCAAGCTTTACAAAAAGATCAAACACCTGGTCAACCACCCAGTCACAACGGGCAGCAGGTTTATCAATTTTATTAATAACTACAATAACAGGCAGGTTATTGGCGAGAGCTTTCTTCAGAACAAAATAGGTCTGGGGCATGGGACCTTCCTGAGCATCAACCAGCAGCAAAGCACCATCAGCCATTCGCAACACACGTTCAACCTGGCCACCGAAATCAGCATGGCCGGGGGTATCGATAATATTGATCCAGAAATCTTTATACTCATAAGATCCGTTCTTGGCAGTAATGGTAATTCCACGTTCTCTCTCAAGATCCATGGAGTCCATCATACGCTCGGCAACTTGTTGGTTTTCCCGAAACATTCCGGAATGTTTAAATAATTCATCAACCAGAGTTGTTTTTCCATGATCAACATGAGCAATAATTGCCACGTTACGAATCTTATCCTGTTCCATCTGCTTCCTGCCTCATATAAAATAAAAAAAGCATCCAGCCGTATGTGGATGCCTCAAAAAAGTCGTCTTTCACTGGGACGAAAATTTCACAGAATAACAAAAACTCAGGATCTTGGCAACTAAATTCACTCAAAGTTTGGCCAGAATCTTTTTTCGGCCTTCGGCAGAACGTCTAAGCACAGAAATAGCTTCATCCACATAGTCGTATACTCTTGCATGTTTGCCGACAGCAGGTCGCATAATCCTCCCCAGAACCTGCAACAATCGCCCTTCAAAAGTTATGGGAGTCGTTAGAAACAAAGTGGACAGACCTGAGCAATCAAAGCCTTCGCCAATCAACTGCAAAGTAGCGACAAGAACCTGCACCTGCCCCCCTTGCACCTTTTCCACTATTGCCGCCCGCCGTTCAGCTGATGTCTGCCCGGTGAGCAAGACAACGTTAGCTCCCTGCAACAACAGCTCTCGTTCAAATATCTGACAATGGCCGATACGATCAGAAACAAGCAAACAAATTCCAGAATCGCTCCTTTGGCACTCACGTAACACGTCTGCAACAATCTGCTGATTGCGAGCTTTGTCTTTTGTAAGCGCAGAGACCAAGGGTTGATAATCTCCAGAGTAATCATATTGAAATGCCGTTTTACGACGCAGCAGTTGAGGCTTTACGATTGCACCACTTTCCCGCAACTCCTCTTGCTCCACCTTATGGATCTGATCTCCCATATAGAAATAGATCAGACGGGTCAGCCCTTCATCGCTCCGAAAAGCGGTGGCTGACAAACCGAGAAGATAATGCCCGTCAAAATTATTCACCACATCAGTAAACAGGGATGCCGGAACCCTGTGACATTCATCCACCACCAAATGACCAAAGCGAGGCGCAAGCTCTTCTATACGCTTCCGTGCCGTATTGACAATGGCCACAGTGATGGGTCGCAGCTCAAAATGTCCATCTCCAACAAGCCCTGCCTCAATGCCTAAAAACTCACTAATTCGTTGCTGCCACTGATACAAAAGCTCTTTGGTGTGAACCACCACAAGTGTTGGTTGAGCACGGGCTGCGATTATTGCAAGAGCCATCACCGTCTTCCCACTGCCTGTTCCCGCTTCAATCACTCCAAATGATTTTTTTCCCGCGGCTGTTACCGCCCTTTCCTGGTAGGGGCGCAGCGTTCCAGTAAAGGAAAAATCCTCTTCCTCCAGAAGAAGACGATTATCCACAATTGCAGGAGTCTGTTTCAAATAGTCCCGACAAAGCAACACTGCCTGATTGGCAAAACCACGCGGAAACCGCAAGCCACAGGCTGTCATCTCGTAATATTTCAGCTTTGGCTTTAGATCTTTTGCGATCCAGCGCCCGAATTTTTTTGCCGAGATGTATTTGGGATTATCGATGGTGAGACGATCTTTAATCGCCTTTTCCAAAGCAAAAGGAATATCGGTTAAAAGACAATCAGCAGCAATGGTAAGAGATGGCATGACAATGATTTTAAAATTGATTACTTTGTGTGACATTAAAAAACAGTTCTTCACACTATCGTATCACCAAAAACACCTTCTTGCGAGGAACTCAATATGAGTTACATACGAAACATTACCCTATCACTTCTTTTTTTCTTCCTGACATCTGTCCCGGCCCTATCCACACCAGACAATCGCCCCATCTCCATAACTCTGCCGGACACATTGATCAAAGAAATCATCGAGCAAACCTTGCCGGTGGACATCCCCATACAATCAAAGACTATTTTGGGATCAGTTTCCATTGACGCCATAAAAGATATTCAGTTACACAAAAACAAACTTTCTGGCCACGTTACCCTGTCAGGCCACAAGCTCAACATTGTGACAACCATCGCTGGCCACAAACTACGCATGAAAATTGGCTCTCTGACAATGAGCTTCCAATGTGATGCCAGTGTTCGTTTTGATGCAAAAAACCAGACGCTTTACGTTAAACCGGTAATCACAGACCTACAATCTTCCGACAAAGCCAAAACAGAAATAGCCTCTCTAATTGCACAACTCTTCAATGATCGTGAATTCCCGCTCCGACTCGACAAAATCAAACCAATTGCTGCCGACACCGGTGATAAAATTTTAAATATTGCGATGCGCGTGAATGATGTCAGCGTGCATCCTGGCGAAATACATTTGCAAGCCACTCCGCAGATCACAAGTAGCAAAAGCGACAAGATATAATCCAATTAAGTATGGGATCCCCTAAACTTGTATTTTTTGCTAACAAAAGGGGACATTTCTGTTACTTGTTCACCTAACCTCTCCTCTTTTATTGCTTTTTTTAAACTAAAACGTACGCCTATTACATTATTACGCCACCCCAAACAGGTAAAAAACAGTTTGCGTTTCAACCATCTTAGTGTTAGGATGACCTGCTGAACTAATTGGTCAGAGTAAAATAAAACTTTGAATCAAGTTCTTTACAGCTTTGTTGTCCTCGGAGCCTCCCGGTATGCACGGTGAGCCAGGCTTGGCAAAACAGATGAAAGTTAATTTACCTTACAGCAATCTTCACGTTATCTTAATCCACCCCTGTACGTCTGTTGCCGTACGTCCTTTTTTTTAGCGACAACATTTAGCATCATCCCCACTTGCCCACCAAATCACTTTTATTATAAATCGGAGATACCATGCCGGGAATTGTTACACAGCGTGAATTGAACGACTTGCTTGATATTGTGGTAGATTGTGTCGAAAGCAAATCACTAAAAACGATTCATACGGCAATCTGGAAATTTGGGCAACTTGTTGGAGCTGATAAATTATATTGGGCGGCACCTGTGTTTGGCAAGAAAGGAACCTTTGTACCAACTCCTGTGGCTGACTTTAATATTAGTTATCCCCCTGAGTGGGTTCAGCTCTATAAGAACGAAAAACTGGTAACGCAGGATCCTGTTGGGCAAATTTGCATGACAGGGCAAGGAGTTTATTATTGGGGAGATGCCTATCGTAAAATGTCTCCGTCCAAGTCATTTCTTGAGATAAAGGAAGGATCTTTTAAGCTTTTCCAGGGGTATACCAGTGTCACCATAAGGGATAATCAATGGTCTATCTTTTCACTGGCTGGTCAACGAGTTCAACGCAATCGACGAAACTTTTGGTTAATTAATAAAGTCGTGCCATATTTTCATGATGCCCTTGCTGCCTTGCAGGCGAAATCACCAACGTTTCCTTCCCTGACAATACGTGAAAAGCAGATATTGCAAGAAGTAATGTTCAGCAAAAGCAACTGGGATGTTTCTGTACTTTTCAACATTAGTGAAAGCACTGTGAAATTCCACATGCAAAATATTATGAGAAAATTTGGTGTCCACAGTCGTACTCATGCCGTAGCTCTGGCTGTTAAACATAAGTTGATTTTTCTATAAAAAAAAGAAAAAAACGCAAAACCTATCCGTTTGGCTAGGTGGCAAATATGCACCCTTGGATTAGGGTGTTCTTAAACAATGATTATTGATCATGAGACATGACAATTAAAAGTGAGAGAACTATAAAGTCAGTCTTGTCAGATCGTGAAAAGAAAATATCTATTTTTTACCTGACCCTTTTACTCATATAGATTTCACCAATTTGTTTTTCATCATGTTGATGATAGCTTCTCTTTATTTCATCTGATGAATCACTTCAACTATGCTAAATCAATTATAAAACATAATTATTAAGGAGATTTTTAAATGGCGAATGTAGAAAGAAAGAATATAGTAGTTAGGTGCGCACTGTGTGTTGCTATTGCAGTGCTGGTTTGTAGTTGTTCTACAACAAAATATAATGTGGCTTCCGATCAGTTACGACCAGCATTTAGTGACGAAGTTTTGATTTTTGAGAAGACTATTCCTGAAAATATCAAATATTCTGTAATTGGAGACTTTGTTTCACAGAGTGAATGGTACGGCGGCACGGGTGAAACTGCAAATTCTGCTGTTACGGAAGCGGCAGCTAAAGGTGCTAACGCGATGCTGATTGAAGCACAGGGGTATCGGGTAACAGCCTTTTCCTGGGCATCTCCATATACAGAAGGTAAGTTACTCTGGATTGATAATTATGATGTGGCACGTGAACAAATTAAAAAATGAATTCCTTAAATGAAATGTTTCATTAAATTCGATCCCTTTTACTTCGTATCTATGCAGCAAAGATATTTTACTTTTTTTGTGTGAGATTTTTATGAAAACAAATCGATTACTGTCCATCATAATTATTGTCCTATGCAGTTCAAACGTTTGGGCCAATTCGTTGACCAGATCTGAATCTTATATGCGATCACAAGACTTTTACAAACAGTTGTATAATCTGGGGATTCATTGGGACAGGAAAGAGTTAAATATTCAGATGGACTGCAATAGTAAGTATTTTGTGAACCCCGTTTCCCATGCCATTCTTACCCCCCTTACATTTAGTGATGAAAATATCCATCCAGTTAGTGGTGCCTGGACATTTAGATATGAATTTAACAGGTGTAATGAAAGTATTATCTATAATGCCATAATCGTAGCTAGAGATGGTAAAAAACCACAAATGGGCGCCTTAGTACCGGGAACCACTTATTGTTCACCTCAATTATTGCGTGACTTGTTTGTAGGAGGCGTTGCTGGGATGGTAGCCATAAAAAGAAAAAACAAGTCATGCAAAACAGTAAAAGTCTTAGACACCACGGTGACAGATGGGCCAGGCACAACTGACAATACGGGCAAAAAACATGTTGGTATATGGGAAGAACAATGGGTAGTTAAGTCCTGTGACGAGATAATAGAAATGACATTTTGCTTTGTACCTGATGGAAGTGGCGGAACTAACTGGTCAAGTGGCGCTTGTCAAAAATAAGACAGGAAGCAGCTAGGAGATTGCCCTGTGTGTAGATCATTCTGGAATGCCAAGCGAGTGTGTAAGACCAATAAACCTAACGCAATATTCCCGTGCCACAAGGCCAATATTCAGGAGAAAATCGTGCGATTACAAGTCACCCCTTTACTTTGCGTATTTATTCTTTTGTTCTCCCTCAATGCTGTCGCTGAAGAGTCAAAGAATGCGGCCAGTGAAAGGGAGAAAATTCGTGCAGCGATAGAATCACAACTTCCTGCCCCACCCGACGGCTTTGGATGGCAGATTTATAAAAACGTGGTTTTCGCAAAGCCCGAAAAATGGAATGAAGCGGAAAGAAAATCTGAATCTAATGGTATCCCTATTACTGTGTATGCTTCCAGTCCTGAGGTTTTTTCGCAAACAAAGCAGTTTGAAATGGGATTTACAATCCAAATCATAAGCAGCTCAGAAAAAATCCGGAAAATTGATGCAAATACAATTGCTTTACTCTATATAGAACCATTTATCAAAACACATAAGAAGGAGGAAATTCTCCTTCTTGATCAGAACTCAATGGGCGATTTTGAACGCATATTTATTCGATTTCGTGATGCACCTCCAGGTTTAACCCCAATAATCGTTCACAAGTTTATTCTAGCCAACAATACCACCGACAGCGTGCATATCTTTACCTTTGAAAGTCCAGTCGATTCCTGGGAGAAAAACTGGGATAAATATGGAACACCTATCCTTAGCAAAATTAATGTTCTCTCTCAAATTTCACCAAACTGAGTTCAAGTTAGCTGTTGGCAGGAAATCATTTGCTATTGATATTAAGCTGCAACTTGCAAGTCGGGCACAGAAGCGATCCATCGTTTCATCAATGGTACTGCGGTTTTAAAAGAGCCTGAAATTCCTTACAACAACGTTTTTGATGGTAGAAAGGGAACCTTAAGCACTGAGAACACCTTTTGCCGGAGAACAGATGCTTACAATACAACTAGTTAGCGTGGTACAGCCCCGTATCCGAAACATAAAACAGGGTGCGGCTAACACCACAGATAACCGTTTTATCATCCCCTCCTGACAATAGCTGACAAGCTGCCGGCCAATGACTTTGATATGGAGGTGAAAAGAAAATGTTTATTTTTTGTCTGACCCCTTTTATACACTTTTATTCGAAGGAAACTTAAGAGATTGCTAAAAAAATCTATCCCATTTTTATTATTACTTACATTATTTTTGCTATCAATAAGTGCTTGTGAGAATGAACAACCTGTACAGGTTATTTCTCCATCAACTGAGCCACCTAATACAGCCGTACACCTTTCAGGTCACACCGTAGGTTCAAAGCTATATAAGCCGAACACCTGTTTAAAGCTTTCTGAGATTTTATATGAAGGATATTTATATGGTTTACCAACAGATGATTCCATGGCAACAAGGCGTCAATCTGAGCAGGCTTGTTAAGAAAGATTAACAAATAATCCCAATGATATTCAAGCACACCTGAATCTCATTGGCTCAAGATACCTGCTTTTAAAGTATACTCTCGAAAGCCTTGCTGCAGAAAAAGTCGAAGAAACAGTACGCAAGGGTGTCGTTGAAGGTATTGAAGAGGCAAGGCTCCTTATGGGTAAGATGGTAGGAAATAAATATTTTGAAGACCCTTTGCACCGGGTAGAAATACTGCTGCCATTATTAAAAAGTAAAAACCCTAAGATGTTAGCTGTTGTTGGTGTTGATATGCAACTCGAGAAGAGCGCCCGTTATGATTCTCTTGATCTCAGTATAGCGCATAAATATTTGCCAATGAGGCTGTTTGAACAGGCTAAAAAATTAAACAATCTTCTAGTTAAGCACTATGCCATGGCAATTCCCTTACGACAGAATTTTAATTATAAAATTGCTGCGTTAGGTTTTGAAAGGGCGTACTCGCTCAACAAAGATATCCTGTCCGGTTTTGAACTTGGACGAGCTTTGATGAACAGCGAAGGCGTCAAGCGTGATACCGCCAGAGCTCTAGAGCTTCTGCAGAGTGTGGTGGATAGGGGATCGCCTAAAGGATATTCTGAGCTGGCACTTATCTACTCAATATTTACGAATATTGGCAATGAAGTTGATGGTTTTGTGAAGGATGAAAAAAAGTCTATTTACTTTTTTGAAGAGGCAGCGAAAAGGGGTTGTGTCGCTGCTCAATCAGCACTAGCAAATATTTATTTGGATGAATCGTTAGAATATTACGACAAGGTGAAAGGGGTTAATTGGTATTGTCAAATCCCCCCTGATGAAAGAAATGTCTTATGTGAAAAGACGGTATTTAGTCAAAAAACCATAAAAGTGAAGTGTGAAACTGTGGGTGAGGGGCGATAATAATGGCTGGAAACAAGACACGTCAAGAAATTTTTCAGGAAGCATCTGCACAAGCACAGGAAGCGCTTCACACACATCTTCGTGAGCTGGAATTGCTTGGTATTGAACCGGGCAAAGAAACATATCTGTATCATGAATAAAGGGGTCAGAATAAAATAAAACCTTTGGATCAAGTTCTTTACAGCTTTGTTGCCCTCGGAGCCTCCCGGTATGCATTGTGAGCCAGCCTTGGTAAAACAGATGAAAGTCAATTTACTTTACAGCACTCTTTGTGTTAGGTCTATTGCGGTGTGGGATCAGCAAAATAAAATTATTCAAAAACAAACAGAGAGGTAAGCATTAAAAGAGGAATATGTATTCAACCAAATATTTTCTTTCCGCATTGGTTACTGTTCTCTTCATTTTCTTACGTTCTTTATAATTTGGTGGTATTTCTTTTTATCTGACCCCGTTCATTCCTTGCCGTTAAACATAAGCTGATTTTTTTATAAAAAGTGTGAAGAAAGAAAACCTACCCGTTTGGCTAGGTGGCAAGCGAGTATTCATTGATTAGGGTATTAGGTCAGAAAGATACCGGGTCTTTGTCATATTACGAGATGATGGCCAGGATGGATTTGAAATAGGAGAATGGCTTGACAAATGGTCGTTCTGGTTGAACTCAGATCCAATCTAAAGCGTGTTCTTTCTAGATTTCTGGCATATGGCACCGTGAGCCTGGGTCGGTAAAACAAATGAAGATCAATTTGCTTTGCGGCTATTTTAATGTCAGGTCTTTTATGGTGTAGAAGCAGCAAGTAGACAGAATACAAAAAGTAAATGGGGATGCGAGTGCTGAAAGAGGTTTCGTCTCCTTACAATATTCATTTTGGTGGTAGAAAGGATGCTTGAAGCTTTGGTAACGCCTATTTTTCTAGTTTTTATAGTAAAAACATATGATATTCAACCTGTTAACTTGGTTTGACCCCGTATTGCAAAAAAGGTAAAAAAACATACAAACCTATCTGTTCGGCTAGGTTGCAAACGTGTATTTATGGATTAGGATAATTGTATATAATTAATATTGAGCATAAGACATTGAAATATTAACAATATACAGATGATAAAGAATCAGATAATTACAAACTCAGTTTCCTCAAGTGGGAAGCGTGGATTAACAATGACTCTTCATCTTTGGCAGCGGAGAAAGATGCAAAACAAATCAAACTTACTTTTACTATTGTTACTTGTCAGTATTTCAATAACTGTGTTTTCTCTTACCGGATGTAGTGGGATTATAAGTAATATGAATACAGAGCATATACGTAAAATAGCAGTACTAAAATGTGAATCGGGGTACTCTGGGGATATCATGACTATTCACCCATCAGGTAAGTATCTTGCTGCTACATCATCTGTCCATGATAAAGTTTTTATTTTTGATTTAGTGAAGAAGGAATTGATCAAAACTATTACCAAAGGTTCGGGAAAATATTTAAAAATGTTTAACGAAAAGTTGGTTTATAGCAGCGATGGACATTACTTGATCAGTGAGTATATGCAGGAAGCCAAGAAGCCTCACTTCAAAGTTTGGGAAGTGAAACAGGATTATTCGCTATATTCTGACAACCAGTCGACAATTGCGCATGGGGGCGATAAACTCTATGCCAGTCCTGACAATCGAGTGTATTCCTGGCGGAATTTTTCACGTGAAGGTGACACCAAACCCAAGATATATTTTTATACTGTTCCCGAAATGGAGCAAAGCGGATATCTACAGGATTATGAAGTTCCAGATAATGTGTCGATTAGCCCGAATGGAAGATATATGGTTGATACATGGAGACCGTTTGGCAAGTATGATGTAGGAAAACAATTTTTTAGCAGACTTAGGATCTGGAGTTATCCTGAAATGGTATTGAAAAAGGAGTTGTTTGATATTGCTATTGGAAAGGCAGTCTCCTTTGCCTGGACATCTGATAGTCGCTATCTTTTATATGGGCCACCCGCAACTGACAAAGATATAAAATCAAGATTCTATCATCAATCAATGAAGTTGGTTGACATTAAAACATACAGAAAGGTTGAAAAATTTGATCCTATGGATTCATCTCCCATAATGCTGGGGTTTCTTGATAATGAACGATATATTATGACACTAACAGATAAACGTACACTAGACATTTGGGACAGGAAAAGTGGTAAACGAATAGAACGGTACAAATTCCCTAACAAAGGATGGGCTTTTTCTGGTCTGCAAAATCCAGCTGATAAAAGTCGGATTGCGTACAACCATAAAGATGAAATATGGATAATGGAAATACAAGACTTATATTAAGCAGGTTACCATACTATGCCCATAACAATAAAAGATGATTTAGCTTTAAGTATCTTAAGTTATAAAAGCACGGAAGAACTGACTCGTTCTAAACTGTGGCAGGATATGTCTGAAGATGGCTGGAAACATCTTGGGGACAGTAAACGATTTTTCGAAAATTATAGTAATAATAAGCCCCCAACCAACGGCTTCGAAGCACAAGTATTCAGATCACCAGAAGGTGAAGTGGTAATTGCCTATACCGGTACCAATGGCATTAATGATCTGGATGATGGTGCGATATTGGCGTTTGGGGGAAGACCACCGCAACAAGACAGTGCAAAGGCACTTGCTGAACTGGTAATCAAGTCTGAAGGAATAGATACATTACATGTAACCGGACATTCTTTGGGGGGATATCTTGCGCAGATTGTAACCAAATACCTGAAGTCTACTTCAGATTTGGATATAGCAATAACAGGAGGAGCATTCAACGTACCAGGTATCGGGGAAGCAAACGAACAAGATCCTGATTTCTATACTATCAATGGGGATTCAGATCTGGTTCATCATTTAGGTGGTGAACATCTTGGAGGAAGCGTTACCATAGATAGCAGCATTTCTTTACTGCGCCTTTTAACAGCTCATAGTTCTTCAGTATTATATGATGACATGTTGTCACGCTACCCGGAATTAGGCGCAATATCAGCCAAAGAATTTGCATCATGGGACAGTGAACAACAGAATGAGTTTGTTTCTTCAGCTTTTAATGTAAGTCAAGAAGAAATGAGGGTGATTGCACTACAGGCAGCAGCCCAACGAGGAGCCGAACTGGATCTGATGAGTGCCCAAATAGGCCTGCGTGATGCAATCGATTCCGGTGACGGCTGGGATATAGCCCGTGAAGGTATTGGGTATATCTCAAGCCATAATAATCGTATGAAGGTATCCTCTAATGATAACAACCCTGATACAGATGATGGGTTTCTGAATAAATCTTCTGAAGCAATATTCAACGGAATTGAACATGCAATAGGCCTCGGTCAGGCCATAAACGAAGGCGATGGCTGGGGAATAGCCGGAAACAGCATCGACCTGCTACTTGATATCGATGGTTATATGGATGCAAATGGTGGTGGTTTCCTCGACAATGAAGGAGTAGGTGCTGGAGGTGTCGCTCTTAATATCGCTTCCTCCGGTTTTTCCCTGGCTCAAGCCATTGAAGACGGTGATGGCTGGGGAATAGCCAGCTCTGCGACCTCACTGTTAGAAGGAATAAACAACTATGTCGATGGGGGTCTCGGCGTAGACAGTGAAGTCTTTGGTGGAGCTGCCTCAGCCATCGGTCTTGCCGCCAACATAGCCTCCTTCGACGATGTGCTGGAGTCGGGTGACACCCTGAATATCGCCTACACCACCGCCAGTACCGTTAATAATGCAATCGGTACCTATAATGCTGTCACGGGTGCTTCTGTCGCTGGTTTTGGGAGCTTTGGCGGTATTCCTGTTATAAGCTGGGTTACAGCCGGAATCCAGCTAGCTCAGGGTGACGTGAGAGGAGCCTCTGTCACTTTGGCTGCCGCAGCTGCCGCAGCTTATATCCCAGTATATGGTTGGGCAGTGGCAGTCGTCCTCGTAATAGCCGATATGCTGATAGGAGACGATCCACCCTCAGCCACAGCCAATTTCGCCCTCGACGAAAACGGCAACATAATCTTGGATGTCCATGGCGATTCGGACATGAAAGACAGTGTCCGAGAATCAGGCTCCCCCCTCATCGCCATCATCCAGAATTACAAAGAATTGGGAGGCAGAGTCACCATCGACGGCACCTTACCATCTCTTCGCATAGAAGCTGGAAAAGACCCCGAAATTCGTTACACCTCAGAATATGGCGGTAAAGTAGTGATCAGTGTAGGTGACAGATCACGCTTAGGCCTTGATATGCGCGGGGCACTCTACGCAAGAGATCGTGGAGACAGAGTCGATGATGCTGTAAAACTTGCAAGAGACAGCAGTGGCAATATAGACTTTACCATGGTGGACGCACACCTTGCTGCCATGGGCTTTAGCAAACGGGGAATGACCTATACCTATGGTGAATCCTATGCACCCCGTATCGGAACCAGTATCGGCAATGGAGTATATGCAGGAGGCGGTAACGCAAACGGCCCCCAGGGCCAACATTTTGTAGCTAAAGACGGTGATATCAAATCCCTGCCCCTGACACCGGACAAACTCCCCTCTCAGGCCATCGGTAAGATTCTTCGCTCCGCCAGTCTCAAACATAATTTTGCCGGAGCCTCCGGATTACTTTTGGCCATGGGCTTAGGTCTTGATGTTGATCAGGCCTGCGCGTCTGCTCTGTACGGGCAGATAAAAACCCCGGAAAGCAATACAGACTATATCAAACCTCTGGACGCTGTTGCCCTTGATGCATATTTACAAAGTGGTTCACAGGCTGACAATCCACAGCAACAGGCTTACGCATACGATAACGACATTCCGGCAGTGGGCGAAGATGGAGCATTGCAATCAATCCTTTCCTCTCAACTTTCAGGACTAAACAGTGATTTTAATCTTCTGGATGATAATAGTGATATAATCGCTCAAGACTTTAGAGGTACCACTCCCCTTCCAACCACATCCCATTCCAATTACCCTGAATGGTGGAATGAGTTATCCGCAGACGTGCGCCCCCTGCCTGACGAACAATACCTACCTAACTACAAGACATCCTCAATCCCGGCATCAAACAACGTCCAGATCAACGAAATACAACTGCCGCCCGGTTTCGAAGCACCACCACTCACCGGGGGAACCGTACAGGGTGTCTATTTTTCCATGGTTAAGGACTCAAGCCTCCGTTTTTTACCCACAACACTCAGCAGGCAGTCATCTGACACGTATTCGTCCTCCACAGAATCCTACACCCTTCTCTCCCACAGCAACGCCCAACATGGAACGGTATACGAAGATGCCAATGGAGATCTGCGCTTTGCAGCAGACGAAGGTTTTGCAGGGACGGCTTCTTTTGAATATACATTACTTGGTGCAAACGGAGAGACCGTCACCCGTCGTGCATTAATCGTGGTTGAAGATCTAAACGATGCACCGGAGCTTAGCCCTGATCATTTTATCATCAACGAAGGAGACTCCTTTTATCTGGATCAACTTTTAAACAACGATTCTGATGCGGATGGTGATTCTATCAATATCGATCATATCCGTGGCTTGGAGCATGGCACAATCACTACGATCGGTAACCGCTTACTCTTCACTCCCGATGAAGGGTTTACCGGCACCCTGAATTTCAGTTATATGGCCCACGATGGCACCTATCCCCAAAGAGCAGAAGCCAGCCTCACCATACTTGATCAGAACCAGGGCGTAGTAACCACAGATGATCGTTTTATCATCCTTGAAGATCATTCCCTTCTGACCACAGCTGCCAAACTGCTGGCCAATGACCATGAATACGATGGGGAAACAATCCAGCTAACCAATGTCCACGATGCGCAACACGGACAGGTCTCTTTAGATGTAAACGGCAATATAACCTTTACCCCCGATCCTGATTATGCAGGTACAGAAGCCGGATTTTCTTACACCGTCACAGACCAGTCAGGCAATATAAGCACAGCACACGCCTCCATTGAAGTACTGGATCTTCGAGAAGCACCACAGGTAAGCAGCAACACCTATCCCGCAATCAATGAAGATGAAACCATCTCCTTCTGCCCCGAAGAAATTGCAAAGTTTGTAAGTGATGCAGACGGAGACCAACTGCATCTCGATTTCATCACCAATATCCAGCACGGCACTGTGATTGTCGAGAACGGCTTTTTCACCTTTATCCCCGAAGCCGGATTTTCCGGTACCGCTTCCTTTGACTATCAGGCCAATGACAATCATCGTGGCACAGTTCAGGGTCATCTAGAGTTTGAAGTATTACCGGTAAATGATGCTGTTGTTATGGGAGCAGACAGCTTCCAAACCCAGGAAGAGATCCCTCTGCTGGTTACGGTGGATGAATTACTTGGCAACGACACCGATCCCGAAGGAGGATCGGTTAGTTTTGTATCAGTTGGAGAGGCAGAACATGGTACTGTTTCCGTAGACGCTGATGACAATATCACATTCACTCCAAGCCTTGATTATTACGGCGAAGAAGCCGGATTCAGCTATACAGTAATTGACGATGCCGGCCTTGAGTCCACAGCCTTTGTAAAGGTAGAGGTCGTCAACAGTAACGATGCACCAACAGTTGCAAGCGATACCATCACCAGCAACGAAGATCAGGACATAACGTTTGATACGGCGACCATTGAACGCTTTCTTCAGGATGCAGATGGTGACAACCTAACCCTCAGCGATATTAGCAACGTTACCGGTGGAGTGATTAGTGAAGATAACGGGATTTACACCTTCAGTCCCGATGCCAATTACCACGGTGCAGCCTCGCTCGATTACAGTGCAACAGATACTAATGGCGGAACGGTCAGCGGGACACTGCAAATCGATATTTTGTCAGTGGATGATGCGACAATTTTTGGAGATGACTTGCTAGCCACCGATGAGGAAGTTTCTGTTTCCACTACTGTTGCTGCACTTTTGGCCAACGATTCTGATGTTGAAGGCCCTCTAAGCTTTGTAGCTCTGGGAGCTGCCTACCACGGGACGGTAGGCCTGGACGTAAACTCTAATATCACCTTCACCCCGGAAGCAGACTATTTCGGCCCCGATGCAGGATTTGAATACACAGTGGTAGATTCAGACGGGAACCAGGCAAGCAGTATGGTTCAAGTGGATGTTGCTGGTATCAATGATACACCGGAGATCATTGGAGCAGATATCACCACCAATGAAGATCAGGCCATTGTCTTTAACGCTGCCACCATTGAAAAGTTTGTGCAAGATAGAGATGGAGAGAGTCTGACGATCAGCGCCATTAGCAATATAAGCGGTGGCGTAGTCACCGAAGACAATGGACTCTACACCTTCACCCCGGACAGTAATTACCATGGTGATGCCACCCTCGACTATACGATAGATGACGGCCATGGCGGCACTGTTTCCGGTCAGTTGCACATTGACATTCTCTCCGTAAACGATGCCACCAATTTTGGTGATGATACCTTAACAACCGATGAGGAAGTAGCGGTCAGCACCACAATTGCCGAACTGATGGCCAATGACTCGGACATTGATGGTGCATTAACGTTTGCAGGGCTGGGAGCTGCTTTTCACGGAACTCTCAACCATGCGGAAAACGGTGATATCATCTTCAGTCCTGATATGGATTATTCCGGAATTGATGCTGGCTTTGAATACACGGTTGAAGACGCTGAGGGCCATAGTGAAACCACCATGGTGCAAGTACAGGTTACAGCTATCAACGACGCCCCTGTTATCCTCTATAATCAGCGCCATATCAATGAAGATCAGGAGATTGTGTTCAGTCAGACGGAGATGGCAACATTTATCCATGATGCCGATGGTGACCAGTTGACATTCACTTCCCTGTCGACGGTTATCGGAGGAAGCTTTTCCCAAACTAACGGAATCTACACCTTTACTCCCGATGCGGATTTCTATGGCAGCGGCCAATTCAACTATACAGTAAGTGATGGTCAAGGCGCTGAAGTATCTGGCACCATGACCATTCATATTGCTCCGATAAACGATTTACCCCAGATAGCTAGTACCACAGCCACAATGCTTGAAGATGGGGATATCACCTTTGATGTCTCAGCCCTTATGGCCGGAGCTTCTGATATTGAAGATGGAACGGATCTGCGATTTATGGGAATTTCTGCATCCAGCAATGGGGATGGCTGGGTGGATGAAGACGGCTTGCTTCATTTTCTGCCCAATGATGATTTCTTTGGTACGGCCACGCTCAGTTACTCAGTGGCCGATACGGAAGCCGGGATGGGAACAGGTTTGATCACCGTAACGGTTCTTGGCGAAAACGATGCACCACTGGCCATGGATGACGACCATATTCTGGCCTGGTCAAACAACAGTTATGATAATGTCTACAGTTCTGCCGTGTTGCTGGCCAACGACTCTGATGCGGATGGCGATGCGATCCACATTAGCACCTTTGGTAATACTGAATATGGAACGGTGAGCCAGGATGCAAACGGCTATATCCATTACCGGGCCATTAGTGATGACTGGGTAGGAATAGATACCTTCACCTACACCATAAGCGATGGCAACGGAGGCGAGAGCCAGGCAACCGCCACAATTGATGTTAAGTTGAACACCTCACCCGATGCCTATTCCGAGATCCTTTTCACTCAGGAAGATATTATCAATATCATAGACCAGGAAACGCTACTGGCCAACGATGCCGATGTGGATGGGGATCCCCTCTTTATCACTGCGGTTGCCAATGCGACCCACGGATCAGTGACACTTCGAGCTGATGGAAAAATTGAATTTACTCCAGAGCTTAATTTCAATAACCGCTATCCAGGACAGGCGAGTTTCGAATATACGGTGAGTGACGGTATCAGTGATCCAGTTACTGCCGTAGCCTTTGTTGATCTTGATCCTGTCAATGATGCACCCATCCTGGTGCCGGAGAGAATCAACGGAGCCATTGAGGACAACTCTTTCTCTTTCACCGCTGCCCAGTTGATGGTCAACGATTATGATGTGGAAATGGACTCTGCATACGAGAGTGATGCCATTACCTTCGCAGGGGTTGTTGGTGCTGCTCACGGCAGCCTTTCTTACGATTCGGGAACGGGTTTAATATATTACAATCCCAATGCGAATTTTAACGGTGTGGAAACCTTCCAATATAAGGTCACTGATTCTTTTGGCGCTGTCAGTACCGGGACGTCTGAGATTTACGTGCAGCCTGTCAATGATAATCCTGTGGCCCAGGAAGATATTGCATCTCCTGCGGAAACACTTATCTGGAATAAGTATAGTATTGCCGGGCTGGTGAGTAATGATTTTGATGTGGATGGTGACAGTCTCACCATTGTAAGCCCTTATATCTCATCAGGATCGGCAAACGTTAAGATCGAAGGAGGGTATCTCTGGGTACAGCCGTCAGGAGGTGAACGTTATGTCGAGGTGAGTTATACCGTTTCTGATGGGCATGGGGGTACTGCTCCCAGCCGTTTGATTATGAATCAGATTGTTGAGCATAATTTTGCCCCAGTTTTTACCGGTCAGTTTGGTTTCGGTAATGGTGCTGTCTACAATGATACGTATTGTGAAATCTGGTTCGTATTTGAAACGACTGACCAGAACGGTGGCCATTCGTGGGATGCAAACGGCGATGGAGATATTGTTGGAACCTATGCTTCGCAAGTCAATGGCGGAAACGTATATGTGAAACACGGAGCTTTTAATTACGAAGGAAGCCCCAATGGATCGATGTATTTGACGGTGCTTGACCAAAAAGGAGCGACGGGCACTATTTTTGTACAAGTATCTCACTTAGGCAGGATAGATGGCTACCACACGTATAGCCCCGTAATCCTTGATCTCGACGGAGACGGCGTAGAGCTTCTTGGAATTGAAGCGGGAGTAACCTTCGACTGGAACCGTGACGGGGTTGCAGAATCCAGCGGCTGGGTAGGAGCAGATGATGGTTTTCTGGTCTACGACTACAATCATGACAGGGCAGTTACCAGAGCGGATGAGCTAATGCTCAAAGAATACTTACCCGGTGCAACAACTGACCTTGAAGGCTTGACTGCCTTTGATTCCAACAACGATGGAATCTTCAACAAAGAGGATGAAGCCTGGAGTGACTTTGGCGTATGGCAGGATAAAAATTCAAACGGCATCAGTGATGAGGGAGAATTCCAAACCCTTACCGAGGCAGGGATACGAGATATTGAGCTTGAAAGTGACGGCAATGCAAGAAAAATTGCAGGAAACACAGTATTTGGTTCAACAGTATATCACCGGGAAGATGGCAGCAGTGCTGAGGTTGGGGATGTTGCTCTGCGGGGTGAAGACCTTGCCTTAACAGAAGTCTCTTGGAAAGAAGAAAGTAGTACAGAGCCGGAAACAGAATTGGAGATGAGTGACGCAGAGATAAGCCGAATCGCCCAACAGCTGCAATCGGATGCCGCTGCCGGATCAAATCCCTCGGGTATCACCGAAGATACAACAGCAGAGAGCATTGTCTTCGTAGATTCTACAGATGATGATTTTCAACAGCCTGACGATATTGAAGATGATGCTTTGGCCATTGCGGCCTGATAGTAACAACTCCGATCACGTACAAATTTCATCCATCACAAAGAAGCAAACTATGTAACCGTCTGAAATTGTAGGAGTCCGCCCCTGCGGACGATATTCTTTCTACGACGACACGCTCAAACGAAGAGTCCAATCGCCCGCAGGGGCGGGGCTCCTACAGATCCTTGAAAGACTGGCTGAGTTTTACGGATAATCAGGAAAATTAATGACAGAAAAAGTACAAAAAGCAAACGTCCAAAGCGGACTGTTCTGTGTCGCAATCGTGGCAAAACTCCATGGCAATCCAATAAGTATGGAGCAGATCAAGCATCACTTTGGGAGTGACAAATGCGACCTCCAGCTCATAGAGTTGGCGCGAATATTTCAGGGAATCGGTTTTAAAGCCAAACCCGTAAACAAGGACCTTTCCAAAGTGAACCCCGGGCTTTTCCCTATTATAGCGAAGCTGAAGAACGGCAATTTCGTTCTGATAGGCGGAAAAGATGAACAGGAAGAAAAAGTTCTGGTACAAGAAGTCGGTGACGCCAGAGGTAGTTGGATTAAGATTGAGGAACTACAAGAAAAACTGAGTGACCAGATCCTGCTGCTGAAAAAGCAAACAACACAACAGCGAAGCGGTCAACAGTTTGGCTTGAGCTGGTTTGTAAAATCTGCACGCAAGTATTGGAGCGTGCTGCGGGACTGCCTCCTTGCATCTTTTTTCATACAGATATTCGGTCTCCTGTCCCCCCTTATTTTTATGATCGTTATTGATAAGGTGTTAAGCAACAACAGTCTTTCCACCCTCGATGTTCTGGTTTTTGCCCTGGTGGTTGTCTCTCTTTTCGAAATTCTGCTCAACGGATTGCGAACCTATCTCATGTCGCACACAGCCAACCGCATTGATCTCATGCTCGGCGTGCAACTATTTAAACACCTGATGAGTCTGCCCTTAAGCTATTTTGAATCGAGGCAAGTCGGAGATACAATTGCCAGAATGAAAGAACTTGAAAATGTGCGCAGCTTTATTACCGGCTCCGGGCTGATGCTCTTTCTTGATCTGTTTTTTCTGATCGTCTTCCTCTTTGTCATGTACCTTTTCAGTCCTTTCCTGACCATGCTGGTAATTGCCGCCCTTCCTTTTCTTTTTGGTGCATCTTTTCTTCTAACTCCTCTACTACGTAACAAACTTGAAGACCGCTATGCTGCTGGCTCGGACAAACAATCTTTTCTGGTTGAAACTCTCAGTGGCATGGAGACCATTAAGGCAAACGCTGCAGAACCGAAAGTACAGGAAGAGTGGGAAAAACGTCTGGCAAACCACGTGAAAATTGGCTTTTCAGGCGGGCACCTCTCCAATCTCATTAGCCAGACCACAGGGGTAATCAGTAAAATACTCTCGGTTCTGCTCCTCTGGTTTGGTGCCAAAGAAGTGCTTCATGGGAATTTGACAGTCGGTCAGTTTATTGCTTTTAATATGCTTTCATCACGAGTTATTGCCCCTATTCTGCGTCTTTCCCGAATCTGGAAAGAGCTGCAGCAGGTAAATGTGTCGGTGGCACGTATCGGCGATATCTTTAACACTGCCCCGGAACCCGGTTTTGACCCTTCCAAAGTGAGTTTGCCTGCCATCAAGGGTGATATACGTTTTGAAAATGTTACGTTCAGGTTTAATCCAGAAGGAGCAGAAGTACTGCGGGATGTCTCCTTTTCGGTAAAAGCTGGCGAGGTTATAGGAATCGTAGGAAGCACCGGCTCCGGAAAAACCACTCTGGTTAAATTGTTGCAGCGCTTATATGTTCCAGAGAAGGGGCGGATATTTATCGACGGTATTGATATCTCTGTGGCTGACAGTTCCTGGCTGCGACGACAGATAGGCGTAGTTATTCAGGATGGAGTACTCTTTAACCGATCCATCAGGGATAATATTGCTCTGAATGTGCCGGATCTTGAAATAGAGGAGATTATTGCTGCCGCAAAACTTGCCGGGGTACATGATCTGATCCTAGGCTTGCCTGAGGGATATGACACTCTGGCAGGAGAGAGGGGATGCCGGCTCTCTACCGGACAAAGGCAGCGAATAGCCATTTCTCGTGCTCTCGCATCAGATCCAGGGATGCTCATTCTTGATGAAGCAACGAGTGGGCTCGATTATGAATCGGAGATGCATGTTCAGAAAAACATGCGAAAGATATGCCAGGGACGGACAGTATTTATTATTGCCCATCGGCTAACAACCGTTCGCCATGCTGATAGAATTATCACTCTTGAACAGGGCCGAATCGTCGAAAATGATACACCACAAGCCTTACTAAAAGCCGGTGGCAGATTCGCCATGTTGCAAAGCATCCATGAGGGGCGTTATGCCTGATTTTATAAAAAGATATAAAGAACAGAATGCCATTCGCCGTGATTTCGAATTTATGCCAGCAACCATTGAAGTCCTGGAAAGACCTCCTGCCCCCTTCTCAAGAGTTATCGTTCTGGTTCTTGTTGCCCTTGCTATCTTTGTAATTACCTGGGCCTTTGTAGCACAAATTGATATTGTTGCTTCCGGCACAGGAGTCGTGATTCCTAAAGGGAGAGTAAAGGTGGTTCAACCGCTGGAACCTGGTATTGTTACAGAGATTGCAGTGAGCGATGGGCAGTTGGTTAGGAAGGGAGAATTGCTGGTAATAATGGATTCAACCGAATCCCATGCAGATCTTAAAAGTCTGGCTAGAGAGCTGACCACGACCCAATTGGCGGTATCGCGGCTGAGTGCACAACTTGCAGGAGATATCAGCCTTTTTACTACCCCTAATGAGGCTGACGAAGAAGAAATTTTACTACAACGGCGTCTCCTTAAGCAGTCTCTTTTAGCCCAGAAAGAAAAGATGGCGGCCATGAGTCACAGTGTGAACCGTGCTGAAGCAGAGTTGATATCAGTAAAAGCAAAAATAGGATGGCTCGAAGAATCATTGCCGTTGGCTGAAAAGCTTCATGAAAAGAGGCGGATAATGGCTGAGAAGGAAATGCTTGCCAGCGGTAAATTTCTTCAGGCCCAGATGGAAATCAACGAGGTTCGAAAGAATCTTGGCACTGAAAAAAACAGAATGGCAGAGCTTGAACTCAACCTTTCACAAAGAAACGATGAAAAACTACTGTGGCAAAGTGAGTATCAAAAAGAGTTATTAAAAGAACTCACTGATGCCCGAAAGAAGCAGGAAGCATTAGTACAGCACCTCGCCAAGGCCAGGTATAAATTTATGAACCGGGAACTACGGTCTCCCGCCGATGGAATTGTACAGCAGCTGACAATTAACACAATTGGAGGCGTTGTCACCTCTGCTCAACCACTGATGACTATTGTCCCAATTGATAGCGGGCTTGAAATAGAGGCAAAACTGCTCAACAGAGATATTGGTTTTGTCTCCATAGGACAACATGCATCTATTAAGGTGGCAGCCTATCCTTTTACTCGCCATGGTGACCTCACAGGAAAAATTGAATGGGTTGGCAGAGATGCTGTGATGGATGAACAATTGGGGCCGGTGTATCCCATACGAATCGCAGTGGACAGCTACCAATTACCCAATAGAATTAATGATAAACAGGGGGAAATTTTACCGGGCATGACGGTCACAGCCGACATTAAAGTTGGAAAAAGACGCGTCATCCATTACTTTTTGGGACCAATGTTACGTTATAAAGATCAAAGTTTACGGGAGTTATAAGAATGAGCAAAACAAAAGACAATAAGATGAAAACCGCTGAAGCTGCAGATAACGAGGCTTTTAAAGAAGAAATCCATAAGCAATCCATGAAAATCCTTAAACGCCTTCCGGCGTTGGGACCAGTGTTATTGCTCTATATGCAGTCATCTCACAGACGCTATCAGTTTATTGCTGATCTCGAATGGCTACTTATGCCTCCACTCATTGCTGGGCAATGTAAACTTTTTATGAAAGAGGAGTACCCAACCTCTTTTATCAGTTGGGCATTTTTAAACAAAGAAGCAGAGGCAAGACTTTTTTCAAATGGTGGCAAGCTGCGTCCAGAAGACTGGAACTGCGGTGATCGGTTATGGATCATTGATATCGTAGCACCTTTTGGCGGAGTGGAAAATATGTTGTACGATTTCCAGACAACCGAATTCCCCGGCAGAGTAGTACGATTGGCAGCTCCTGATCCCAAAACCGGTGGTATCACCGCCCGCAAACTCCAGCCATTAAAAGAAACAGTTGAGCAGGGTGAAGACGAATCAGGAGGAACAGTTCATTAATATTTTGTTAAAAAAGATTAGCATCTGCTTCACCGTTTCTATACTCCTGTTACTCCAGGGGCAAATAACTTTCGCTCTCAATATTGCCACAGCTCTTCAAATAGCTCAGGAAAATGATGCCCGTTTCAAAAGTGAACAGATGGATGCGGAGGCGAAACGAGCCGATGGCTGGACTAAGGTTGCTGCTCTTGGGCCAAGACTTATGGCTTCCGCTAAACTTATGCGCAGCAGTTTAGATTATTCTCCAGAAAACATTGCAGAGCTAGAGGAACGCCATCTCACATTTAATGACGATGAAATCACTATTATTTTGGAACAACCCCTGATTGACCTTGAAAAGATCTACCGAGCGCTACGAGGTAGTTGTGAAATGGATATAGCTGCAATGGAGCTTAAAAAAGCACGTGAACAGCTCATTGTAAGAGTAGTCGACCGGTATTTTGCTCAACTCTCTGCGCAAGATGAATTGAAACTTGCCAAGGCTAAATTGCGGATTCTGGAAAGTCAGCTGGAAACAGCCCAGGCAAGTCACACACTGGGGCTTGAGGATCAATCAGCGCTATATGACATCTTGGCCCGCTACGAGACAACCAAAGCTATATCTGCCGTACAGGAGGCCAAATTGGTAGATGCTACAGAAGCTCTTGCTGAAACCCTTGGCCAACCAGTTCAAGAGGAGTTGAACCGGATAAACGAAAACAATAGCTTATTTGAGTTACCAGGAAATGATTTCAACCACTGGCTTAAATTTGCCAAATCGCACAACATTGATTGCAATATCAGTAGATTGCACTCAGAAGCCGCACGATTGGATGGAAAAATCAGTGCTGGACGTTTTCTGCCCGCTCTCAGTTTCTTTGTGGAGTATGAACGAACCAGCCCGGATAATGATTTAAACGGATACGGCTGGAAGCGTGACCGCACAGACTATGGAGTTAAGCTTCAGATGGAACTCCTCAGCGGCGGCCGTGACCTTGCAGATTTCGTCGCCCGCAAGAAACGTTACAAGGCAGCAAGACAACGTATCTTAATGACCCAGCGTTCCGTTATAAGGCAAACAACATCGACCTGGAACAGCCTACAAAGGATTCTCGTCTCCATCGCAGCCTATAAAAAAGCGGTGGATGCCAATAAAAAATCTCTGCAAATAAAAGAGGCAAACTTTAAAGAGGGCTTACAATCCATGCTTGATGTCCTCAACGTGCAAAGAGACTATTTTATTGTAAGCAACAGATATCAAAATGCGAGATATGATTACGCAACAACCCTGATCCATTTCAAACAATTGGTTGGAATATTGGGTAATGTTGAGGCAGATCTACTGCTGGGTGCTAAACTGTAGCCTCTAGCCCTCTTCCTAAAAAAAACAAATCATGACTCAAAGACAAAAAAAGGGTTCCAGCCAAAAAGACTGAAACCCTTATATTTTCTACTGGTACGCCAAGCGCGATTCGAACGCGCGACCTACGGCTTAGAAGGCCGTTGCTCTATCCAGCTGAGCTATTGGCGCATATTACCCTTGCTATAAGATATAGTGCCTAAAAAAGCAACTCCATTTTTCCTATATCAGGAACCGGAACACTCTCCCCCCACAGGTTTCCAAACAGGACCTGTGGCCGTATCAATGATTTGAATCCCGAGACGGATCAGCTCATCCCGGGCCTCATCTGCCGCCTGCCAATCCTTGTCCTGTCGTGCCTGTTCGCGACGCTGGATCAGTACATTTGCAGAAGGTGCCAAGGGGCACCCTTTGAGACGAAAGATCTGTAAAATTTCATTCATCTTACCAAGGCTATCCAGGATATATTTTTTCTGATCGCCATCCAGATGATTCACATGGAGGATCGGATTGGTCCGTTTAATAAATTTATATATTGCCCCCATTCCTTTAGATACATTCAAATCGTCATCCATGGCCGCAAAGAATTGTTCTTCCATTGCAGAAACATACGCAGCAACTTCTGGATGCGGTTTTCCTGGAGGCAGACAGAGCAACTTGCAAGTAAACTCATCAATTCGTCTGAGCGCTGTACGTACAGCAATCAATCTTTTAAATGAGAAATTAATCGGCTTTCGATAATGAACTGAGAGCAGCATAAAGCGCACTTCACGAGCTGTGAAACCACGTAAAATAACATCTCTTAAAGTAACAACATTTCCAGCTTCAGTGGACATCTTCTTCCCATCAACCAGAAGAAGCTCCGAATGCAGCCAATATTTTGCCAGAGGCTTACCGGTCAGTGCCTCAGCAATGGCAATTTCATTTTCATGGTGAGGAAAAATCAGATCACGGCTGGAAGTGTGCACATCCATCGTCTCGCCAAGATATTTGGTGGACATGGCAGAACATTCAATATGCCAGCCTGGACGAATATTTCCCCAATCTGTTTCATAAAAGATTCCTTTCTTCAATTCAGCCAGAGTTGAGCGCTTAAGCAGAGTAAAATCACGCGGATTATCCTTCTCATAGTTATCCAGATCGACTGTTCGGCCCAGCTGAATTTTTCCAAGATCAATACCCGAAAGCCGCCCATAATTTTTAAATTTGGAAATATCAAAATAGATCGATCCGTGTTTTTCATAAGCAAAACCCTTATGAAGTAACTGATGGGTGATTTCGATCATATCGCCAACATGCTCGGAAGCCTTGGGATAGTTACTTGCCCGTTTCACAGAAAGAGCATCGATATCTTCCATAAAGCCAGCAATATATTTCTCTGTAAACTCTTTTAAAGATTTCCCGGCAGCATTAGCACCCTCTATTGTGTTATCATCAAGATCAGTGAAATTCATGCAGGAATTTACGGTATAGCCTTTATGTTCCAGGTGACGCGTAATCAGATCAGACACCACAAAACGTCTACAGAGAGACAAGCTAGCAGACTCGTAAGCCGTTGGCCCACATGTGTAAAACGTAACCGATTTATCCTGCTGCGGCTGAAACGGCTCTTTCTTTTTTGTCAGGGTATTAAAAAAACAGAGGTTGGGCTTTTTCTCTTCCACCTTATTTTTACGGGTGAAAAGAGGGGTCGAGAGATACCGTTCTCCACCGTCCGGAATAATGGTTACAATAAAACCATCATCCAACTCTTTGGCTAAACCAAGAGCTGATGACATGGCAGCCCCACTACTCATCCCCACCAATAAGCCTTCTTTTCTGGCAAGCAACCTAGCCATGCGAAAAGCATCTTCATCATGGATATTTACGATTTTATACGGCAGTGATTTGTCAAATATTCCAGGACGGTACGACTCCTTCATGTTTTTCAGGCCCTGGATCTTGTGCCCCAGGTACGGTTCCACCGCCACAATACGAACATGGGGTTGATGCTCTGAAAACCATTTGCAAAGCCCCATCACCGTGCCCGAAGTTCCCAGCGTCGCGACTATATGAGTTACTTTACCTTCAGTCTGGTTCCATATTTCCGGAGCTGTATTGTTATAATGGGCCAGCCAGTTGGCCTCATTATTGAATTGATCTGTGAGGAAATATCGTTCGGGAAACTCGCGTGCCATGGCATACGTTTTTTCAATGGCACCATCCGTACTTCGCTTAGCAGGAGTAAGGAGAATCTCAGCTCCGTAAGCTCGCATAATTGCACGGCGTTCAAGGGAGGCCGATTCCGGCATAACCAGTTGACAGCGATACCCTTTTGCGGCACATACCATAGCAAGGCCAATACCCGTGTTGCCGCTTGTGGCCTCGAGCACAATTTTTTCAGGAGTTAGTTCCCCACTTGCTTCACCCGCTTCAATGAGGGACAAGGAGACCCGTTCTTTTACAGAACCGCCAGGATTGCTGGACTCCAGCTTGCCATAAACCGGAATTCCCGTCTCGTTCAAACGATTAACCCGAATTAAGGGAGTATTGCCGATGGCATCTAAAACTGTATCGCAAAGAATCATTGTTCTAAAATCACCTTTCTAAATAAATCATATTGTCATTTCGGAACCGGTTGAAATATCATACAACTATACTGTAACGGTTTCGTAAAAATCTATATTGTCTGATGGATTTGCAAAATACTTCATCCGTAAGGCGCACATTTTTTCGGTTGTTTCGGTGTACTAAGTACGTCGTAATAATCGAAAGAATTGCAGCAACGAAACAAATGCGTTTTTTCTGCGAATCCAGCAACTGTTTTTCACTCTATTGCGTATTCAATCAGGACGCAAGCAGGAAGAGGACAAAGAGACCTCACCCTCTTTTACACGCCTTGGAAAGATACCAGAAACGAAGCAGCGCTTCCCGAGAATCCTCATCGACGATACTGGCAACCTGTTCCTCAAATGCAGCTACTTCCTCTGCTGGAGGAGGCACATAGCGAAGCGGCTCCTCTTCTTTTTCTTTTTCAAATGGTTTCTCAGCCACAAAAAAACGTAGCCCTTTTAACTTTGAAATTTGCAAAGTTTTATTCAACGTTTCAAGAATCAAGACGCTCTGATATTGAAACTGCTGGAGCCAGGCAAAGTTCTCAACCTCAATCCACAATTCTTTGCGAACGATTTTGAGCGGCTGGCAATGCTCCGCAATCTCACTTTCCAGCAATCTGTCCCAACGCCTGAAGATGGAGTGAAGATCTAGCTGTTCCTGCCAGCCTTTTTGCTTAGACAGCTGAGGCAGGAGGTTTCCCAATCCTTGCAATGTATCTTTGTTTTTTTTCATTTCCCAGCATGCTCCGTAAGTACAAAATTCATGTTACGAATTATAGTCTGATCGAGGAGGATGCACCACAAGAAAGAATCCGGCAATTATTTTCAATCCGGTTTACTTTGGTGTTTCTGCCTATTTACATTTCCTTCATCTTCTCGTATATTTTAGTGCTTCTAACGTTGATGAAATGATCTCGTCCACCTTCAGCTCTTAAAAACAACTATTCCATGAAAAAATCAGACTTGAAAATCGCAATAATTGGCCTTGGATATGTGGGACTTCCCCTGGCAGTCGAACTTGGAAAAAACTTCCCTACTCTTGGTTTTGATATAAAAGAATCACGGGTGAAAG
The DNA here is from genome assembly GCA_022712895.1 of Desulfocapsa sp. Lineage (GTDB taxonomy): Bacteria > Desulfobacterota > Desulfobulbia > Desulfobulbales > Desulfocapsaceae > Desulfocapsa. The sequence continues at coordinate 37,354 of JAFLJS010000013.1, forward strand.
AACTGCTTGAAGGAAAAGATTCTACCAAAGAAGTCACTTCGGAGGAATTAGCAAATAGCCCTCACCTGCAATTTTCCTCTGACGCCAGAAGCTTACAGGGGTACAATTTCTTTATCATCGCTGTACCTACTCCCATCGACAGACACAAGCAACCCAACCTGCGCCCCCTGCAAGGTGCCAGCACACTTGTTGGGAACGTTCTCTCCAAGGGTGATATTGTCGTTTACGAATCCACAGTTTTCCCGGGAGCAACCGAAGAAATTTGCGTACCTATCCTGGAGCAAGAATCAAAACTGATATTCAATAAAGACTTTTCCGTTGGTTACAGCCCGGAACGCATCAACCCTGGCGACAAAGAACACTGTCTAACCACAATTATAAAAGTAACGGCAGGCTCAAACCCGGAAGCGGCTGAAATTATAGATTCCCTATACGCAAGCATCGTTACAGCCGGAACCTACAAAGCAAGCTCCATCAAAGTGGCAGAAGCTGCAAAAGTAATCGAAAACACCCAACGTGACGTCAATATCGCCCTCGTTAATGAATTATCATTAATCTTTAACCGCATGGGAATTGATACAAATGAAGTCCTTGATGCAGCCAACACCAAATGGAACTTTCTACCTTTTCGTCCCGGCCTCGTTGGTGGGCACTGTATCGGAGTTGACCCATACTATCTCACCCATAAGGCACAGGAAACCGGATACAATCCCGAAATGATCCTGGCCGGACGCCGTATCAATGACAATATGGGAACATATGTTGTTTCTCAGGTTGTTAAACTCATGCTCAAAAAACGAATTCATATCCAGGATGCGAAAGTCCTCATCCTGGGCCTCACCTTTAAAGAAAATTGTCCCGATATTCGCAACACCAAAGTGGTAGATGTGATCAAAGAATTTGAAACTTACGGAACCGACTTAGATGTTTACGATCCCTGGGTAGACAAAGATGAAGCCAGACAGGAATATGGAATTGATCTGATTGAAAAACCGTCGATTGCAACCTATGACGCAATTATTCTCTGTGTTGCTCACAATGAGTTCCAAACAAAGGGTATAGACTGGATAAACTCTTTAAGCAAAGAGCAAACAATTATCTATGATGTAAAAAACATCCTTCCCGTCCAATCTGTTGATGGCAGACTGTAAACTCACAAATAACTACATAATGCCCGCCAGCAAAGCAGTAAACAACAACACCGACTAGCCCAAAAAGGTTCCGACTATGACAACATACGAGACACTTCAAGAACACCTTACCACCAACCAACACACTTGGCTCATAACTGGTGTTGCCGGATTTATCGGATCTAACCTTCTGGAAACGCTCCTCAAGCTCAACCAAAAAGTCGTGGGCTTAGATAACTTTTCCACAGGATTTCAATACAACTTTGATGAAGTTCAGAACCTGGTAAGCGAAGAGCAGTGGCAGCAATTCACTTTTATTGAAGGCGATATACGTAATTACGATGACTGCAAACAGGCCTGCACAAATGTTGATTACGTTCTCCATCAGGCAGCTCTTGGCTCCGTACCTAGATCTATCGAAGATCCAATCACAACCAACGAAAACAACATCAGTGGATTTCTGAACATACTGGTTGCCGCAAAAGATGCCAAAGTACAACGCTTCGTATACGCCGCTTCAAGCTCCACCTATGGCGACCATCCCGATCTTCCCAAAGAAGAAGACAAAATCGGCAAGCCATTGTCTCCCTATGCAGTAACCAAACTTGTTAACGAACTGTACACAGATGTTTTCGCAAAGACTTACGGCTTTAAGACCATTGGTCTCAGATATTTCAACATTTTTGGCCAGCGCCAGGACCCCAATGGAGCGTATGCCGCTGTTGTCCCCAAATGGTTTTCAGGACTCATTAAAGATGAGACTGTTTTTATTAATGGTGATGGCGAAACAAGCCGCGACTTCTGCTTTATCGACAATGCGGTACAAGCGAATCTACTGGCGGCAACTGCAAAGGATGAAAAAGCAACAAACCAAGTTTATAACGTTGCATTTGGTGAACGGACAACCCTCAACGAACTCTACCGATTCATAAAAAATCGGGTGGTTGCACACAACAACTCTGCAAAAGATGCAAAACCGGAATATCGTGATTTCCGTGCAGGAGATGTTCGCCATTCACTGGCTGATATTTCAAAAGCCAACTCATTAATAGGCTACATTCCGACATTTTCAGTGAAGAGCGGTCTGGATAAAGCGGCCGAATGGTATTTGAAGAATTTATGCTGAAAACGTTTATCTCCCCCCCCCTGTGCATGACTGGCTTTGTCTAAAGCCCCAGCCGGCCATTGCTTGATGCTCTTTTCCGCTGGCCTACAAGCTAGCAGATGGCCCCTTTTATTTCCCTATCAATGATAGGTTATACTTCCCACATGCCTGGGGAGTTCCCAGACCGGATAGCGACATTGGTCTATTTATTATAATAAAAGATTCTGATAATCCGCCATATCCACGCGCAAGTAAGGTTTACCATTGACATCGACTCTTCGTTCGAAAATCTAGCTGACGCCACAGAATTTCTCACACCATTTGCAACAGAGTTCCGTTATCCTGCTGACATGTCGGAGCCGACTCCAGCTGACACAGACGAAGCCTACAAAATGGCAGAGCAGGTTGTCATCTTTATCAGCTCCAAACTAAAAACAGAAAAAGTACGAGGAGGTGGAGCCAGGTATCAACTGCGAGAGCCTTCAAGAAACTATAATGCTCATTTTGAGGATAAAAAGAAGGACATAGACGCTAGGAACACCTTTGCACGGACAATTGACACCCTACAATCAACCACATAGCTCAAAAACCTCCGTATCAATTATTCATACTATTGCTATTCTTTGCTATTCTTGCCATATTGAGAGAATAGTCGATGGGTCATGTGATGTGAAGATAAATAAACTGTCCCCGGAACTCACGATCTAGAACGGAGGAAGAGTGAATAAAATATTAGGAGTACTGAAAACAAATAAGCAATATATACAAGCTAATTTTTCAGTAAAAAGTCTTGGCTTGTTTGGCTCATACGCTAGGGATGAGGCTGACGATAATAGTGACATAGATATACTGGTAACATTTAACGAACCTACTTTCGATCACTATATGGATTTAAAATTTTACTTGGAAGATATCTTTGATAAACCAGTGGATATTGTAATGGAAAAAACAATAAAAAAACGGCTCAGAAAGACCATTTTGCAAAGCACAGTGTATGCATAGGGACTGGAAAGTTTACATAGAG
>JAFLJS010000014.1 GCA_022712895.1 Desulfocapsa sp.
AAAGGGCAGGTCCGATTGAACCTTCTCGGCATTTATTTTATGCCTTTTCATTCGATGTTAGAAGTTCGTCTTTTGTCAAATATGATGAACTCGTAAAAAACCAGAATTTAGATGGTTAAGTAAAAAACTTCATATCCGAGGTGCAAATATTTTCCATCATTTCAGCGTACTAAGGTACGTTGTGATGACAGGAAATGTGCAGCAACGAAGGAGATGGAGAGTTTTACCCTAACTACGAGCATAAATACGACGCCATCAATAGTAATGGCACAAGGTTTGTATAATTACCATTTTAGCAGGTACAGGAAAAAGCACAAAAGGTATTTTTGCTTTTGTGTTCTTTCGTTTGCTGTGCTTTACTAAAGAAAAGGAGAAAAAAGAGAATGTTATTGGAAATTAATCCCCATAATCCTCAGCAGAGGCTTATTCAGCAGGTTGTTGAACAGCTGAAACGCGGTGCTGTGATCTGCTATCCTACAGATACTGGTTACGGGATTGGCTGTGACTTTTCCAATCAGAAGGCGGTGAAAAAGCTCAATCTGATCAAGAACAGACCCAAAGGAAAGCCCTTTTCCTTTATGTGCTCCGACCTTAAGCACATCAGCAACTATGCCCACGTTTCAAATATTGCTTACCGGCTGTTGAAGAAAAATCTTCCCGGTCCTTACACCTTTGTCCTGCCAGGTACTAAGCTGGTACCAAAGGCCATGGCCACAAAACAAAAAACGGTTGGAATCAGGGTCCCTGAGAATCCCATTGCCATAATGCTTCTGGAAACGTTGGGGTGCCCACTGATTAATACTTCCTTACCTGGCGATGAAGATGAACCTGGAATCGCTGATCCCTTTGATATCGATATCCAGTTTGGAAATAGGGTCGATCTGGTAATTGATGGAGGGGCTATCTATCCTGACCCTTCAACACTCGTTGATCTTACTGGTGATTATCCGGTGGTTTTGCGGGAAGGGAAGGGAGATGTTACGCCGTTTCTGTAGAGGCTTTCCCAAAAAAGATGATTCAAAAAAGAACATCGAGAGTCCAGTATGGAATCTCGATGTTTAGTTTTTCCGTTCGTCGTTCGTGTTACTCTTGGATGAGCGCTTCCTTAAGGGATTTGCTCATGGTAAAGTGGATGGTTTTTCTTTCCGGAATATTCATAATGGTTCCGGTCTTTGGGTTTTTGGTGCTTCTGGCCTTGCGCTTACGCACAGCAAAGCTTCCAAAGCCTCTCAGCTCAATTCTACGTTCTTCTTTTAACGCTTTCTCCATGGTATCCAGCATAATGTCCAGTGCTGTTGTTACATCCTGCTTGTGGAGGGAAAGCTCGTTGCTTACTTCGTTTACAAGTTCTTTTTTTAACATGGCTTCAGCTTCTCACCCGCTAGGGTGGGGTTAAAATTGAAAAAGATATAAAAAAAAGGTTGCTTCAGCGGGGTTTCTTTCCTGCTCAAGCAACCTGTTTATGCTACACAATAACAGAAGAATTACTTCTCTTCAGTAGGCTCTTCGGCGGATGCTTCCTTTGTAGGAGCCTCTTCCTTGGCGGTGTCATCACCGGCAGCGGCTTTGAGCAGATCGCCAAAGGTCGAAGGAGCGGCAGCAGCGGCTTCCTCTTTCTTCTTGGCGTAATTCTCAGCAGCGCCCTCTTCACCTTCTTCTTCAAGAGTTTTTATGGAGAGTCCGATTTTTCTGTCTTTGGCTGATACGTTGATAACAATCGCCTTCAGTGTATCGCCAACCTGATACATGCCAACTGGAGTCTTGACTTTGTCTTTGGAGATTTCAGAGACATGAACCAATCCTTCGATTCCTTCTTCAAGCTGTACAAATACACCAAAGTCAGTAACGTTGGTGATTGCACCCTCAATAATGGTACCGGAAGGATAGTTGTTGTAAGCTGCCTGCCATGGATCTGGCTCAAGCTGCTTGATACCAAGGGAGAAGCGTTCGTGCTCTTTGTCGATCTTCAGAACAACAGCCTGGATGGTCTCGCCTTTGGAGTATTTTTCGGATGGGTGCTTGATGCGTTCGGTCCAGGAAAGGTCAGATACATGGATAAGGCCGTCAATACCTTCTTCGATACCGATGAAGATACCAAAATCGGTGATGTTTTTGACTTTCCCTTCAATGACAGAACCAACAGGGTAGTTGTCGGTAACCATGTCCCATGGATTAGGCAGAAGCTGTTTCATACCAAGGGAGATGCGTTTGGTTTCTGGTTCGATGTTGAGAACCATGATCTCCACTTCGTCGCCAACGGTAACGATCTTGGATGGGTGACGAGGTTTCTTGGACCATGTCATTTCAGAAACGTGGATCAGACCTTCAACGCCTTCCTCAAGCTCAATAAATGCACCGTAATCGGTAATAGAAACAACTTTACCAACGGATTTTTCACCAACTGGGAAACGGTCAGCAACTGTGGCCCATGGATCAGCTTTGAGCTGTTTTACACCAAGGGATACGCGATCATGGTCTTTGTCATATTTGAGAACTTTAACTTCCAGTTCCTGGCCAACTTTGTACAATTTGGCAGGATGGGAAACGCGTCCCCAGGAAAGGTCGGTGATGTGACAAAGTCCGTCCATGCCGCCCATATCGATAAAGAGACCGTAATCGGTGATATTGGTGATTGCTCCTTTGATAATCTGACCTTCCTGAAGGACTGAGCGCATCTTCTCGCGAAGTTCTGCGCGGGCCTCTTCAAGGATGGCACGACGGGAGATAACCACGTTGTTGCGTTTACGGTTGAATTTGAGGATCTTGAATTCAAAGGATTCGCCGATGAGTGCATCGAGATCCTTGACTGGTCTGAGATCAATTTGTGAGTAGGGGAGGAATGCTGGAACACCGATATTAACTGACATGCCGCCTTTGACACGGTTGTCAATTTTTCCTTCGATGACACCATCTGCTTCCTGTATTTCGGCAATGGCTTCCCATACTTTGATGGCAATGGCCTTGTCGCGTGACAGCAGGAGACCGCCTTCGTCTTTACGGCGTTCAACAAATACATCGAATGTGTCGCCGATATTGAATTCGACTCCTTCTTCCAGCTGGAATTCGGATTTGGCAATGTAGCTCTCTGCCTTGTCTCCAACATCTACAAGGACAAAGTCATCCACAGTACCAATAACGGTACCGACGGTAACGTCGCCGACGTTAACCACTGTATTGTTTTCTTCCATTTCAAAGAGTTCTGCAAAGCTCAACTCTTCGTCGTCTTGGGTTGTGTTGTTAATTTCCTCTGTCATTAGTTTCTACTCTTCTTGTGGGTCTGACTGCGGCCCGGTGTTAAGGTTGTTGGTTTGGCAGTAACTGGCACTGCCTTCGTAAAGTAAAGAAAGGTCACAGTATTGAGCCGTGACCCTCTTAAATGAACATTGTTTTATAACAAAAGAAAAATGGAAAGACAAGAACTTCTTGGCAGAATCACGCAAAAAAATAATGGGTAGTACAGGAGTGGAAAAATGTTTAAACGACTTCCTAAAACGTCAAAAATAAGATGGATTTGTAAATAGCTTCATTTGCGGAGTGTATGGGTTTTTTATGACTCCATCAAAGTTTTAATTATATCTTTTTTCCCTATAACTCCAACAAGTTTTGAGCCGTCAAGGACCGGCAAGGTGTGAATGTTTTTTTCTGCCATGATGGTTGCAATCTCATCAAGTGGCGTGTCGGGGGCAATTGTTGTGACGGAATCAGTGCAGATGTCAGCCACTTTTGTGCCTGCCATTTTTTTCATATCGCTTTCCATTTTATCTGGATTTTCCAGATAAAAAACAGAATCAAGGATGGTTATGACTGTTGGAATATGTAGTTTCTTGGACTGATCGATAAGATCGTTTTCTGTGACTACCGCCATGAGCTCACCGTCTGCTGACAATACAGGGACACCACTTATCTTGTTATCGGTAAGGAGTTTGGCAAGGTCTGTAACTGATGTTTCCTTCTGTACGGTGATGACGTCTTTGGTCATAATATTCTTGGCAATGAGCATGACTTCTCCTTGTCGGCATGTTTTGTTTAAGTGGGTGTATCAATTTTTACTTCTTCTCTCTGTGATTATACCACCACTAGGATTGAATCGCAAAATTTATGCAACAGTTGTTGCCATAGAATGCAGCGGAGACATAGTGACGTACTTTTTGATTTGTTTTTGTTGTAAATCAATCAGCCGCTGGAGGCATTAATCTCAGCCATTAAGCTCCCGAATAGTTCTTCGTATCGTGGTATGGCTTTACGGAGAATTGTGAGTAACTCAGGTACTTCATTGCTATTAACCACCAGGTTAGCCGAGAGGGAGAGCGCTTCAAGGTCGTACAGCGTTGAGAATTGCGAACCGATCAGGATGTAAAAAATAAATCGCCGCTTCTGCATGGTCATTTCACGCATGAACTGATGAAAGGAAGAGCTGCGTATGGCGGCATCCTCAAAATTTTCATGTAGAATAACACTGGCAAAATTGACAAATTGCAGGCGCTCCATGGCATCTTTTCCGGACTCTGCAAACGTTGCCTGGTATCCAATACTCTCCACGGCCTTTGTTATCATGTCCCGCTGCTCACCTGGTTTGGCCAGGATCAGGGTTTGCGGTATGTCTTCAACAACTTCTTCTTCTTCAAACAGGCCATCTTTTAACCATTCGATATCTGGTGGCATGGGTGGCTTAATATGGCTTCCAACAATAACCACCTCTTGTCTTTTGGCGGTTGTCAGGTGTCCTGCGTCGAGAGCGATAGACTCCTTGCACTTTGGACAGGTAAGGCGTAATACCCGACCAGGACCAAGCTGTTTCAATCCTTTTTCAATTTTATCGCTGATCTTCAGTTTCTTGGAACAGTTTGAGCATGTTATATTCATCGCAGTCCTCTCTACCAGCGGCTTTTTTCTTCTTCTTCCATGGCAAGCCCTGAAAGATTTGAGGTGGCCTCACCCCGTGATGATTTGATATTATCCAGGCCACGGGCAATTTCATTTCGGTAAGAACAGTATCGCATGGCACTCTCTTCAGTGATGAGTTCAGACGCGTACAACTCCAGAATGTGCTGATCGAAGGTACGCATATCCCTGGTGGAACCTGCCTGGATAATCTTGTAAAATGTCTTTTCTTCGTCTTCACCGTTAAGGATGAGGTCTTTTACGCGGAGACTGGTGCAGAGGATTTCCATGGCAGCGATCCGTCCACCACCGATTTTTGGCAGTAGACGCTGGCCTACAACCCAGCGAATAGTGTCAGCGAGCCTGTTTCTAATCTGTGGTTGTTCTTCCTGCTCAAACATACCAAGAATACGGTTTATAGTCTGGCCTGCGTCAATGGTGTGCAGTGTGGAAAGAACCAGGTGCCCGGTTTCTGCAGCCGTGAGTCCAATTTCCATGGTTTCCCGATCACGCATCTCACCAACCAGAATAATTTTTGGTGCCTGCCGAAGTGCTGCTCGCATTCCGGAAGGGAAAGAGTTGAAATCATTTCCTAGTTCCCGCTGGTTAAAGGTTGCTCGTACGTGGGGATGGATATATTCAATCGGATCTTCAAGCGTTACCACATGTACTGCACGTTCCATATTGATTGCATGCAGCAGTGCAGCAAGGGAGGTTGTTTTTCCACTTCCTGTTGCACCAGTAAAGAGAATGAGACCGTTGAGTTCACCTGACATCTTGTTAAAACAGGTCGGGAAGTTCATTCCCCTGATGGTTGGGATGGCTGTTTCCAGTTTACGGAGAACAGTCGTGAAACATCCTTTCTGGCTGAAGATATTGACACGGAACCGAACTTGGTCATTTAGCGCGTAAGAAAGATCGCAGGAGCCTTTTTCCACAAGATCTCGAAGGAGTCGTTTGTCGTTGCCGATTAGGTTGAGAGCAAAGACTTCCGCCTGAAAGGCGGTAATGGTTCCGACAGGGGGAGATACCCGTACTGGCATAAGAACGCCTGCCGACTCGACTTGTAGTGTTTTGCCCACGGTAATGTTTAGATCAGACACATTCTCGTGGGCGGCAAGCATTGATGTGATCCAGTATTCTATTTCGGTTTGTTTCATATAGTTACCCCCTAGCCTTTGTTGCTCACGAGTTAAGACGGCTGCATATGCGAGGAGCGGGTCAACTGGTTACAGTGACCTATGCGTGTTGGCTTAGAGACGGGCCAGTGCCATCGTATCGGCTCGCCTTTGGTGAACATTTTGTGAAAAATATACTCTCTGGTATGTGTGAGAAGTATTTGTAAATTGAAGTTGTTACCTGTAGTGGCGCAAAATAATCATGAGGAATGCGGCCTAAAAAAAAATACATGCCTTTATAAATTCATAGTATATTGTTATCAAAGGTACAAGAAATTCAAATCTTTTTTTATTCAGACTGATAAGAAAAAACAGATACAGGACAACATATTATGGCAATTCCATTACGTAGCGACACGACAACACAAGGTAGGAAAATGGCGGGCGCCAGAAGTCTTTGGCGAGCAAACGGCATGACTGAAGAGCAGTTTGGAAAACCAGTTATAGCCATCGTTAACTCCTTTACCCAATTTGTGCCGGGACATGTTCATCTCCACGAGATCGGACAGAAAATAAAAAAACAAATTGCAGATCTTGGCTGTTTTGCCGCTGAATTTAACACCATTGCTATTGATGATGGTATTGCCATGGGGCATGCAGGGATGTTGTACTCGCTGCCATCCCGTGAACTCATAGCCGATAGTGTGGAGTACATGTGCAATGCACATACCGTTGATGCCATGATCTGTATCAGTAATTGTGATAAAATTACACCGGGAATGCTGATGGCAGCCATGCGTCTCAATATTCCTACTATTTTTGTTTCAGGCGGCCCCATGGAAGCAGGCGTTGACGGAGAAAAACGTTATGATTTGGTTGATGCCATGGTTATGGGTGCTGATCGTGAGGTGAGTGATGAAGAAGTGGCTATTGTGGAACGTTGTGCTTGTCCCACATGTGGCTCCTGTTCCGGAATGTTCACTGCAAATTCCATGAATTCGTTGAACGAAGCTCTGGGGCTGGCTCTTCCAGGAAATGGAACCATTGTGGCCACCCACAGTAATCGATTGCAACTCTTTGAGCGGGCGGCAAGCCGGATCGTTGAAATGGCAGATGCCTGGTACAAGAGAGAAGACGGCTCGGTACTGCCACGCAATATCGCCACTCGTGCTGCATTCTTAAATTCCATGACCCTTGATATTGCCATGGGTGGTTCCACCAATACAGTCCTGCATCTGCTGGCCATTGCCAACAGTGCGGAGGTTGATTTTTCCATGGAGGATATTGATTCGCTTTCCAGAAAGATCCCAAATCTTTGTAAGGTGGCACCATCCTCTCACTATCATATGGAAGATGTAAACCGGGCAGGGGGGATTATGGCAATCCTTGCTGAACTGAATCGCGCAGGAATGATTGATGGCAGTGTCAACCGGGTGGAAGGGAAAACGCTGGATGAAATCTTGGACCAGTGGGATATCGCCGGAGACAGTTGTGATGAAAATGCCCGTAATCTGTATCTCAGTGCTCCCGCGCAAAGTGGAAGAAATTTGACAATGGGCTCTCAGGCAACCCTTTATGAGACTGCCGATCTGGATCGGAAAGAGGGTTGCATCCGCAGTGTGGAACACGCCTACTCCAAAGATGGCGGACTCGCCATACTCTATGGAAATATTGCTGAAAATGGCTGCATTGTAAAAACTGCGGGTGTTGATCCCTCTGTTTTTGAGTTCAATGGAACAGCCAGGGTGTATTCTTCTCAGGATGACGCCTGTGAGGCTATTCTCGACGGGACAACAAAGGCAGGAGATGTAGTAATGATCTGCTACGAGGGGCCTAAAGGTGGACCCGGTATGCAGGAGATGTTGTATCCCACATCATATCTGAAGTCTGTTCATCTTGGAACGGAATGTGCTCTGATCACCGATGGACGTTTTTCCGGTGGCACTTCCGGGCTATCAATTGGCCATGTCTCCCCGGAAGCTGCTGCAGGTGGGGCCATTGGCCTAGTTCGCGATGGAGATACTATTGAAATTAACATCCCTGAACGGAAAATAAATGTAAAACTCAGTCAGGAAGAGTTGGATACGCGCAGAAAAGAAGAAGAAGGTAAAGGAAAAGCCGCTTTTTCACCTGCTGGACGAGACCGTTATGTATCACAAGCGTTGAAGGCGTATGCTATGCTTGCAGCCTCTGCGGATAAAGGTGCTGTTCGTCAATTGCCGGATGAGTAAGCTTTGAATTGCCTTTATTGAAAGAGGTTCTCAGCTAGAATGATATTGACACATGTTTCCATCTTCTGTAGATTAATTATTCGCTTGATTTGCTTATTCTTTTAAAGATTTTTATTTTTTTAATATATTTTAAGGGGTGAAGTTATGAGTAAAAACACTGTGATAATTGCTCTGGTTGTTCTCAGTCTAGTGGGAACAATATGGGGCTCGGTTCAGGATAAAAAAAGTGAGAGTCTTGAAAGACAAGTCGCTGCAATGAAAGAACAGGCTCTGGTTGCTCCTGTTCAGGCTGTGGCAAGTGAGGCTGCGGAGACCAACAATGAAGCACTGGATGCGGCACAGGGGCAGATTGATGCCTTAACCTCCCAGAATAAAGAATTGCTTGAAAGTGCAGCAACTTTAAAGGGCACTATTTCCGGTTTGAAAAAAGAAATTGAAGAGTTCGACGGTGGTTCGCAGGCAGTGGCGACTTTGCAAGGTGAGCTTGAGACAAGTGCTGCTGCAGTTGCAAAACTTGAAGAAACTGTTGCTGCTGTAAAAGCAGATCTCGCTGAGAAGGTTGCAGCGCTGGCTGTGGCCGAGGAAACGGCTGCTGGTCTTGAGAATGTGAAAAATACTTTGGCCAATTCCATTGATGCTTACAGCGAAAAAAGCCAGGAGCTTTCTACTGAGCTTGAAAATGCTGGCCTTCGTATGGCAGCCCTTGAAAAAGCATTGGAAGAGCGTACTAAACTTCTTGTCAGTAACGGTAGGGAGTTATCCCGTACAAAGTTGAATATGAATGTTCTTCTTTCCAGAATCGCTGCGCAGAATAACTCCCTTGCTATCCTGGAGGAAACGCGTGTTGCGCTCGAAAAAGAGCTTGTAAACAAGTTTTTGATTATTGAAGAGCTGCAGCAGCACCTCAATGCTCAGATTGTTGTGGCTGCTGTAATTGAAGAAAAGCTGATCGAAGAAGTTGTAGAAGTGCAAGAGCAGGCTGTGCAAGCTGAAGAAACCCATGAGGTTCCTGCGGCAGCAGAGTAGTTTCGACGTTACAGGAAAAAAACGATTTAAGCTGCCCCTGTCCTGTTTGGATACGGGCAGCTTTTTTTTTGCTGTCAAATGCTATGGTGTTTGTGCTATTACATCGAACCATGGGAGCAGTGTAATCGCTCGTTTATGAATGAAAAGATTAGGTATGGAGAATAGTCATGAAAACTCTGGATTGTAAAGGCTTGAACTGCCCTAAACCGGTATTGGAAACAAAAGCATATCTTGAAGAGCATGTGGGGGAACCCTTCTCTGTGATTGTCGATAATGAGGCTTCCAGGGAAAATGTTTTGCGTTTTGGTAGGAGTCAGGGCTGTGTCGTAAGTGTTGAAACTGCGGCTGGTGGCAGTTTTGTCATTAGCATACACCCAGGAGATGTGACTGCGGCAAAGGGTAACTTTCGTGCTGAGGATTATGATTGTGCAATATCTGCCAGCAGCAATCTGGTCTATATTATCTCTTCCGATTCCATGGGGCGCGGCTCTGATGAATTGGGTTGGGGATTGTTGCAGACTTACATAAGTGTTATTGAGAAGGTAGATCCTCTGCCTTCCCATATTATACTCTATAATGGTGGTGTAAAATTAGCAGCCACCGACAATAAAGGTCTCGAAGCTTTGCAGGATCTTGAGAAAAAAGGGGTAATAGTCTGGTCCTGTGGAACCTGTCTGGAATTTTTCCACCTTGAAGAAGAGTGTAAGGTCGGAACCATCACCAACATGTACGATATTATGAATACCATGGCAACGGCAGGAAAAGTAGTGAGTCCGTTTTGAAATGCTGAATAAGGAAGCAATACAGCAGTTGCCCATTCACACTATCGCAGAAGATTGTGTGAACTGTGGCATCTGTATCAAGGAGTGTGCTTTTCTGCAAGAGTATGGTTCTCCGCAGAAACTGGCAATACGCTGGTTGGAAGCTGGTGGAATAACTCCGAATCGTACAGCTTATTCTTTTGAATGTAGTCTTTGCGGGTTATGTCACGGGGTTTGTCCGAAAGATCTTGATCCTTCGGCCATGTTTTTATCCATGCGCCGGCAATTGGTGGCAAGTGGCTGTGAAAAGCTGAAGCAGCATAAAACCATTCGTAGTTACGAAAAACGTGGGAGTTCTTCTCTCTTCTCCTGGTATTATTTCCCCCCCACTTGTGAGACAATCTTTTTCCCTGGTTGTGCTCTGCCAGGGAATCATGCTCAAGCGCTCACCAGTCTGTTTGATATACTGCAAGAGATGATTCCTGCTCTCGGGCTGGTCTTTGATTGTTGTACCAAACCATCCCATGATCTTGGTGATCAGGCACATTTTCAGAAGATGTTTAATGAGCTGTGTGACATCCTGGAAAATCATGGCGTGAAAAAGGTTCTGGTGGCCTGCCCCAATTGTTATCGGATATTCAGGGAGTATGGTAAACAATTTGAGGTGCAAACTGTTTACGAAATACTTACCGAGGGAGATGACTTGGGTGGCCAGTTTGAACGAGAGATCACAGTGCACGACCCTTGCGGAGTACGAAACGAGGAATCAGTCCAACAAAGCGTAAGAACACTCTTGAAGCAACAGGGGTTGAGTGTACGGGAGATGAAGCACAATCGCAGTAAGTCATTTTGTTGTGGAGAGGGTGGTTCTGCCGGATTTATACGACCTGATTTTGCAAAAAAATGGACAGCAAAACGGGTGCAGGAGGCGGAGGCGACAACGATTGTCAGTTATTGCGCAGGCTGTACTCATTTTCTGGGAAACAGTGCAGAAACTTTCCATGTGCTGGATCTTCTTCTGCTACCTATTACCACTTTGCAAAAGAAGAACTGGATTAACAAGGCACATTTTATCTACTGGAATCGGTACCGCCTCAAGCAAATGTTTCGTAAAAAACTTCCTCCTGGAATCAACGGCAGTAGAAAAGCTATTACTCTTCAGCCAGCTGAGAGATCTTGTTGATTTTCACGCCTAAATCCCACATGGCATCAACCAGTTTGTCGTTTTGTTCTCCGTTTATGCGGATTGTCATTAACTGTTGATCTGAACTGTAGTCCCCATAGAGACTGATACTATTAATGGTGGCGTTGAATCTTTTGCAGCAATCCATAACCTTGTAAAACACGCTCTGCTTTTTATCCAATAACATCTCGATACGTACATCATCCTGTGCTCCATCCATTATTGCTCTGAACGCGGCAAAAAGGTCAGATTCTGTGATGATACCGACTAGAACATCTCCTTCAACTACAGGAATGGCCCCGATTTTATATTTTTGGAGAAGCGTTGCTACCTCTTCCATAGGGGTCATTGCTGTAACAGTCACGGGATTGCTGGTCATGAAAGCAGAAACTTTAACCTGAGCAGCAATAATATGATCTTCGGGGCTGGCTTGTGAATCAACAGGGGAAGGCATGGCCTTATGTAGATCATTGCGGGTAATGATTCCCAGAAGTTTACCATCGTCGGTTACGGGGAGGTGACGGAATTGGTGGCGCTCAATGATCTCTTTTGCTTCGCCAATGCATGTGTCAGCACTGACTTGTATCACATCACGCTGCATCCATAGTTTTGTAAACATTTTTGACTCCGTGCGTAAGTATATGTTTTGTTGCTATATTATAATTTTGACTCAGAAAATTCCTGACTCTCTTTATCCAGGGAAAACCGTGTGCTGTGTCGGTCTCGATGGATGATTTTAGAGGAATTCCCAATCTGAATTTCGGTGCCGCAAAAGAGCGTGCCGTGCACCGCAATTGAAATGTTGTTGAGGTAGTCTGTGTTGCTGTCAGCCTCACCTTGTACATTGCCTGGAATCAGATCAATTTTTCTCATATCATTTTCCAGAGTGGCGATGGTTCCTTCCAGTTCGTCCCTCTCTTCTATCTTCTTTTGCAGGCCAAAACGCTGGAGAAAAAGTGCCAGCTCTTCAGTGCTCTGGCGAAGCTGTAACCGCATACTCAGGTAACGAAGGTAGATTGCGGGAGAAACGCCTGCCACAATTAATGCCGTTGGTGCGTTTGCCGAGCCAACCGAACCGAGGGTGATGCTGCCAGCACACAATAACTCACCTGCCATGATCTGACTTTTATCAGTACAGAAGATATTTCCATCGGCCATGATTCGTGTGTAGTAGGCCTGTTTACGGATGATTACATTGCCGCCAACTCGCAGGCGCCCTTGTTCCATAAAAGAAAAATCGGCATCGCCTGCAACTGTTACTTTACACTGTTTTCCGCGGATTCCCCCTTTGATAACAAGGTTTCCTCTGCAGTCGATGATTGAAGATCTGGCATTGCCGCTAAGGAGCAGATCCCCATGGGTGACAACTTTGAATCCGGGAAGAATGGATCCGCTAATTTCAACAGCATCTTGTGATTCAATATTACCGGTATTGTAATCGATATTACCGGATATTACCTGTTTGGCACAAACTTTGATGGCATTTTCACCAACCATGGAAAGGATGCCACTCTTACTTGCTGTAATGGTACCTGTCTCTTCATTATAAGCTGCATCATCTGAGACAATAACGGGTAGTTCCATGCCTGGCACCTGTTGCACCTGGTTTTTTGAAACATCAAGGCCTGGACTCCCGGCAGTTGCAGGAATTCGGGTGGCAATGGTTTGCCCCTCTTTGACTCCCACAAACATCTTTCGTTCCCTGAAATCAATTTTTCCGTTACCAAGAATTTTGCCGGGAAGCGGACCTACTTCAATGTCAAAGCGAAGAAAGCTGTCCTTGCCGTCCAATGGCAATAAACCTCTGGCCACAGGTACACGAATAATCTTGCTGCGGTTCTCTTTGCATTCATTCAATAATTTTTGAATATGTGCTTCGCTAAAACCAAAGCAGATCTCATTTTCGGCTAAGATTTCCTCGATATGATCGAAGGTCAGCTCTGTTCCATTTTTTACGGGTGGGTGCAGAGTCATCTCAGCAACCATTTTGTCAGCAGAAGTGTAACAGAAAGGTGTTATGGTGAGCAAAAATGAGACGATACCCTTGGCGGTGCTTTTTGTCAGGAGTGGATAGCCATCAATACGACTGAAAATTTCTGTTTCATCATCAGATAGGTAACTGTTTTCGCCCTCTACAAGAATGCAGGGGCGCGGCATGGAGTTAGCGTTTTTTGTTGGTGAAAGACGAATGAGGGGGATATCTTTGCGTATAAGCTCAGCGCAATCTGTGCTGGAACCATCAACAGTAGTGATCTTTTCAGTTTGAAAAAGAACTTCCGCTACCAGATTAGGGATGATGCTCTTTGTTGCTTCACTTGTCACAGATGATTAGCCTTGTTCATTTCCCTGCACTATATTTTGCAGCCATACTCGACAGGCGTTCAGTTGTTTTTTCCGTAACAGGCGTGGCAGTATCTGTGCGGTAGCTTTTTCGAAAGGAATCTTTACAGCCGGATAGATCGCATTGCATTTGAGGATATGATATGCATTTGCACTTTCAACTACCTGGCTGATTTTTCCTGTATCCAGAGAGAAAAGGGTGGTATTCAGTTCATTGCAGAGTTCTCCTGCCGCGAGGGTTCCGAGTTTCCCACCATCTTCTCCAGTGTCACATTCGGAATGGCTTTTGGCTTCCACTGCAAAGTTTTTTGGGTGATGGAGGAGTCGTTCGTGAATTTTAGTAATGGCGGTGAGTGCCGGATCAAATCCGGTGGAAGCTACTGCAAAGATCTGAATCAGTGATGCATTACGCTGTTCCGGGCGATTAAAAAAAGTGTAGTGATTCTTGTAATAGCGAAGCATTTCAGAAGAAGCCACTGTTTGTACGGATGAAGCGATTTTGCCCAATACCGTTTCAACTCGCAGGTCATTGTGCAGAGCGAGTACGTAACTTTCGTAAGATAATTGGTTGGCATCGAGCATTTCGTAAAATGCTTCGTTGCTGGGATATTCTGCAATTACAGCACGTAAGGTTTTGAGAAGGATGGATTCCGGGATAACGACACAACAGGCCTCTTCGGAAGTGAGAATGACCTGGTGAAGAAGCATTTCCTCATTGGCATTCTGGAGTACCTGACTATATTCATCCTCCGTCAGATTGCTGCTGTTCTTTTTGAAATCTTGAACAGCAAATTTCATCAGATGAAACGAGAGTCTGGGGTTATTTTTTTTGTATTGTTTTTCAGTCTGCATAAGGTCCTCAATCGTCTATCGTGCCTCGTAACGATCACATGAACTTTTTTCTATTTTCTCTTATTGTATCGTAAAGTGTCTAGGAAGCAAATTTTTTTTGTATGAAACAGTCTCTTTTATTGGAGTCACGAAAATGCAGGTAGATAAGGCTAGAATATTGCACGAATCTTTAGCTCGTCTGGCAAAGTTGGTGCACGGTGAAGGATTGTTGTTGCAACCGTTTAAAAAAGACCGGGCGATCTGTCTTGTGGCTTTGGATGGTGCTGTTCGTATTCTGGAGCGGGGGTTTGTCGAGAATGATTATGTAGTGGATGCAAAGAAAATTAGAAAAGAACTAAAAGTATTGTGTAGAAGAGAATTCCCGCGGAGTAATAAAGTGTGGTTGAAACGGCTTAGTCCTGAAGAAGTCTTGGAGTATTTCCCAGGTGCAAACGAGGAATAGTACTTGTTTGATAATTGTTATTGATTAATTGCTGGCAGGACTTACAGTAGTTGATTATGGAACGAATAAAACAGATCTCACTTACTACTCTTTTTCTTTTGCTTTCCACTCTGTTCATTCTGCCCGGTGGGCAGGTGCATGGTGAAAATACAGGATCCAGTATGAAAAACAGACACGCAAACCATTTGCTCAACGAGAAAAGTCCATACTTGCAGCAGCATGTATATAATCCGGTAAACTGGTACCCATGGGGAGATGAAGCGTTGGCGTTGGCCAGAAAAGAAGATAAGCCGATCTTTCTTTCCATCGGTTATTCTACCTGCCACTGGTGCCATGTGATGGCCCATGAATCGTTTGAAGACCAGGAGATTGCAGATTTTCTCAATGCTCATTTTATCTCCATCAAAGTGGACAGAGAAGAACGTCCTGGTATTGACCAGATCTATATGGCAGCAACACGTGCCATGACCGGTAGTGGCGGATGGCCAATGTCTCTGTTTCTTTTTCCTGATACCAAACCCTTTTACGCAGGAACTTATTTTCCTCCACGCGCAGCATATGGGCGCCCCGGTTTTATGGAAATTCTACAGGCTATTCATACGGCGTGGAGGACAGACCGTGCAACTCTTTCACTTACTGCAGATCAGGTGACGTCCCAGATTCAGAAGAAGAGTCAGACTGGCAGCGAAGTTATCGATGTAGCCTGGTTGGAAAAGGGCTTTCACCAGATAGAAGAAAGCTATGAACCCAAATATGGTGGTTTTGGTCAGTCACCTAAGTTTCCACGTCCCGTGGTTATGGATTTTCTGTTGCGGTATTATAAGAGCAGTGGCGTAGCGGACGCCCGTGATATGTCTCTTTTTACTCTGGAGCGCATGGCTGCTGGTGGTATGTATGACCATATAGGTGGTGGTTTTCATCGCTATTCTGTGGATGGTCAGTGGCGAATCCCCCATTTTGAAAAAATGCTGTACGATCAGAGCCAACTGGTTTCACAGTATCTGTCTGCATATCAACTTACGGGTAATCCCTATTTCAAACAGGTTGCCGTTGAAACACTGGATTATGTGCTGCGTGATATGCAGGATGTAAATGGAGGCTTTTATTCTGCTGAAGATGCGGATTCGGAGAACCCCTACAATCCCGAAGAACACAGTGAAGGTGCCTATTATCTCTGGACGGAGGAAGAGATTGATAGTGAGCTGACAAAAGAAGAAGCCAGCATCGCAAAACCCTATTACGGGGTACAGAGAGATGGCAATGCTCTGCACGATCTACAAAACGAATTCACCGGGCGTAATATCTTCTATCAGCAGTACGATCTCACAGAAGTTGCACGAATAGCAGGTGTGAGTGAAGAGCAGGCACTGATTTTGTTACAAACAGCCAAGAAAAAACTCCTTATAAAACGAAAGACACGTACAGCACCTCATCTGGATGATAAGATCATTACTGCCTGGAACGGGTTGATGATCTCAGCACTTGCCAGAGCTGCTGTGATTTTAGACGAGGATCGGTATCTTAGTGCTGCAAACAAAGCAACGGATTTTCTTCTGACAAATCTGCTACAGGATGGAAAACTGCAGCGGCGATTTCGTGACGGTGAGGCCAAGTATGCGGCAGGCCTTGATGACCATAGCTTTTTGATTCAGGGTTTGCTTGATCTCTATTCTGCCAGCCATGACCTTTCTCGTTTGCAGCAGGCCATGGAGCTCACGGAAAAACAGCTTGTTGAATTTACGGATGAAGAGGGTGGTTTTTATGATACCCCGGAATCTGCAGACCTCCTGGCCAGGTTAAAAGAGGCTTACGACGGGGCTGAACCTTCTGGGAATTCTGTGGCTGCACTCAATTTTCTACGTCTTGCAGCGCTGACCAACAATCAGGAGTGGGCTGCTATTGCTAAAAAAAGTATCAGCTCTTTTGCCACTACCCTGGCGAAATATCCTCCGGCCATGCCTCTGATGCTCAGTGCCATGGATTTTCAGATGGATAAGCCAAAGCAGATAGTGATTGTCGGCACGCGCGGGGACGCTGAAACTGAGGCCTTGCTCCGTGAAGTTCATTCCAGGTACCTACCCAATTCAATTCTGATGCTGGCGGATGGCGCTGAGAACCAGAGATTTCTTGAAAAAGAGCTGCCATTCTTGAAAACGGTTACGAAAGTAGATGGAAAGGCTAGCGCTTATGTGTGTGAGAATTTCACATGTAAGATGCCTGTGAATACAGCAGGGGAACTGGCGTTATTGCTTGATGGCAATATGCGGCAGTAGTTTATCCTTTAATAAAACGACGGGCAGCAGCGGTACAGACCGGGCAATGATCCGGTACTTGCTCTCCATCTTTACCGGCTGCTTCTGCTGCACCATTATATCTGGCGATCAGGTCAGGTATCTCTTCTTCAAAAGCTGTGACACAATTTGTTTCTGTCACTTGTATCTGTCCTCGAAGCTGAAGGATAAAACGTCGTGCCTGAGCATCTTCTGATAGAGCGATGGCTTGAAACAGCCGCGCCAATTGCAACTCCCCATCCTGCTCTGCCCGAAGAGCGTATATCTTTTAACAATACAATCCTTACAGTAAACTGTGAATAAGTGGCAGGGAGAAAAAAGCAAAAAGAATACCATATGCTGCCATGGCCGAACTGAGACGGGGTTTTAGGCCGGCAATGGACGCAAGTGCTCCCGCTGTAACCATTGGTGGCATGGCTGTCTCAAAGAGTGAGACAAGCGTTGCGGGGCCTGACAGGCCAAGCATTTTGCAAATATAGAGGAAAACAAGGGGAGTGATCAATAGACGGATGGTGAGGCCACCTGCCAGGGGTACGAGTTCATCTCTGGGCAGGAAAAGGCGCATCTGAAAACCAACGGCCACCATAACCACAGGAACCATGGATGCTGCACCCATGGAAAACAGTGTGGATAACCATTCCGGATACGTATTGCCATGCATGATCAGGGCCGCAACCAGAGCCAGAAAGGGTGGAAAGAAGAAAATTCTTTTAAGAACGGATACGGGACTTGGTAGTGAACCGGAGCCATAAAGGGCTAAGATCAGCGTTCCATAGGTAGATAACGCCAGAAATGAGCCGAATTGATCATAGAGGACAGCGTAAGGGATAGCGGAGCTGCCAAAAAACTGTTCCACCATGGGGATACCCAAAAATGAGGTATTTCCAAGAGGAACCATCAGTAAGAGTGAGCCCGTGGTCTCTCTTGACCAGTGCATTGTTTTGCAGAGCAGCAACACGACAACGCTTGAAAAGAGAATTACAAGCCAGGGCATAATCAGTGGAGAGAGAATGTTGTCAGAGAAATTCAGTCTCGGCACTTGCTGTAGAGTCAGTGCCGGCAGGGCAATATAGATGACATAGAGGTTCAGACTTTTGTCTGTCTCTTTGGGGAAGACAGGGATGTGGCGTAGCAACTGGCCAATGGCCATCAGGAGAAAAAAGGGGAGTACTGTTTCCATGGTGCCGCTACTATAGCTTGCTTGTGAGACAACACAAGGAACTTTTCAGAACGGAAGAGGCCTATGTCTCTTTAGTCTTGAGAATACGTCTTCTCAATGGTGATTTCTGTCCTGTGTAGACTTTTACCCTAACTGTAAAAAGATCTACAATGGAGAGCGTTTTTATGTCGTTTTGCTTCAGTGTGAGAGGTTGGCAGCAAAAAATAGACTTGAGAATCAATTCGATAAATTCCTTGGAGGGCTACAACCCGTTGAGAGGTTAGGCGTCTTGGCTGAAGGTAGTGAATGAAATTTAGTTGATTACGAAAAAAAGCTTTTAAATATTAATATTCTATGGTTTGCTGGGGCAAGGAAGTTTAGCTTTTCTGGTAAGGCAAGTAAACTCTTTTTTGTAGTTCTTACGAAGTTAGTTCAACTAAAACCACTACTCATAGCTAACCAAATAAAGGAGCTCTTTTATACGTCAACGATTATTTTTCACCCTTTTTCTTTGTCTTGGAATGCTTGTCTTCAATATACCATTAACACCTTCAGATGGAGTCAAATTGTGCAGTAGTTCTGGCTATGGAGCAGCCTATGCAAGTGGTGAAGATGGCCCGGATACTACTTGTGATAATTATTTGTCTACTGTCTGTAATCCAAATAGCCCTACTCATAATATGGACACCTGTGCCTATTATGAATCTTTTTGTGGCGATGACACTGGTGGTGGAGGCGATACGGGTGGAGATGATACGGGAGGAGGTGACACTGGTCTAACCGTCGAACAATTAGCAGCCATAGCAGCTGTTATCGAAGCTCTTCAAAATGCACAAAGTTATGCAAATAGTGCTGCCGGTGGCCTCTCGTCACTGAATGCGTTATATAATACTCTTTCCGCTTTGCAATATTCTCTTAACGATTCCCTCGGTCAGTTATCAGGAGCCGTTTCCACAATCAACAACTCCCTATCGCTAGTTTCCGGGTATCTTCTACAGGGACAAGCCCTTGGCCCTCAAGCACTTGCAATGATAAACTCTCAGGTTACCATTGCTGTACTGCAAAGAGGAATTGCCAATAATGATAACAAAAGTACTCAAGGGTATAGTGTTGGTGATCCTGTGCTGATAGCCAGTGGTATAGAATCGTTCACAACAAAAGATTATAGTTATAAGGTCATTAATGACATCCTGGCCATATCCAGGCAGTTTCGCAGCAATCAGACAAATCTCAAATCATCTTTTGGACGGAGCTGGTTCTTCAATTATGACACCAACATTATTGCCGGTCGTAAACCCTTAATCAAAGAAAGAGAAATATTCACAGAAGAACTTAAACAAGAAGCACAAAGACTTGTAGGCCTCGCTGCCACAGCCGTAACGGAGGCATTAAATGCACTGGATATTGCCAACAATGCAGCAGCAGCAGCCCGAGTCAAGGCAAATGAAATAACAGCAGTCAAAACCAATATTAGCTCACTCAATAATAGCATTGGCAGTTATGCCGCTCAGGCTTCATCTGAAGCTTCCGAGGCAGGGACACAGGCGGCTATTGCCGGAACAAGTGGTGCGCAGGCAGATGCAACTGCTGCTCAAAACTATGCCAGTTCCGCACAGTCTTATAAAAGTCAAGCTTCTGCAAAAATCTTGTCTGCTACTTCCATTGCCAGTGCAGCAAACAATTCTGCTGCTTCAGCTGAAAATGATCTTACTCAAGCAATGGGGATAGTCACAAGCGTCCAGTCTCAAAGGCAGGAAATCCTGGATATTTTGGCTGAGCGAAGCAATGATGCCGCAGAAGCTTTTGCAGAAGCTCGTCTTGAGGAAGAAAAATATCCCCTTGATCCTTATCCGGCAGATCCAACAATCTATTTTGGTCCAGGTGTTATTAAACTGTTAACAGAAAAGGGAACACCGATCCTTTTTGAAGAGCAGGGAGATGGCAGCTATATACCCATCACTGATAACGGTCGCTATACGGATAGAATTGTCAGCATTGCAAATGGTCTCCAACTTATAGATAAGCATGGAAAAAAAAGAGAGTTCAAGCACAATTTTAAAGGAACTTACCTGCTGTCAAAACAGATAGACACCAACAATAATACAATCGAATTTATTCGTGAAGATGAACTGCTGACCCAAATCATTGACCCCGTCGGTCGAATTACAACATTTCAATATAACAGTGCTGGCCTTATCACTCTGATTACTGATCCCGAGAATAATAGACACAGCTACACCTATGAAAGCGGCAAGCTTAGCAGTTATACTGATCCAATGGCATATAACTGGATCTATTCATATGATGACCAAGCCAGAATGATTGCCCGTACCGATCCCCACAATAGTAGCCACAGTTATGTTTATAATGAAAACAATCAAGTAATTCGAGAAATTGATAAAGAAGGCTACGAGTTTAACTACAGCTACGATCAAGAAAACAGAGTAACTCTGGTCAGTGACCGCAGAGGCAAACTGACGAGCTATTATTACAACGAGAATCACCGCTTGGATCGTGTCGTATATCCCGACAGCTCAGCGATATCCTATTCTTATGATAGCCGTAACAATCTTGTACAGGTAGTTGATGAAAACGGTAACTCCAAAGACTTCAGTTATAACCAGCAAAATGATATTACCTCATTTATCGATGCACTGGGCAATAGAACAGAGATCGACTATGAGCCACTCTTTAACAAAATATCCTCTGTAACTGATGCACTGGGAAGAACCAGATCTTTTTCCTACGATAACAGCGCTAATCTCATAACTGTTACCCATCCAGACGGTAACAGTCGCACCATGAGTTATAATAACCTTGGCCTGCCAGTTTCAGTGACCAATGAGAATGGTAACACATCTGCTTTATCCTATGACCAATATGGTCAGCTTGCGACAGTTACCAATCCCGATGGAACAGTAAAGACAAGCAGTCGTGATATTGTTGGTCGCCTGTTATCTAAAACCAATGAGAATAACGAAACAACAAGCTATGAGTATAATCTCTTAGGAAAGCGTACCAGTGTAACCGATCCGCTTCGTGCCCAAACACATTTTGAGTATGATGCTCTCCAACATCGAATCGCTAAAATAAATGCTAAAGGAAATATCTTTCGCTACCAGTATTCCAAAAGAGGTAATCTGATTCAGACAGTCGATCCTCTTGGTAACATTCTCACGAAAGAATACGATGGCTCAAACAATCTAATTAAAAAGACTTTTCCAAATCTAACAGGATTCAGCTATTCCTATGACAGCCGTGATCATCTGATTGAGAAACAAACGTTTCCAGGCAATCGTATCACAAGTTTTAGCTATGATGCTAAGGGAAGAAAAATATCCCAGGCTGATGCCAATGGTAATGTAATAAGCTACCAGTATGATGAGATCGACAGACTGACAGCTACAGTAGATGCAGCTGGCTACACCACAAGTGTTGAATACGACGCAGTAGGAAATCTTGCAAGGGTAACAGATGCCAATGGTAATCCCCTTAGCTATCTCTATAATGACCTGAATCGTCAGGTACAAAATACAAATGCCCTGGGCAATTCTATTTCCTTTCTCTATGATGGTGTGGGTAATCTGATCCAGAAAACCAAAGCAGATGGTGCTGTTATCACCCATAATTATGATTCCAGAAACCGTTTGGTACGGACTGATTTTCCCGACAATACTTTTAAATTTTTTGAATATGATAATGTGGGAAGGCCAGTTAACATTGGTAATGAGCAAACCACGGAAAGTAGAGTGTATGATGCCAACGGACGTCTTTGGATTGCCAGTGATCAACATAATGGCCAAATAGACTATTCTTATGATGAATTAGGCAACCGTATAGCTATAATGGATCCGGCAAAAGGGGTTATGGCTTATGAATATGATGCAAAGAACCGAACCATAGCATTTACCGATCCGGAAGGTGGCAGAACCGATTATGAATATGATTCCATGGGCAGGGTTATACGTACAACCCATCCCAATAATACCGAAACGATACAAGAGTACGATGATGATAACAGACTTTCCTCTATAGCCACTTATGGCGACCGAGAGGGTACCCTTTCATCATTTACCTATACCTATGATGCGGTGGGTAATAAGCTTGCCATGACCGAAGAAAATGGCGATATTACCTCTTATCAATACGACGATCTATATCGTCTTACCTCTGTTGACTATCCGCTTCGGGAATGGGAGCCGGAACTTACCGAGGAGGAGAAAAATAACGGCACCTTAAACGGTAAGGGTAATAAGAAGGGTCATTTTAAGAATATTTGTGACGAGACCACGGACTGTCTTCCTTCCGCAGTAAGCTACGTCTATGATTCCGTAGGCAACCGTGTCAGCCATACTAATGACTGGCAGACAGTGGAGTATCAGTACAACAGTGCCAACCAAATGTTACAGGCAGGAACGGTTGAGTTCAGGTACGATGAAAACGGCAACCGCATTCAAAAGAGTGATTCCGGCGAAGTAGCTAACTATTTCTATAACTACGATAACATGATGGATCAGGTGGACAGCCCCAACGGGGAATCCACTGGTTATGGGTATGATGCCATGAATCGTCGAGTCTATAAAGTAGATCAGGATGGCAATACCACCAACTATCTCTACGATGGCATAGAGGTTCTGCAAGAGATCAGTGGCAAGCTTACCCAGAAGATTGCTACTTACTATCGGGCTAATGGCAGAATTCTGACCCGCCAGGAATTTAACGTTTCCCAGGGAGATAATGATAGCTATCAGAATCGGCCCACCGGTAGACAGCTTTACTACAGTTATGACGGTTTAGGTTCCGTTGCCAGCCTTAGTAATCATGACGGTAACCTGCAGACCAGGTACCACTATGATGTCTTTGGCGAAATGACTGGTGGTGATATAACTGAAAACCCCTATACGTTTACCGGTAAACGTTTTGATGAAGAAAGTGGGATGTATAAATTCCATTTCAGGCAGTATGATCCGGGGACTGGGGTTTGGACTACTCCTGATCCTATTGGGATTTTGGGTGGGGTTAATCTTTATAGTTATGTCAGAAATAATCCGGCTAATTTTGTTGACCTATTTGGGCTGTATGCCGATATGGGTGATGCGGCGGAGGCAGATAACTCTGATATGGCGGGTGGTGATTATGGTTCTGCAAACAATGAAACAGATGGTGGCGATATGTCAGATCAGGTTGGTGGCGATTATGGTAATTGGGGGCATGGGATAGCTGATTATGGTTTAGACTCGAACTTAGCCAAAGAAGATAACGGATTCTTTAGTGATGTTTTCGATTCTATTGAAGCGTTTTTTGACATGGGGCCAATGAAGGATAGAGTTGAAAGATCAAGAGCTGTTAAAGGAAGGGTTGAAGTGTTAGGGGATGGTTATAAGATGCACCTAGATTTCCCAACGTATACAGGGATAGATAGTATGGTACTAGACATGTTTCAAGATGCCAATATAAG
Source organism: Desulfocapsa sp. (assembly GCA_022712895.1). Lineage (GTDB taxonomy): Bacteria > Desulfobacterota > Desulfobulbia > Desulfobulbales > Desulfocapsaceae > Desulfocapsa. The sequence continues at coordinate 23,743 of JAFLJS010000014.1, forward strand.
GGAACAGACAATGGGAGTAAACCGTTGTCATGGTAGGTTTTAATTGGTTCAAATGAAGAAGTAACTCTAGAGTTACTTGTATCAAAAAAAGGCTACTCTCTAGAGATTTTTATGGTAGAGACTCGATCGATCCATCCAATTGGTGCCCCATCAATTAAAAGTTAAGATGAATCCCTTGGTTTACAGAAGCGATTATGAACAAATCGTGGAGCAGAGACAATTAGCATTAAAGAGTGTCAGAGTGATACAACATTTCTGTCGCATCATTCTTATATAATGTCCACAATTAAAAGCAATACGTATTATGAGATACTTGAAATTATCTATTTATTTTTGGGCAGTGTGTGATCTTGCTACTATTGTGTCCTTGATCGTTGGATGGATAGTCAGGAGTGAGATTCCAGTATATAATGAACTTAAATATTTAGCTAGCCTAGACATGTCGTCAGGAATCTTTAGTATAATAATTCCCTTATTATTCTTAGTAATTGACTTTTCAGTTTTTATTTCAGCGAATCTATTGATTAAACAAAATAGATTCGCCGCATATGTTTGTTATGTGCAAACTCCTGTTCGGTTATTTATAGGTTATTCCTCGATACCTTTTGTAAATTCATATATAGCGAATAACGGGGATATTATACCAACGATCGTTGTTGGCATTGAAATAATAAAAATCATCACGGTAATATTATGGCATGTTTTTGTAATTAAAAAAAGCAATATTGAGTTTTCCTTGTCTAGCTTGTTTCAAGTAGTTTTTAGAAGGAATTTTGTAATTGCACTCTTTCTATTAACTGAAAATATGAAGTTTCTCGTAAATATTTCCTTGCAATACTTCCATAATACATTGCTTTTTAATTATGTTTTTGCTGCTCGAGTATTTGTTATCATGTTCTTATTTATCCTAGCGTATTGCACGTATAAAAGAAAACCGTTTGCAGAATCGATTTTCTGTTTGATTTTAATGGTTTTATATCCAATAATTATTTTGTCTGTATTTTTAAAACCATCTGATTCTATATGGTTGAAGTTTATTCTTCTCTCTACAAGTTGCTACTTTGTTGTTGCAGGTGTGCTTTTAACGAAGCAATTTAAACAAGAGAATGAAAGTGCAGGAGGGGGTCATGCAGGAGGGGGTCAGGCTTGACAAGTGGGTATCCCGGGGCTACGGGGCTAGGCTCTGATGGAGTGGAGGGGGTCAGGCTTGACAAATGGGTATCCCGGGGCTAGGCTCTGATGCATGGCAAGAAAACCACGACTACATTACCCAGGCGCTTGTTACCATGTCATCCTGCGAGGTAACGCTGGTCAAAACATATTCTTTAACAAGCGGGATCGAAGCAAATTGTTTTTTCTCCTTCAAGAAGGCATTGAGAGATACAAGCATCGAATCCATGCCTATTGCCTGATGACGAATCACGTTCATCTGGCTGTTCAGGTTGGTGATGTCTCCTTGTCCCGCATAATCCAGAATGTTAGTTTCCGCTATACCCGTTACATAAACTGTCGAAGAAATCAGGTGGGTCATCTCTTCCAGGGTCGTTATAAAGCGTTACTGATTGATGCTGACAACTATCTGCTGGAACTTGTACGTTATATCCATAGCAATCCTGTCCGTGCAGGAATGGTTGAACGTCCTGATCAGTATTTGTGGAGTAGTCATTCTGCCTATTTAGGGAAAATCCCTGTATCATGGCTGACGATAGACTGGGTTCTGTCGCAATTTTCCAAAGAAAAGCAATATGCCATAGAGATGTATCGGGATTTTGTTCTGGCGGGTAAAGAGGAAGCGTATAGAAAAGAATTTCATCGGGGAAATAAAGACCGTCGTATTCTTGGGGAAGATTGTTTTGCAGAAGAGGCATTCCGCAAGGCTTTGCAAAAGATTTCACCAAAGATAAGCCTTGAGCATGTACTCCTGAAAGTCTGCGAAGGATATGATATTGAATTAGACGAATTATCTGGTGGAAGCAGGCAGAAGCGTATAACAGAACCTCGTTCGGTGGCAGCGTTACTTGTTCGTGATATTGAGCATATCCACTTGACGGAACTGAGTCTTAGGCTCAAACGAGACCTCTCCGGATTAAGTCAGGCTGCTTCGAGGCTGGACAAGAGGATGAAAAAAGACAGTGGGTTGGCCGAAAAGATTAATATAATTAAAGAGACAATCGGGTAACACCCATTTGTCAAGCCTGCCCCCTCCTGACCTGATGGCGGAACCGTTGACAGTACTCCGCCAAAGACTTATATTGCTCTTTAATAAACTTATATTATAAGTTACAATGCCTATATGAAACAGATTGAGTGGAAAACAAAAGCCCTACGACAACTGCGAAAGATTAAAAACAGGCAGGAACAACAGAAGATCTATAAACAGGTCGGTACATTGGTCGATTTTCCTCACTGCGAAAATGTGAAGAAGATTAAGACCACAGAGATGTATAGACTTCGTGTCGGCCGCTGGAGGGTGATTTTTACTGATTCCCTTGAGATTGTAACCATAGAGGAGGTAAAACAGAGAAATGAACGTACATACAAATAACGTGCAGGTTATTCGCCAGGGTGGAAAGCCCGCCTTTGCGGTTATTCCCTATGATGACTATTTAGAACTCACCAGTCAGAAAGGGAAAGAAGCAACGATCCCCCATGAAGTGGTGGGAATGCTGATTGAAAAGGACTGGAATCTGGTCAAGGCCTGGAGAAAACATCTGGGAATGAGTCAGAAGGTGCTCGCGAAAAAAGCCGGGATCAGTCAACCGGCACTTTCCCAGATGGAACGAAGTGAAAATCTGCGTGATGCTACTCTTGAAAAACTGGCTATCGGTATGGGACTGAATCCGGAACAGCTGGTGGATTAACCTTTTTTAAAGAAAACGTGAGGCTAGGCTCTGATGCATGGCAAGAAAACCACGACTACTGATCCTGCCACATAAAAGTGGAACTGTAGTTAAGCCGTTTTTCTCTCATTCCACCATTCCATCTCGAATTGAGCTGGTGGTTTATATCCATTCGTAGAATGCTTCCTTCGGCGATTATAGTAGACTTCAAAAAGCAGTTTGAGCACTGCGCATTCAATATCTTGGAGCCGTTTAAGGAACAAGGTAAAAAAAGACCCTGAAATTTCCAACCTGGTAGAAAAGATAGAGGGCCTGTCTCAAGGTTAAAGATTTGACCCTCCTGAGTTGAAGTCTGAAGTCCTGGCAAAGACAATCAGGAAGCACTTAAAGCCCTTTTGATAGATGGCTTATTTTATTTATTGCGGCAGTGTAAAATCAACACCGGCAAATTGCACGTTATCGGCAACAGGATTCATGGGTGCCACAGCATGTACACCGCCACATTCCGGGCATTTTCCCAGGTAGGTTTCTAAAGTAAAAGAAGCTTTGCATCCCTGGCATTCAATGGCAATAGCTCCTTGAGAAATAGGTTGGTCGCGTACAGAGCCGTCATGGGCATTGTAGACAAATTCAACTAATTCTTTACCCTTTGAAAAAGGGCCACCTGCTCCACCATCTTTGTTACCGCATCCGCATTCGGCCATGATAATTGTCCTCTGATTTGTATAATATGTGTGTTGTGTTTACGACTATTCCAACACCATTACTGCAATAAGAATACACAACGTAGAGAGAAGATAACATGACATAGGTCAATTACTGCTGGTTTTCGATCTATTCACGTATGTTTTCTCACGACACTGCGACGTTTTTTTTATTTTTCATCCAGAAGTTCTGGCTCAAACTAACTCCTATAAATATAACAATTCCAGCAAGGTACTGTATGGAGGTGAAGGCTTCGTTAAAGATCAGCCAGCCAAGTCCCATTGTAAAGAGCGGGATCAAATTTATATAAACGGCGGCTTTTCCGGCATCCATTAGTGAAAGTGCAAAATTGTAGAGGCCATAAGCAACCAGCGTAACAGCCAAGCCAAGATAGACAATAGCTGTTGTTGAAATAAGAGGTAGAGGACTGGGGATACTTACTCCGGGAAGGAGAAGGAATGGGGCGAAAAAGAACGTACCAATGATTGCTTGGAAAGCTGTGATAAAAAGTGCTGAATACCGACTGCACAAACGTTTTACGGCAATAGTGTAGACTGTTGCACAAATCATGGCTAGAAATTCATAGAAATTACCCAGTAAGGGATTGGGCGCCTGCGCACTTGCCTCTCCACCAAGGCTGAGGATAACTGCGCCAAGCATTGCCAGGCCCAGGCCTGCATAGTTTTGCAAAGAAAATTTTTCAGCAAGAAGAAAAGCAGAAGCCACTGAAACCAGAAGTGGAAGCATGGTGGTGATAACAGATGCCTGAGATGCGGAGGTGTTTTTCAGGGCAAGGGCTTCAAAAATAAAGTATAAACAGGGCTCAGCCATAGCCATACCGGCCAACAGTTTCCAGTCTTGTCTGCGTATTCTGACAGTGCGAAAGCGTGGCAGGAAACAGAGAAAGGCAAGGGAGGCGATGAGCATTCTGCCAAAGATTACAAGCATGGGATGGTAGTCGGCAAATGCCAGCTTGAGGGCAATAAACGAACTGCCCCAGAGAAACATGGCCAGTATCAGGCAAAAGGGTGCCAGGAGATGTGAATACGGTTCTTTCATGGTTGATGCTGGAAAATTATTTATAAATGCTTATTCCTTTAGTACCTTGTAAAATCTTTTCGTATTTTGTGGAAAAGAATTTGGTGAAGGTACTTATACTGGCTTACCATCCATTACCGGTGCTGGTAACTTCAGGGCAGCACGGACTTCTGCACAATCTGTACATCAGATCCAGAACCTGTAAGTCGGCAAGAGAAGGCGCTCAACATAAAATTTCTGACAGGAAAGTCAATTCTTATATACGTAGCAATGCAACACAATAATTGTTTTTTTCATAGAGTAGTTTTGTTCTTTTTTATTCTGTCTGTCACGCTGGGTTTTCCCTTGTTGGTACAGGCAAGAATCCCCGACAATGGCTATAAGAAAACGGTGGAAGCCTTTTCCAGGGTTGCCTGCGAAGATGAGCAGTTGTTTCAATATAAAAAAGATCTGATACGTTCACTGGACTATACGAAAAAACGGGCGCTTCGGGCATTCGCAAAACTACACAGTATCACGGCTGTAGAATTGGTGACAACACTCGAACGACTGATTTATGAGAAGATCAGTTTTGATAATTTGCAGCTCCTTGAACGATTTGTGACCCTTGAAGGGGCTAATGTCGAGATGTCATGGCAGTTTCTGGAGCAGCTGGCAAAACTTGATTACTCGAAGGGGCGGGTGATGACTGGTTTTGTACTGGTAGATGTAATAAGTGCCAGTGATCTCATATCTTATACTAGTCGTGTCGAAGCGATGACTGAACCTGCTGCCTGGGCGCTGAAAGCTTTTTTGCTTCTTCCGGGTCATGCTGAGAAGGATATAGGTATCGTACTAGGCATTCTGGAAAAAATGAATGAGCAGCAGCAGTGGGCAGTGGAACAGTGTTGTCGGATAAAAGATATTAATGCCTATCACGCACTTGAGATCATACCGCTCCTGCGAACACTTTCGAAAACAGATGTCTGGAATGCAAAGGGCCTTTTCAAGCAGGATGTTACTGCAGAAGCTGCTCGTTCCTGGGTGAAGTACTATTTTTCGGAAGATCTGGATCAGAAAGAGTGGCTGTTTTTTGCGCGGAGTCCCGCAGAGAAGGCGATATTCTTAAGAGGTTTAGCGGAAGCATCGGATTACCTGACCTGGAAAATAAATGATCTTCACTCTGTAACCGACCGAAGAGGCCGGGAAATATCAGCAGCATCTCTTCGTGGTGGGTCCAAAAGTTACCTGACCACGTTGTTTCGACGCCTGGATTGGAAAATTCAGAAGAAGTTTAAAGATGCATTTTACGGAGCGCTTAATGGTGGGAAGAAAGGTACAGCGATAGCCACCCTGCGTAGAGCCACAGGGAAGGCACGAGTGCAGGCAGCCCACGATATCACCACCGTACATAACTATATCTTGCTCTCCAAAGGCAGTGATCTTTATGATTCTTCATTTCGCGATATTCTGGTCCCTATTTTAAATGATCGCATTGTTAAACGTTTTCAAGGCAATCTTCTCAGATTCCTTCTGGAGGTAGATCCGGAAAACAATCACGTTTCTGATTTCATTATCAGCCTAGCACAACGTGGAAAGCTGGCTGTCTTTTTTCCCGATGATGAGGAAGAACAAAAACGCGTCCTTGACTTGGTGATGAAATCCGCTTTCCAAGATGAGAACAGTCTGATTCTTTTTTCAGCAACATTTATGAAACTGCTGGAGACCATTGAGCCCCAGACCAGAAGCTATCTCATTGCTGAAATGCTGTCAGCCATTCGGGAACAGAATACCACTTTCAGCATTCAGTTACGGGTGATATTGCAATATTACCTACAGTACTATTCCGAATTTGTGGGAGAAGTGGATGAGATCCGTATCCAGATGATGATGTATGAATACGGGGCAATTCCCTTGCAGCTCTATACACAGACAGCATTTGAAGAGTGGAAGGCGGATGGTAAGTTGTCCAGCCTGTCAGTATTCCACTATGACGATGATGGCAGGCAATCCTACTCCTCTAACTGTCGTTATCTTAGTAAAAATGGATATCGTCCTCGCTTGTCGACTTCATACAATCTTGGTGCATCCCCCGGAGTACTAGCTCGGGCAAAAGAGATCGTTCGTTCTTATGCTGCCAGCCCCAGTAGTTCATTGAAAAAACTTTTCCGTTTGCAGATGCGAAATCCTTTTGTCATCGATTGGGTGAAACAGGTGAGAGGTATTGAAATATCTCATTCAGTGTTTATTTTTCAGGGAGAGGGCTTGCAGCAACAGTTGTTGAAACAGTACATCCAGGGAGGCCATGAGATGTTTGCTCAGCGTGGACACAGCTACTGGCGCTCTGAGCAGCTCATTGACCCCATTGCTAAACTCATTGAAGAAGGTGATGTGAGCGTTGATGATCTTGAGAAAAAACAGCGTTTTATGAGTCTTGGATCGTGCGGCGGGATTAGAGCGTATTCAGAGCTTTCCAGCCTGTTTGATCATAATGTCGATATCTTAGCGACGGTGGGTACTGGCAAGGCAGTTGTTAATAACCCTTATAATCAGTTTTTGTTTGAGGCAGTTGCTACCGGGAAAGACGATTTAAGCTGGGATGATGTGGCAGAGCAGTCTTCCCGAATTTTTAAACAGGGATTAGGTGAAGATTACCTGCAACCTGGTTCTTTACCTGCCATTTTGCACAAGATAATGGATCAGAAAAAAACGAATAATGGCACTGATTAAACGAACAGAGCTTCCTGCCTTTGTAAAGGAGATGGGGCAGACCAAAGATGCAAAGAAAAAGCAGATCTTTCTGTTTTTTGGAGAGCGTTTTCTGTGTCGGGAGGCAGTTGATAGTTTACAGAAGGCATTGCTTGCGACAGCTGATGAACATGGCACCGTAAACAGTGTGGATGGAGATAGCGAAGATGCGGCCAAAACGCTTGGCCAGATCCTGAATTTTTCTCTATTACCGGGAACGCAGGTCTTTAGAGTTACTGATTCAAGGCTGTTTCATTCTAAAAATGTGGGGTCTGCCATCTGGTCACGGATTGAACAGGCTAAAAGCGGCGGTAAAGAGACATCCTGTCGCAGGCAACTCCGCTCTTTTATTGCACTTGGTGATCTTGATGACGGTGAGCAGCTTGCCGATTTGAGTGCGCAGCAGTGGCAGGCAGTGTTTGGTTTTAGTAAACCTACAGGCAATCTTTCTTGGGCCGACGAGTTGTTGGCTGTTGCGGCGGGATCAAAAAAGAAAGTGGGTGCAACGGATCTTGCCACGCGCTACATGGAAGCTTTCAAAAAAGGTGTGCCCCCCAATAATGTGCTGATTCTTTCCGCTGAATCGGTGGATAAACGAAAACAGTTTTTCAAGTTTATTAAAGAAGAAGGTATGGTGGTGGATTGTTCGGTGGATAGTGGTGCAAGTGCCGCTGCCCAGAAGGGACAAAAAGAAGTTTTGCAGGAAATGGTGTTAAAGGCCTTGTCTGGTTTAAAGAAAAAAATCCAACCCCGTGCTCTGGATTCACTTTTTGAACGAGTTGGTTTTCATCCCGTGGCTGTGGTTATGGAGGCAGAGAAGCTTGCTCTCTATATTGGGGATAGAGACACTATCACTGTTCAGGATCTTGATGACATGGTGGGCAGAACCAGAGAAGATGCGCTCTTTGAACTCACTGATGCCTTTGGAAAACGGCAGGGTGCAAGAGCTTTGGTGCTTTTGCACAGGCTGCAAGATAACGGTATGCACGCTTTGCAGATTCTGGCTACCATGCGTAACTATCTGCGTAAGTTGTTGGTTTTTAAATCATTACAAATGCAAGCTGAGCCGATTTATCGTGCTGGTATGAACGCCGGGCAGTTTCAGAAAGAGTATCTGCCAGCTTTAAAAAAACGGGAAGAGTGGACGGATATGTTAAAAGGTCATCCGTACGCATTGTATATGTCTTTTAGCAAGGCGCAGGAGTTTTCCTGCGCGGTATTGAAAGAGTGGCTGGGACTGTTGTTGCAGGCAGAGTTTCGTTTGAAGGGCTCGTCCCTTGCTGCTGACCTTGTTCTGGAAGAGTTGTTTCTGACCATGTTGGCAGCAAAACGGCAACAACATTGAGTTAATCGTTCGTTTTTCGTATGGTTAAACGTGGATATGGCAGTATGGAAATTGATTGGCAGAGTGGATGCAGGATAAAGGAAAGCAATGAGTGACAAAAAAGGATCAACAGCAACCAAAGATCGGGATGAGGTTAAAGAACCACCGCTCTATAAAGTTTTGCTGCACAATGATGATTATACTTCCATGGAATTTGTGATCTCTATTTTGGAGCAGATCTTCAAAAAAAGCATTTCCGAGGCCACAAAAATCATGATGAATGTGCATCAGGATGGAGTAGGAGTTGCAGGTATCTATACCCATGAGATTTGTGAAACAAAGGTCGTGATTGTTCATGATCTTGCCCGGAAGAGTGAGTATCCGTTACGCTGCACAATAGAGCAAGTATGATGGAAATGAAAAAATATTCATCATAAATTTTAATTTTTCACTAAGTTATTATAGCCTAATTAACCTGACGCTGTCTCGGTCAGATGTTGAGATATATTATGATAAGTAAAGCACTGGAAACAGCCCTGATACGGGCCATACGAGAAGCAAAGGGCCATCGCCATGAGTATGTAACCGTCGAGCATATGCTCTATGGTCTGCTCTTTGATGAGCTTGCTGAGTATATCATCAAAGAGTGTGGTGGCTCGCCCCGTAATCTGAAGAATCGTTTAGAGTCTTTTTTTGCAGGAGAATTACCGGTGTTGACCAATCCTGTACCGGGAGAACCTGCCCAGACAGTCGCCTTTAATCGCGTTTTGCAACGGGCAGTGGCCCATGTGCAGAGCTGTGGTAAAAAGGAAGTGGACAGCAGTGATATTCTGGTCTCTATCTTTGCAGAATCCGAATCGCATGCCGTTTTTTTTCTTGGTTCAGAAGGCCTCGGCCGTATGTCTGTTGTTGATTTTATCTCACATTCCCTCCCGGACAATCTTCAGAAAGAACCTTTTCCCATGGCGCCGGATCAATCTGCCCAGGATCAGAAGAAAAAGGCAGAAAAAGATGATAAAATTCTCCAGGAATTTACAGTCAATTATGCAATTGCAGCAGCTGAAGGCAAGCTTGATCCTCTGATTGGTCGTAAGCCTGAAGTTAATCGGATGATGCAGGTGCTGTGTCGTCGAAAAAAGAATAATCCACTACTGGTTGGTGAGCCCGGAGTTGGTAAAACGGCCATTGCCGAGGGCCTTGCACTCTTGATCCATGCAGATGGCGAAGCACGGGCCGCTGAGAAAAAAGCACTGGTTCCAGATCTTTTGCAGGACGTTATTATTTATCTCCTTGATATGGGAAATATGGTGGCCGGTACCAAGTACAGAGGAGATTTTGAAAAACGGATAAAGGGCGTCATTTCTGCTATTGAACGTAAAAAAAATGCCATCCTCTTTATCGACGAAATGCACACCATTGTCGGTGCTGGTGCCACCAGTGGTGGTTCCATGGATGCTTCTAATCTGTTAAAACCTGCACTGCAGGCAGGAACGTTACGTTGCATTGGTGCCACGACCTATGAAGAGTATAAAAATCATATAGAAAAAGATCGTGCTTTATCACGTAGATTCCAAAAAATCGACATTGAAGAGCCAAATGTTGAAGATACTAGCCGCATTCTCGCTGGACTCCAGTCTCGCTATGAGGAACATCATCGTGTGACCTACTCAAAGCCTGCCATGAAGGCCACGGCTGAACTTGCAGATCGTTATATCAATGACAGGTTTATGCCGGATAAGGCCATTGATGTGATGGATGAAGTGGGATCCGCTTTCCGTATGGCTGGGAAGTTTGGAAAAGTGGTAAAGGTGCGCGATGTGGAGAGAGTAGTTTCAAGGATGGCACGGGTTCCCGCAAAAAGTGGTACAAGTGCCGAGCTTTCATCCTTAATGGAACTGAGTGCTTCAATGAAAGAGGTGATCTTTGGTCAGGATGAAGCCATTGAGGCATTGGTCACTGCGGTTAAACGCTCTCGTGCAGGCCTTGGCAACCCGGATAGTCCAACGGGTAGCTTTCTCTTTGCTGGCCCCACGGGAGTAGGGAAAACTGAAGTTGCCCGTCAGCTTGCTGCCAAGCTTTCCATACACTTTGAACGCTTTGATATGAGCGAGTATATGGAAAAACATGCCGTTGCACGTCTTATCGGAGCACCTCCCGGATATGTTGGCTTTGATCAGGGAGGGTTACTCACCGAGTCCATCCGCAAACATCCTTACTCTGTCTTGCTGCTGGATGAAATTGAAAAGGCACATCCCGATATTTTCTCCATTTTGCTCCAGGTTATGGATCATTCAACCCTTACGGATAACTCGGGAAGAAAAGCGGATTTTAGAAATGTGATTATCATTATGACCACCAACGCTGGAGCTCGGGAAATGGCAACAGCGCCCATTGGTTTTGTGACAGAAACCAAGGGGCGGGAGCAGAAAGCACTGAAAAATCTTTTTGCTCCCGAATTTCGAAACCGCTTGGATGCCAGTATTTCCTTTGCCACCCTTGAGTCGGACTCAGTGGAAAAGGTGGTTGATAAACTGGTATGTGAACTTGATGTGCAGCTTGTTGAGAGAAAGGTGAAAATTAAGCTTACTGCCGGTGCCAGAGCCTGGCTTGCAAAAACAGGCTACGATCCTGCCTACGGTGCAAGGCCACTCAGGCGTCTGATTTTGAAAGAAATAGGAGACGTACTCACTGATGAAATTCTTTTCGGTGAACTGGCTAAGGGTGGCAAGGTGAAAATAGGTGTTCGTAAGGGGCAGCTCACATTTAACTACATACATGAGTGAGTTCGACTATGTTCTCTGAAATGATTGCGGAGTTACAGCGTGGTGTTATGCCAGATATGGAGCCACTGAAGGGCAGATGTCGTGCTGCTCTTAGTAAAAAGCTTGCCATCGTCAGTCAGCCACCAACGTATTGGATAGATGATCCTAAACGGAATCCGCTGACTGAACACCTGCTCTGGGCGATCCTTCTCACTGGTGATTCAGATCTGCTTGATGTGATCATTGGTATAGTGCTTATGGAACAGGAAGAATTGGATGGCATGAGTGTTGAAGCGTTTATGCAGCAAGGTGTTTCCCGGCTTTTGGCTTTAGCACCCGACGAAAAATTTCTCAAACAGCTCAGGCTCGAATCTGCCCTTGTAAATCACATCCGTTGATTTGATTGTAGGGATTTGGAGAGAATGGGTATCTTCTGCTGTTCAGACCTGACCTGACAGGTACCCCTTATTCAGGTTGTACTTTTAGGTTAAATTCAAGTCACATCAAACAGCAAATTAGTCGATTTAAGACTCTCGGTTAGGAATCCACAGTTGACTTGGATTGGGTTCCGTTTTGCTTATAAGCCCGTTCGGGCCACCGACCTGAATATGCCAGGGTTCGAAACGAACTCCCAGCTCATTATCTTGTCGATAGCGAAGATCTCGAAGATGGATAAAACCGTGGGAAAAGAGGGTAACAAAAAGGGGTGTGGTGATAAACTCCTTGCGAAAATTGTAGGGCTTGAGCTTACCACTTTTTAAGCCAATATCAAAATCATGTTGAGCATGCCAGGAATAACCTGGTGGTGCAAGCGACCTCGATGTGGCCGAGAGATTGATCAGATGAAAGCCCTTTCCCAGCACAAAATCCTTGCGTTCATTTCTCTTTAAAATCTCAGGGAGAGATTGGCTCTTGAGTCTGGCTACATCGGCTGCAATCCTTTTCCAGTCTTTTTTCAAGTCATAGACATGGGCAAGCTGGGTAGTACCATTTTTGAGATCAAGGATATTTACTTCGCTTTGTCTTGGAACCTGAGTCAAACGGACTGCTTTTCTGAAAAAGAGGCGCATCTGTTTTGGTATATTTCGGATTCCGGAAGTGACCTGCATGTCTAGCTTGGAGGTTGAGCCTCTGGTATCACTATACTTGCTGCTGACTTGTTTTTTTATCCTGATATATTTTGCGTGGGCCTCTCCTCGTCGAAGAAAATGACAGTCTGTAGAGATCAGTTTTTTTGGATTTATTCGATAGTTTTTGTCGTAAATGACCCGCTCCCCATAAAAACCATATGTTTTAGCGTCGATAGCAAATATCTGATCCATGAACTGCTCTTCTGGTCTTGTAAATGGTAGCGTCCGTTCAGTCTTTCCTCCTAAACGTTTTCCAGTATTGCGCTGTTGCCGTGCAGAATAAGTGACCGTTGGCAAATCAATAAAATTGAAATTGGAGTAACCAATCAGGCTCTGGACTTTGCTTAATTTGTTGTAACAAGAATAGATAAGAACCATCTGTTCTGGAGTTGCCCAGATATCACCTGGATAGTTTCTGTCCGGATCTTTAATTTTTCTCAAGCCGGACAACATTTTTTTATAAATAGTAGCCCGTTGGTCATCTGCTGATTGTCCGAAGCAATCTTCCGTATCCAGGAATAGGGTGCTTGCCGTTGCCAGGCAAGAGAGGGAAAGAAAAGTCCTTCTATTGAGAGGTTTAGACGGTATGTGAGAGAGGAGTGATAGGAGATTCATGAGTTATTCTTTTTAGCTCTATTCAATGCTGACATGCTTATAGAGAAATATTATCATTATAGAGAGGTAACGTCAATTTATTACAAACCCGTGAACTGTTTTACAGTATCGGCTACCTAGGGTGAGATATTAACAGAAATAACTATGAGTATTCTTAATACAAGAAAACAGCAGGAATAATAAGGTCGTCTGTCAACTTACAGGTGGGTTAGAGGAAAAATTTTTTCTTCAATTAATGATTGGTGAGAAGGGGGAGGATTTAGGCAATCCTTAAGCGTGATATATCTGTTGTAGATGTCCGATTTGATAGAGTAAGAACAATTACTTTATAATCGAGCGATCTTCTGTTTAAAGAATGGATTGTTAGAATACAATATAAGGGGGTACCTCCTTGGTTTTGGTTGCTGATGGTGCAACTCACCTACAAAGGTACCCCCCACTTCTTTAGGCTAGGTGTCAGGGCAGATATAAATTTTATGCTTAATTCATGTAATTTGAATTATCTTGAGCGCTGGGAAAGGCAGTTGCCAGTTCCGTTTCTATATCTATCTGCTCTGCGTTCCATCCGCAAGGGTCGTAATCGGTCCATCTGTCTTCAGCAATTTCTGCGAGAGTAAGTTCCTGAGGTGCTGCTTCCTGCTCTGCGTTCCATCCACATGGGTCATAATCAGTCCATTTATCCTCAGCAATCTCAGCAATCGTAAGCTCTTGGGGGGCAGATTCTTGCTCCACGTTCCATCCGCAAGGGTCGTAATCAGTCCATTCATCTTCCGTCGTAAAAGCCTGACCGTATGTAGGGTCGAACGATATGAGTCCTGCCATCATTCCTAAACCTAAAATTAATCCTTTCATTTTCATGCGATCTCCTCAACTTTTATATATTCCGAATGGACAGATATACTGTCCGGCATGTACTACATTATTTCCATTCGACTCCCTTTGTAGCATATAAGTTTTCATGTCGCAAGAGAATTTGCACCTATTGGGCAAAAAGTGTTGCACCTGTTTGCTCCTTCTATCGTCCCAAAATGACATGTTAAGTTTATTTTCAGTCCCCAAGGTGTTGGTGTTAAAGAAAGCATATGTTCGAATGGAGACGTGAGCGATTGTTTTTTGTTACTTCTTGGGAGTACAATATTTTTATATTTTATAGGGCATATTACGGTAAGGTGTTTCTGGGAATGTCAGGAAATATGTTGAAAGAGTATGGACTCGTGGCGTAGGACAGAAGATAATAGGTGACACGTAGTAGGAGTCAAGATTACTCTCTCTGTTTTCCAATTTTTGCATGGTTGTAATGCATGACCATCCAGGAAACCGATAGGAATAATGGGTCTTTTTTTCTTCACACTGTTCAGCGTATTTGATGTGTGTGATCAATAATCTTGTATAACAACAAAAGTTCTGTTAATTCATTCTCCTAAATCAAATAATTTCTCAACTGTAGTACATACCAAAAACCTGAATTGTATCATTATGGTTACCTTAGGATTCGCTATTCTTCTTGCCACTGGTCTTCTGGTGGCCAAAATCTGTCAGCGCTTTCGTCTACCCTCCGTAACCGGGTATATCCTGGCTGGTGTTTTGCTCGGCCCAAGTGGTTTTGACCTTATTAACAATAATTCTATTGGCTCTAATCTCGATCATTTTACCAATATCGCCCTTGTTCTTATTTCTTTTGGTATTGGTGAACATCTCGAACTCAAGAAACTGCGGCGCTATTTGTACACCGTTGCTGTTATATCGGTTTGCGAAGCAATGGGCGCATTTGTTTTCGTTTTCGGAGCCGTTTTCTGTACCATGCATTTTACTGGAATCAGTGTGGAAGGCTGGGAGCTGCAAAATTATATCGCACTCTCTCTACTCCTTGCGGCTGTCGGTTTGGCCACAGCTCCGGCGGCTACTTTGCTGGTTCTTCGTGAGTTGAAGGCCTCCGGGCCATTCACCACCAGCCTTCTTGCCATTGTTGCCATTGATAATGGTCTGGCTATTATGATTTTTGGTTTTGTAATCGCCTTTGAGCAACAGATTACGGGAGCTGCTGGAGGTTCTTCATCTCTAATTTTTCTGAATGGTTTTCTTTCCATTGGC